>CAZYUA010000001.1:0-7145 GCA_964650525.1 uncultured Prolixibacteraceae bacterium
TTTCCGATGCTGCAATTTAGCGAAAATCGACTTCCGGGGATGGGAAAAATGGGGGGTGTTGATATCTTTTATGGGAGATTCAGGTCAAATTCTTTTGTCTTGAATCTTCCGCGTGTGAAAATGTCATTTAGCAGCTACCCTCTGGCGGGGGATTTGGGTCCGTTTTTCAACTTGAAAAACGATACCCCTGCTTGTGGGTAGGTGCTGTTACCTGCTGACGGGAATTTTTATATATTTCTTTCTAATTCTTTCCAGATCAATTTTCCTTTTCTCAGGATTTTCTTCATATTCTTGATGTAATCTGTCCCTTATTTCTCTCATCATTTTAACAGCATCAAATTTTTTATCTTTAGTTTTCATTCTCTTCATGTTTTAAAATTTCTCTTGGTGTTCTTATTTCAATAACCGGATAACCATTCTTCAGATTGACCCCATTGTATTTCTTGATTCTATCTAAGTTTACAATATGTTTAAAGTTCCAACTTGCCAAAACATGAACCATGGAAATTGTAGCATTTGCAATATGTATAGCATCTTCGTAATATTTTCTGGTAATTGCTCCTTCAGTTATATATAGTTCCGCCAGTATTTCTGATTCTCTCTCAGTTAGCATGAATTCTATATTTTCTTCCGGAATTTCATTCACTTTATTCCTTACATTTTCTGGTGCAAGTTCAAGCTCTCTGAGGGTAGTATCAGACAAAACCATAATTTTCTCGCCTGAAATGAATTCTACCATTAGCTGATCTGACCAAATCTTAAACTCTTCGTCAAAACAACCACCAATTACAGAAGTGTCAATATATACTCGTCTCTTCATTACATTATTTTTCTTGTATAAAGGTAATAATTTTAAATGGCTTTGGTTTTGAGCACTAAACTTTTACCGTTTGCAGGTAACTTCAGAAACTCTAAAATATAGGGGTCTTTCAGAATGTCCGTTGGTTTTTCAATCACTTGTCCTTTTTCTGCTAATTGTCTGATGCCTTCTTTATTGCGGCTCAGGGCAAGACGTTCATATGATGCGGATTCAAACTGGCGTTGCAATTCCGCAGAAGTCGTCTGCGAAATTGAATCATTTTCAACGGTTTGAGATTTCGTCAACGAGTTTGACGAAATTGGAAAAGAATAAGTCTTATAGAATAATCGCCCCTCGAGTGCCAGGAGATACTGGCACACAAGATGGGCGGGTGCTTTATTGAGCCTTTAATGTCTGCAGGTGGCCGAATAGGAGCCGGGCAGATCAATGGCACGGAGCCGGGCCCTGAGCTTCCGCTTGTACTCCCGGCCGACATTGGGCTTCTGGTTGGCCACGATGCCGGTCTGAATCAGGCAGTCGATAGATCGGATGCACGTATCTTTCTGCCGGAACTGAACTGAGCCGTGAAATGATCAGGGCCGGACTGGCCGGGAAGTTTAAAATGCCATGGGTTATAAGCAAAAGACAGCATATAAAGGCACCGATTTTTTGTTGTTTTCAAAACCAAAATTCTTCTTTGAAATGCGAATACCGTAAGGAGACTTGTATCGTTCCATAAATACGCCCAGGCTTCGGGAACGAACCCTCACTCCGCTTTTTACTTCGATGGGGATAACGCTGCTCCCATCCTGAAGTATAAAATCTATCTCTGCCTTACCCTGACTGTTCCAATAAAATACCGGAATTTCTTTCGATGTTAAAACTTGTGCCACATAGTTCTCAGTCATTGCGCCCAGAAAAGTATTGCTTTCGGAGAAAGGGGAAAGAATGGTCTGTAAGGGCATCATTGACCGGAGTGTAAGTAATCCGATATCTCCCATATAGAGCTTAAAATTACTTAAATCGGCATAGGCTTTAATTGGAATAAAACCGTGCTCTATATTCTGACACTTCATAACTATGCCCGCATATACGAGCCATTCGATAGCTTCGCCAAAAATCGTCGAAGTTCCGCCGCGTTGCACAACTTTATATTGAAATTTGGTATTGTCCTTGGCCAATTGTGCCGGAATGGAATCAAAACAAGCCCGGATCTTAATACTGGTTGACGGGTCTGCATATTTTGCCATGTCAGCTATATATTCATTCAGGATGTTGTTTTGAATCTGCTGAACACGTAAGTAACTTTCTGTCTCTGCGAATTTTTCGACGGCTTCCGGCATTCCTCCCACAATGAAATACTTCAGAAATAATTCAATCGCCAAATTGTGCATTGACTCTTGCATAACCTGATTCCTGGTAAAATTCTCCCGTATGATATCCGCAAGGATCTTTTTACCCATCGCCCATAAGAACTCTTCAAAATCCATAGCGAACATTTTCAACTCATCAACTTTACCCACCGGAAAAGAATACTTCTCCCGATTTACAGCTACACCCAGAAGTGAACCTGCTGCAATTACATGATAGTCAGGAGCCTGTTCGCAGAAATATTTAAGGGAGGTTAATGCGCGATTACACGCTTGAATTTCATCAAAAATAATCAGTGTTTTACCGGCTTCAATGATCTTTCCTGAAGTAAGTTCCAAATATTGAATTATTTTAACAGGATTAATGTCACTTTCAAGAAATTCACACAATGGTTTGTCAATCTCAAAATTTACTTCAACCACATTTTCAAAATGATTTCGGCCAAAATCCTGCAGAATGTATGTCTTCCCAACCTGACGTGCACCATTTAAAATGAGCGGTTTCCGGTTTTTACTGTTTTTCCATTTAACTAATGAATCTGAAATTTTACGTTTCATTTTTTTGAGATAAATATAACATATAAGTTCGAAATAATTACACTATTGCGTATTTTTCCCAACATAAATGTCAATTTAAAGACAAACTACCTGGGTTTGCCGGGCAGTGGTCGCTGAAAATTACAGCCAACAGAACAGGCTAAATACGCAGACAACCGTATAAGATACCTACTCAACCATCAACCGTTCAATATCAAGACTTTTCCTGTGAGCATTTTGCCGTCTGCCCGAATGGAGGATTTTATACATTACCGGAACCACAATCAGCGTCAGAAATGTGGATGTTGCCATTCCACCGATGATCACCCAGGCAAGGCCGTTACGCAATTCAGCTCCGGATCCTGACGAAAGAGCTACGGGGAGCATCCCGATGATTGTTGAAAGGGCTGTCATCAGGATCGGACGGGTACGTATCTGCACCGCCTGAACAAGGGCGTCATGGATCTCTTTCCCCTCCTTTATTGCATCATTGGCGAAATCAACCAGAAGGATGGCATTCTTCCCCACGAGACCGATCAGCATGACAAGTCCCAGCATACCGTAAACACTCAGTGCAGTGTTGGTAAGCGCCAGGGCCAGGATCGCCCCCAGGATGGCAAGAGGAATTGAAAACAGAACGGCAAACGGATCAGTCCAGTTATTGTACAGTACCACAAGGGAAAGGTAAATAAGGACGATGGACAAAAGAAGCGCACCGGTCATGACGCTCATCGAATCGCCCATCGACTGCATATCTCCGGTTACTTCCAATCTTGTTCCCTGCGGCTTTTGCATCTTATCAATACGGTCTCTGAATTCCTGAGAAACCTCTCCCGAGGTTGCGCCCAGAACCTGTGTCCGGATGGTAACCGAACTGTTGCGGTTAAACCTTTCCAGCCGGCTTGGTCCGGTTCCGAGAGAGACATCAGCAAATTGCGACAGGCGGATCGCTTCACCCCGGCTATTCATGAAGGTCAGGTTACCGACATCCTCCACCTGCTCCCTGTAAGCCTTGTCTGATCTTATGTTAATGTCATATTCATAGTTGTTCTCCGTATACTTAAGTGCGTTGTTCCCCTGATAGGTCATCTGCATCGTAAAGCCGACATTGTCGAGTGTCAGGCCAAGAGAAGACATCTTGTCACGGTCAACAGCCACATTTATTTCGGGAGTCCCGCTTTCGACTGACAGCTCCTGCTGCATCGTGCCCGGAATGGAACGCATTACATCAAGTGCCTGGTCGGCAAAAATCATGACTGAATCGCTGTTATTGCCGGTGATTACGTATTCAACCGCCGCCTTGGCAGCCTGCCCTGTCACGGCAACACTAAAGATATTTACATTCGCATCAACAAGGTAATCGGAAAGGGGCTTCTTGATTTTAGCAATATACAGCCTGGTGTTTTCGTCACGCAGTTTTGCCGGAACAAGCTTCACATTGAGCTCCGCCAGGTATGGCGTCCCCCGCGTGCTCTGCGTGTTGTCACTTGTGAGACCCACCATCGTGACAACCTTGGTGACCTCGGGTCTGGCCCGGAACCAGTCTTCAGCTTTCCGTACAAGTGCATTCGATTCTTCAAGTGAGATGTCCCTGGGCATTTCCATCTGCATGATAAACTCGCCCCTGTCCACATCGGGCAAAAACTCAAATCCGATAAATCCCAGCGGGAAAAGGGAAAAAACGGCCATTGTAATTCCAAGAATAATCAGGGCAATCCACCGCTTGTGAAAAAGCGCCCACTTTAACAGCCGCGATACCCAGAGGCCAAATGCGGCTATCATTTTTTCAAATCCGATCAGTGTCTTTACAAACAGGTTTTTCCCTGTCAGCACCTGGATGTTCCCAAACCTGGAAGTAAGAAGCGGAACAAGGGTAAGTGCGGCAAGCAGGCTGACAAGTATTGAGAATATGATCACCCCGCAGAACTGCCTGAGAATGTCTGAAACAAGCGTATTTGTCAGAGCAATGGGCAGGAAGACAATGACAAGTACAATTGTTATTGAAATTACGGTGAATCCTATCTCCTTCATGGCATCCCATGACGCACGCACCCTGTTTTTGCCCATCTCGATATGGCGGTACACGTTTTCGATGACAACAATTGCATCGTCGACAAGCACTCCGATAACAAGCGAGAGGCCAAGCAATGACATCAGGTTAAGAGAAAAATCAAAAAGATTCATGCCGATGAATGTCGAAATAAGAGATGCCGGCACCACAACCATAACCACGATTGCATTCCTGAAATTGTGAAGGAAAAGCAACATTACCAGTGACACAAGCAATACGGCCAGCAGAAGATCCTTCAGCACCGAGGATATTGATTCACGCGTAAAGTCGGTAGAGTCCTGTGCAATCTCCATGTTAAGGCTGTTTCCCGAATACTCTTTTTCAAGTGACTCAATCGTCTTCAGGACATTATCACTTACGTCAACCGCATTCGCGTCTGATTGCTTATAAATATTAATCAGTATGGCATCCTCACCATTAACCCTGGCAAGGCTCGAGGGATCTTTTATGGCATCCGTAATTTCAGCAATATCCTGCAACCTGACCTGTGCGCCGGTTGGAGCAGTCATCAGCACCAGGTTCCTGATTTCTTCCACGCTTGTGAATTTGCCAGAAAGGCGGACTGCGGTCTGGGTCTCCGGATTCTGAATGCTGCCTGTCGGGAAATCAAGGTTGGATGACCTTATCACTCCCTGAATCTGGGCGGGAGTGACACCCAACGCCCGCATCCTTGTTGCATCGAGATTAACCTGTATTTCCCTTTGTAATCCACCCACAAGAGTCCCCTTTGAAACACCCTTTATACCTGAGAGTTGCGGAAGAATGCGCTTGTCCATCAGATCAAAAAACTGCGTCGGCTCCAGATCTGAAGTCGCTGATAAAATAATGATCGCCTTGTCATCAACAGTCACCTTTGAAATAACCGGGGACAATACTGACACGGGAAGCTGTGATCTTTTCGCATCAATAAAGTTCTGGGCATTGGTGATGGATTTGTCTATGTCGGTGCCGTATTTGAATGTGACAAAAAGCATCGCCAGGCTCTCATAGGAATAGGACTGTATCTTGTCAATACCTTCCATGCTTGAGAGAGCATCCTCGACTTTGCGGGTCACTGAATTCTCAACTTCCGAAGGTGATGCGCCCGGGTAAATGATCTGGACATTGATTACCGGGGGGGTGAATTTCGGCATCAGCTCGGCACTCAGATTTCTGTAACTTATATAACCGAGGATTGACAGAACCGAAAACAGAACAATTACATAGATCGGCCTCTTTATTGATATTTCGGAAATTTTCATCTCTACTTTTTTTAGTCAGTTCTGAACGTTTCTCTCTTACGCTATGATTTGAAAGCGTTCCGGTTTACCGGTCAGTTTTGTTCCTGACCATTATCCCATCCGACACGTTGATCAGTCCTGCGACAATTATACTGTCACCGGCCTGCAGCCCGTCAAGTATCTCAACCTTATTGCCGATCATCGAACCCACAGTCACCTCCCGCTCTGCGGCCTTTCCATCAGTGACCGTATAGACTTTTGCATTTTTCACGCTCCCGGTAATGGCACTCCTCGGGATCATAATTACTTTGTTCTCAGATTCAATATCAAAATAAGCGGTTACATACATCCCTGCCTTAAGGTTTTTCTTATCAGAGCCTGAAACAGTTGTTTCAACCGGATAATTCAGTGACCTGTCTGCCTTTGACCCGACAAACGTAATCTTCCCGTTGTATTTTTCTCCGGGAAAAGCATCGCAACTGATTGTTACATTCTGACCCTCCTTCAGGAGCAGGACCTGTCTTTCCGTAACATTGCACATTGCCCTTAGCCGGGAATCATCGATAATGTCGAAAAGCCTGGCGCCCGGATTGAGATAGGTTCCTACCTCTACATGTCGCTTTATCACTGACCCTGCAATTGGCGATTTGATTCTTGCATCCGCAAGACGCCTCTTACTGCTTATATACCTGCTCTCGGCGGCAACAAACTGCGTTCTGATGGTCTCCAGCTGCTGATCGGTTACTCCGCCGTTCACGTTGGCATTTGTAAACCTTTCAAGGTCTGTCTTTAACGCATTGTACGCGGCCTCGCTCGCTGTAAAATCTGCCTTTAGCATCTCATCATCGACCTGAACCAGGATCTTCCCCTTGCTGACTACTGCTCCTTCATCAGCAAATACTTGAAGCACCCTGCCGGATACATCGGAGACAAAAGAGAGCTCGCGGAATGGTTCAAGTGAGCCATTGGATACGAAGCTCCGGTCAGACATTTCCTCAGTGACCTCAATCATCCCCACGGTTACACTTGCGGAGGCCCCGGAAGCAATCTGAGTTTGTTCTGAACTGCGATTTTTATTGATCACAAGGATGACAACAATTACAGCTATAAGAGCCAGTACTGCGATGATGGACCAGACTTTTTTCATG
>CAZYUA010000001.1:7245-98539 GCA_964650525.1 uncultured Prolixibacteraceae bacterium
AACAATTACAGCTATAAGAGCCAGTACTGCGATGATGGACCAGACTTTTTTCATGTGTTTAAATTATAACGTTCATTAGGAAAACTACTGGAAACGCATGTAATTCGCATGTGCGGATTACATCATTCCAGTTGGTGTATCGTTATACATGCTCATTTCATGATTTTTAAGATATCGCCTCACCTGACTGCCCCGGCGGAACCTCCAGGCTCGGCATTGTCCGCTATTTTGAAATTCTTATAGTATTCATAATTATTGACTTACATGACCAGATTCCTTACCGTACCGCTGGCTTTAAGAAGCTCTACGTACGCCTTCATGAAGTTGTTAAGTGCATCGGCATAGCTCATCTGCGCCTGTATAAGAGATGAGTTTGCGTTAAGTACATCTGACATCGAAGCGATGCCCAGCGAATAATTCTTTTCCGTAATGCGGTACACCTCTTCTGCAAGAGCCATGTTTTCCCTCTGAACATTAATCGCACTTCGACTATCGTCTATCTTTAACAATGCATTTTCATATGCCATGCTGAGAGACTGTTCAAGGATGACCCCGTCTTCCCTGGTTTTGAGGATCTCGAATTCTGCCTGCTTTATTTTTGAGTTTCTGGAAAGCCCTCCAAACAGGGGAATACGAAGGTTCAGACCCGCCATTGATGATCCGTACCAGTAATTTGTTTCCCCCCTGAAAAACTCATCTGAAACGCCGTTATAGTTATAATTGATCATGGCTGTCAAAACAGGAAATTTTTCATACACTGCTCCCTTTCGTTGCAGCTGCTGGAGGCTTTGCTGATGGGTCAGCATTTTGAAAGCTGTATGAAGCTTTGGATCGAAACGCTGAAAATCTCCCGTTTTTATTCGCTTTTCGATGGCTTCGAGATTGATCTTTTCGATTTCAAGGAGACCCGACATGTCCATTCCCATCTGCAGCTTCAGCAGGTTTTTCTGCACTCCGACACCATTCCGGACTGATGCTCTCTGTGTGGTCATGTTGGTCCTTGTAACCTTTAGCCTGTCAAGGTCTACTTTCCTGATCAGCCCGCTGGCGTAACTTGCTTCCATTGAAGTCAGTACAGAATCAATGATTTCGATGCTCCTGCCAAACATCCAGTCAGCGTATTCCGTCGCCTGAATTGCATAAAACAGATTGGCAGTCTGACTGATAACATCCTCCTCCCTGGCCTCGGCGGCTAGGGAGGTAAGCTCTTCGGCCGTTCTGGCTATGTCTGCCGCATTGAAGAGAGAGAGGTTGATAATCTGCTGATTAAGCGCAGCCCCGATCCCGGCTGAATAGTTGGTCCCCATCTCAATCGTCATATATTTGGCTGCATCGGGATCCTGCATGTTCGGAGGAAGGAAGCTGTTAATGAAATTGGGCATAATAAACCTTGGCTTCTGAATGTTGTAGTTCAGATTCCCGGAACCTGATATTTGCGGCAATAGGGCTCCGACTATTTCATGCCTTGCCTGTATGGATTTCTCTACATCATATTGTGCCTTGCGGATATTATGGTTGTTTTCCAGGGCAAACTTCAGGCAGCTCTGAAGATCATAGGCCTGCTGGGCACCAGCATGGGCACTTAAGCAGACCATTATGGTGGACAAAACAATTACGGCTTTATTCATTGTGTGAGGAAATATTTATGTGGTTATGATTTACCTGATCAAGTACTTCCAGCCCCTGTGCAGTAACAACCGCATGCAGGTGGTAGTCAATCATCGATTTGAAATAGTCTCTGGCTGAATACTCGCTGACCGTCAGGACGCTCCGGATAAAATAGCTGACCACAGAGGTGATGAAGAATTTGCTTATCAGGTCAACATCCATATCCTGTCTGTACAAATTTTCGTTCTGACCTTTGATCAGGTTTTTCTTCACACCCTCAAGAAAAGACCCAAAACCCATCTTGTGTTGCGAACCTGAAAGGTCAGGGAACAACTTTTTAAGGTCCTCAAAAAAGACAGGGCTCAATGAATGAAATACCTCTCCCATACCATAAATCCCTGATCTGAATCCTGCAATTGCATGGACCTCCTCAGAATACATTACGGCAATCTTATTTCCCATTTCCTTATTGAGTTTCTGCATGCAGAATTTCAAAAGCCCCTCCTTTGATCCGAATTGATTGTAGATTGTTTTTTTCGTCACACCGGTTTTACTTGCAATCTCATCGATTGAAATCCGAAGACCATACTGTTTGAATACCTCCATGCTCCTCGCTGCATATATTTCCTTCCGGTACGTCATCTGTTTACCTGATCTTTTGTGTGGTGAATCGCCAACAAATATATACATTTTATATTATATTAGTATAATTAGTGTATTTTTTGATTGATTTTTCCCATTGTATATTCAGTCCCGGAGCTTCCGCCTGTACTCCCGGCCGATATTGGGCTTCCGGTTGGCCACGATGCCGGTGACCGTCTGGCGGAAGGTGACTTCTGCAACCGGGTCTTATGGCGGTTCAGGGTGAAGCCGTGCTCCCCGGCGATCCGGGTGACCGATTCAAATAAGCCGGCTTCCGGAGGCCTTTCCCCCGAAAGTCGCCTCAATTTCATACCTTTGCTACAAATTGCTGGCGAAATGACCGATCTGTACGGTTTTTACTCAACAAACCGTCATTGTAATTGCTGAATAAATTAACATATCTTATTGTAGTATTGACCCTTCTGTTGTCCGGCGCTTGTCAGTCGAAGAGCGGACAACTGAAGAAATCGGGGATTCCTGCTCCTTCCATGAGCCAATGGGCGGGTAGCCTTAGCGAAGATCAGTCCGGCTCCGCGGGTAGGAGCGCTGATTCACTACACATTATGCCCGACTCTGAAGCTCCGGGCGTTTCGGGAAACGATACCCCTTCCTTTCCGGCACAGGCGGCACCACCATCAGCGGAAACCCCTGGTTCCGGAGAAATCATCGAAGGCAGGGTAATAGGGATTGTCGACGGCGATACCTTCGACCTTCTGAACGACAGCAATAAAACTTTTCGCATACGGATGGAAGGAATAGACGCTCCGGAAAAGGGAATGCCCTTCTACCAGGTGTCGAAAAAGCATCTGGGGTCCCTCTGCTTCGGACAACAGGTCGCCGTGCAGATCACCCGGTCAGAATCAGGAAACCGGAAGATCGGATTCACGTATCTTTCTGCCGGAACTGAACTGAGCCATGAAATGGTAAGGGCCGGACTGGCCTGGCATTTTGTGAAGTACAACGCTGACCGGGACCTGGCCGCCCTCGAACAGGAAGCCCGGAAAGAGCGAAGGGGTTTATGGAAAGATCCCAATCCCCTGCCGCCGTGGGAGATCCGGAAAATCAGACGAAGCGGACAATCCACGAAAGATTTGTTCAACATTACTAAGGAGCAGCGTTAAACGCCAGTGTTGGTGATTTCTGCTTCGGCTACGAATTTTTTAGATCATCTACCGGATTCTGGTTTATAAATGAACTAAATACTATGTATATTTGCAATATCAACTTAGGATATTCATGAATATATAAAGTATAGGTTTATGTTGACGCGAAAAATCGATCTGCAGGATCTGAATGGGGAGAGCTGTTTCCTGTGGGGGGCAAGACAAACCGGAAAAAGCACCTTGCTCAGGCTGACCTTTCCTGATATCCGGTATATCGATCTGCTCAAGTCCGATGAGTTTGAACGGTATAATCGTCGTCCGGCATTGCTGAGGGAGGAGCTCAGTATGTTGCCAGAGGGCGAACTGGTTATAGTCGACGAGATTCAAAAGCTTCCGGTTTTACTGGATGAAATCCATTGGTTAATGACCAACCGGAACCTGCGTTTCATAATGAGTGGTTCCAGTGCAAGGAAACTGGTCAGGAGCGGAGCCAATCTCCTGGGCGGAAGAGCGCTGCGTAAAAGGCTCTATCCGCTGGTTAGCGCTGAAATCCCTGATTTTGACCTGGGAAAAGCATGCAACAACGGCATGATCCCCCGTCATTATCTTACTGAAAACGCGACGAAGCGATTACAAGCGTACATAGGAGATTATTTGCAGGAAGAGATTAAAGCGGAAGCCCTGACCCGGAATCTTACCACCTTTTCCCGGTTTATGGAAGTGGCCGCTCTGAGCAACGGGGAAGTGCTGAATTACAGCAATATTGCTTCGGAATGCGGTGTCAGCGCTGTGACGGTCAAGGAATATTTCTCCATTCTCGAGGAAACCCTGATTGGCTATGCCATCCCTGCATTTACCCACAGGGTGAAGAGAAGAGTCATTCAATCTCCCCGGTTTTACTATTTCGACGTCGGAATAGCCAACTTCCTGCTTAAAAGGGGCAGATTGCGCCCCGGATCTCCCGAGTTCGGGCATGCGTTTGAGCATTTCGTCATTCAGGAAATCATTGCCTTTCATGGCTATTCTGAAAAATCCGGAGAAATTTCTTATTGGAGAACCACATCGGGTTATGAGGTCGACGTAATTATTGGGAAGGCAGAGGTAGCCATTGAGATTAAATCTTCCGAGGAAGTGCAATCGCACCATTCCAGGGGACTTAAAGCTTTTTCCGAAGAATTTCCGGAGGCCAAACTTATTTTGGTATCAATGGATAAAAAGCCTCGTCTGATGAATGGTATAGCTGTTTATCCTGTAATGGATTTTCTTGATAGGCTATGGAGTGGAAATATTTACTAAATTGGGTATAATTAATAACATACGGCATGACTAACCGTTTCCGGAGCAATTACACAGAAAAGGGATTCCTGATGAATTATAACAGGATGTCCGGCACAACATCTGATAAAAGTAATGTACTGCAATTCCTGATCGCGATTGGATTATGGCTATCCGGCAGCGGCAATTTAGTCCGGGCACACATATTGCATGAAGAAACAATATTCGCCTGCCGGATAAAGTTAGATTTAACAGGAAAATTGCAGTTTTCTGAAATGTTGCTAATTAATTCATAATGAAGTATATTCTAATCATAGTTATTGTTTTGGGATTTTCAATAATGCTCCCGGCACAAACCAGGATCTTTTCCGGCCATTCGGCCAATTGGTCCGATTGCCTTTTTACGATCAGGGGCGACAAGGTGTATGAAGGGAATTCCACCAATTATTCCGATTGCGTGTACACCCTCAGGGACGGCAGGTTTTACCGGGGCAACTCGACCAACTATTCCGACTGCCTCTATACCATGGTTGACGGGAAAATTAATAAAGGGAATTCCACCAACTATTCCGACTGCCTGCTGACGATCAAAGGCAACAAAGTATACAGGGGAAATTCGACAAACTATTCCGATTGCCTGGCTACGGTAGATGGAATCGTGAAATATGCCTTTATTGCCGTGCTTATTGGGCCGTATTAGTTAGAATCGGCCATGAAAACAAGTTTTAATTAAGAACATACAATTGTTTTATAATAAAACAATTCCTATTTTTGTAATGTTTTATTTTTGAAATCCATGCAAGCGGCGCTATCCCAAAAAGAAATGGGTCAGAGAATTTCGGAATTGCGAAAACAGAAAGGTCTTTCACAGTCCGACCTGGCCAAAAGGCTGAAAATTTCAAGACCTTCCCTGGCTCAGATAGAGCTTGGTAACAGAAGTATTGATGCGCTTGAACTTCAGCGGCTCTCCATGATTCTTGGTTTTTCCCTGGATGAGTTCATGTCGAAGGATTTCATCGTGTCAGATCCGGAAGAACTGACCTTACAGGATCCCTTTCAACCCTACGGAGAGCGGATATCCGTTCCTCAGCTCAAGGTGTTAAAACTCAAAAACATTCTCCTTTACATTCTTGAAAAATGCGCGGGAAAGCCCAATGTGGGGGAGACTGTGTTGTATAAATTGCTTTACTTCTCTGATTTTAACTACTACGAGCTTTACGAAGAGCATTTATCCGGCGCCGAATACCGGAAATTGCCTTATGGCCCCGTGCCGCATAAGCTCGATTCAATTCTCAACCAAATGATTGAAGCAGGACAATTGCAGCGGTTCAAAACGGATTATTTTGGTCTTCAGCAAGCACGCTATCTTCCTCTGGTCAAGGCCGACCTTACTGCATTGAAGGCGAGTGAGAAAGAGGTGATGGACCGGGTTATTGATCAGATGAGTGACTGGTCTGCCTCTGCCATCAGCAGTTATTCACATAGGGATATGCCCTGGCTGGCCACAAAAGAGGGGGCCATGATAAACTATGAACTGACCTTTTACCGGGAAGCTCCCTTTTCGGTCAGGAATTATGGCGGGGAGACTGAAGAGCCATGACATTTGAAGAGCTTCCGGAGTATAAAAAGGAGCTGAAAGCCCTTCTGAAAAAATACAGGACCCTTACTGACGACATGATGGTTGTTAAACAGGTGTTGGAAGTGTTTCCTGATGAACGGCCTCCCTTTAGCTTCCGGATTGATAATCCCGGTATTGAGACCTGTGTCATAAAAGTCAAAATGATCGCCTGTAAAGCGCTCAAAGGTCGTGGGGTAAACTCCGGATTGCGACTGGTGTATGCCTGGTTCCGGGAAGAGCGGCGAATGGTCTTTGTTGAGCTTTATCATAAAAACGACAAGGAGAATGAGGACCGGCAGCGAATCCTGGATAACTTTGAAAGCGGAACTAACAGATCAACCTTTACCAATAAATAGCTGATTGTATGTACTTGTTTTTTGATACCGAAACAACGGGGCTGCCCCGGAACTGGAAAGCGCCGGTGACAGACCTCAACAACTGGCCCCGGATGGTACAGTTGGCATTCCTGCTTTACGATCCTGACGGAAATGAAATCAGCGGAGGCGACTATATCATCAGGCCTGAGGGGTACAGGATTCCGGCCGATGCCTCACGGGTTCATGGTATCACCACTGAAAGGGCCCTGCTTGAAGGTCGGCCTCTTCCCGAAGTGCTGGAGGAATTCAATTCGCTGGTTCCCCGGGCCAGTTACCTGGTCGCCCATAACATCTCCTTCGACGAAAAAATCCTGGGGGCCGAATTTCTGCGATGCAACATGCCCAACAGCCTGACCGGGAAACGGAAGATTTGCACCATGGACAGCACCACCAACTTCTGCGCCATCAACGGACCCTACGGTTACAAATGGCCCAGACTGCCGGAATTGCATTACAAGCTCTTTCGCACCGGATTTGATGAGGCGCACAACGCCGCCGCCGACATCAAAGCAACGGTAAAATGCTTCTGGGAACTGAAAAGACGGGGAATATTGTAAAAGCCTGAACGATTTTATCAGGGAAGGCAACCGGGTTGGCCGTATCAATTTTGTAAGCTCCCTGGAGGAGGCGAAAGAGAAATTGCTGAAGAGATAGCTCGAGGGCACAAATAGTGCACGTTTAAGAAAAATATATTACATATGTTCGTTGATCGTAGTGAAATCTGCATTTTGCAGTGAATATACCCTCCTCAAGTTCTTTTGAGAATGATAAGCCTTTTCTGTATTTCTCGATGGCGAATCAAGCCTTTTTTCATTGAGTCTTGATGATAACTCATATTGGGTCGCTGTCAGTGAATTGTATTCTTCCAGAGGCCTCATGAAGGGGATGCCGGCGGGGGTGGTCCCGTTGAAGAAACCGCCCTTCTTCCACGCCTCCCGGGAAGTCCATGCGGGCCTCCTTCCGGCCGGTGTTGTCGACTGTAAACCGCGCTTCGGTCAGCTCAAACCATTTCCCCTCCCTGTTGCCGGCCCACTGGTTGCCGTACACCAAATGAAAAATATCGTATTTTTGAAAAACAGGGTCCTGACAATCGTCTTTAATACCTTGATATCATGGCTGCAATCCATCAGAAAATCGTTCCTCACCTCTGGTTTGACCATCAGGCCGCCGAGGCGGTTCATTATTATCTCTCGCTGTTTGCTGAATCGGAACTGACGGGGAGGGTGGTGCTTCCCGGCACACCATCGGGCGATGCGGAGATTTTTTCGTTTACCCTCCTTGGAAGCCGTTTCATGGCCATCAACGGCGGACCTTATTTCCGGATTAACCCTTCGGTCTCCTTTTTCGTCTATTGCGGATCAGACCAGGAAATTTACCGGCTGTATAAAGAACTTTCCAGGGATGGGGAGGTGATGTTTCCCCTGGGGTCTTACCCATGGGCGCGAAGGTATGCCTTTATTCAGGACCGCTTCGGGGTGGCCTGGCAACTCGATGCCGACCCCATCCGTTCCGTCCAGAAAATCGTGCCCACCATCCTTTTGGGCGGAACCAAAGGCGGACTGGTCAGAGAGGCCATGCGCTTCTGGAGTGCATGTTTCCCAGATTCACGGATCTTGCTGGAAGCACCCGCTGACCCGTCGACAGGCCTTCCTGAGGGATCACTCCTTTTTGCCCAGTTCAAACTCGGCGGATACCTCCTCAACGCCATGAGCAGTCCGCTTGACCACGGCTACGATTTCAATGAAGCGGTTTCCCTGATGGTGGAGTGCTCTACACAGGAGGAAATGGATGACTTCTGGAAGAAACTGGGCGACGGAGGCAGTGAACAACCCTGCGGCTGGCTGAAGGATCGATTCGGACTCTCCTGGCAGGTAGTGCCCGCGGAAATGAACGACCTGATGTTTCATTCAGGCAGTGAAAAGCTGGAACGGATCCTCAGGGTGATGCTCCCTATGAAAAAGCTGGATTTGGCGGCTCTGAGAAATGCATGAGTATTTACCCAGAGGGAATACCTGCCTGTCTTCAAAGAAGTTCTCACTGGCAGCCACGAGAGTGGTCCACCGGCCTCGGTTCCGTCTGTAAACCAGTAGGCAAGTAACGCTTTCGAAGACCATTCAGCCTTAACGGAAATTACGGCTGGTACCCCTCTAAAAACGGAAGACCCTGCAGTTCCCGCAGATCCGGATTTTGCAAGGTTTTCAATTCTTAAAATAATTATTGCCAAAATTGGGGCTTCAGAATTCCAACATGGTGTTTTAGCATTCTGTTATTTCGGTTTGCTAACGTTCATGTCGGGCACTTCCGCCCCAATTTTGGCAATACCTGGTACAATACCCGTTTACCTGGCTGTTTTCTTTTTCTTGGCAGATTCCTGATCTTTGTAAAATTCAGTCAGTTTTTGATAAAAGCCAATACATTCACCGTTATATTTAACAAGATATCCGCTGCCTTCAATGGGTTTTTGATCAATTTCACTTCCAAGAAAAACCTGATTGCTTCCATGCTTGATCATGGCAGCAATCTCCTGATCCTGAAGCTGAGTATTAACTGCAATACTACTTGGTTTTGGCCTGCAAGGTGGTATCTTTCCATAATGACCAGTGTATGGGGTGCCATCATCATTGACAATATTATCCCAATAATACCTGCACGGTTCAAAACCTGCGTCAAAATGCTCTGCTTTACCATCTTTTATGCACCACATGGCCTCTGATTTTGCTCCGATTAAAAGCATGATGGTAAATAATGATAGAAAATAAATGGATTTCATGGCATTTCTTTTTAATGAATGCTTACTCTTTTCAGTTTTCAGCAACCCTGTGCATGTTGATTTCGTGTCGTGTCATGCATTTCCGACTTTGGGTTGGTCAGCCCGTTTCAGTACCATAAGAAAGTTTAAATGATTCATAATTTTTAGTATGTTAATTATATATGTCCGGAAATTCCAATATCCATGCCAATGTCATCCATTTAACAATAATTTTTTACTGATTTTTCTCATTAAAAATTTAACTGCTGAAATCCTGAATGGGGTGGGATTGAAGTACGAATGCCGGGAATGGGAAGGAAAACATCCTTAAACCGGATCAAAACGGGAAGAAGAGATTGATCCGGCTACACTTTTTCAAACAAAAAAACGAGAGGAGAATGAGGATCGGCAGCGAATTCCGGATTACCTCCGAAGCGGTCCTTGCTGATCCAGTGTATAAAGCCACAGGGGCGGCTTCACGGCCATCTGCCCTGCAAAAGACTACAACTTCTCAAGATATTTCAGGTAGGTATCTCTGGAAATGTCGTTACTGTCGAGCATCCTTTTGAGCAGGGCCTTTTTGCCGTCACCCAAAATTTTCAGCAAAAGATAGATGCCCGCCAGGACAACAATGAAAACCATGATGTAAACGACTATGATCATATCGCACCGGTTAAACCTGTTACAAATATACGCACTGTTTTCTATCGGTATGAACAACAGGGTTTTTATTACAGGGAGGCACCGGGAAATTTGCGGAGTCCCCGTTCAGCTTTTTCTGAAATTTTCCATCATAGGCGGGGAAGCCAGACAGGCAGGTGGCAATAGAGCCCGGTTTACTTGACTTACTGGTTAATGGCTTTCCGTTTGCACGCAGGTGCGGCCGCTTCCCCTTATCTCCTGCACTCTTTTTGTTATTCAGCGGGAATTGGGCTATCTTTGGCCATCAGGTGCGGATGTGAGCCGTTCCCAGATCATCACCAAAGAGGCGGCAGGCCTGGCTCCGACTCTTTCGGTTTTCAGAATGCGGGAATAAGATCGGCCGTTGTACATGATAGGGGATAGAGGCCTTTCCTGCTTCCATCTGATGCAACCAATTTTGATTAAGATGACAGCAACGGAAATATTGAGTGAACTGGAGCATTACGGTGATGCGCAAACGAAGAATACCCTGATCAGGCATGGTGCCCGGGAACCTTTCTTTGGTGTCCGGGTGGCGGACCTGAAAAAGATCCTCAGGAAGACCGGGAAAAACCATGATCTGTCGCTGGAGCTTTACCGTACCGGCAATTCCGACGCCATGTACCTGGCTGCTCAGATGGCCGATGAAACCCGTATTACCGAAGACATTCTGGAGGAATGGGTGGATAAAGCTTACTGGTACTACCTGAGTGAATTTGCGGTTCCCCAGGTGGCGGCGGAAACACGGTATGGGTTCAGTCTGGGGCTTCGCTGGATCCGGTCGGAGCGGGAGAATGTCGCCTCGGCCGGCTGGGCTACCCTGGCCTGTTGCGCTGCGATTAAACCGGATACAGAACTCGACACCAATACGTACTGCCGGCTGCTCGACCAGGTGGCGGAGACGATCCACACTGCCCCCAACAGGGTCCGCTACGCCATGAACAGCTTCGTCATTGCCATAGGTACCTGCATTACAGACTTGGCCGCGAAAGCTGCTGATACGGCCGCCAAAACCGGACCCGTATGGGTCGATATGGGCGGCACTGCCTGTAAGGTGCCCCTGTCCGCTGATTATATCCGCAAAGCAGCCGAAAAAGGGCAAACAGGCAAAAAAAGAAAGACTTTCCGCTACTGACGTGATGCTTATCCCGAATCCGGACCTGCACCCTCCACGAGACCGGTTTGTTTAACCCATCCTTTACATAGTAAAAGTTTCGGCGATGAAATTCTCCTTCCGGAATTTTTCTTTGTAACATTGCAGGAACGACGGATTCCCCTTTACGGAAACCGGTGACCTTACTCTTTCATAGTTGACGATGGGAAAAAATACTGCAGCTATTTTGATATTTTGCCTGTTGATTACCGGCACTGCAGATGCCCAGCCCCTGCGGAAAGGCCTGCGGGCGATCACCCAGGAATGGATAGGGCAGCACATCGGCTTCCTGGCCTCCGACAGCCTGAAAGGCCGTGATACCCCCAGCCCCGGACTGGACCTGGCTGCGAGCTACATCGCCGGTGAGCTGGCCTCCCTGGGGATTCAGAAAATCAACAATTCCTATTTTCAGGAGGTCCCGTTGTACACCAGGAACCTGGAAGCGGAGAAATGCCGGTTTGTTATCACCCGGAAGGGCGAAACCAGGAGCTTTAGCCTGAAAGCCGATTATACCCCGTTTGAAATGACCGCCGACACGCTGGTGCAGGGTGCGCTGGTCTTTGCCGGCTACGGGATCACCGCTCCGGAATTTGGTTACGACGATTACCGTGATCTGGATGTGCGGGGAAAGATTGTGCTGGTCATGAAACACGAGCCCGGGGAAAAAGACACCGCATCCCCTTTCAGCGGCTTGGCGGAGACCATCCATTCGCTGCTGAAGACCAAAATGGCCAACGCTGCAATGCATGGGGCTGCCGGCCTCCTGGTGGTCACAGACCCCCTCAACCACCTGATGCTTACCCCGCAGGGTTATCCCTGGCCGGGGCTCTCCAAATTCCTGCCCCAGGATAACCTTCCCGTAGAAATGTATGAGAAACAGGAACATCTGCCTTTTGTGCAGGTCGGTGAGTCTGTCGTTCAATTTCTCCTCGGAAGTGTCGACTCCCTGAAAGCGATTCAGCGGAAAATAGACGCCTCCCTTTCTCCCCGTTCCTTTGATTTTGAAAATGCAGATGGTACTCTGGAGACCGGTTTGAAGGTTAATTTTTTATCGGCACACAATGTGGCAGGATGCATTGAAGGGCGCCACCCCCGGTTAAAGAACGAATATGTGATCGCCGGGGCCCATTACGACCATGTGGGGAGCCTGAAGAAATACAGGGAAGGAGACGATTTCATCTTCAACGGGGCTGACGACAATGCTTCGGGAACCGCCGGGGTGATGGCACTGGCGAGGGCATTTGCCTCTGCAGGCAGGCGACCCGACCGGTCTGTGTTGTTTCTCTTTTTTGCCGGCGAAGAAAAGGGACTCTACGGATCAAAGCATTATTGCATCAACCCTCTGGTGCCGCTCGAAAATTCCGTGGTGATGCTGAACCTCGACATGATCAGCCGCAACGGAGAGGACACGCTCATGATCAGCGGCATTCGCCAGAATCCCGGCCTGGTGCCTGTTTTGCTGAAACAAGCCCATAAAACCGGTCTGAAAAACTTCCCCGAAAAAGAACAGTTTTTCTCCCGCAGCGATCATTATAACTTTTACAGAAAAGGAATCTCTGCAGTGAACGTCTCTTCAGGATTGCACGACGATTACCACACGGTCCGTGATGGACCGGCCTCCGTAAATCCCCGGAAAGCCGCCAAAATCGCTGAAATGACCTTCCGCACCGCCTGGAAGATCGCTAATTCAAAGATCCGTCCGGAAACAGAAACCCCGGGAGAATCCCGGGGCCTTTCATTATAAAAACAGAATCAACCAGTAATACCTGTTGCAGGAGCTACAGAAAACCTGCAAAGGGTTTGCTGATCAAATAATTTGAATAATATGAAAAAATTAGGGGTGCAGGTTTTATGGGTCACTTTGCTGGTGCTCGCCGGAAGGCCGGTTTTTGCACAGGAAAGCGTGATGCTGAAGTACGGTTTTGAAAAGGGGAAGAGCTATGTCCAGGAGCTGGCCCTTACCCAGCATGTGGTCCAGTCGATGGGCGGCCAGGAGATCAAGGTTGATGGAGAGATCAGTTCCAGGAATTCCTATGTGGTGGAAGAAGTAGGGGATAGCGGAAATGCCACGGTGCTGATGTCGGTGCTGGAAATATCAGTCCGGCAGTCTGCTATGGGGCAGGATACCACTTTAAACTACAAGGATCTTACGGAAAGTATCCGTGCAGTCTACTCCCCGGAGGGGAAGATCCTCACCTCGGCCAGTGTGGATTCCTCTGAGGCCGGCAGACTCCTCGACCAGGTGGACCCGGGGAAGTTGGTCACCTTACCTGGCAAAGTGGTGCAGACAGGGGAAAAGTGGACTGAGCAGATCAAGGAAAGCAAACCGGCTTCAGGGGCCACGCCTCTGGCCACCGAGATTACCGGCAACACGGAGTATACCCTGGCAGGTAAAGAACTTCACGAAGGCAGGGAGTGCTTCAGGATCTCCACTGCCGGCGATGTTGCCGTGACCGGAAAAGGTACCCAGATGGGTATGGAACTTTTTGTCGAAGGAAGCGGAAAAACAAAAGGCTTTTTCTATTTCGACCCTGCAAACTCCCTGGTAGTATACCAGGAGGTACAGGTTGAAATGGAAATGAGTGTGGCAGTTACGGGTCCTCAGAGCATGACCATTCCCATGACGCAGACCACAAAAACCATTTACCGGTTCCGCGAAGAGTAAGGAACCGGATTTCCACAAGGGAACGCTTCCGGCAGGGAATCAGGAAAGGACCTCTATTCCTTTGTAGGCGCAGGCCAGGCGCAGCAATGCTGCCCTTTTCCCCGGGATTACCAGGAGGTGGTTTCCCAGTGGCCGAGTTTGGAGCAGGGAGAGCGCCGGGGGGGGCAATTCCGCTTCCATCTGGGTACGGCACGCCCCGGAAAGACAGGGAGAGCCTGTGGTCTTTCCTTCTGCCAGGAAGGCCTTGCCAAGGGTGTCGCTGAGCCGGAAAAGGGTAACATCGCCGTCTTCCGGGTTTCCCCGCACGGCCAGGGAATAGCCGGTTTCGTAATGGGTGGTCAGTGTGGGGTTTCTGATCAGGTCAAAGCCGATGGTGCAGTGGGTGAGCAGGAGCCGGTTGCCGGTGACGGCGGTGGTGTTGGCCATCCAGGGCACCCGGCCGGTGAGGGTTGCCAGAAGCATCATGCCGGCCAGTGAGGCCAGGTCGCCTTCGCAGGCTGCGGGCATTCCTTCGCTGTTTAGTTGGGCCAGCGCCAGGCAGGCGGTGACCCTCTGTTGCTGCACCAGGCTGAAACACTCCACCGCCAGGGCATCGAGGTTGTGGTTGCTGATGACCCGGCGTAAAAGGGTGAGCACCCTGGCGGCATCGGTGAGCCCGGCAACCTGCTGTTGCCCGAAGCGGCGTAACAGGGCCTCATCCGGTTCCTGGTCCCGGAAACCGGGAAGCCCGTTCCACGGAAGGGTCTCCAGGATGACTCCAAACCGCTCTGCCAGCAGCGCCTCCGGCACGTCAGAGGCTACCAGCCATTCTGAAACAGAACCTATCAGCCCGGCCCTTTTGCCCTCCATACGCCGCCAGGCGGCGACCGTCAGGCGCCACCTTTCAGCCAGACCCGAGTCTCTGGCATCAAGACCATCGGACAGCAGGGCCACCCGGCGGCTGTTTACCATCCAGGCCATCACCTCGGTAGCCGCCGCGTAGGCGTTGTTGCCCGGGATACTAAGCAGCAATACCGGCCGTGAGGGATCCGTGAGGGTGATGGCTGCCCTTTCTGAACCCCCGCTCATAAAGAGGATGATGTCAGGCTCCCGGCTGGTCATCTGAAAACTTCCCGCAGGCATTACCTGCCGCATGAATGTTTCTGCGGCAGTGCCGGTTTCCGGGCCGGCGCCCCCGTGTGCCACCCATGCCACCCTTACCGCGGCCGGGCTGTTCTCTGTACGTGATGTTCCCATAACTCCTTTTCGTTATTTTGACTTTTTCCATCGCTTCATCCGGAACCCGGCGTGAAGTCTTTGTCCCAGGCATACCGAACCCCGGGGCGCGGGTGGCCGGAAAGGCCCTCACTCAGGAAATGACAAACCCGGATCAGTGTAAACAGGTCACTGTGGACCGGGTAACCCCCATTTTCAAAAAGGTCAGTCTTCTCACTGCAGCAACAACCGTTCAGTCTGGCAGGCAGAGGCCGACCGGATGGTAAGGACAGCTACTCCCGGGGGCAGGCCGGAAGTGTCAATCACCAGGAACGCTCCGTCGATCCGGTATGATTTCAGCAAAGCCCCCGTAAGCGAACGGATCTCTGCCCATGCCCTTGCCGTGCCGGCCACGGCACGCCGGAGGGTTAATCTTCCCTTTACCGGGTTGGGAAAGACAGAGAACTCTTTTTCCGGCAGGTTAAGGGCGTGACCTGCCACCGAAGAGGGATTTGCCCCTACAAGCAGCAGCGGTCCGAAATAATCGGCGGTTATGTAGTTGTCGTTGGCGGTTTTCTGGGTCATAACCATCGAGCCGATGAAGTTTTCACGGGTGGTCCCCTTATCGTTGTCGCAATAAGCGAGGGTGAATCCCATGAGTTTGCCGGGAGCCAGAGCTACCCTGGAGGCTTCAGGATCGGAGGGGGAGTATCCGGAGTGGTACACTTTCAGTGCTATTTCCCAGACATAGGTGTCGGGACCCACCGTGTCCCTGAATACGTCGAGGTGATTGCGGTAATTGATTCCCTTTCCGGAAGCGTCGAGGTCGATGGCGTCGTAGGTAAGGCTGATGTGGTAGGCAAAGGCATTGTTGCTCCGTTCGTGGTTTCCTCCGGAGCGGTTTTCATCGATGAAGAGCTCAACACAGTCGTCGTCCCACCAGTTCTGTTCGGGGATGGGATGATCGTCGGAGAGCATGTCGTCGACGATTTCGGCCAGAACATAGAGGTGGGAGGTATCCCAGGAGACTTTGAACCGTCCCTTGAAATCGGCCGTGCTGACGGGGGCGCCGTAAGGAATCCAGACCTGGTCGATGGGATGCCAGTCTGCCTTCTTCCAGCACTCCTCTTCTGCGGAACCATCCACAGTGACTTCCTCAGCAGTCCGGAATGCAAAAAGAGTGTCTTTCTGTGTCTGGGCTTGCAAACCCCGGGTCACAGGGATCATTGCCAAAACCAAAACCAGGATGCCGGCATTGTTCATTTTTGCAGCTGTTCGTGTGGTGCAAGAGTTACGTTCCGGAACCGGGATTCTCTGAGACCCTGTCCGCAGCTCTCCCCGCGGATTCCGGGTGGTTTTTCGTTTTTTACTTTCTGCCGGGGTCGCATACGACTTTTTCAATACCCAGCAATTCTCCGGAGAACCGGTCTTCGAGTTTTACCAGATAGGTTCCCCCGGTGGCCGGTGTGCCGTTGCCGGAAATGCCGTTCCAGGTACAGGTGGTGGTCGCGAAATCGCGGAAAACCAGACTTCCCCGGAGATCATAAATACTAACCCGGATATCGGCAGGTGTGTGCAGGTCGATACGGAGAGTACGGGAAAAGGGATTGGGATAGATTTTGTACCCCGGCGCCCTTAGGGGTTTTTCCATACCGGTGATTTCATCCTGGTAGTTGTCGGCAGGGAGGGAGGCATATTTCAGTAACTCAATGCCATTTCCCGTGCCGAGGTTCCGGCTGTACTGTTTATCGCCGGGGTTGTTCCAGTGTTCATGGACGCCGAGGCTTCCGGGGCTGGTGCCGTCTCCTTCGGGATCGTAGGTGATGCCGGCAGGCCACAGAGACGGGTCGGCAGCTTGTTTCATATAGTCATCGGTACCGGTAAGGTAGGGATACCGGATGTCGGAGGCTTTGGTCTCATACTCTGTCAGCAGGAAATCAAAACAGACCGACTCGATGGCGACTGCATCCTGCGACAGGAAGAGTGAGGAGGGGTAGTCGTTGTTAAAGGGAGCCATTTCCCATTTTTCCACGATACCTTCCCAGTTGCGGCCGGCCCATAGTCCGTCGACAAGATAGAGCAGGGTCTTCCCGCCCAGGTCCTTGTGCGCCATGAAGTCAACCAGATGTCGGTACTGTCCGGTTTTCTGGATGCCACTGGGTGGTTTGGGAAGGCTGTAATGAAGGTAGTAGGCAGACTGGTTTTCAGGTTTGTCTCTTGCCTTGAGCACCGATCCCTGGTGGTTCTTGGCTGCGATGGTGATGCCTCCGCAGTCGTGCGACTTCAGACAGGACATGTTGATGAGGTAAGCGGCATCCAGGTAATGCTGTGGCAGCGATGAGGTAGCCTGGCCGTCGCTGAACACCAGTACCTGCCCGGCTGAGGGGTTGGTTTTCTCCCTTCCGTTTTTTCCGGTGCCATCGACATAGTGGACGTCCGGAAATACCGGGTGACATTTGTTCCAGTATTCCTCGCGGAAGAGCCGGTAGTTATCTCCGATCCAGATGTCCCGCTGAGCCACCCCCACCACCTCGACAAGCTGTTTCAGGAGTGCCAGCACCATCTGGGGGGCTGCATCCATCCTGGCCATGCCGGTGGAGGAGACACTCGAATTGGTGAGGTTTATCTTGATGGCGATTTTTTCACCGGGGGTATACCCCGCCATGCCCTTTCCATGGGTCTGATTGAAATACCGGAAAATAGCATCCCAGGCGTCGGCATTTGCGGCTTTGCCGGCGATTCTGCGTATGCCGGAAACCAGCATCGAGTCGACCGCGGCCTGCGGACAATTTTTATCCATAAACCAGAAGTCGCCGCTTTTGTTGGTCATCTGCCCATTGGTGGCATCGGGATTGCGGACCCAGACCACCCTTCCGGGAAAAATGCCCCGGGCTGCCCCTATGGGCTCGTTGGCGATGAAAGAGGAAGCCTCCACCAGCGACCCCGCATTGCTGCTCTCGTCGGTGCTGCGGAACGAAAAAAGCAGCGAACCTACAAACACCAGAAACAAGGTCCCCTTGAGCAGCAGCATCCTCCCTTTTTGGGTTTTGAAGAGGTACAGGGTCGAGCCCAACCCGGTAAGGTAGATTACAAAGGCCGACATCACCGGCGCCGACGCCCGCATACATGGGTATGCTGCCCGCGAAGGCTTCGGCAGAACCCGTATGAGAAACCAAACCGTAGAACCGATACCCATCAGAAAAAAAACCAACCGGGCAGTGCTGACAGATGCTATTCGTCTGATAAAATTCTGAATCATGGCGTTATTCCCTGATTTAAAAAACCCAAACCGGGTTCCGTCCTATAAAGATCTCCAATTTCGGCAGAATCCCGATAAAGGTAACATTTAATCTGGCGTAAGACCCTCGCTGCCCCGTAAACTTCCGTCTCTTTCCTTCCCGGATCTGCCTGACACTTCCTTTAATTGGGCATATGCAGATGTTTAAATAAAAAGAAAAGCCTGAAACGGTAACATTACCGGAATTTCTCCGTTAAACAATACAGATTCTTTTACCTGCCGGATCAAAGCCGGTCCGGAATGCTCCAGAGAAAAATTCCCCGTTGTTTCCGTTGGCTGCCTGGTAAAGGTGTGTTGTTATTTCAGAAAAAGAGAGGCATGAAAATATGAATGAAAAAAAACTGATAACTCCAAAATCACCTGACCTCAAGCAGATGCAGGAAGTGGTAATCGATCTCAGAACCCGGATATATATTCCGGCAGGGGAAGATCCCCGAAAAGCAAAGATCCGCTATTTAGACCGGTTTAACACGATGAAAAAGTTCTGAAAAAAAGGGTGTTTTCCTGCAGTTCAGAATAGAGACACCTTGGTTTCACACCAAAACAGAGACGCAAAAGCCGGTACCGGTCATGAGACTTTTCAGATTCCGGCTTGATTTCCCGTTTGCAGATTGCACCATTTGCTATCTTTGATGCGGGGCCGGCAGGTTTATGCCGGTTCTGAAACGGTAAAATGTATGAAGAGGACCGGGATTTTCCTGGCATTATTGGTGCTGGGCTGCGGAGCCACCTTTGGGCGGGCTCTTAAGCCAGTCACGGTGGCCACCTGGAACCTGCGGCTGAATATAGCTTCCGACGGCATCAATGCCTGGCCGAACCGCAAGGAAGGGGTTAAAGGGCTGATCCGTTACCATGGGTTTGACCTGTTCGGCACCCAGGAGGGCTTCCTTGGCCAGTTGAGAGATTTGTGCGAACTGGAGGAGTATGCCTTTACCGGACATGGCCGGGATGACGGCAGGGAGGCCGGAGAACATGCGGCCATCTTTTACCGGAAAGAGCGGTTCCGGCTCCTGGACTCGGGCGACTTCTGGCTGAGTGAAACCCCCGGAGTACCCTCCATTGGCTGGGATGGCCGTTGCTGCCGGAGGATCTGCTCCTGGGCGAAATTCCTCGACCTGGACAACAAAAGCCGGTTTTTCTTTTTTTCCGTCCATTTCGACCACGAGGGGGTTGTGGCCCGGGTTGAATCGGGAAAACTGATGGTGCAGAAGATCCGGGAGATTGCCGGCAGTTTCCCGGCGATTTGCGTGGGGGACTTTAACTCGACCCCTGATACAGAGCAGATCAAAACCATGCAAACGCTGCTGAATGATGCCAGGCAAGTGACGGAAATACCTCCCTACGGACCGGTGGGCACCTTTAATGGGTTCGACTTCCAGGCTCCCCTGAAAGAGCGCATTGACTATATTTTTGTCAGCCCCTCCATCCGGGTCCTCCGGTACGGAGTGCTTACCGACAGGTTGGAACAACGGTTTCCGTCAGACCATCAGCCGGTGGTGGCGACGGTGCTCATCAACCGGAAATAATTGCCGGTGAAAGATGGTTCCTTCGACTGAGGATTTCCACCCACCGGGGTCATCCGGAGCAATACCCTTCTCAGCAGTGTAATGAGAGATGCTCCCGGCCACCGGGGATCTCCACCCCATGGTCCGAAGACCCGCAAACTGTTGGGAGCCTTCCGGAACTGCTCTTCAGATCAGTAAGCCGTTGACCGATCAAAAAACCATTCAGAACGCCGAAAGTATTGCTGATGATAGTTGATCAGCGGTACGGAATTTCGTACCTTTACCGGCGAAACTATTGAAATTCCACTAATCTTATAAGAAAGGAGTAAAAAATGATGTATCTGTTTTTATCTGTTTTGTTTGTGTTATTCCTGTTTGCAGGGATCAGGATCATTCGCCCGACCCAGCGGGGGCTGATCGAGAGGCTGGGCAAATACCACAATTTTGCCAATCCTGGTTTTCACTGGATCATCCCGGTGATAGACAAGATTTACAAGGTGAATGTCACCGAGCAGATGGTGGATGCCGAGCCGCAGGAGATCATCACCAACGATAACCTGAACGCAAGGGTCGATGCCCAGGTCTACTTCAAGGTGAAATCGGATGAGGAGTCGGTGAAAGGATCCATTTATAATGTCAACAACTACAAATACCAGATAGTGAACCTGGCGCGGACAACCCTGCGTAACATCATCGGTACCCTGACGTTGAAATCGGCCAACAGCGAACGGGGAAAGATCAATGCGGAACTGTACCGGACGCTGCTCGATGAAACCAGAACCTGGGGTATAGAGATTGTGCGTACGGAGTTGAAAGAGATCGATCCGCCCAAGGATGTCCAGGAAACCATGAACAAGGTGGTGAAGGCGGAAAATGAAAAGATTGCGGCAATCGATTTTGCCACGGCCGCAGAGACAGCCGCCGATGGGCAGAAGCGCGCCAAGATCAAGGAAGCTGAGGGTTTCAGACAGTCCAAAATTCTGCATGCTGAAGGAGAAGCCGAAGCCATCAGACTGGTCAACGAGGCGGCCGACAAGTACTTCGTGGGAAATGCCCAGCTTTTGCGTAAACTGGAGGCCATGGAAAAAGCCCTGGAGCAAAACGCCAAAATTGTGGTCCCCGCGGGTAGCGACCTGGTCAATGTCATCGGTGAAATGGCCGGAATAGTACCCCTGATGAAAAAAGCCAAATAACAGAATACGGATCGCGGCGGTTCGATTTTTCGACACAAACCCTCCGTTATTCCATTTCTGTGGTTTTTCTTTACACAAACAGGCACTGCGTCTTTTGGCAGGAAACCTCTCCCGCAACTGGAACGGCAATTCCGGCTTCAGGAGCTGTCAGTTGTTCTCAGCCGGAAGGATGTTTGTACTCAGCCATTTCCCGGAACCGGTTGCTTTTCTTTGCTATACACTCTGTCTGATGTTGTTGCAGGAGTCTTTTTCTGCTTCATTGTTCTGTTTTCCCGGCTTACTGTCAAGTCTGGTAATCCTGAAATCCGGACCCTTTGTCAACCCGTGAACCGTTTGCTTAGCCTTTGATCCTCCCCCCTTGTCCGGGCTGTTGATGATTATTTGGTCAGGATTGTCGAATTATTTCGTTTCTGATAAAAAAAAATGTATTTATTTCGTAAAAAATTCCTGCGGGTATCAATATGTCAGGTTAAATGAGAATTTAGCGAAATTGAGATATGATGAAGCGGATCAGCCACAAGGCGGAAGCATTTACAGCTTCCCGGGTAATAAAGGATATGGGGATCTATCCCTATTTCAGGGCGATAGAATCGGAGCAGGATACGGAAGTGATACTGAACGGTAAAAAGACCCTGATGTTCGGGTCGAACAGTTACCTGGGACTCACGGGGCATCTCCGGATTAAAGAGGCCGCCATCAAGGCGATTGAGAAGTACGGATCGGGATGCGTAGGGAGCAGGTTTCTCAATGGTACTCTGGATATTCACCTCGAGTTGGAAGAGCAGCTGGCCCGGTTTGTGGGAAAAGAAGATGCGCTGGTATTCACTACGGGATACCAGACGAACCTGGGGGTAATCTCCTCGATTGTAGGGAGGAATGAGTATTTGTTACTGGATGAACTGGATCATGCCTCCATCATCGACGGGGCGAGGCTCTCCTTTGCCAGGGCTCATAAATTCAAGCACAACGACATGGTCTCCCTGGAGGCGTTGCTCGACCGTCTGCCCTTTGAGGAGGTGAAACTGATCGTTGTCGACGGGGTATTCAGCATGGAGGGGGATATTGCCAGGCTTCCTGACATAGTGCGGCTCGCGCACAAGTACAATGCCTCTGTGATGGTGGATGAAGCCCACTCCCTGGGGGTTTTGGGAGAAAACGGCAGAGGTTGTGTTAATCATTTCGGACTTACCGATGAGGTGGATCTGATAATGGGAACTTTCAGCAAATCGTTGGCTTCCCTGGGCGGGTTTATCGCTGCCGACCGACAGGTAATCGAATTTCTGCGCCATACTTCCCGTTCGCTGATCTTCAGTGCCAGCATGACCCCTGCTTCCACGGCCAGCGTGCTGGCAGCCCTGCAGGTAATCCAGGAGGAGCCCGGGCGGATCCGGAACCTATGGGAGCTCACCCATTATGCCATCAGCCGGTTTAAAACCCATGGCTTTGATGTGGGCAGCACCGAAACCCCGATCATCCCCATTTATATCAGAGATGACATTAAAACCTTCCGTTTTACAACCCTCTTATCAGAACAGGGGGTTTTCGTCAATCCGGTGGTATCTCCCGCCACCAGCAGCGATTCCTCGCTGATCCGGTTCTCGCTGATGGCTACCCATACCCGCGATCAGATTGACTTTGCCATTGGTAAGATGGTCCGGGTTGCCCGGGAAGTGGATCTGCCGCTGCATCTCTATTCCGAAGTAAATATTGGATAATGGTAGAAATAAAGGAGGTCAGGACCCCGGCGGATAGGAAGGAATTCATCCGTTTTCCCGACCGTTTGTACAAGGGTAATCCTTACCGGGTACCCCCTTTGCACTCTGCAGAAAAGGAGATCCTCGACCCGAAAAAAAACCCGGCATTTGAATTTTGTGATGCCCGCTGCTGGCTTGCCTGGTCGGACGGCCGGATTGCCGGGCGTATTGCCGGGATCATCAACCACCGGTCGAACGAGATACACCACGAAAAATACGCCCGGTTTGGGTGGATAGACTTCACCGATGACTACCAGGTTTCTGGGCGTTTGCTGGAAACTGCGGAAAAGTGGGCCAGGGAAAAGGGGATGACCCACGTCTGCGGCCCCGCAGGTTTCACCGATATGGACCTCGAAGGCATGCTGGTCTCGGGCTTCGACGAAATGGCCACCCAGGCTGTAATTTATAACTACCCCTACTACCCTCTCCACCTTGAAAAAGCCGGCTATCACAAAGAGGTGGACTGGATCCAGTTCGAACTGAAGGTGCCCCGGGAAGTGCCTCCGAAAATCGCCCGTGTCGCCGAAACTGTGAAACAAAAACACGAACTGCGGGTACTGAAGGTTAACAAAGCCCGGGATATCCTTCCCTATGCAGGAAAAATGTTCGACACCCTCAACGAATCGTTTAAAGATCTCTATGGGTTTGTGCCGTTGACAGAAAAACAAAAGGCCTACTATACCAAACTCTATTTTTCGTTTATCAATCCCCGGTATGTCTGTTTTGTGCTTGACAAGCAGGATGAGGTAATAGGCTTTGGCATCACCCTGTACTCTTTGTCCAAAGCCCTGAACAAGGCCAGGGGGCGCCTCTTCCCCTTCGGCTTTATCCACATCCTGAAAGCCCTGCACCGGAACGATACGGTAGATATGCTTTTACAGGGAGTTAAACCGGAATACCAGAACAAAGGGATCCCGGCGATCTTTTTTGCCGAAATTATGCAGGCAGCAATACGCGACGGGGTTACAACGGCCATTTCCAGTCACGCCCTGGAGAATAACACCGCGGCCTACCGGATGTTCGAGGAACTGGAACACCGGCAGCATCTCCGGCGGAGATCGTACGGAAAGAAAATCGGATAGTGGTGAATCCGGGGAAACAAATCCTGATCACCGGGGCAAGTGGTTTCATTGGCCGCTTTCTGGTAGAGGAGGCGCTAACCCGCGGGTACCAGGTTTTTGTAACCATCCGGCCATCTACCGATATCCGCAGGCTCAGCAGCCTGCCTGCACGGATGGTGATGACCGACTTTTCCAATAGCCGGGATCTGGAGTCGGTGATAGGCGGTTTGCCCCGGTTTGACTGTGTCATCCATAATGCCGGGGCCACAAAGGTTTTGCGAAGCGGGGATTTTTTCCAAGTCAACCTGGGCCATACCCAAAGGCTGATCCATGCCTTGAAGCTGCAAAACAAAATTCCCGGGAGGTTCTTATACATGAGCAGCCTGGCCTCTTACGGGCCGGGTGAAAACCAGCCTGGCAGCCTCATCAGCGAGGAAACGGAGCCACAGCCTGTAACGTCGTACGGCAGGAGCAAACTGGCAGCTGAACTTTTCATCACCGGTGCCGGCATTCCTTACGTGATCTTCAGACCCACCGCCGTATACGGACCTGGCGACCAGGACTTCCTTCGCACCATCCGTCTGATTGCCCGGGGTATCGATTTCCAGGTGGGGAAAGGCCCCAGGATCCAGACGTTCATCTATGTGAAAGATCTGGCAAGGCTGGTGTTCGACGCCGCAGAATCGCCCGTTTCAAACAGGGCCTACTTCGTGTCAGACGGCCGTCTGTATAACGCTTATGACCTGGGACTCTGCGTTTCACACCACCTGGGGGTACGGGCCAGGCATGTTGCCGTACCGGCAGTTCTGGCTAAAGGAGTGGCTGCACTGGCCGCTTTTTTCTCCCTGCTGTCGCGAAAACCAGCGGTACTCTATCCTGAGAAAATCAATGAACTGTCAGCCTCCAATTGGAATTGCGATACCCGGCCGCTGGTATCCGACTTCGGGTTCCGGGCCCGGTATGACCTGGATGCCGGAATGAAGGAGACCATTGAGTGGTATAAAAATAGCGGATGGTTGTAAAATTTTCGCTTATTTTATACCGGAATAACAACCTGGAATGAGGGAGACAGTCCCTTTTTTCTCGTTAAGGGCAGAAATGTTATTTATTGTACTGCCCGGCCAACTTGGAATCAATACTGGTAACCATGACGAAAAATGAAGACCACCCGACCTCCGATGTACTGAAAACCATTTCTCAGGACAGGACGCGAACCAACCTCCTCAAAAGCGGGGAGCAAAAACTTCTGGTGTTTCTGGTCCAGCGGATCCCTTCGTGGCTGAGCTCCGACATGCTCACCGGCATCGGTTTTGGCGGCAACCTGATCGTCTTTGCCGCCTTTGTGCTGGCAAGCTATCTGACCAGGGAGTACCTGCTGCTGGGGGTTCTGGGTTTTGTGGTCAGCTGGTTCGGGGATTCGCTCGATGGCAGGGTCGCCTATTTCCGGGGAAAACCGCGCAAATGGTATGGTTTCACCCTCGACCTCACCACCGACTGGATCGGGGTCTTCCTCATCGGCCTGGGGTTCATCCTTTATGCCGACCGGTATTCCGAAATCTTCGGCTTTGTCTTTGTGGTTCTTTATGGTTGGGAGATCATTACAGCGCTGCTGCGCTATAAAATTACGGGCAAATATGCCATTGATGCCGGGAAACTGGGACCTACCGAAGTCCGGGTAATCCTTATGTTAGTACTGATCGCGGAGGTTCTTTTCAAGGGTACCCTGAGCACCCTGGCCGCGCTGGCTTGCCTGGCTCTGTTAATCGTGAATCTCCTGGATTTCCGCAAACTCCTGCGCCAGGCCAACGAAAGGGACCGCCAGGATAAAACAGAGCAAAAACCCTGATGTTTTATCCTGTATCCTGAGAATACCTCATGCGTCCAGATAACCGGTCCAGGAACCAAAGAAAAAAAATGGGCGCTCTTCAAGGGTACCGCCAGAGATAGGAGATCATTTCTGAACACCCTGACCCTCTGACACAAGGTTATCCTATTAACCACCCTGGTTTTTCATCCCCGAAATTGACCGGATCAACAAATGCCGGCAGGGAAATCAGATCTGAAGGAGGTTCTCCGCCTCGAGATGTGGTGAAAATGGTTACTTTTGCATGCTTTGTACTAATTTAGGAGGAATGGAAAACCAGAAACCGGGAGCGGTTCGGAAAGGTTGGGAGAGGGTCCTGAAAACCGGAACCAGGATTGGCAAGGCCTTCCGGCACCCCTCCAAGCTGTGGTGTTTTGTGAAATGGAAAATCCGGTCGATGGGCGTATCGGAAGTTTCCGTGGATAGCCGGCGCTATTACAGGTACCGCGGTGAGTTGTACCCCGACTACCTGAATCACGGGAATGCCATGTCGTTTATCAGAGACCGGGCTGCGGGGTGGTGCCGTGGGAGAGGCCTCGACATAGGCGCTGACCGTTGGCCGTTGGAGGGTGCCACACCCGTGTATAATGATCCGCACCAGAATGCCTTCAAACTGGATCGTTTTGCCGATGGTTCGCTTGATTATATTTTCAGCTCACACTGCGTGGAGCATTTGGATCCCTGGCAGGAGGCGCTCCGGCTCTGGATTACCAAACTGCGTCCGGGGGGAATTCTCTTTCTGTACCTGCCCCACGAATCGATGAAACTCTGGAATCCCTGCGGTCCCTGGGTGTTTGATCTTCATAAGTGGAAACCCACTGCCGGGGTGCTGGTATCGTTTCTCTCCCAAAACGGTATGGAAGTGGTGGAGGTCAACGAAGGAAGGGATGACTACTGGAGTTTTCACTTGATAGCCAGACGGTTACCCGTGGAGTGAGAGTCTGGTGCTCCCCTTTCCCCGGCAGTCAGAATGATGCGGATTCCGGTCTGCATCTCGTCAATCCGTGATTCGGAAATGGCTGTACCCTATCAGGAAACCGCTGTGCCCGGCAGGCAGTATCATCAAAAGGAATATTTAAACCGGAGGAACCCCAGGTTCATGCGGGTGCGGGTGGTGCCTGTGAGGCTGTCGAAATGCTGCCAAACCAGTGAGAGATCCACATTTTGCGCCAGCGACCAATCCAGGGCCGGGCCTGCATAGTATCCTTCCGGACCGGGAAACCACATGGCTGATACCGACAGGTTCAGGAGCGGTGTGGCAGCCCAGCTGAACTGTCCGAAGGCTGTAAATTCCGAAAAGGCCAGTTCTTTGGCGGTGAGGTTTCCTGTATAGAGCCGGGTAAGGTGTGTCAGGTCCAGGGGATTGTTGCAGTACATGATCTGTATCTGGGCCATAGAATTGTCTTTCAGGATTTTGTCAAAGCCTGCCGTTGCCAGGAAGGTTACCGGCTCCCCATCCGGAGGGTTTGCGGGAATAAACAGGGTGGTCTCCCCCCTGAATGAGAGGCTGGCGATAGCTCCCGACCATCCTGCGCCGGCCACCCAGTCGCGGTTCCCGGTATACCCTGCCAGAAACTGGATGTCGTAGCTCCAGCGGTTGAAGCGCCAGAGTCCGGCAATGGTCGGTTTCTCCCTGCTGTCGATCTTTGCAGCCAGCTCCAGGAACGAAGAGGCAGAGGGGTAAAAACGGACAGTTACGGCATCGCTGCCGGGGCGCTCGATGTAGTCAAAATCAAAAAAGGAGTAAGCATTAAAGAGGTCGTTGGGGTTCCAGACCAGGGTTTGGCCCCAGTTAATCCGTTGTCGGCCGGCACGGGCTTCAAACCTTCCGGCGCTGAATTCCAACCATAACCGGTCGATGGTGGTGTTCAGGAAAAACGAGTTTTCGGAGAGGAGATTCCATGACAGGTCTGCCCACCCCGGGTCATCGTTCACCTGGCCGGCATAGTGATTTCCCATCTGCACCCTGTCGCCGGTAAATAGCCGGTTTCTGAATTCAGCAGCAAAGGAGAGGCGGGAGCCGAGGTTTCCGGAGAGGTTAAGTCGGTTATGCAGGAGTTGGTCGTTGGTGAAAGGTCCGGTGAACTCGTCAAAGAGGAGACTCTGCACCGAGGAGAGGTAGCCCCCTGCACGCAGGGCTCCTTTTTTTTCCCGGGGTGAGGTGAAGAGAGGCAACAGAGCCAGGAATACGAGCGGAAGAATACTCTTTTTCAGCATGGTGCAAGGTCGAAGGTTATAGTCTGACCTCATCCGACACGACCCGGCCATCTTCGAGGGTGATGACGCGGCGGGCCATTTTGACCACCCTGGGATCGTGAGTGGAAAAGATAAAGGTTGTTTTTTCCTCCAGGTTAAGGGTCTCCATGATCTCCAGGAGCGAGGATGCCGACCGGGAGTCGAGGTTAGCAGTAGGTTCGTCGGCGAGGACAAACCGGGGTTTGGTAGCCAGGGCCCTGGCAACGGCCACCCGCTGTTGCTGGCCACCCGACATCTTGGCCGGGCGGCTGGCGGCCCTGTCGCTCAAACCGATGGCTGCCAGCAACTCGCGGGTCCTCTCTTCCCTTTTCACCCGGGGCCACTTCTGCAACGACATGATGAAATCGATATTCTCGGAGGCTGTAAGCACCGGGATCAGGTTGTAGGACTGAAAGACAAATCCGATGTTCTTCATCCGGAAGTCGGTCAGGCCGGAGGATTTCAATACAGAAAGATTGGTGCCGTTAACCAGGATCTGTCCCGATGTAGGCATATCCAATCCTCCCAAAAGGTTCAGCAGAGTGGTTTTTCCCGACCCCGAGGGGCCCACGATGGCGGCAAATTCGCCTTCCTGGAAGGTGAGGGACACCCCGTTTACTGCGTGGACGCTGATCCCGTCGGCGTGGTATATCTTATGGACATCCTTGATTTCTATGACTTTCATGATGGCGGGTATTAAGGCGGATTCAATCGGTTCGTATGGCATCTACGGGGTTCATCCGGAGTGCTTTCCGTGCGGGATACACCGACGACAAGATGCCGGTCAGGATGATCAGCAGGGTGGTGATGATAAAAAAAAGTGGGTCAATCGAAGGATATAGGTGGGCGGAAAAGCCCATAGCCTCCATTCCTTCGGAATATTTCAACAGGTTGATGCCATTCCGTGCGGTGGCGGCGATGACCAGCGCTGCCACCCCCATCCCTGCGAGGCCCCCCACTACCGACAGGAACAGCGACTCGAGCATGATCATGCGAAAGATTTTGCGGCGGTTCATGCCGATAGCGGTGAGCATTCCCAGTTCTTTGGTACGTTCGAGCACCGACATCAGCATGGTGTTGACAATCCCGAATGCCAGGGCCAGCAGGATGATGGCCATGAACATCCCATACATTTGCTGCATCATGTCGGCCATCAGGGCCAGGTCGGGCGATATCTCCTTCCAGTTCAGTACTTCAAGCCCGGGAAGCGAAGCCTTCAGTACAGGAGTAATCCGGGCCGTCAGCTTATCCGATTCAAGCCGGCAGATGATCCTGTGGAAGGAGCCTTCAGGAATGCCTGTCAGCGTCCGGAGTTCACCGTCGGGAACAAACAGTTGAGTGGATTCAAACAGATCGTTGTTGGTGCGGTAAATGCCACAGACCCGGAAAGCTGCTCCCGTCTGCATCCCATGGATGTCGACAAAGGTCAGGATCAGCTTCGACCCTTCACGAAATGACCAGGCTGCCTCTTTCACAGGGTAACCAAATCGGTCGAATTCTGCTGCTGTTAGCAGCGACTGCAGGACGCGGGTGAATTTCCTGTCGGAAACAAAGCGTTGGCCCTCCAGGGATTTGAGTTTTTCAGTGACCGAAGGGGGCACCTTCCGGTTCTCCAGCAGCAACAAGGCTTTGGAGGTCAGGGTGTACCGGATGATGTTGAGTTCTTTGGCCAGCTTCTCGCCGATGAACACGGAATTGTATTTGGTATCGGCACTGAAGTAGCTGCCTGTGCCGGTGATGAGCTGCCCGGAGAGGGTAAACAGGGCTTTTTCCTGTTCCACGTTGATGCCGTTAATTTCGACGCCGGTACTCTTGGCTGCTGTGGAGGCCATACCCCGGATGATGATTCTCCCTGTGACCTGTTCAACGCCGGGAAAGGCTTTCAGGAGGGTGACCAGGGAATCGCCCCGGGGGATAAAGTCCAGGATGTCGCTGCTTTTCCTGAAGTCCCTGTTGTTGACCTGGATATGGGAGAGTTCGTGATCCACGGCAGCCTCGATACGTTGGAGCACAGAGCTGTTCATGGCGGCGATACTGAATACGCCGGCAAACACCCCCACGGCCATGGCAGCAATCACCGTCAGGCTCCTGGGCTTGTTGCGCCACACATTTTTCCATGCGATCGGGGTGATCATTGGGGTTGGTTTATGCTCTGAGAGCGGTGATGACATTCAACCGGAATATTTTGCGAAGGCTGAAACCGATGGCGATGGTCAGCACTACCAGTACAACTGCGACTTGCCAGAGGTAATAGGTATCGGGCAGAAGGGTGGGCATCACCGGTTCAAAGCCGTACTCTTCGTACATTCTGGCCAGATTGCCGGTGAACCGGATGGGATGGTAATGGCCGTAGAATACCAGTGGCAGGGAGGCCACCACGCCGGCAGCGATGCCCAGGAAGCCGATCATCAGCATTTCGAGGGCGAAGACTTTAGCCAGTTTGGTTTTGCGCATGCCCACGGACACCAGCATGCCGAATTCGCGGCGCCGCTCGGCCAGCATCATCAGTACGGTACCGAAGACCCCGAAGGCGATCACCAGGTAAAGGATCCCGACCATAATGGCGCCGCTTTTGTTGTCGGCTTCCATCTGATTGAGGATCAAGGCATTCAGCTCATGCCAGGTGCGGATGGCCAGGGGTTCCGGAATGACAGATGCTAACCGCAACGCTGTCTCCAGCATATTTTTGTCGTCGTCGTACCGGATCCGGATGACGGCTGATGTGGCCCTGCCCGGAGCTGCGAACAGTTCACCGGCAGCCTCCAGGGGCAGGTAGACCATGCGGCTGTCGATTTCGGGTGCCGGCTGCCTGACAATCCCTGCAATCCGGTACAAACCTGCGGCTGTAGATCCCTGGTATCCCTGGCCTGCCAGGACCAGCGTGTCTCCGATGCCGGCTTTCAGGTACTCAGCCAGCCCGTTGCCGACGACTGCACTATGGAGATCGCCGCTGTCGATAGTACCGTTGCGGAAGGAGGCATGCCGCCGGAGCACCCTTAGCGAGGCTGCACTGTCCTTTCTGTCAATGGCCAGGTCTTGCATCAGCCTCCCTACCGAAGACCAGGACTCGCCGGCATAAACCTCCAACAACCCCCGGGTTCGCGACGGCAGCGTATCCTCCATTAACGCATGGATAGCTTCCTCTGTGAGTTTGAATTTCACCAGCTTGCTCCTTATTCCCGAAACCTCCTCTTCCCCGGCAGGTTCAATGCCTAAAACCATGACCGCCTGGGTACGGCTTCCGGCTGCAGCCAGGGCATAAGCCTCCAACCGCGGTACCATAGCCACCACATTGCCATCGCTCCTGATCCGGTTTAATATCCCCTGATCCAGCTCAAAACTGTTGTCAGGCGACGGATCCTCAAAATAGTCCCTGTGCTGCAACTGCAGATGCCCGGAGTAAGACTCAATGGCATTACTGAAAATCGCATCGTAGGCTCCCAACTGCAAGGAACGCATCAGCAAGGCGAAAAATACGGCAAAAAAAAGGGAGGCCGCCGTAATCAGGGTCCTTCGCCGGTTGCGCCACAAATTCCTCCAGGCCAGTTTCAGATCGTTCATGCCTTCGTTAAATACAACGTTTCAACAGATAGTACACTTCCAAAACCTCTTGTTTTACCGTATGGTTTTCATATTCTGCTGCGAAAAGAAGCTGTCTTCGAGGGGAATGTTGAACTTCATCTCCCTGATCTGCACGATGGTTTTATAGCCGGGATTGTCGGCCGGCACCAGTTCCATCATCGTGGGCAGAAGCCTGCCGTCTACTTTTTTGACGTCAGAACCCTGCTCTGTGCGGACCAGGTATCCGTCTTCGTCGTAAAGCTCCGCTTTCAGAATGATAAATTCTTTTTTGTCCACCCACCATACCTGATGGCCCCACAATACATCGGCTTCCGGCTTGGCCGTAAGCTTCACCCGGTAGCAGGGATAACCCTCCACGGCCTCCTCCGCCTCGACCTGATGGATGTAATCATTCACCACCGACGACTCCCGCAGGATGTCATCGTTGGTGTAATCCGACCCCATCCAACCCTGTGCCATCATCGAAGGCGGGAGTTTGATAAGCCTGCTGATCACCGGATTCCAATTCCACATTTCGGTTCCCCGTTTCAGGAAGGTCTGCCCCTTCTCCCGGGCAGGTGCAGTGATCAGGGTCAGCGCATACCGGTCTTCCTTCGACCATGACCTGAATTCAATAGTCCTCTGCCATGTGGGCCTGACAATGGTCATGACCATGACACTGTAACCCGATTGTTCTCCCCGGAATTTATCGTCAGCCTTGCGGATGATATCCGTGGCGGTCAGCGTCTGCGCTTCCGCAGGGGTGAACACTCCCAGCATTCCCAGCAACATTCCCGTGATCTCTTTCCAGTACATCCTATATTTTCGTTTAGGTTGAGACTTTTGTACCTGGCTTAATCCGAATCCCGGCCATACTATTTAAACATCCTGATGATGGCGGAGACCGTCCGGTCAAACTCCCCGTCCTCCATGTCGGTAAAGACACAGGTAATGGCAAACCCTTTCAGCATGATCAGGAACAGGTTCAGTTCAAGCTGCGGATCGTAAGCCGGACCGGCAGAACCGGCTTTCCTCAGAAAATATCCGGTTATCGTTTCTTCGATATTCCTCACCAACAGGGCTTCTCCCCGGCTTTCCCCCGGCTTTTCTGTTAACAGCACTGCCGGGTAGCATTCGAGAAACTGCCGCTGCACCTCTTTTTGCATGATCAATTGAAAAAAGAGACGCCAGGAGCCCTGTTTTTCTTTCAATATATGCGCTATCCTGCGGATGAAGAACTCAAATTCGTCGGGACTGAGATAGCCGTCCCGGTTAACATCAAAGTAAGCGTACAATTCAGACACCGATCTCCGGATGATGGCGGCCAGCAGGTCTTCCTTACCCTCGTAATAGTTGTACAACAGGCCTTTGGAGATGCCTGCACTCCGGGCAATCTGATGGATGGTGGTTGCATGGAATCCCGTTTCAGCGAAACATTCCAATGCAACATCCATGATCAGGGTTTTCTTTTCTTCCCTGATTCTGGCAAATTGAGAGGCGGTTTTAGGCGCCATATTTTTTCTTTTACAAACATTTCATTATCCTGCCAAATATACAACATTTTTTAAATGAATGGTCAGTCAACGAAATATTTCCGGACTATTTTCCATTCGAAGTTCCCATTTATTGTTTCCAGGGCTGGAAATACGGGCATGAAAAGTGACTGGGGATCAGGAATAAAAAAATGCAGCGATGGAGGTCGCTGCATTGGGGTGGGCTGTACTGGATTCGAACCAGTGACCTCGTACGTGTGAGGCACGCGCTCTGAACCGGCTGAGCTAACAGCCCCTGTCTCCTGATGGCTCCGGAACTGCATCCCAGATCTCATCCATAGAGGCAGCAAATATAGTAAAATGGCTTCAATAAGGTTCTTTTGCCGATTAAAATCCGTCCGGAATTTTTTGTCTGATGTAAGGCCGGCCCATGGGCAGTCAGGTTGCACAAATATATATCCTGAAAGACCCGGTAACTCTGGTCCGGATTTGAACCTTACCATTTTAATAGAATGTCCGGATTATGGGGATCCTGGCAGTTTATTCGTAATATCCGATCTCCCTTTCAGCGATGCGGACAGGCACCTTGTCGCGGTATGCAATCTGCCTGACCCAGTTATTTTGATCATCGAATTCATATTCATAGACAACCTCAATCAGGGTGCGGTCGTCGGGAGCATATTCCGTTTCTCCGGTTAAAAGGTTTTTGCTGTCGTATTTGTATACGAACCGGGACTGCAAATTCCCGTCTCTGTCAAATTGCTGACTTTCCAAAAGATTCTTCCTGTCATCAAAGGTAAAAGCAAGGCTTTTCAGGGTTTTACCTTCTTCATCCAGATACTTGTGTCCCGTAATGTTCCCTTTCCCGTCGCAGGTATAGACAATCGACCGGGAACCATGCACATCGTAAATGGTTTCGCAGTTGGTATTCCCTTTTGCATCATAGCGGTAGACTCTTTTCACGAAGGGGCCTCTGACCTTTAAATAATCCTCTTTCCGGAGCAGCTTTTCGCTCTTACTGACCTGCTTGTTTTCGCATTTTTCCAGCCTGCCCTGCTCATCATAGCTGTAGAAGGTGATTTCCCGGATACTTCCGTCAGGATTCCGGACGACATCCTCTGTTTTATTTCCCAGGTCATCGCACTGGTAAAGGTGTTTCAGCTGCGTGCTGTCGCTGTCGAACTCGGTTTTTTCTGTCAGAAATCCCGAATCGTTGAATGTATATATCCTTACCGGGGCATGGGAGTAAAGAATTTCTCTGCCTCTGACGATTGTTCCTGAACTGTCTGATGCGCTATAGAAGGTTTCTTTCAGGGTTTTGATCCGTCCGTTGAGGTGAAGGTCCGACCAATCATTCCTTTTTTGTCCTTTCGCAGGGCTGCCAGCCATCAGGATAGCAGCAACCATGATACCGGCAACCAGTCTTCTCATTATCAAATAGGTTGTTGTGCTCTCTAATATACTAAAATTCCACTAGAAAACAAAATTTTCAATGACAAGATATCCGTGGGAATGTGTTCTGGTTAGTGGGGGAAAAAGGTAAACATTATGACCTGCATTGATTGTCTGCAGCAGAAAAGTTCCCCTTTCTGAAACAATAATGCTCACCGGTTGGACAATCGTTGGTCCGAGGAACCGGTAGCTGCGCTGTTCTATGAGTCGGGCAGATGATTTTTGCTCTCGTTGCACATAGGTTGCACGAATAAAAAAAGTACCGTTAAAGTGCTCTGAATAAGTTCAATGTGTATATGCTGGGTGGAGATAAGGGGATTCGAACCCCCGGCCTCTACAATGCGAATGTAGCGCTCTAGCCAACTGAGCTATATCCCCGCGGGGTGCAAAAATAGCATTTTATTTTAGGGAATGGATTCCGGGAGGGTGGGTTTATTCATTTTCCCAACCTGCAGCGTTCATGAACCGGAGGATTTCCGGTTTTTCAAAGACGGGGGTTGCGCCAGCCCGGGAGGCGGTGAGAGCCCCCAACGCGCAGGCAAACGCCAGGGCTTCGGGGGCGGTTTTCCTTTCCAGGAGGGCGGCCACCAGTCCGGCCAGGAAAGCATCCCCGGAACCTACCGTGTCGACGGCCGTAACTCTGTAGCCCGGGTGGCAGAAAAATTCCCCTTCCGACAGGAGTGCGGCACCCTCGCTTCCCCGTGTGACGCAGACCCTATCCAGGGAGTAGTGTCCGGCAAGCCACTGCATCATGCTTTGCATGTCAGTGGTTTCCCGGTTATGCCATCCGGCAATGACGGCCATCTCTTCTTCGTTCAGTTTGGCCATGCTGGCCTTCTCCAGAAGCAGCCCTGCAGTATCCGGGTTGTCGTAAGGCTTCCGAAGGTTGACATCCATGATTTTCAGCGCCCGGGTGTCGAGGAGCCGCAACAGGGTGGTCCTGGTCACGGGATTCCGGGAGGCCAGGGAGCCGAAGATGAGAATGCCCGCCTCCTGCGATTCCTTCTGCAACGCTTCAGTGAGCTGCAGGTTATCCCAGGCCACGGGTTCACAGATGTCGTAGGTGGCGTTGCGGTTTTCGTCGAGCCGGATCAGCACCCGGCTCGTGGGCAGTGACTCATCCACGCCTACCAGACGGGTGGACAATCCTGATTTTTTCATAAATTGAATCAGTTCCCGTCCCGCTTCATCGTTGCCCACCCTGCCGGCCAGGATGGCCTCATGTCCCAGGTTGTGCAGGTGGATTGCTGCATTCATGGGCGCTCCGCCTGGTTTCCTGCCCCCGGGGAGCTCATCCCACAGCAACTCTCCGAAGCAGAGAATTTTTGAATTTTTGATGTTTAACACGTTGCTCTGAATTACTGAAGTTATCATCGTTCGGCATGCTCCGGGCTGAAGGGGGCCCGGCAGCCTTTCCGGGCCAGCCATCCGTTGACTGGCTGCAAAGGTAAGGTTTTGTGCGATTCCTGTCACCGGGGGCCACCAGGACGGCCATTTAAGATCGCAGGGAGAAGGCGTTTCGTGGCCAGGTGAAGTACGGCAAAAGGACGTGCTTTCAGACTGTCTGGAAAATGGGGCCCTGAAACCCTGATCTTACAGATAAAGGCTTGCGAGTAAAGGTATTCCGTAACCCCGGGAAGTATCCGTACTCTGAAAAAACAGTCTTTTCCGCAAAGCAGTTTCAGATTGATTATATTTGTATGTCCTGTACCAGTTATGAAAAATGCCGGATAGTGCAGGGGAGTTTTTGGGGTGCTCAACTTACTAACACTTATATCTTTTATCATGGAAAAAGAGATAGCAGATCTTTATGGGGCTTACCGGTGCGGGGCTCTGAACCGCCGTGATTTCATCAGAAAACTGGGATTGCTCACCGGTGGTTCCGTGGCTGCCGTTGCCCTGGTATCCGTGCCGGAGGGCTCAGAGGCGGCAGCGAAAGTGAAGGATCCGGAGGTAATCGGTGAGTTTGTACATTACCCGGGTGCTGTCGGGGATATGAAGGCTTACCTGGCCCGTCCTGCCAGGGGCAGGAAATTCCCTGCTGTCATTGTGATCCACGAAAACCGGGGGCTGGTGCCTCACATCCAGGAAGTCACCCGGAGGATGGCGAAAGAGGGATTTCTGTCGCTGGCCCCGGATGCTTTATCTCCTGTTGGGGGCACTCCTGAGGATGTTTCCAATGTAGGAGAGCTCTTCAGAAAACTGGTTCCTGAGGAGACCACCAGGAATTTTGTGGCGGCTGTGAAATACCTGGAAAGCCATCCGGCCTCCAACGGCAAGGTGGGGTGCACCGGTTTCTGCTGGGGTGGCGCCATGACCAACCAGGTTGCCGTCCATGCCCCCTCGCTCGATGCTGCGGTGCCCTACTACGGAAGCCAGCCGGCCAAAGAAGATGTGGCCCGCATCAAGGCTCCCCTCATGGCCCACTATGCCGAAAACGACGAGCGGATCAACGCAGGGATTGAAAAATTCGAGCAGGCACTGAAAGAAAATAACCTGGAATACCAGATTTTTATCTATCCGGGGACAGGTCACGGCTTTAACAACGATACCAACCCCGGGCGATTCAACGCCGAAGCTGCCAAACTGGCGTGGGAGAGAAGCGTGGCGTTTTTCAGGGAGAAACTGAAATAAGCGTCACTTTGCTGCCACGCAGAACTACCGTTGAACCTGCCGCAAATACCGATACCCTGCCCGCAAAGGTTGGCTTCCTGAAATGGCTTACCCCGGAATCGAAAAGGTCATTTATATTTTCCTTTCCCCTGATAGGGGTCCGGATTTTTGTTTTTTCAATTCCTCACGAAACCGGGGTTGACGGGCTTATCGCTGCTGCCCGGCGTACTGCTTCAGCAAAAGGAAGCAGGTGATTGAAAAACAGTTGATACCCGCTGCAGAGGTAATTCCATCCTGGTTCTCCATCGGGGGTGATCAGGAACCGGTTTTTGGGGCACTCCCCGTTACACAGCGCTTTTACAGGGCACTCTTTGCAAATCCGGGGCAGGGTGGCCGATTTGGCAGCGCCGAAAGTCTGCTGGGCCGGGCTTTCCAAATACCAGGCCAGCGGTTTCTCCCGGATGTTACCCAGCAAATGCTCCCTGTCGACATAATGATCGCAGCTGTAGAAGTCGCCGTTGTGTTCAATCACGGGTACCCTGCCGCAATTTTCCTTAAAAATACAGAGGGTATGCTCCCGGCCAAAGGCCGGGGAGAGTGCCTCTTCGATGATTTGGATCTTAACCTTTCCGATATCCCGCTCCACCCACTCATTGAAGAGAGTGCACAAAAAACGGCCGAAGGCCTCTGCAGACACGGATCCTGGCGTAACCCCCGTGGCGGTACCCGGGTGGCGCACCACCAGGGGGAGGAAGGTCATATAAAGGGCTCCCAGTTGTTTAAAGTGACGGTACACCTCCAGGGGATAGTCTGCGTTGTGGCTGCCCACCACACAGAGCAACTCCGGCACGATGCCATGCCTGTTCAGACAGTCGATTCCTTTCCTTACCAGCCGGTAGGAATCCCGTCCACGGGAGTCGCAGCGGTGTTGGTTGTGCAGGGCGGCAGGGCCGTCGAGGCTGATACCTGTCATAAAATTCTCCTCAGCCAGAAACCGGCACCAGTCATCATCCAGCAGGGTGCCGTTGGTTTGAAGTCCGTTCAGAAGAACCCTGCCCGGGGGCAAATACTTCCGCTGCAGGGTCACCACCCTGCGGAAAAAATCAAGCCCCGCAAGGACAGGCTCCCCGCCATGCCACGAAAAAAAGATGACCTCATCCGAGGTGGCTTCCATGTGCTGGACAATATACTCCTCCAACAAATCCTCTTTCATGAGTGTGGTCTGCCTGCCGGGGTAGAGAAGCTTTTTCTCCAGGTAATAACAGTAACTGCACGTCAGGTTGCACAAGGATCCCACAGGTTTGGCAAATACCTGGAAAGGAGCCCGGACTGGTTGATTTAATATGGACATATGTTACATATAACGAACGATGGCCCCCTAACCGGAAGCCGCAAGCCATCTTATGTTTTTCCCGTTCAGGATTCGAACAGATGTCTGTCCCGGGCGGGTTTCCTCAAAGATCCATTTTTATGGAGCAGACTGCTTAAAGGGATTCCGGAAGGTTTTTCCGCAGCTCAGTTTTCATAAACCGGTTCGATCAACCTTATTCAGAAAAGCAATACAAAAATTCGAAACCTCTCAACAGTAAATCGTTGCCGACAATCACCGGGGAGGCATGGAAATCATCCTCCAGGGCATTTGAGGCCAGCAAGCTGAATACGGGTCCTGCTTTCACCACTACCACCCTGTTTTTGGATGCGAAATACAGGCGGTCGCCCGTCCCGGAGGGCGATGAGAACAGGGTACTGATACCTTCCAGTTTTTCTTTTGAATAGATAACAGCGCCGGTTTTGGCATCAAGGCAGGTGAGGAAACCGTTGTTCGCCCGGAGGAAGTAGAGTTTACCGTCTAGGAGTAGGGGATTGGGTGTATAAGGGGTATCCTGGTTATAGGTCCAGAGTATCGCCTCTGTACCGGTGATGTCGCCCTTGGCTGTTGCCAGGTTAATGGCTTGCAGGGCGCTGCCCCGGAATCCGCTCATCACGTACAGGATGCCGTCGCTGTGCAGGGGGCTGGGGATGGTGTTGCGGGTCATCCCTGTGCTGGTCCAGATGATTTCCCCGGTTTCGTAATCATAGCTCCTGACCTGGTTCGGAGCGCTGGTGATCACCTGGGGTTTTCCGTTCACTTCTGCCACAAGGGGGGTAGCCCAGGAGGTTATCTCCTCCCGGTGGGCACGCCACATCTCGTCGCCGGTGATTTTATCAAGAGCAACCAGGAAAGAATCCCCGTTATGGTCCCACTGGATGAAAATCCTGTTCCGGTAAAGGAATGGGGATTCTCCCTCCCCGAAGCTCATATGTTTCTGTTGTTGTCCGAAGTCTTTTTGCCATAGAATGTTGCCTTTAAAGTCAAGACAGAATATTCCCCGCGATCCGAAGTAAGCGTAGATCCGTTCCCCGTCGGTGACGGGGGAATTGGAGGCCCAGCTGCCCAGTTCGTGGGTTCCTTCCTCGGGTTTTTCGCGGGTCACTGTTTTCTCCCAGAGGGTTTGACCATTTTTTCTGTCGAGGAGGATCACCCGGAATTCATGGATAAATCCGGTTTGGTTGGGTGCCATCGGGAGGTCAGCCTCATTTACCTGTCTGTCAGTGGTATCGGGCGGTTTTTCGGGGGTGATGACCGCTGTGAGCACGACGATATTATCCTCCCAAACGATGGGGGTGGCATGTCCTTTTCCGGGGATGGCTACTTTCCATTTCAGGTTTTGGGATTCTGAGAAAGTGACGGGGGGATTGCCTTTAAGGGCTGCGCCGGTGAAGAGAGGTCCCCGCCACTGTGGCCAATAGTCGTTGGCCTGTTCTATGGGGGTGCCTGCAAAAATCCGGGAAACAAAAAGCAGGGTGGCAGCCAGCAGAAGTGCATGTCGGGATGGAGTCATAAGGATACCGGGTTAAGGGATGAGCCGGCAAAAGTAGGAAAAATCCGGAGTCTCCGGGTACTCTATTCCCGGGGGTTCCAGTTTTTACTTCTCTCGACGGCCTTTTTCCAGTTGGCGATCATCATGGCGTTGGGGAGTGTCCGGGCGTCAGGGGAAAATGTTTTGTCGGTCTGCCAGTGTTGGCTGAGTTCGCGGGTATTGTTCCAGAAGCCGGTAGCCAGACCGGAGAGGTAAGCGGCGCCCAGGGCTGTTGTTTCGCTGATCCGGGGTCTGACGACATTTTTGCCGAGGAGGTTAGCCTGGATCTGCATGAGGAGGTCATTGCCGGCGGCGCCTCCGTCGACGCGTAATTCGCGGAGTTCCACGCCGGCATCGGCGGTCATGGTGTCGACGACATCCATGGTTTGAAGGGCGATGGCTTCGAGGGCTGCCCGGGCGAGGTGGGCCTTGCCGGTGCCACGGCTCAGACCGAAGACGGCTCCGGTGGCATAAGGATCCCAGTGGGGGGCTCCCAATCCCACAAACCCGGGTACGAAGGTGATTCCCCCACTGTTTGCGACTCTGCCGGCCAGTTCTTCGATTTCAGAGGCTGAGGTGATGATTTGCAGCTGGTCGCGCAGCCACTGGACAACCGCGCCGGCTGCAAAAATGCTTCCTTCGAGGGCGTAGGTCACCTGTCCGTCGACCTGGCAGGCTATGGTGGTCAGGAGTTTATGCTTTGAGGCTACCGGCTGGCTGCCGGTATGCATGACCACAAAAGAGCCGGTGCCATACGTATTTTTCACCATACCCTCCTCCAGGCACAGCTGGCCGAACAGCGCTGCCTGCTGGTCTCCGGCAAGACCCCCCAGGGGAATGTCGCACCCCTCAGCCAGGGCGGTGATTCTTCCTGTTATTGCGCTGCTGGGAACCACGACCGGCAGCAGGCTGGCAGGAACCCCGAACAGATCCAGCAGTTCCTCGTCCCACTGCAGGGTGTGGATGTTGAAAAGAAGGGTCCGGCTGGCATTGGTGACATCGGTAATATGCCATTTTCTCCCGGTGAGATTCCAGGCCAGCCAGGTATCCACCGTGCCGAAGGCTAGTTTTCGCGCGTTGGCCAGCGCCTGCGCTCCCGGCACATGGTCGAGGATCCACCGGATCTTGGTGGCTGAAAAATACGCATCCAGGACCAGCCCCGTTTTGCTCGTCACCATTTCTTCCAGCCCCTTTTCCTTCATGGTTTCACAGACCCCGGCGGTGCGGCGGTCCTGCCAGACAATCGCGTTATAAACCGGTTCGCCCGTTTCACGGTTCCACAGGATGACCGTCTCCCGCTGGTTGGCAATGCCGGCACCGGCAATCCGGGTTGCCGGAATCCCTGTTTTTTGCATGACCTCCCTTGCCACCTGAAGCTGGCTTTCAAGGATAACCATCGGATCGTGCTCCACCCAACCGGGCCGGGGATAGATCTGCCCGAATTCCTGCTGACTCACAGCAACAATTCCGGCAGCCTGGTCAAACAGGATGGCCCGGTTACTGGTTGTTCCGGAATCAAGCGCGAGGATATACTCTTTCATATTTCAGCGGTTTGAACTACTATATGGGCGACCTAAAATACATAAAAATCTCCATTCCCACGGAAAGACCTTTGCAAACTGGCTGAAATCATAAACAGAAAGAAGACAGGTACCTGCCAAAACAATTTTGAATATCCATTGGTGCGGGAATAAAAAAGTCACGCAAAATGATTACATTTAAAGATTGAATAGAAGGATTAACCGAAAGAAAAGTTACCATGAAAGAGCATCCGCTGATAAACAAAACCGAACCCAATCTCCTGGAGGAGACCTTCCGTTACCAGCTGCCTCCCCTGATCCGGTTTGACGGACCGGTGACAGAAACCATCGATGGCGTTCTGGTGGAATTCGATCCCCGTTCGCTAAAGGAGCGGGACATTGTGATTACGGACACCACGTTCAGGGACGGACAGCAGGCCCGGCCACCTTACAGTGTGGAACAGATGGTCAGGATCTACGACATGCTGGCTAAGTTAGGGGGTCCCCGGGGTGTCATCAGGCAGACGGAGTTTTTTCTTTATACGAAGAACGACCGGGAGGCGCTGGACCGGTGCAGGGATCTGGGCCACCCCTATCCAGAATGCACCGGCTGGATCCGTGCAGTCAAAGGGGATTTCCGGCTGGTCAGGGAGGCTGGCCTGAAAGAAACCGGGATGCTGACCTCCTGTTCTGATTATCATATTTTCCGGAAGTTAAAATTCAAAGACAGGCAGGAGTGTATGGATTCTTACTGTGAGGTGGTAGAGGCTGCTTTTGAGGCGGGAGTCAGACCGCGATGCCACCTCGAGGATCTTACCCGTGCCGATGTGGAGGGCTTTGTGCTTCCATTTGTCGAGAGGCTGATGCGAATGAGTGAGCAGGTTCCCGAGGAGTTGTCGGTAAAAATCCGGTTGTGCGATACGATGGGTTTTGGCGTCAGCTACCCGGGTGTGGAACTGCCCCGCAGCATTCCAAAGCTTATTTACAAGCTCAACCGGGAACTGGGTGTTCCGGGCAGCAGGCTGGAGTGGCATGGCCATAACGATTTTCACAAGGTCCATATCAACGGTGGAACAGCCTGGTTATATGGTTGCGATGCTGTGAACACCACCCTGTTCGGCCTCGGAGAGCGCACAGGCAACCCTCCCCTCGAAGGAGCCATCATGGAGTACATTGCCATCAGGGGAGACCTCTGCGGCATCGATACCACCGTTATCACCGACCTGGCAAGATATATGGAATCGATAGGGGTAACCATAGCAGAAAACTATCCGTTTGTGGGAAAACATTTCAATACCACCCGGGCCGGGATCCATGCCGGTGGATTGAGACAGGACGAACAGATTTATAACATTTTTGACACAGCCCGGTTGCTGGACAGGCCGCCCCGGGTTGCCATCACCGACAAAACCGGCGTAGATGGGGTAGCCCTCTGGGTCAACGAATATTTTGGCCTCAAGGGAGAGGATAGAATCAGCAAAATTAAGGTCCATCGGGTGGCGCAATGGGTGATGGACCAGTACGAAAAGGAGGGACGCAGGTCGACCATTACCGACGAAGAACTGGAGGCCAGGGTCAGGGAGTATATGCCTGACCATTGTGTCCGCTATCAGGGAAGTCTGAAAAATATAAAATAAAGCGCTATGAATGCTGAACAAGTGAAAGCCAGGGTCAAAGCTGTAACCTCCCGGGTGCTTGAAATGAACGAATCTGAAATTTCCGACGACGCCCATTTCGTCAATGATTTGGGAGCCAGTTCACTGCAAAGCATCCGCCTGGTGGCAGGCTTTGACGAAGAGTTCGACATCGAAATGGATGAGGACCAATCGCTCCAGGTACAAACGGTAGCTGAAGCTGTAAGGTTTATAATGACCTATTTGTAGCGGCCCCCCGGCACGTACATTAATCCAAAAACCAGGCGGACCAGGACCGGCGACGGGGGTTCTTTTTCCTGCTGCCCGGACAGAAGCCAGAGGGGCCCTGCTTGTCTATTCAGAATAAAACCTAACAATCCAGGCTCATATGGGAACCAGGAATCTGACCCTATCAGAAATCGACCATCTCCGGCAACAGGGATGCAGTGCCAGGGACTGGTCGCACCTTTCCGTTGACGATGCGTTCGTAGCAGATAATATACGCAATACCCGGTTTGACGGTATTAACCACCTGGGTGTCTTTTCCGGAATGGTGGAAGTGGAAAAGGGCATCTTCAAGAGAAGCGGTCTGTACAACAGTTATGTCAGCCATTGCCGGATTGGCAGCCAGGTTTACATTTCAGAAGTAAAAAGCCTGGTTAATTATGATGTTGAGGAGAATGCAGCCATTGAAAATGTAGGGTCGCTGGTGGTTCAGGGGGAGACTACCTTTGGTAACGGAACAGAAACGGAGGTGTTGATTGAAAGCGGGGGCCGGGAACTGCCCCTTGCAGACAGGTTGTCGTCGCAGATTGCTTATCTGGCACTTTTATACCGGCACGACCCTGATTTCACCGAAAAACTGCTGGATATCATCCGGGAGTATGCCCGATCGAAGCGTTCGGACCGGGGGTGCATAGGGCGGGGAGCCAGGATTCTGAATTGTCTGGTTATCCGGAACGTATGGGTGGGTGGCTCAGCCCTGGTCTCGGGGGCCAGTCTCCTGGAAGAGGGAACCATCCTCAGCACACCGGCCGATCCTGCTTATGTCGGGGAAGGGGTCATCGCACGGAAGTTCATCATGCTGTCTGGTTCCAAAACCGACGGCGGGGCGATCATCGAAAAGAGTTTCATCGGTCAGGGAGTGTCGATGGGCAAACAGTTCTCGTCGGAGAGCTCCTTGTTTTTCGCCAACTGTGAAGCGTTTCACGGCGAAGCCTGCAGTTTGTTTGCCGGACCTTACACAGTAACCCACCACAAGTCAACCCTGATGATCGCCAGTCTTTGCTCTTTCTTCAATGCCGGCAGCGGAACCAACCAAAGCAACCACATGTACAAACTGGGACCGGTACACCAGGGGATTTTTGAACGGGGTTCCAAATCGGGTTCCTTTGCCTATCTGATCCTGCCCTGCCGTGTCGGGGCGTTTACCATCGTGATGGGAAAACATTATGTAAATTTTGATACGGCCGATTTTCCGTTTTCCTATATTACCGAAGAAAAAGGAAAAAGCGAACTGACACCGGCCATGAACCTGTTCACCGTGGGAACCCGGCGCGACAGCGAAAAATGGCCTAAAAGAGACAAGCGCAGAGATCCTGACAAACTGGACCTGATCCACTTTAACCTTTTCAGCCCCTGCGTTGTGGGAAGAATGGTCAGCGCAATAGCCATCCTGAACGAACTGGCCGAAAAAACACCCAGGACCCAGGATTACGTAAACTACAAAGGCATCAATATCCACCGTCTTCTTTTAAAGTCAGCACGGAAATATTACGAATTGGGTGTAAAAGTGAGCCTGGGCCACGAAATTACCCGTCGTTTGAAATCTGTCCATGATGGGACTTCCCTCATGGAAATCCGCCAACTCCTTGATCACGGCACAGAAGGAAGTGATGGAAGATGGGTGGAAATCGGAGGTATGGTTGCGCCTGCCGCAAAAGTGGAAGAGTTCATGGATTCGGTGAAATCAGGGGCCATTACGACCATGGAAGGCCTGCACCAGAAACTGCGGGAGATTAGTGACCATTATGAGGAGTATGCATGGAACTGGTTTGCCCGGCTTGCCGGAAGCCAGGCGGGAATCCGTCTCTGCGATTGGTCACCGGAAGACTGGATTCGCATCCTCCTGGATTGGAAAGCCAATGTCTTGAAGTTCAATAATCTAATTTTGAAGGATGCCGAAAAGGAATTTGATGGCAGCAGCCGGTTAGGATTTGGCCTCGACGGTGATGAAACTACCCGTGACCTTGATTTTCAGGCGGTGAGGGGTACTTTTGAGAATGATCCGTTTGTCAGGAATATTCAAAAGGAAACGAAACTGACGCAAGAAATGGCCGACCAGCTTATTGCATGGCTGGAGCGCTTGTACAACCCGGAGCCGGGAGGCCGCGTTCAGGATGTGATTGCCGGTTGATTTGAAGGAAGGGATTATGTTTACGATTGTCATTCAGAGCCGGGAGCCTGTGGTTACGGTGACCCTGACCGGGAGGTTCGACATTGAGGCAAGTCTTCACTTCCAGGGGGAGATGAAAGCGCTGCTCGAACAGGAAGCGTATATTTTGCTGGACCTGGGAGGCTGTACCTATCTTTCCAGTTCCGGCATCCGTACGCTGATGACGGCCACACGGAGGCTGGCGGCCCGGGGAGGCTGCCTGCTGCTGGCCGGAGCGACCCCCGGTGTACTTCAGGTCCTTGAAATCACCGGGATGGATAAGGTTTTCAATCTCCATGGGACTCTGACGGAAGCTATCGATGAGGTCTCCCGGCTGAAAAAAAAGGAAACCCTCCCCATCCGGGTGGACGCAGGAGGGTTTGGGTTCCGGTTCCAGCGGTTCGGAAACCAGGAACCGGAAGTGAGTGAGTGGCGGGTTCCTGCCATTGCAGGGTACGATGAGCTGGGCTTTTCAGTGGGCTGGGGGTCACCGGCGGAATCAGAAGATGAGGATACGGGTAGCCGGGGATGGTTCGTCACCCTGGGAACCTGTGCTGGTTTCCTGCCGTCAGACCGCAGGCTTTCGCCCGACTTCCGGGTGGTACGTAACGCTGCAGAGGGAGTGGTTTTCGTTCATCGGGCCCTTTCGTTCGGCCACCATCCTGGATCGATGGCTGTGTTGCTGGATGGCGAGCCTGTTGAATGCGATGCCCTGGTCCGTGCGGCAGTTCAGCTTTCGCAGAATGCCGGGTGCGGTAATCCGGCAGCTTTGGTGATGGCAGACCATCATCCCTCCGGACCCTCCCTGACAATGGTTATCCCTGATATGGATGAGAACATCCTGTCGGGAATCGCCGGTTTTCTGCAACCCGGTGATGCCAATGCAGGTTTCCTCAGAGATACTGCCCCTGCCGGAATTCAATTCATGCTTGAATCTTTGCCCTCCCCGGAGCCGGAAGATACCCTGACCGGCTTCCTGCACCGGGTACTGACTTTTGGCAACATTACAGAGGTAAAGCCGGCCGGATTTACCGGCAAGCTGGTGGCTCCGGAGATTTGGCTGTTCCCGTCCGGAGTACGGGTCGATGCGGAGAGCCGGCGCATCCTCGTTGATGCGGGAAACACCCCGGATTTTGAACCGTACAAAGCCTGCCTGGCACGACGCCTCTATGGTGATTCCGCGCGGGTGGCTGTCAAACCTCTCCATGGCGGCTATTCTGCCCAGACCTTCCAGGTCGATTCGTTTGATGCGGCAGGCAGGAAGTTACGGCCTACCGTACTGAAAATCGCCTCCCGGGCGCTGATAGCCCGCGAGGCCGACCGGTGCCGACAATATGCCATGCCCTATATCCTCAACAACAGCGCTATGATCCTCGGCACTGCCTTCCTGGGTGATACTGGCGCCCTGCGCTACAACTTCGTCGGAATCGGTGGTGAACAAACCCGGCTGAAGTGGCTGACCCACTATTACAATTCCTGGCCGCCAGACAAGCTGACCCCACTCTTTGACAAAATCTTTACACAAATACTGAAACCCTGGTATGGCCAGCCGGTCTGGGAAACAATATACCCCTTCCGCGACCACGATCCTACGTTGACCTTTTTCCCCCGGTTGTGTGAAACGGCCGGAGAGATTCTGGGTATCCGTTCCGGAGAGCCCACCCTGGAGGTTGCAGAAACAGGCCAGAAACTGGTGAACCCTTACTGGTATCTGAAACATGAATTCCGTCAATGCCGTGAAGAGACTCTGGAGTATTTTACCTCGGTTTGTCATGGCGATCTGAATATGCAGAATATTCTGCTCGACGATGACCTGAATGTTTACCTGATCGATTTTTCAGAGACCAGACCCCGTTCGGTGGTTTCGGATTTTGCGCGGCTTGAAGCCATATTTATGGTGGAACGGGCACCTTTGGAGAGTGACCGGGACCTTAAGGAGATGACGGAATTTGTTGCACGGTTTTACGGGGGCGGACGTCTGGACACCCTCCCCGGGGAATTCCCGGACGGGGCAAACCGGGAAATTATGGAACGCAATGTCGCCATGACCCTGAAGATGAGGCAGTATGCCATGGAATGCACGAAAGGCAATAGCTATCCGGTGCCTTACTACATGGCCCTGTTGGAGTGGGTTTTACCTGTCGTTTGTTATGGCGGGGTACCCTTACTCCACAAGAAACTGTCGGCCTACTTGGCAGGGCTGCTATGCAGCCAGATAATGCATCGTCACCGGGAAGAACACGGACGATGTGGCGACTGCTTTACCGGATAAACGAACAACCAACCATCCTGGCCAACCTTTTTAACAGCGATGAATCAATTTGCAACCATGAAAACATTCTTACCGGGTCTGTGCCTGGGGGGCATCCTGATGCTTTTTTGCCGGTGCAGTGAAGAGAAAGCCGAACCTTACGGGTATCAGCTTCAGTTTATCACTGAAGAATACAAGCCGCTTAACTATACCGAAGGAGGGGAGGTGATGGGTTTGGCCCCGGACCTGCTGCGGGAGATTTGCCGCAGTTTGAATATTCCTTTTCACGTAGAGATAATGAACTGGGATGATGCCTATGAGCTGGCGCAAACTGCTCCTGATGCGGTTCTGTTTTCGACGAGTATGAATTCCCGGCGCAAGGAACTCTTTAAATGGGCTGGTCCGGTAGCATCGCTGGAATGGAATTTCTATAGCCTGGCTCAAAACCGTTTGAACCTGAGCTCGCTGGATCAGGCCAAACAGGTCACTTCCATCGGTGTCCTGAAAGACTATACCATCGAACAGTACCTGGTACAGCAGGGATTTACCAACCTGGTGTACTGCAATAACCACGAGGATGCGCTGGACAAGCTGCTGGCAGGAACGATTGATCTTTATCCGGCCGACCGTTATACGACCGAAGCGGCCCTTGAAAAAACGGGAAGGTCTGTATACGACCTCCGGGCCGTACTGCCGGTTAAAACGGAAATGATCTACTTCGCCTTCAATAAAAAAATTCCTGATGAGGTGGTTATCGATTTCCAGCGAGAAACAGACCGGCTAAAGAGCTCCGGGTACCTGAAGCAGTTGTCCCAACAGTACCTGAGATCTTCCGATTACCCGGGTATTCTTCAGATCTACACCGAGGAGTATCCGCCCGTGACCTTTTTGGGCCGGTACGGTGAGATTTCCGGTTATGGTACCGACATTGTCAGGGAGATAATGAAGCGCAACAAGGTTTTTGAGCCCATACGGATCTCCACATGGAGCAACGGGTATGAGCTTGCCCTGGATAATCCCAATTTCTGCCTTTTCACGATGGATCGCACGGAGATCAGAGAGAACCTTTTCCGGTGGGTGGGACCCATCGGCACCAACACCACCTGGTTTTACGTCCGGAAGGGTTCGGGTGTGGTGGTCGGAAGCCTGGAGGATGCGCGGAAACTGGCGTCTGTAGGTACTGTGGCGTCCTGGTTCTCGGACCAGCATCTACGGAATCTCGGTTTTGCCAATCTGGTTTCCGGAGCTGACCCGGTGAGCATGACTACGCGGCTCATGAAGGGAGAGGTGGATGCTTTTGTCTGCTCGGGGATCACCTTCCCTGATATCATTACAGCAGCGGGATATTCGTATCAGGAGGTGACGCCTGCTTTTGCGTTGATGTCGTCCGATTTTTACATTTCCTTTTCCAAAACCACCTCCCGGGAGCTGGTCAGCTCCTGGCAATCGGCCTTTGAAACCATGCAACGCGACGGAACGGTCCAATCGATTTATAACCGCTGGTTTTCCGGTTTCTGAAGAGACTCTGAGTTTCAGGATTATTCCGGGACCGGTCATTCATCCGGTTGGATGCCGTTGAATGTCTGGTGGTCCGGGGTTCCGATGGGGATGACCATATCATACTTGCTGGTGGCGATGTTGCAGGCAATGGGGTTTGCCACCAGTTTGTCGCTTTCAGCTGAAAACCGTGTGATGGTGCAGTATTCCCGTAGTAAAAGCCGCGCTGTTCCAATGATTTCAGAATGCCTTTTTCGCTTTCTTCCAGCGTTTTTCGTGTGGCGGTTTTATAAACGGCAATTCGCAGGGGTTTTTGTTCCGGGTGGGTCTGACGGTTTTCGATACCGGGCAGCTGAAGGATCCCTCCGCTGAGGAGGAAAGCCAGGACAATTCGTGCTATTTTGGCTGAAAGCTTGATGATGTGCCGGGTTGGTCAGATGTACGATTCTTCAAGCAGGGAGAGTACAGCCGGGTCGATGTTGTCTTTTCTTCGAAGTTCATCGAAGAGGGTCAGCAGGTCGTTCACTTTCAGTCTTTTTTTCTCTTCTTCGCGGAAATCGTACGCGATATTTCCCATGTGCATCATGATAATGCGGTTTCCGAGGTTAACGGCCTGTTGCATGGAGTGGGTTACCATCAGGGTAGTGAGATGGTCCCTGGTGATGATTTGCTGGGTCAGGTCGATAACTTTGGCAGCTGTTTTGGGATCCAGGGCGGCAGTATGTTCATCGAGCAGCAGGATATCCGGCTTGATAAGGGTTGCCATCAGCAGGGTCAGGGCCTGGCGTTGTCCTCCCGACAGTTTGCCGATGATGTTTTCGAGCCTTTCCTCGAGCCCCATATTCAGGGGTTTCACCCAAGTTTTGAAATCGTTGATCAGGGAGTGGGGCAATCCCCAGCCCAGGCCGCGCCTTCTTCCCCGTTTCAGGGCCAGGGCCAGATTCTCACGGATTGACATATTGGGAGCGGTTCCGCTGAAAGGATTCTGGAATACCCGTCCGATAAACCTGGCCCTGCGGTGTTCGCTCCACCGGGTGATATCCTGGCCGTTCAGCACGATGGACCCTTCGTCGGGCAGGAAACTTCCGGCCACGGCATTCAGCAAGGTCGATTTTCCGGATCCGTTGGTTCCCAGGATGCAGACAAATTCGCCCTCTTCCACGCGGATGGAAACCCCCTGCAGGGCTTTTACCTCATTGGCGGTGCCGGGGTAGAAGGTCTTTCTGATATTCAGGATATCAAGCATGGGCTTTCCGTTTAAAGGTCACAGTCAGCTTTTTATTTTTCATCAGGCCTGGCAGGATGAGGGCGATAAAAACGAACAGTGCCGTAATGATCTTCAGGTCGTTGGGGTTAAGACCCCAGCGTAGGGCAATGGCTACGAGGATGCGGAACAATACAGACCCCACCACTGCACCGGCGATGACAAATCCGACGCTGTTATCGTTGATGATGGCTTCGCCGATGATGACGCTGGCGAGTCCCCAGACCATCATCCCCAAACCCATCTGGACGTCGGCGAATCCCTGGTATTGGGCAAGCAGGGCGCCAGCCAGGGCTATGAACCCATTGGAGAGGCCGATTCCGGCAATGATCAGTACGTTCGTATTTACGCCGAGAGCGCGGATCATCTGGGGATTGTCGCCGGTGGCACGCATGGCTGTTCCCAGGTTGGTTCTGAAGAACCACCACAGAAGAAGGCAGAACGTTATGACCACCAGCAAGCAGAAAAGCAACAGCCACAGGTCTTTCACTGCCACCTCCCATCCCAGAACCAGGGTCCTGGCTTCAGGGCCCGAAAGAGCTGCCGCGAAGTTTTCAATCCGGGAAAAAAGGGTTATCTTGTTCAAAAGCGGCAGGTTGCTTTTGCCCATGATGTGCAGGTTTATCGAGTATAGGGCGGTCATTACCAGGATCCCGGCCAGTAAGGGGTTAATTTTGAATCGGGTATGGATGAACCCGGTCACGGCACCGGCAGCCGTCCCGGCAATAAAGGCCGCCAGGCATGCCGCCAGGGGATTGACGCCTGCTACGATCAGCGCCGCAGCAGTAGCAGCGCCCACCGTAAAGGAGCCTTCCGCGGTAATATCAGGAAATTCAAAAACCCTGAAACTGATGAAAATCCCCAGCGCCAGCAAGGCCAGGATTAATCCTATGGTAGTCGAACCGATCAGCAGCGACATTGTATGAATTTTATCCGTGTAGTTGAATGGAAGTAACGGGAACCAGCCAGCAGAACCCCTTGATAAACCGGCTTTCTCCCTGGCCGGTGATCTCCCGGCTGTCGTTGGTGAGGTGAAGAATGCCGTTCAGTTCGGAGTGCCCGAAGAGATCATCCAGGGTCTCTTCCAGGTTGATATCGGTTTTTTTGAGGGGGATGTACGAGAATACCGAGGTGTGAAAGTGACCTTTCAGGGTGCTGCCGGGGAACAGGGGCCGCACGAATTTTTCTGCTTCCCCGTTGCCGGCAGCCGAGAGATAGCCCACGGTGAGGGTGAGCATCTTCAGATGGGCGGGTTCTGTGGTAAACAGGAGGGTTTCTTTGATTTCCGGGTAGGAAAATATTTCCTTTCCTTCCACTGGTGATGTGTTCAGGGCTGTCCCGATCAGTCCCCCGCTTTCAGCGATCATGACCAGGCAGAGGCGGTCGGACCTGCTGATCCGGAGCAGGATTTCAGACAGCTGGCTCAACCGGATGGAATCGGGTGATTGCGCCGGGTCGAAGCGGACAAGCCCTGAGAAGTTACCGGTGAAATGGAGGCCGTACAATTCGGTCAGTGAGGCTACCAACTGGCCGGTACCGGACAGGTAGTCGGGTTTTTTTGAACCATCGGCAGGCAGGTAGGCCGCATTCCGGCCGGTGATCATAAATTCCCCGAAGCGGTCTTTGCAGGTGTCAAAAGCATCTCCCAGGGCTCCTAAACCGATACCAAAATGGAGTCTTTCGGCCCGGACCACCCTGGCATCTCCGGGACTGAAGGCCGACCGGGTCAGCAACCCGGGGTTTCCGTAAAGTTCCAGCGTTGTCGTACCTTCTGAAACAAGCGGTCTGAGGCTGAAAATGTACCCGTCGGTTTTCAGAAGTTCCGGGGGTTCCGCCGGCGACACCGGTTTTACCGTTTCCCCGGGCTTCCGGGCCAGCATGCCGGCCATACCCACCATATTCAAAACCAGCCTTACATTCTCCGACATTTCCCGGATGTAAAAGGTCCCGTTTACCGCCTTCAGATTCTTATACTGGGTTACCAGAGAGCGGATGCCTGCGGAGCTGATATACCCGATGTCTTTCAGATCGAGCGACAGGTGGTAATGTCCCTCCCGGACCAGGCGGTCGAGGGTTTCGTTGAGATATCCCGCCCTGCTGGCATCCAATCTTCCGGAACAGGTCAGGATCATTTCGTCTCCCCGGGCTTCCGTGTTTATTTGCAGATTGTCCATATTTTACAGGCTGTGGGTTCATTCCGGGGCTTGTCCGGCATAACCGTCCGTTTACATTCCCGGCCCGGCACTTTTCCCGTTTGTCTATAAACCGGGGATGTTCAAACCTAGTTCACGGGCTTTTTCCTTGTTGACGATGATTTCCTCTTCAGCGTAATTGACAATGGGTATGCTGCCGGGATTTTCTCCATTGAGTACGCGTGCCACAACAGGGGCGGTGAAGATACCGGTTTGATACCATCCGACGCCCACTGAAGCCAGGGCACCCCGGGAAACGTAGGCTCCGTCGTTGAGGATGAGGGGCATGCGTTGGTCGCGGCAAACTTTGATGATGGCGTCGATGGCTTGGAGGGCAGTATTGTCTCCGGTCACCCACAGGGCATCGATGTGGCGGCTGCAGAGCGCCATGGCGGCCAGATAAGCCTCCGAACTGTTGACAATAGTGCTTTCTGCCAGTTCCATACCCTTGAGATCGATGTATTTCCGGGCTGTGGCCATCACCTTGACGGAGTTTACTTCCGACGCATTGTACAGGGTGCCGATCCTGTGGGCTTCCGGAATGATCTCCCTGATAAAATCAATGGTTTTTTCCACCGGAGGAAAGGAGCCCACTCCTGTCATGCCGGGGAGGTGGTCCGTAAGACTCTTCCCTGCTCCGGCTTCAAGAGGAGTGAAGGTCATGGTGAATACCACCGGGTGCTTTTTTACGGAGGAGATGGCTGCTACGATCCCCGGTGTTGAAGTAACCAGGATCAGGTCGACATCCTGGTTATCCATATTCTGGTGGACCGGCACCAGGTTGGTGATCTCCCCGTTGGCATGCTGCGAAATCACCACCAGGTTGCTGTCTTTGATAAACCCCAGTTTCTCCAGGCCATCCCATACTCCCTCCATGGTCCTGTCGAACGTTTCATCGGGAGCGAAATAGGTAACCCCTAACCGGTAAGTCCTTCCCTTTTCCGCTGCCAGTCCGGTCGCGGTTTCGCGGAAGTCCTTCCGCTCTTTTTTTGCCTGCCGGTTTTCCCAGTCGGAAATCAGCAGGATCGTCCCGGCAAAAACCAGGGCAAAAACCGCGCTGAAAATCTTCCTGAATCCCATGGTTCACTGTCCGAGTGCTTCCTCCAGCGTGTCGAATATTCTGAAAATGGTTGAAAATCCTGAAATGACGAAAATCTCCCGGATGGAGGGCAGCATGTTGCATAAAAAGAGTTTTCCCCCCTGGGCGATGGTTTTTTTCTGCGCCACGAGAAATACTCTTAACCCGGAACTGCTGATATAATGAAGACCGCTGCAATTGAAAATAAGGTTCTTCTCCCCATGGGTAAAAAGCTGGTCGACCGCTGATTCAAAACCGGTCGAAGTGGAGGTGTCTATTCTCCCGTCGATGGTCAGTACAGCAAATTCGTTGATTTTTTCAGTGGTGACATTCATAGTTCAGATGTTTTTTGTAAGAATCAGGATGTTTTGGTTGTTTTTCCGGTCGTAGCGGACAGAATCCATGATTTTTGTAATCAGGAAGATACCGAGCCCTCCGATAGGCCTCATTTCTGCCGGCAGGGTGATATCGGGTTCCTGCCGTTGGGTAGGGTCGAACGGGACGCCACTATCGGCAATTCGTACGACGAGTGTCTGGTTGTGAAGGGTTAGGGAGATTTTTATTTTATGGTTTCCCTCCTCCTTGTAGGCATAATAAATGATGTTGGAGAGGGCTTCTTCTAGCACAAGGTTGAGGTTCATGACCTGCGTCTGGCTCAGTTCCCAATCCTGGGAGAGCAAATCGATCTTATCAGCCAGGATGGGGAGCTCTTCAATCCGGTTATGGATGGTAAAATGCTTTGTTTTAATTTTTTCCATGGCAGACGGAGCACAAGGTTATAGCGCTAAGCCCCCGGTTGCCGGGCATGCCCGGAAGGAGGCAGGCTTTAAACGTGAAAATTACGAAATAAACTGTTAATGCGTCACTTTGTACTTATAAATTATCTTTGAAATGCTGATCGATATATTTTAAGGCCGAACTGATTTCCAGGCTGTTACTGCTGGGTCCGACCCGGATATAAAAAGCTTCGTCGAAACCTTTCTGTCTCAGGAAGACGGGAGTGCCGGCTTTACGGCAGTTTACCCTGCAAACCGTGGCCGATCCCACCGGCTGAAGGGTGGTCCGGATCCACTCCACGGCTTCCTCGCCCAGACAGGTCCGGATAAGGGTCCATAAATGGAGCAGAAACCGGTCGTTGTTTCCGAACTGGTCTGTTTCGATACCTTCGATGGTTCCGTCGTCACGTACCCCGATCATCAGGTCTCCGCCTTCACTGTTAAGAAAGGCGCACAGTGTTTTCAGGGAAGCATGTTCGATGGCTGCACTTTTCAGGTTTTGACGGATATCCCAACGAAGGGTGCTTTTAAATTCCGTATGGCTGTCCTCGCCCCGCTGAATGAGCTCTTCAATGACCGTGGTCCTGTTTTCATTTCCGGAAAGCATCAGAAAATCGACAACAGACAAAGCATCGAAGACAATTTTTTCACGCAGGTCGTCATACACGCTTTTGATGGTTAGTTCTCTCCGGGGCTTTTCCCTGCTGAGGGTTTCCTTCATTTTCAGGCATAATAGTCCGGCGACATACTCTGAGAAAGAGAGAAACCCATCGAGCAGCAGGCAGTGAATCATGAGGCCTGTGTCATATTCGGCAAACAGGGAGCCCAGAGCTGCCTGCTTTTCGGGGTTGTAATCCCTGATTGTCTGTAACAGCCAGTCCCCGGCATGTTGCGGCTCCGTTTTTCCGGCGAGGAAGTTGTGCACAGCCGACACCAGTGAGGAGGAATTAATAAAGAGGAAGTCGGCGGTGCGGGGGTCTTCCGTCAGTGTGCCTGCAGCCAGCAAATAGGGAGCAACCGGTCTTCCCGGCAGTAGAGGGTCCTTGCCGGTTTCCTCGTCTCCTAAACATCCGCAGAGAGTACCGGGGGTTTTCCTGCTGTCAGCACAATTTTCCAGCAGCCGGAGCAGGGTAACCCTTCCGGGCTGGGGAAACAGGGACTGGTTGATACAAAGTCTCAACAAGCGGGCATTCGCATGCGAAACCTCATTCCCGGCAGGGGTTAGGTGAGGTTTCCCCCCCGCATACAGCACAAAATCGTCCTCCCGCATCACAATGTCGAAGGCTGAGTCCATAGCAATCATCCGGATAGTTATTTTTCCTTCTGAACAGGTTCCATCGTTGGCTGATCATTTCCGGTCAGGGTTGCTTATCGCCTGCATGCTGGTTCCGTCATCCGGTTAGAAGCCTGCCCTTCAGCGGGCATGGTTTGGTTTTTTGGGTTTTACAGGCAGACGCGACGGCAGCGACAAGAGCTTGCGCAACCCATCGTAATGAAGGGCTGCGTACAGACAAACGGATAACAGCCCGATAACAGCCACATTAAACCAGAGGGTGTTGATGGCCATTCCCCCCACCTGTTTGCAGGCGGCCAGGAAATGGGCCTTTCCGTATCTGTAATCAGGCAGCTTGTAAATGGGTGCTACCTTTTGCATGATCCCCCCTGGGGTATAGCGAAAAAAGGTTTTGGTTTCGGAATTCAGGACCAGGGTTTCCAGCGATTTGTTGTGGTATTTCATTTTGTTGTCGTATAACCACTGGCTGCCATGCTCCTTCCGGATCTGGCCGATCAGGCGGTCTTTGCCGTCCTGGGTCTCGAGGTACCGGTCGTTGTAGAATTGTTTCAACCGGGTAAGGTGAATTTTTGCCGAGTCGGCAACAGCGTCGTTGAATTGTGCGGGCGTCAGCTGCTCCGTAAAAGGGAAAGGGGGTAAAACCCGGTAGTCATCCAGCTTGCTAATCTCATTACGGATGATACGCAGTTTGGAGGAGAGGGAATCGGCGGGTTTATCAAGGTTTTGCCAGCCTTTGACCAGGTCGGTCTGCCCGGTCAGTTCGGTGATCAGAATATCGGTGATAAAGCGTGCCCGGGCCATTTCTGCTTCCATCTCGAAAAATTGCGCCATATACCGGTTATTCCGGAACTGTTCCACGGCCAGGGCTTCGAAGGCCCACCGGGAAACCATCAGGTCACCGACAAGCGGCGTGGCATCCCGGGTGGCATTTTTGTCCTGCAGGTCATCAAACTTCACGATTACCCCGCATAGGAGGATCTGAGGGATCAGCAACAGGGGTATCAGGATATAGATGGTAACCACCGAATCGAAAGCAGATGAAATGTTCAATCCCAGGAGGTTGGAGAATACAGCCACGGAAAACAGCACCAGCCAGTACGCCAGGTTCATGCCGTGGATGCCCAGGATCAGGTTCCCCACCAGTACGAAGCTGAACGCCTGGAAAGCTGAAAGAAGAACCAGGAACAGCAATTTGGCGTTCAGATAACTGAAGCGGCTCAGATTAAGAAATGATTCCCGCTGCAGGATCTTCCGGTCCTTGACGATCTCTTCGGCACTGACGCTCATGCCCATGAAGAGCATGACCACTATGGCCATGAACAGATAGGAAATCAGGCTTTTATTTTCAAAAAACAGATAAGCATTCCCTTCAGAGAACCGGGTGAAGTACGCCACAATGGCGGCCAGAACGGGCGCTTCCAGGAGGTTGATAAGCACATACTGCCGGTCGGTGACTTTGGTGCGGAGGTTACGGGAAAAGAAAATCAGAAACTGCTTCCATAGTCCTGGCTTTTGTGACTCCGAAGGGGGAAGGGCCCCGCTGACCGGGTCTGTTTTCTGTGGTTGGATTTCCTGTCTCTCGCGGAATTTGGAATACCAGAATTGGGGTGAAAACCGGCGTTCAGTGGTAAAGTTTCCGGAACTGTCGATTTGTTTGGTTTCCACAATTTCAAGGACCTGTTCCGGGTTTACATGGCCGCAGGCGGCGCACTCACAGATTTCGGCATTAACATGGTTCACCTCTCTTTTGAAATAGATGATGGCATCCAGGGGATTCCCGGCGTAAATGGGCCTGCCCCCCTTGTCCATGATCCACAGTTTGTCGAACAGTTTGAACAACACCGACGAAGGCTGGTGTATGTTCACAATAACGAGTTTTCCTTGTCTGGCCTGGTGTTTTAACAAAAGCATCACCTTTTCGGAATCGGTGGACGAGAGCCCCGAGGTGGGCTCATCCACAAACAGAATGGAGGGCTCCCGGATCAGCTCCAGCGCCACATTTAACCTTTTCCGCTGGCCCCCGCTGATGACCTTCTTCAGAGGGCTCCCCACCTTCATGTCTTTGAAGGGATAAAGTTCCATTTCATTCAATATCCGGGTGACCTTCCGGCTGATTTCCGCTTCGGTATGGCGGCTGAAGCAGAGGCGGGCACAGTAGTGGAGATTCTCCCAAACGGTGAGCTCCTCAAACAGCAGATCGTCCTGGGGTACATACCCGATCTGCCCTTCGGTTTCTTTCCGGTGGATGTGAATGTCGTACTGGTTGATGGTAATAGTGCCCTTTTGCGGGATGATATTTCCGTTGAGAATATTCAGGAGCGTGGATTTGCCGACGCCGCTGCCGCCCATGACAGCAATCAGCTGGCCCGACTTTTCGGAAAAGTCAAACCGGTACAGGCCGTGATCGCTGTTTGTAAACCGGAACTCGAGGCCGTGGCCGGCAAACGTGAATGGGTGGGTAATCTCCCTGTCTACAAATGCAGAAGCAATATCGGTATAGTAAATGGGGGCTATCCGCGGGCCGCGGATGATGCCTCCCTCCTTCAAAGCATAAAAACGACCCGGAAGGATCGGATTTCCCTCAAGAGATAAATCCTCCTGTCCGCTGAAAAGGAAAAGAAAATGACGTATCAGGGAAGATTGCAAAAACAGGATCTCCCCGTCCAGTTTTTTTTCGCAAAGGTGTTTCCGCGTCTCTCCGGGTAAAGGTTCCCGGTTGTCGATGACCAGGAAACCTGACTGACCGGCCTCCTCTTCCGGCGTTCGGAAAATAAAGCTTCTGAACTTTTGTTCTTCGGTTTTTTCAATTTCAAATACCCCGGCTACCGTACTGATCAAACCCGTCGCCTTTCTGATGTTCCCGTTCCCGGCGAGCTCCAGGAAACGGAGAAAGACCATTACCTGCTCCTCTTTTTCCAGCCTTCCCCTGATGTGGTTGCAGATTTTCAGGGCCTCCTCGTTCATGTCGAGCGGGAAGGCAGGTTCGCCCTCCACCCCGTAGAGGTCGAGCAGTTCTGCAAACAAATCCAGATACTCCCCCGGGGAGGAGATACCAAGATGTACCTGGAGATAGAGGGTAAAATTGCGTATGGCCTCTTCCTTATGCGAATCACTGACTGCAGAGAAAAGGGCAAACAGGTTGATCAGGGCCTGAAGCGTGGTTTCATTCATGCACGGTAATCATTACCGGCCCGGAATTATGGCCTGATTTTACTGGAGAATGTGACCCCTGGCCTTCGTAATCAGGGGAACGATGGCGTCCAGATCCTCCTTACTGATCGAACTCCGCTCCTCAAAAAACTTTATTACCGGTTCGATGGTTTCGTAGTAGGGTTTGACATTTTCATCTCCCGACATGACTTCCATAAGCGACTTCAGCATTTGGACCCTTTCATTCTGGTTGTTCATCACCTCCAGCAGTTTCTTATTATCTCTGGCTAACAGAGCCATCTGGCTTAATACATGCAAAGCTTCTATGTTGGCCCCAATGGTCGAAAGGGCATAAAAATCGGCATGTTCCCCGGTTTGCAGATATTGATGCATGTCGTTAGAGTACTGGGTTACCAATGCGTCAAGCGAGTCGGTGTTGGTTTTGTTTTTTTCAATCCTGTCGGTATACTGTTTGGCAAACGAAAAATCATCCTGGAGACCCAGTTCCCCGATCAGCCGGTTAACATTATCCCTTGCCTGGATGACCACATCGCTCCGGTTGTATACGGAAGCATATTTGCTGTCAAATCCGTACAATCCTGCACCGATGGCCTTCTGAGCAGAAGTCATCATCTTTTCCACATCGGCCAACGGTACCGACAAATCGAAAATATAGGAGGCTCCCGCTTCGTTCAGAAGGCTCACCACTTCCATGGCATCCGGGGCTTTCTGAATGATTTCAACAATCTGGTCCTTGACCTTCACCGCATCGAAAATCTCCACTTCCACAGAGGCCTCTTTGCCATCCGTTGTTGTTCCTTTTTTCTCCTTGCCGGTTCTGTTGCAGCCAGAGATGATCAGTGACAAAAGAATCGCTGAGATCAAAAATCGAAATAAACACTTGTTCATAAGTAATTGATTTAATGTTGATTATATTGTATTCATAGATAAATCGATCGAATGATATTTCCGATGACCGGGTGCAACCGGAATTTTGTCAGATTTTGCCTGTCATGGATATTTGCTGATACTCCGGCACCCTTTTCATCCCGGATTTTCAAAATTAGAAATAATTTAATAAAATTTTTTACAATCTTTCAGAAATTAAATTTCCGGAAGTTCAGACCGAAAAATGGTGCTGCAGGCTTTACCTGTCGCGGTATGCATAAGGGGAAAATCAGAGGAGAGGGTTTACAATATGCCTGCGGGGAAAAAGAGCGGGTATTCCCGGCCGGGGGTTCGTCCTTGGGTTAATCGCCCAGCAATTTGAGGGAGAACATCAGCTGGTGCTGGTTTTTCATTCCTTTTTCCGTTTTCAGGGCATAGCCTGCCGACCAGGTAGTTTTCAGGTAGGAAGCCAGTACCAGCTGAATATCCAGCTGGCCTCCGAAGTTTACGAGGTTTCTGATCTGATCGCGCCGGTCGTAATCGGTGAGCAGGTGTGTTGCGAACAATGAGGTCCGGAGAAAGGTGGGGTAGAGCCAGCTCAGACCCACGCCTCTCAGCCGCAGGGGCTTCAGGTTCAGTTCTCCCATCGTCTTTACATAATGGTAAGCAGGAATTTCATCAATTTCTGCACCGGGGAATGCCAGGGATTTCCGGTATTGTTCCGGGGGTTGCCAGTCGATGGTATTATTGCGGAATCCTCCGAAGTAGAACCGGGACAACGCTGAAGAACGGTCTCCCAGCGAAAAACCGGTGCTGTTGCGGATCCAGAAGCTGGTGTTCCGGATTCCGGGAATGAGAAATCCCACTGAGTTGTTTGAAACAACGGAGGGGTACAAATGCTTTTTTGCCAGTATTCCATCCGCAACCACTTCCAGGCGGTAACCTTTTTCATAGTCAACAGCCCCCAGGGTTTTCCGCAGTTTTTCAATGCCGAATTCCGATGAGGCCATCTGGAAACTGCGGATCGGGGATGTGATATTCTGGTACTGGGGTAAGACTTCCAGATCGCCATAGGTGGCGACGCCGATTTCGTAATTTGTTTTAAAGGGGTTTCTCAGCGAACGGGTTCTGCTGAAGTTGATACCGGCCGTATATCCGGCACGGCTCCGGCGGGTGGGGCCAAAGAGGTCGTAAAAATCGGTTTTATTGTAAGAGGCAAAGAAATTCCAGTTCAGATATTGCCAGTCCAGTTGGGCGTGGATTTTTTGTTTGGTTTTGTAGTGGCTCCAGGGAGATCCGGCCAGGAAAAGGTTAAGGTTGCTGAATCCGGCAGGGTCGCGCCAGTTGAGGCGGTATCCCACGGCTATCGAATTCTTGAAGCCGGCGAGGTCGGGGTAGCCGCCTGCCAGCTTCATGTTTCGCAGAATGGTGTAGTTCCCTTCCCGGAGAAGGGTGGAGTCGCCGGCAGGGTTTTCTGCAGGGGGCAGCGACCAGGTTTCCACTTCGGGATCCCCCCGGTGGACCAGATTCCCGAGGTACGCAATGGAACTGGCATCCTCAAGTACTTGGATGGGTATTGTCCCGGGAATCATCCCGTCGCGGGTGAATTTCAATACCATGAGCGTGTCTTCATCAACCTGTACCGGCATGAAGAATCCCGTTTCGGTATTTGACAGCAAGCTGATCTGTCCGGTTTCCACTTCCACCCGCCAGATATTGGAAACTCCTGTGTAGTAGGAGGTTCCGAACAGATACCGGTCGTCGGCAGAGAATTTGAACTGGGTAAGGGTATTGTCGTCGAAGTGGTGAAGGAGCCGGTGGTCTTTCCTGCCCTGGTCGAGTTCATCGAGGTTGAACAGCACCAGCGACTGTTCTCCCCTGATGCCCGACAGACTGGCGGAGAGCAATTTACCACTGTGGGAAATGTCAAGGTCAAAAAGCGCTTTGCCAAAATCGGCGGTATACACGGGAAGTACCCGGGTATAGGGCTCCGGTATCTTTACCAGGATAGAATACCCGTTATCATGACGGATGCCCCAGATGCTTCTGTCGGCAGCATTGAAAACCAGTTCACCAACCCGGGAATGAGCCAGCAGCCTCCGTTTTTTTCCGGTACCCGCATCGATTTCCACCAGACTGCGGAAGTTGCTGTTCTGTTCGGTAATATAGAGTTTGTTTCCGTTGGGATCGTATGCCAGGTGGGTGGAATAGTAAAGCAGGGGAGAATCCAGATCGCAGATTTTGCGGATTTTTCCGGTATTCCTGTCGATCTCAGCCACGCGGGATATATCGCCCGGATGGTTGATGGCTGCATAGAGTTTCCGGGTTTCGGGGTTGTACCCGTACCGGGAAACACTCCCCAATGCAGCTGGTGTTATTGGATGAAAAGGTGTCAGGGGGTAACGGCTGATTTCCCTGATGTTTGAATGCTGGAATTCGTTTTCCCAGGTGATCCAGTTTTTCCAGGCTTGGTTCACCGTAAGTCCGTAAGTTTTGCGGAACTGGGAGGCATAGAAGGCTTTGCTGTCGTCGGTTCTTGTGTAAAAGGACTTCAAAGAGTCGGTGCCATAGTGGTGGGCAAGGTAAGCGACAAAGCGCGTGCCGTAAAGATAGGCATTTGCCCCAACCTGAAAGTCGATGACGCTGCCTTCGGTTTCCAGCCCTACCAGGGAGTAAACAGGCAGTTTCTCCGCGACGATGCTTCTGAAATACATTTCGTCGTAATAGCCCATGGCCCTGCCGAGGCCTCCCGACATCCAGGTCTCCATAAAGCAGGCAATCCCTTCATGGTACCAGCGGGGGGCATACCATCGGGGTACCGTGAGGTAGCTCCAGAGTGCCGACAGGGGAGCTTTTTCCGTACGCCTGACTTTTCCGAGCATCATTTTTCTCCAGAACAGATCCTGGCGGTTGGCTTTGTCGGCCATGACCACGTGGGTCAGTTCATGGTTGAACAACCATTGGAACCGTTCATTGGAAGGCACGATGCTGAATGCGAAGCTATAGGGCTCAATGCCGAGAAACACCTGGTTGATGGGCATAACAATAGCCCCGCCATGTCCGAAATCAGAAAAATCGTTCAGGATGATATTGGTTTTTGACGGCGGATAATCCCATAAAGTCCGGTGAAAATTCATGGCATTCCGGTAGGTTCCGGCTACATGGGGAACCAGGAAGGAGTATCGTTTGCCGAAGTATACCAGGTCAAAATCGTCGGCCTGGTACAGATTTATATTTTGTGCATTTCCCCGGGGCAGAAATCCCGCAAGGAACAACACACACAGGAACAGGTATTTCCGGGTTTGCATCAGAAATCAGGGGACAATAACCCCCAGTTTTTCCGCATTGCAGAACACTTCCAACCGACCGACATCGTCCAACAGGCCCAGTTTTTCGGCATTCAGGTTTAAATTCAGTTTTTCTGAATCGCCAACATATAAGCCCAGCTTTTCAGAATCAACCAGGTAACCGAGCTTTTCCTGATCCCAGACCACACCCAGTTTCTCCAGATCCATCAAACCCACCGTTGCGTTTTCAACGTTGAGTTTTTCATTATCTGCTGCCACGTTGAGTTTTTCATTATCTGTAAATACGCCCAGTTTTTCCATATCCAGGCATACAAGCAGCCTTTCCTGGTCGGGGACCAACAAACCCAGGGATTCCATGTCTTTGTTTACCTGATCCATAAGGGATGCTTCTGATCCGACTAATTGCAACAGTTCCGGTTTCGAACTTAAAAGTTCACGCTTATCGAGGTATTTAAGTCTTGGTTTGTCGTTTGAGATAACCGCTGATTTTACCTGTGAGAGCAGCAGGAGGTCATGGGCTTTTTTCAATTCCGGGAATTGCCCTTGCTCGTGCGTCTTGAGAAAGCCGGCCAGTGCTACGGTATAGTCGATGACCTCCTGCCCGCGATAGTTGATCTGGGTGATGACATTGCCCGCATTGCTGATCAGGAGGCCTATGTTCTGCTGGTCTGTATCGGCAATATTTTGTAATGCGGAGATGGCAATCAGGATATCCTTCCGGGCTTCTTCCAGATAGAACTGTAACCGGTCGAGTGCGGCGATTTCGGAAGGAAAGCTGGCTGCAAATTCCGGTGTGGAACGGCCGGCATCCAGGGCTTTCCTGAGTTCATCCATCTGCCGGGTGCTGTTCAGATAATGAAAGGACAGATATTTTCTGTACTGGGTCAGCAGGACTTCGTTGCTCATCAATTCGTTGCGGAGTTCCAAGTCGTTTTCGGAAATCTTCACATTCCGGTAATTGTTAACTTTCCCGATGGTCCCTGCAATTTTCGCTTCGTTGGCAGGGGGGAAATTTACCTGGCCCCCGATAATAAAGCCGACAATGAAACTGAGAAAAATGAATAACGCCATTAATAGTTTACCGGACTTTTTCATAGTTGTATTGTTTTAGTTTATTGTAATTTCAGAATGCCCCATACTTTATGCCGAGGTTCGGCCCAGGGTTTCATATAATCTGACTAAAATAAAAAAAAATTAATTACATGATGGGACCACTGATCTGAAATCTTTCCCGATTTTCAGTGGCGTGTCCGTTCGTTGAAACGGTCACCACGGTGGTAGTGTCAGAGCCGGGTCAGTTTCCACAAATCCCGTTGCTTCAGCTTCAGAAGGGGGGAGAGCGCCAGTTCTCCCGACTTACCGATTCGTTTGCGCAGGTTGTTAAATTCCAGTATTTTATCTGTTATCCCGGGTTCCCGGACAACGGGCAGCCCGCATTCTGCCAGGAGGAGGTTTCTTTTGGCTTTGACAGAGAACTCCAGGTAAAGGGATATAAAGCAGTACATGTCGATGATGGTGGCGGGGGGATACCGGTCTTTCAGCATTGCCAGGAATTTCCCGGGTTTGGAGTCGGAGAATTCCCCTATGTTCATTTTTAAGAGTAATTCGGCTTCGCTGAAGAATTCCGTTTCCAGCCATTTTTGAAGGTGCTTTTCATTAACCCGGAAGATCCATACCAGGATAGCCGGGACCAGGAGAATGACAAGGGTAGTCTGGAACAGAGGGTTCAGGTAAAAATGGTTGAAGGCTGAATGGATGAGGTAGGCCAGTGGAAGTCCGGCCAGGGCGAGGGCCGGAATCCTTTTGCCGGTGTTGAGGAGTCCGGTGGCTGCGGTAGCCAGCAGGGCCGTTGAGCCGCTGTGCATGACAGCCGTGCCGAACCCCCGGATAGTCCAGAAAGTCAGGTCGGGATCGGGAGTGGTGACCAAATAGTAGATATTTTCAACGACGGCAAAACCAGCTCCGGTGGCGAAACCACAGATGGCAGCATCGATGAGCAACCCAATCTTTTTCTTACGTATCAGGAAGAAGATGGGTACGGCTTTCAGTAACTCCTCCCACAGCGGGGCTACATATTGCGAATAGATCGCGGGATCCGGTTTCAGCCAGCTCATAGAAAGGTTGTTGATGAAAAAGGCAGCTGCTGCGGCCAGACAACCGGCAACAAAAAGGAGCAGGAGTGTTGGCACCGGCACCAGCTTAAAACTGTCGAGAAGGACTAAAACCAGCAACAGCAGGAGAACCGGTAAAAGGGTCAGGGCATATTCCACCTCACACCTTGTTTAGAGGGATGATAAGGACAAATTCGGCATATTCGCCTTCACGCGAGTCGACTTTCATTTCACCGTTATGCTCATGGACCACGATGTCGTAACTCAGAGAGAGCCCCAGACCAGTACCCTGCCCGGCAGGCTTGGTGGTGAAAAACGGGTTGAAGATCTTGTCTATAATCTCCTGCGGAATTCCGGTACCATTATCCCGGATGGTGATCTGCACTTGTTGACCCAGGGTGGTGGTGCGGACTACCAGTACCGGATTGTAGGCTTCCTGAAGCCTTTTTTTCTTCTGGTTGGTGGAATAGCAGGCATTGTTGATGATGTTCAGGAATACCCTGCTGATATCCTGAGGCACAATATTTATCATCCCGATGGTGGTGTCGTAAACAGCATCGATTTTCAGGTTAAAACTGTTATCCTGCGCCCGCATACTGTGGTAGCCAAGATTTACAGCTTCAGACAGCAGGTTGTTGATATCGGTCATCTGTTTATCTCCCGACTTACCGCGCGAGTGCAGCAGCATCCCTTTGATAATGCTGTCGGCCCGCTTGCCGTGTTCATTGATTTTCCGGGCATTGGATGAAATATCCCCGACGATCTCATCCAGATACTCCTTTTCTTCAGGCTTCAGCCTCTCTGCAACTTTTTCCAGCTCCTCTGCAAGCTCTTTTGCCAGCTCCACGGTGAGGTCGGAAAAGTTGTTGACGAAATTCAGCGGGTTTTTGATCTCATGGGCGATGCCGGCAGTAAGCTGTCCCAGGGAAGCCATTTTTTCGGATTGGATCAACTGGGCCTGGGCAGCCTTCAACTCGTTGTTGGCTTTGTTGATTTTCTCGTACGAAAGAGCATTCTCAAATGCTGTGGCTATATAATTGGCCAGATTGTTCAGCATGTCCAACTGATAAGTCGAATAGGCGTTCTTGTGAAAACTCTGCACCGACAGGATCCCCATGATCCGTTCATTGAGCATCAGGGGGACATAGATCAGGGAGGCAACCGTTTCTCCGGCTACCGGCCGTACCCGGTTAGGAACATACCGCATGTACTCATTTTCCACATCGTTCATTACGACCGGACTGGCGTGGTCAACGCACCAGACGGCAAACCGGTTTTTATCGTCCATCGATATATCAAAGACCGGTAGTTTAACCCCTTTCTCCATCGACAACCTGGCTTCCAGTTTCCTCTCCTTTTCGTTATAAATCATGATCAACAGGGAGGTGGCATCCATCAGAGAATTGATATTTTCATATACGATATCCTGGATTTGACCGATGTCGAGGGTCGAGGTGAGTTTTTCGCCGATTTGGTTTAATACCTTGACATTGTTGAACGCCGTATCGAGCTCCTTGTTTCGGTCGTTGAGCTCTGCTGTCCGTTCCAGAACTTTCTGCTCCAGTGTGCGGCTGTATTCCTCCAGTTTTTCGTTCGAAAGCCTGAGTTTTGCCGATGCCTCCCTGAGATCGTTGATGGTGGAAGCCAGGGCATTCTGCATATAGATGAACGAATCGTTCAGCGTGCTGATTTCATCATGGGAGTCAATAGGGGGCAGGGGTACGTTGAAATCTCCCTTGGCAAATCTTCCTGCAGCGGTTGTAAGGATCCTTAATGGCCGGGTGATCGATCTGGCAATCAGCCCGATCAGCAATAACAGAACAACCAGCCCGGTAAGGCAAAATACGAATAACCTGATAACCAGGTTATTGACATCTGCCATGAATTCATCAACCGGGAAAACGACACCAACCGACCATTTGTTCATAGGGACCGGGGCATAGGCAATCCAGCTGAGCTTGCCTGTATTGATATTCCGGTATTCAAATTCCGCAAAACTGGTTTCCCCCCGGATCATATTTTTCCCGATTTGCCGGAGCAGGGGCGACTTCTGAGCATCTGCAATGCTGAAAATAGTCTCGTTCATGATCACCCCTGCATTGGGATGGGTTACGATGGTACCATTCGAGGAGATCATAAACCCATATCCTGTTTCGCAGATTTTGATAGAATTCATGTAATCCTGCAGCCAGTTGAGGGAAACATCGGCCGTCATGATGCCTATGAACTCCTTCCTGCCGTTCCGGTTTTTGTAGAGGGGGACCGAATAGGTCGACATCAGGGCATTACCGGCTCCCTCGTCGTAATAAGGTTCACTCCACATCGGCCGTTGAAGCTCCCTGGGGATCTGGTACCAGTCCATCGAAAAATAATCGTATTGCTCATTGCCGATGTATTTGAAAGTAAGAGTGTCCCCCTCGCGGTAAAAATAGGGGGAGCAGTATTTACGTGCAGGCCCGAAATACCAAGGTTCAAATGCCAGCGCGGCCCCGAAAATTTCCGGATTACTGGCAACCGACTGCCGTAAAACCGCAATCATCTCCTCTTCAGAGTAGTCTGATGCTTCAATGATTCTGGCTAAGTTAACCGGGACCTTCTGAACAGAAGCCAGTACTTTTTCCACCCTCAGAACGATCGAGGAGGTGATGTTCTCTGCATTGATGATCAGGTTCTTCTGAACACTTCTCTTGGAAACGGTATAATTGTAAATGAAAATAAGGAAAAAAATCAGGGTAATGCTGGAAAAGAGGTAAAGGATCAGTTTGAAGGCCAACCCTTTCTTTCGGAAAAATGCTATAATACTGTTCATGGTCAGGTACTGGCGAAATGTAATTTCATGGCTGGAGGATGGGTTGATAAAAACCGGTAAAAGGGGGAACCTCTCTTATCAGATTATTTTCTTTCAGGATGTTCCCGACAAAAGAATAATCTTCTTCCGCCAGGTGGTTATGAAAATCTGCCTTTCCTTCGGGCAGGTACAGATCCCTGTACCGGTCAAGCATCCACCCCTGGTGAATCCGGTTTCCGGGAAGATTATCCCGTTTCAGATACTGCATGACAATATCCAGGGTCTCTTCCCTGTAGATAAAGGCATATCGCCACCCTTCCAGCGTTGCCCTCACAAAATCGGCACACAAGCCTGGCTCTGTGTTCCGCTTTTCCGACAGGCAGTAGATGCCGTCTTCGAGGAAATTCAATCCGTAATCGGCAAAAAAGAAAACATTCAACTCTTCAGCATCATAGCCAGAGTTGATAATAGAGTGGTATTCATCGAACCAGTTTGCATTGATGATATCCACGCCATCCATCAGGAAGAGGTTATTGGAACTCCCGATGGGGACAATTTCCACATCCAGGTGGTATTTGCTGAAAAGAGCTCTTGGTTGAAGTTCAAAACCGCTCCAGATTCCTGCCCTTTTTCCGTTCATTTCGAACAGTGAGTCTATGCCGCTGCTTTTTTTTGTAATCAGCATAGCCGAAGATCGTGAAGACTCCTGCGCGATGTTCACAATGTCAGCACCTCCCGCTTTCAGCTCAATGGCGTTCACCAGCCATAAGGCTGAAAAATCCACGCTGCCATCTGCAATTACATCATTGGAGGTGATAAAGGGCTTGTAGGAAATAATCTCCACATCCAGGCCGAATTTTTCGTAGAATCCCTTTTCCTTTGCTATATAATAACCTGCAAACTGAGCATTAGCTACCCAGTAGGGCAAAAAGGAAACCGGCCGTAAATCTCTGGTCGATTCTGCATCCATGCCGGAATTGCCATTGATTGGGTATGATCCCTGTTTTGGTTTTTGATGGCCACAGGATGCCACTATGGCATACAGGAGAACCAGAAGCAGAGTCCGGGAGAACGTACGGATAAATAAACCTTGGTTTTCCAACTGTTTACAAGTTTCCGTATTCATGTGTTTAAATTAATACGTTTTTTGGTTTATCTTGTAAAACACATGTAATACCCATGTGGCTCAATCATCACGGTTGTTGCAAAGATAATGCATGGGTATTGCATCTGTTTGAATTATTACGTTCACCTGGCACATTCGTTGAAATATAATGGAATTCGCATGAACGAATGAATCATTCCGGTTGGTATTTAGCTTAACATGCTCATTTTATGGTTTATCTGTCGTCATGATTGCCGTCCCGGTTGATGAATATTCCCGTTGGTTCATAGTTCAGCCGGCAAGATGATCCCCTGGTTAGTCAGAAGGAAGTATTCCTCCTCCGCCTGCGCTGGCTCCGGCTTAGTGAACGTAAATGTAATAATTTTAATCACAATTCCGCCTGGCAGCCACGATTAAGATACTATCCTCCGATGTTGTTTCTCCTGGGGGTTGTCGCGAAGTAAATCAGAATGTGGTATCCACGAAGAAATCCGGTTACAGCCCGGAACAAAGATCCCTCAGGAGTTCTTGTACCGCAGGCATCTGGTTTGTGCCGATATTTTCACAAAAAAAGACTACTAATAATAAATATATTAAATAACTTTGATGATGCCGTGGACGTAAGATAAACCAAACTCTCCGGTAATGAACGTTTTGTCATGGTACGGGCAGTCTTTCCTTCAAGTCGATTGATAAATATACAACGCATGTTTTATGAGTTACCCGATTAATCCTGGCGTAAAGATTCTTGTGGTGGATGACGAAATAGACCTGGAATCGCTGATAAGGCAAAAATTCCGCCGCCAGATCCGTGAAAAGACCTACGATTTTCTGTTTGCGTTCAATGGTCTTGAAGCACTCTCCAAAATCCTGGAATATCCCGAGATCGGGTTGGTTCTTACGGATATCAACATGCCGGAAATGGATGGTTTGACGCTGCTGACCAAGTTGAAAGAGTTACAGAATCCTGCTTTACGGACGGTTATTGTGTCTGCGTATGGTGATATGGAAAATATCAGGACGGCCATGAACCGGGGGGCGTTTGATTTTGTCACCAAGCCGGTGAATTTTGAGGATTTGGAGGTAACGATCAACAAGACGCTGGAGGAGGTACAGCTCGTGCGGCGTTCCCTGGAAGAGCACGATCAGTTGGTATCGATTCAGCAGGACCTGAATATTGCCCGTGAGATTCAGCAGGCGATATTGCCGAAAGTATTTCCTCCCTTTCCGGCGCAAAGTGAATTTGATATTTACGCTTCCATGATTGCTGCCAGGGAGGTTGGAGGTGATTTCTACGATTTTTTCATGATCGACTCCGGCCGTTTGGGATTTGTGATTGGAGATGTAAGCGGAAAAGGAGTGCCAGCTGCCATTTTCATGGCTGTGAGCCGCACCCTGATCCGGGCTACTGGACTCAAGGGAGTGCCTCCCTCTGAATGTATGCATTATGTCAACAACCTGCTGTGCAACGAAAGCGTATCTTCCATGTTTGTGACTGTGTTTTACGGGATCCTGAATACCGTAACCGGTGTGATTGATTATGTCAATGCAGGGCATAACCCTCCTTACCTGTTGACACCGCAAGGTGTCAGGATGGTGGAAATGACCGGTGGGATTGTTCTTGGCGTCATGGAAGATATGGAGTTCCGGACCGGGAAAATCGAGATGAAGCCCGGAGAAAAATTCTATTTGTTCACCGACGGGGTGACCGAAGCCTTTAATCAGGATTTGGAGGCTTACGGTGAGGCGAGGCTTGAACGTTTACTCCTTGGGCGCCTGGAGACCCCGATCGAAGCCCTTGTGAAGGAATCACTTGCCGATGTGAATACTTTTGCAGACGGAGCTCCCCAGTCGGACGATATCACCATCCTTGCGATCGTCTACAAAGGCTAGGGAGTGGCCTTTTCAGGGAGTGGTTACACCGGCAGGGTACTACGATTGGTATGATCAGTTTGGGATTACGTTCATCCGGATTTGCCATGCGAAAAAAAATCCTGGTTACTGGTATTGTAGCCATTCTGTTACTCCCTGTTTTTCTGAAATCAATGCGGGGTTGCCGCAAGGAGGAGCAGCACGGAGTTGTGGCATTGGTGCCGTCAGTGCAGGCTGAGGCCTATCTGGTGCGCGATACGGTCGTTCCCTTCTCTCTCCGCGCTGTGGGATACCTGAAAGCCAATGAAACGGTCGATGTGGTCAGTGAGCTTTCCGGTCGGGTGGTTTCCGTCCTCTTCAGGGAAGGAAGCCTTGTGAGAAAGGGAGACCTGATATTTGGTCTGGACGACTCAGAGTACCAGGCATCGCTGCTTAAAAACAGGGCCCAGCTTGAACTGGCCTTGCAGGCTGAAGCACGCAATGCGGACCTCCTGCAGTCGGGGGGGATCAGCCAGCACCTTTACGAGGAGTCTGTCAGCCACCGGAAAGTCCTGGAAGCAGAGGGTGAATGGCTGAAGGTAATGATCGGCAAGATGGCGGTAAAAGCGCCCTTTTCGGGCAGGACCGGTATCCGGAATGTCAGTCCGGGGGCTTTTGTGACTCCCGGCCAGGTATTGACACGGCTGGAAGACCTGAGTGCGCTGGAGGTCGAATTTACCGTACCCCAGAACCAGTCTGGTTTCATCCGCAAAGGGGATCCCCTGGTTTTCAGCGTGTCGGGCAGTAGGGAAGAGTACCAGGCAGTGGTAGAAGCGTACGATCCATCCGTTGACAGGCATACAGGAACCCTGAGGGTGCTGGCCAGGGCTTCTGCTGCGGCAGGAGGCCTGATGCCGGGTACGGCGGTGACCGTGTCGATGGTGAACAAACCGGAACACCCTTCGCTTTACATCCCCGCACAAGCTTTACTGCCGGTACCTTCCGGCTACCGTGTCTATTCCGTCAGGGGGGGGATTTGTAGCGTGGTACCGGTAACCACAGGGCTTCGTTCGGAAGGAATGGCGGAGATCACCAGCGGCATTGCCGTTGGTGATACCCTGCTGATGACCGGTTTTATGAAAGTAAAGCCCGGCACTAAGGTCCAGATCGTTAAAACCTGGTGACATGAGCCTGTCCTCCGTATCCATCGAAAGGCCCGTACTGCCCCTTGTACTGGCCGTCTTGCTGGTCCTGTCCGGTATCGTTGGCTTTGTTCTGCTACCCGACCGGGAATACCCCGAAATGGATCCTCCCTTTGTGAATGTGATCACCCTGTATGCGGGTGCCAATCCCGAAGTCATCAAGGCCCAGATCACCGAACCCCTGGAACAGGAGATCAATGGGGTGGAGGGTATCCGGGTGATCTCTTCCACCTCGATGGAGCAGGCCAGCCTCATTTCTGTGGAATTCAACCTCGGCGAGGATCTCGACCGGGCTGCCAATGATGTGCGCGACAGGGTCTCCCGGGCTGCCAAATACCTGCCAAAAGACGCCGACCCTCCCATTGTGGCAAAAATGGACGCCAATACCAATCCCATCATTTTCCTGATTATCAGAAGCTCCGAACACTCGATCACGGAAATCAGCGATGTGGTGGACCGGTATATCAAAGACCGGTTGCAGACCATACCCGGTTCGGCCGGGACCATCTATTTCGGCGAAAAACGGTATGCCATGCGGCTATGGATCGATCCGGAAAAACTTCAAGCCCACGGTTTGACACCCGTAGACCTGAAAAAGGCGGTGGACCGTGAAAACCAGGAGCTTCCCGCAGGCAGGATCGAAGGAGCCAAAACCGAACTGGGATTGCGGATCATGGGATTGCTGTCGACCCCCGAAGCATTCAATGATATGGTTATTAAAACCACCGGCGGAGAACTGGTGCGACTCAAAGAGGTCGGCCATGCTGAACTCGGTTGCCTGAACGAAAATACCATCCTCAAGGAAAACCTCCAGCCGGTGATAGCCATCGGGGTAATACCCCATCTGGGTTCCAATAATATAGCCATTGTTGATGAGTTTTACCGCCGGGTGGAACAGATCGAAAAGGAGCTGCCTGCCGGATATTCCGTGAAGGTAGGGTTCGATTTTACCGTTTTCGAACGCAAATCAATTGAAGAGGTGAAGGAAACCATCCTGATGGCATTTGTCCTGGTGGTACTGATCATCTTTTTCTTTTTGCGCGACTGGCGGGCAACCATTATCCCGGTTGTGGCCATTCCCCTATCCATTATTGCGACCTTCTTCATCATGTGGATTGCCGGTCTGTCGGTCAATGTCCTGACCCTGATGGGCCTGGTTCTGTCTATCGGGCTGGTATGCGATGATGCCATCGTTGTGCTGGAGATTATCTATTCCAAGGTAGATGCCGGCTACCGGCCCAAAAGAGCGGCTTTGGATGGCAGCCGGGAGATCTTTTCGGCCGTTATTTCTACCACCATTACGTTGGCTGTTGTTTTTTTGCCTGTCATGTTCCTGCAGGGGTTGACAGGAAGGCTCTTCCGAGAATTCGTGGTTGTGGTGGCCGGCTCAGTGATGATTTCCGCCCTGGTGGCTTTAAGTCTCTCCCCCATGATGGGATCCAAACTGCTGATCAACCAGCATCATCTGAATTTCAACTGGCTGTACCGAAAAACAGAACCTTTTTTTCTGGGGTTAAACCGGCAGTACCGCTATTCCCTGGCCTCCCTGATGAAGGTCAGGTGGCTGGTCTGGCCTCTTTTGCTGGTGTTATTCTTTCTGATCGTCCTGTTGTGGGGCACTCTCCACTCGGAACTGGCCCCTCTGGAAGACCGCTCAAACATCCGGATGGCTTCCCTGGGGCCGGAAGGGGCAACCTACGATTATATGGAGCGATATATGGATGAACTAAGCCGGTATGTCCGGGACTCCATTCCGGAAGCGACCCTTAATCTCTCCATGATCGCTCCCAGCCAGTCGAGTATCGACCCGGCCAATAAAGGGGCACACCTGGTGTACCTTACCGATCCCGGGGAGAGGAAAAGGTCGCAACATGAGATCTTTCTGAAATTTGCGAAAGACATGCAGGGCATCACCGGAATCGGGATCTATCCTTTTGAGCCGCCCACCATAGGCAGCCGGTTTGCCGGGCAACCCCTGCAATTTGTTCTGCAGACTTCCGGCTTTGATACCCTGGTGAGCCTGTTGCCGGTTTTCCTGGATGAAGCCCGTAAAAGCAACGTACTCCGTTTTGTAGATTCCAATCTTAAGGTCAATAAGCCGGAGCTGCGCATCACCGTTGACAGGGACAGGGCCGCCCAATATGGTGTCTCCGTGGAAGATATCGGCAAGACGCTGCAGTTTGCCATGAGCGGTCAACGGTATGGTTATTTCATCATGAACGGGAAACAGTACGAGATTATCGGGCAGGTAGCTCACCAGTACCGGGATACACCCTCTTCGCTCGAAGCGATCTGTGTCAGGAATGGCGCCGGTGATCTGATTCCTCTTAGTAACCTGGTCACATGGAAAGAGACCGTCTCTCCCTCGACGATTTTTTCGTACGACCGTTCTTTTTCAGCCACTATTTCTGCGGGGGTTGCTGCCGGGTATACCCTGGGTGACGGGATCCGGGAGATGGAAGATGCTGCAGACAGGGTGCTGACCCCTGCCTTCCGTACCAGCCTGGCCGGGCAGAGCCGCGACTATGCCGAAAGCTCCTCGAGCCTGATGACCGTCTTCATCCTGGCACTGGTCATCATCTATCTGGTGCTTGCCGCTCAATTCGACAGCTTTGCCGACCCGTTGGTGATCCTTGTGACGGTTCCCCTGGCTCTTTTCGGGGCCCTTCTCACCCTCTGGTATTTCGATCAGACCCTGAACATCTTCAGCCAGATCGGCATGATCATGCTGATAGGGCTTGTCACTAAAAATGGTATCCTGATTGTGGAATTTGCCAATCAACGCAAAAAGTCGGGAGAGGGAAAAATCGAAGCCATCGAAAAAGCGGCAATTACCCGTCTTCGCCCGATTCTGATGACTGCTTTTGCGACCATCTTCGGCATTTTGCCGATCGCCCTGTCGATGGGATCAGCCTCCGGCAGCCGTCAGTCGCTGGGCATTGCTGTTGTGGGAGGCATGGTCTTTGCCACATTCTTTTCGCTGTATATGGTGCCCTTGCTCTATTCCTATCTGTCAAAGGAGGTTCATCCGGTTAAAGAGGAAGAAGAAAATGAAATTTTTGAGCCCATTTTCAAGTAGGGGCCTGTCATGGTTTTTGCGTGCCGGGATAACGTTGGTGGGATTCTGTATGCCGGCTACGGTGGGTTCGCAAACCTTTCTGGGTCTTGATGAGGCGATGGCACTGGCACTAAGGAACAATTACAGCATCAGGGTTGCCAGGAACGATTCGGTCATCGCAGGCCGTGAGGTTACCTATGGCAACGCGGGGATGCTTCCCACGCTGACGGTGACGGGCAGTTGGGACAAAGCCTTGCTGGGTGCGCGGGTACGCACGGTAGCCGGCGGTGAAATAGACCGGAAATCGGCCTCTGCCAGCCTGATTGCTGCCGGTTTGCAAGCCAACTGGACCCTTTTCGATGGCACCAGGATGTTTGTGCAGTACGATAAGCTCAAAAGCCTGGCGACTCTGAGCAGCCTCGATCTGAAAACAGAGATGGAAAACACCCTCTCTGCCATTACCGGGGCCTATTGCGACCTGGTGCGTCAGAAGCAGATGCTTGGGGCCTTCAGGCAAAAACTGGCTGTCAGCGACTTGCGGCTTTCGGTGGCGCGAAACAAATTCCGCACCGGCGCCGGCTCGGAACAGGAGATGCTCCAGGCTGAAGTGATTCGCCTCGCCGATACTACGGCAGTTACCCGGCAGTGGACAGCACTCAAAAAAGCCGGTATCAGACTGAACCAGCTGATGGCGGCAGATCTGCAACAGGAATATGCGACAGAAGATACCATCTCCCTTCTCCTGCTGCCGGCGCCGGAGCAGCTGATTGACCTGTCACTCCGCAACAACGGTACCTACTTGCAGGCCGGGGTGACACAGCAGATTAGCCGGCTCGAAATTAAGCTGCTCCGGTCACAGCAACTTCCGCGATTGTCGGTGAGGGCCTCCTACGGCTATAACGAAAACGAGACCAGTGCTGCCTTTATCAATTATAACCGCACTTTCGGACCCCAGGCCGGCCTGACAGCCACTCTTCCCGTGTTTGACGGCATGAACCTCCACCGGCGTATTACCAGGGCAGAACTGGAAATGGAAAACCAGGGCCTCCGGCTGAAAGAGCTGGAACAGGAACTCATCGCACTGATCCTGGATGGCTGGTACGAACACCAGAACCTCCTCCAGATGGTGGCTCTGGGGAGGGAGAGAATCCGGGTGGCGGAGAAAAACATGTCAATAGCCAGCGATGCATTTTCTGGCGGTATGGCAAGCGCTCTGCAACTGCGGGAAGCCCAGGAGGACCTGTTCGCTGCCCATGCCAATCTGCTGGATGCCCTGTATTATGCCAGAGTCATGGAAACCGAACTTCTGCGGCTCTCCGGCATCCTGGTAACCGAACTTCCCGCAGAAGACCGATGATTTATACCGGTTATCCACGGAATCTGTGCTCACAAGATATCCCCTGATTCCCGGTTCGGGTCATCGTTCCTGCAGGTAGAAGTTGGCCGCAGATCACAGGAAGGATTGTTTTGAGACAAATATTTTATTTGCCAGTTCTCCGGAATTGAAATGATTGCCCCTGTTTTGGCTGCTTTCGATAATATAACCGTATTCGTCGGAAAAGTGACCGGATATTTCGACCGGCACCATCTGGTTGTTCCCTTCGATTCTGAGCCGGTGGGTGGGAGCCTCCAGGGGAACTACCGGTGAAAAGGTGCTCTCCGTGAGGTTGGAAAGGGTGCTGAAATACGCGGCTACCCGCGCTGAATCTGCGGTTGTGCCTCCCGATACCCAGCGCTCTCCGATTTTTTCGAGGGTGAAGGAGCTGTCGGCAGGGTAGGTGAAAACCAGGCGGGTCCAGTCGGACGGGGAGGAACGGATTACCTGTTTGTTGCGGAAATAATGGATATCCCTGTTAAAAGTGATTCCGGGCATTCCTTCGACACCATACACCCTGGATTCGCCGGCAGGGCGGACAAAAGAGGTCATCCTCCCTTCGGGGGAATAGCTGAATTTCCCAATGAACAAATCGGCGAGCAAGTCAGCATCCTTGAATAGTTTTACCCTGGTGGCCAGGCTGTCGTTCACCTGATACCGTTCCCACCGGTCTTTGCCCGAGGCTGCCACCCGTTCGGGTTTCAGCCGGTTCAGTTCCCCGATCAGCATTCCGGGAAGAGTGGCATCGGCCGGGAACTTGTTCCCTTCGTATTCCACCTGCCACACCTCATTTTCCTTCGCCAGCCGGATCTGTTTGCCCCCGGTCATGCGGGGATATACTTCCAGTGAGGTAACCACCCCGGCATCCACTTCGACGAGGTCTTTTTGAAATGTCCGGCCGGATTTCCGGAAATCCATCACTTCCGTGAATATGACCCCTGCAAGTAAAACGGCCAGCAGGATGGCCAACACCTTATCATTCGATTTTCTGAACATGGGAACAGTATTAAGGTGGATTATCTGTTATAATTTTCGTTCCGGCGTTTCTCCCTGATCATCAGGTTTCTTTGCATTCTGAAAAACCCGTAAAGGATGATCAGGAGTACCGGGAGTAACAGGTTCAGCCACTTCAGGAGCGTTTTCCTGCCTTCTTCAAGCGGATCGAGGGTTCGGGAAGTGATGCCCCTGGTACGCAAGCCTATCAGCCCCGTGTCGTCCGAAAGCCAGTCAATGGCATTGACCAGAAGGTTGACATTGTCGGGCGACAGCTGGTGGGCCTGATTTCCCTGGCCGTTAACGGCAAAATCGCCATCACCGAAAAGAATCAGCCGCGCGTGGTTAGGTCCCGTAATCCTCCCTTCCAGCAGGGCAGCTACCGTAAGACCTTTTAATGGAAAATCAGGTTCCCCCCACTTTTTTTGAATGTCGAAATACAAGGGGGTCGACTGTGTACCCGATTTTCCGGAACTCATAACCAGGGGCAGGTACCGCAGGGTCGTGTCGCCGGTATAGGTAATGGGGCTGGCAAATTGCATCAGTACGGCTTCAAGACCCGAAACTACAGGATGGTCGGCAAAATTGGTAAGAACCGGCAGGTAGGGAAAGGTCAGTTGGGAGGAGATGGAAAAGTAGCCTTGCTGCTGGACCACATTGATAGATCCGCAATTGGCGTCGACCAGGAAATCACGGGCAACCTTCAGCCCTTTTGCTTCGAGCCACGACTCCAGGCCTGTGGTAATCTCTTTCCCCATAGCTTGTTGCAAGTCTCCCTCCACGCGGTTCATGGCTATGACCAGGTTCCCACCTCCGCCCAGGTATGCATCGATCATCTCCAACTGCCATACAGGGAATGAATCGGCAGGAGCAACGATAACCAGGGTTTTGTATCTGGGCAGGTAAGTCGAATCGGTCAGATTTACCGGTTCAGCCTCGTTCAGTACCGACAGGGCTTCCATTGCCTGCGAAAACATGGAGGTGGTGGGCTCTCCGTGTCCCTGGATAAAACCCACCGGGTTTTTTTCGTCGGCGGTCATTTTCCGGATGCCTGAGGAGAGGGAATATTCCATTGCCGAACCGGGTTGAACAAACGGAATGACCTCCCGTTTTTCGCCGTATTTGAGGACGGCCCCCAGGAAAGCCTTTTTCTGGACCGCCTGGTCTTTTTCACGGACATTGATCATAACCGGGGAGATCCCGTTCTTGTAAGCCTCCTGTTCATCCTGGGGATCCCGGGCAGGATCGATGAATTCGTACACGACATTTCCTCCCGAACGGGAAGCAAATTCTGACAGGAGTTCTTTGAACTCGCGGCGTGTTCTGTCAATATCCGGGGGAAGGCCTTCTGAAAAGTAAGCCGACACGGTCACAGGATCCGGCAGGTCCCGGAGAATGTCGCGGGTGGCCCTGCTCAGCGTGTACCGGTTATCTTCGGTGAGATCGATACGGAAAAAGAAACGGCTTGACAGAATATTCAGTAACACCACTATTCCCGTGATCAGCAAAAGATAGAGAGCAAGTGATTTAGAACGGTTCATAATGGTAAAGGATTACTGGACGGTACGTTTAACCATGACAGCCTCGGTAGCGGCAACTCCCAGGAAGATGACCGAGAGAAAATAGATGACATCCCGGGAGTCGATCACTCCCCGGCTGATGGACTCAAAATGGGATGCCAGGCTGAGGTAGCTGAAAACCGAAGCCACGGTGCCCGACAGGTAAGAGGCAAGAAATCCGAAGAGGATATGGAGGAAAAGACCCGCAAACAGGGCCAGGAGGAAGGCTACGATCTGGTTGTTGGTAAGGCTGCTGGCCAACAGGCCGATGCTGATATAGGCACCGCTCATCATCAGCAGTCCCAGATATCCGCTCCATACAGCTCCGTGATCCACGGGCCCCAGCGACCATACCGTGAAATAGTAGGGCAGGGTTAAAAGTAAAGCAGTACAGATCAGCAGGAACATGGCCAGGAACTTGCCCCAGATAACCTGCCACTCAGAGACGGGTTTGGAAAGCAGCATTTCAATGGTTCCCGACCGGCGCTCCTCAGCCACCTGCCTCATGGTTAATGCCGGAATAAAAAAGAACAGCGTCCAGAAGGCAATGCCAAAAAACGCATGCAGGCTTGCCTGGTTCATAAAAAAAATGTCGGAACCGTACAGCCAGGTAAACAAGCCGCTGATGACCAGAAATACCGTGATGATGATGTAGGCTATCAAAGAATCGAAAAACGACTGCAGTTCCCTTTTGGTAATCATCCAGATCTTATCCATTGTTCCGGTATTTATTAGTTTTTGGTAACCTCCCTGAAGATATCTTCCAGTTTTGTTTCTATAGGTGTCAGTTGTTCCAGATACCACCCCCTGGCGACACAGAGTTGAAAAACAGACCGGGCAGAACCGGTACCGGCAAGAGACTGGATTTCGAACACCGGAGCCTCCTCACCGGCAGGAACTACCTGATAAATAGAAGGAAGGGATTTCAACGCTTCAAAGGCTTCCTCCTTCGTTGCACTCCCGATACGGACCTTCAGGAGTTCATTTCCCTGGGCCTGGCGCCGGAGTTCCCCGGCACTCCCGTTGGCAACAATTTTCCCGTTATGAATGATGAGTATCCGGTCGCAGGTGGCCTCGACCTCGGCCAGGATGTGCGAACTTAAAATGACCGTTTTCTCCCGGCCTATATGCCTGATCAGTTCCCGGATCTCCACAATCTGGTTCGGATCCAGACCCGAGGTCGGTTCGTCGAGGATGAGTACCTCCGGATCGTGGATCAGGGCTTGTGCCAGGCCTACCCTTTGCCGGTAACCTTTTGATAATTCCCTGATTTTCTTATGTTTCTCGGATTGTAATCCGCAAACCTTCACCATATAGGCTATCCGGCTTTCCACCTGGCTTGTTGGAATCCCGTGGAGACCGGCGACAAATACCAGATAGTCAATCACCGGCATTTCCTGGTACAGCGGATTGTGTTCGGGGAGATAACCGATATGCTTTTTTACTTCCAGAGGGTTATCGTTCACCGAAATTCCCCCGACCCGGATTTCCCCGGCTTCCGGAACCAGGTATCCCGTTATTGCTTTCATCGTGGTGGTCTTCCCCGCACCGTTCGGCCCCAGGAAACCCAGCACTTCACCGGTTTTGACCCTGAAACTTAACTGGTCAACCGCTTTTTGCTGCCCGTAGGTTTTTGTGATCCCTTCAACAATGATGTCCATCGGATTCTTTTTTGGGGTGACGAAAATAAAAAAAAGCCGTTTGCAGGCCAATACCACAAGGCTTGTTTAACACTTTTTAACAGCCTTTGAGGTTTATGTGGTTCTATTCTACCCATTTGTGTGATCAATATAGGGTAATGGTAACCTTGTTGATGGACCCCCGTACCCTGTGCCCGGCCTTTTCCTTCATTCAGATAAAGATGTTTAAACATTATATTTGCAGTTTCATGGCCCTTACCGGTGATAAGGGGAAGACCGCTCATCCGGCAGGCCGGAATCCCATGAAAGGATAAATACCCGAAGGAAGGAGATGAGCCCGGCACTCCCGAACCCCCGGGTTAAAAGGATACCTATGAGAAGCAAGAAATTCAGGAAATATGGCTTCATAAGTCTGCTGATCGTGATGGGTTGGTATCCTTCGGGTCGGTTAAAGGCTGAAGAGAGCCAGCGACTCCTCATCACTGAATTTCTGGCGCTCAACAGTTCCATTTTGCAAGATGAGGACGGCGATTATTCCGACTGGATTGAGATTTATAATCCGGGGCCGGAGCCGGTTAGTCTGGAAGGGTGGTCGGTAACCGACAATCCCGGCAATCCTGCAAAGTGGATTTTCCCGGCTATCACAATGAACCCCGGAGATTGCCGGATTGTTTTTGCGTCGGAAAAAGACCGGGTCCTTGCCGGAGGAGAACTGCATACCAACTTTAAGCTGTCGGGATCGGGTGAATATCTGGCTCTCCTGGAGCCGGGACTGGAAACGGTATCGTATTCATTCGGGCATTCCTTTCCGGTTCAGCAGAGGGATATCTCCTACGGTTTGTACGACGGAAAGCTTGTTTATTTCCCGGAGCCTACCCCCGGCAGAGAAAACAGCCCGGGTGCTGTATTGCTGGCCCCTGTGTTCAGTCATTCACGCGGTTTTTACAATACCCCCATCCCTGTGGAAATCACTCCGCCCCAGGCGGGAATGCAGGTTTACTATACAACCGATGGCACCAGACCCGACTTCAGCAAGGCCAGGCACTATACGGCTCCGGTCGATATCCGTACAACCACCTCCCTGAGTGCTGTTGTCGTTAACAACCTGGGGGATGTGAGCCCGGTTGTTACGCATACCTACCTGTTCCCGGATGCCATTGTGAAGCAGCCTTCTGACCCTCCCGGGTATCCTCCAACATGGAGTCCCCTGAAGTTCTCTTCCGGTAATGCACCGGCCGACTATGAAATGGATCCACAGTTATGTGAGGATCCTGACTACAAAGAGCTTCTCCCGGAAGTGCTGAAATCGATCCCTTCGGTGGTTCTCGTTACCAATCCGGGGTACCTCTTTTCGCATTCGACAGATCCCGATACGGGAGGTATTTATATTTACACGGGGAATACCAGCAAGGGAAACCTCGGGACGGAGTGGGAACGGCCGGTGTCGGTGGAGTTTATTGATCCCGGGGAAGGCGTTGATTTCCAGGTGAACGGTGGTCTGTTGCTGCACGGGGGCAACAGCCGCGTTCCGGAAAACAGCCAGAAGCACTCCTTCCGGTTGAGTTTCCGCAGTTTTTATGGCCCTTCGAAGCTCTCTTTCAATCTTTTTGACTATGGTGGTGCGGTTAATACCTTTAATGCTTTGGTACTGAGGGCAGGGTACAATTATTCCTGGGTTAAGAACAATGCACTCCAAAGGTTGCGGGCCGATTACATCCGTGACTCCTTTGCCAAGAACACACAGCTGGCCATGGGCCATCCCTCGGCCCATAACCGGTTTGCTCACCTTTATATTAATGGACTCTACTGGGGATTATACAACCTTTCCGAAAAGCTTACCAACGATTTTATGGAGTCTTATATGGGGGGATCGGAAAATGACTGGGATGTTGTGAAAGACCATTCCGGGCTGGTCGACGGAAACCGGGATGCCTGGAACCGCCTGATATCGCAGGCTGGTTCCGGATTCAGCAGCCTTGCCTCCTATATGAAGGTGCAGGGACTGAACCCCAATGGTTCGGTAAATCCGCAATACGAAAACCTGCTGGATGTGGATAACCTCATCGATTACATGATTTACAATTTCTATATCGGGAATAACGACTGGGATGCCAATAATTGGATTGCAGCCAGGAACCGCCGGGAGCCAGCTACCGGATTTCGTTTTTTCTGCTGGGATGCTGAAGATGCCTTGCTGGATCCGGAGGTAAACTATGTCAACGAGAACAACAACGGCAACCCGAGTATGATTTACACCAAACTGCGTCAGAATGAAGAGTTCCGGTTGCGGTTTGCCGATCATGTGCAGCGCCATTTTTTTCATGGGGGAGCCTTAACCCCGGAGGTGACCCGGGAGCGTTATACCGCTCTGGCCGATGAGATAGACCTGGCAATCATCGGCGAATCGGCACGCTGGGGGGACTACCGCCGGGATGTCATGCCCTCGGATGCCGGTCTGCTCCTCTATACCCGTAATACCCACTGGCTTCCTGAAGTTCAGCAAATGCTCCGGAACTATTTCCCCGTCCGCAGTGGTATTGTGCTGGAACAATTCAGGCAGGCAGGGCTTTTCCCATCTTTAGAGGCGCCAATTTTCAGCCATTATGGTGGAAAAATCAGTGAAGTGGTCGAACTGAACATGTCGGCCATGGCTGGTGATATCGTATACACTACCGATGGCACGGATCCGCGGATGACCGGAGGCGCCGTTTCCACCTCAGCACGTCCCTACCTGGGGCCCCTGCAGATCGGTGGCAGCGGCACTGTCAACGCCAGGGCCAAAGAAAATTCCACCTGGTCACCGCTGACCACCGCCACCTTTAAAAGCACCTCTGCCGGTGATTTTATCGTGTCTGCACCAATCGAAGAATCTCCCCTGACGATCAGGGCTTATCCCAATCCCTTTTCCGGGCAAACCTGTCTGGAATACCGGTTAGACCAGGCAGGAGCCGTAAAGGTGGATATTCTGGCTCCTGACGGGAGGACTCTCGTAACCCTCTTTTCCGGCTTCCTTCCTCCGGGCCTCCACAAGATAACCTGGATCCCCGGGAACCATCCGCCTGGCCTCTACCTTTACCGAATTATCGCCGGAGGGGGACTCCACACCGGAAAACTGATCCTGAACCGGTAGTTGTAACGATATAGTGCGGATCTTCCTCCCCCGGCCGGTGGCGACTGCTTTCTCTTCCAGTGAATTCCGGAAATATTGAAATGGTATTTCCATAGGATCTGCCGAAGAACCCAAGGTCTGTTGCTATTTTGGTCGATGATCTGTTTGGCCGGGAGATGTTGCATCTGCCAGAATGGTACCATGATTACGGAAAGGGGGTGCCGGTCGCACTGCCCCCTGTCTCCCGGATTGCGTTTTTGGTAAGATTCGTACTTCCGAAAGGAGTACCTGGGAAAAGTGATGATTTGCTATGATTTGTGAATGAGAAGGTTAGGGTACGTTGATAAAATGATTGTCCTCAATTGAAAAGCTATACTTATTTGTTGTATTTTTGGCACAGGTGCAGATTCTGTGTTTCGTAACATCAGCCCATAAGAGCCGTTTATGTCCAGAAAAGTAATGGTTTTAACCGTTTTCGCGGTTATGTTTTTCGCAAGAATCCCTGCAGGGATGGCTCAGGGCGAGTCAGTCGGCTTCTGGATGAATCTGCTGCAATACGAAAGATCCAATGCAGGTTCGAACTTTAAGATTTTTGATGGTGGGGTAATCACGCCGTACCGTTGGATCGGTTTTGGTATCAGCTTCCTGGATATGTATGGCACCCCGGATTCGTATGTGCTGTACAAGGGTGAATCGGAGTGGAAGGCAAAATATGGTCTTATGAGCCTGGTTACGCCGACCATACATTTTATTCCTTTGGCAAAGCGCGGCAGGCATCTGGCTTTTGAGGGAAACTCCATGAATTTTCTCCATGTGTATATGTCCTACAGCCCCTGGTCTGCCCTCAGCCTGGTAAAGAAACAAAGCGACGAGATCCCTATCACGGTATTCGGCAATTCCAGTGTCTTTGACATCGGGGTAGGATATACCTTCAACTTTATTAAAATGTCACCGGTAAGCCTCCATGCGGGATACCTGGCTATGGCCAACCCGGATACCGATATCAATGCCTATTTTTTCCCGTCGAACCGGTTTGGAAACTTTTATATCGGGCTCAACATTTCCCTGGGGGCTTGGGATACGGGGAAACTCCGGATGCAGGACAAATACACTGTGGCGCCCTTTCTGGCCAGGCACCTGAAAACCGGTCAGGATAAAGAGTCGGTGAACAGGGAGTGGAGCCTGACCCAAACGGAAAACACGGTGGAAGCGTACGAACGTTTTATCAGGGAGAATCCCACAGACGTTCGGGCCAGGGAAGCCCTTGACAGACTTAACGATCTTCCCGGCCATTAGAAACCGGGCTGTCTTCCCTTTCGCGGGCTTTGTGAACGCCTGTTCAAAATACTGCTTTGGCAATCTCTTTTACATTGTCGGAAATGCCATAAGTGTAAATGTGAAGGCTGGGTACCCTGCAGGCTATCAGTTCCCTGGCCTGGGCAATAGCCCATTCGGTACCTGCCTGCCGCGCTTCCGCATCGGTACGGCACTTTTTCAGCAGGCTGGTTAATCCGGAGGGGAAACTGATGCTGAATAATTTCGGAAGGACAGTCATCTGATCGAGCAGGGAAATGGGTTTGATGCCGGGAATGATCGGTACGGAAATTCCCGCCTTCCGGCACCGTTCAACAAATTCAAAATAGACCTTATTGTCGAAAAACATCTGGGTGACGATGTATTCGGCACCAGCCTCCACTTTTTCCTTCAGGTACTCCATATCGGTTTCCAGGTTCGGGGACTCCATGTGTTTTTCGGGGTATCCGGCCACCCCAGTGCAAAAATCAAGGGTGTTGTTGTTCTTCAGATCCGAATCCAGATAGATGCCTTTTTTCAGCCGGGAAATTTGGGCAACCAGTTCACTGGCATGGGTGTTTCCTCCCGGTTCCGGTCTGAACACGGTTTCACCCCTGATCCCGTCGCCCCGCAAGGCTAAAATATTTTTGATTTCCAAAAAGTTGAGGTCGATCAGGATATGTTCGGTTTCAGACCGGGTGAACCCGCCACACAGGATGTGAGGTACCACGGGGATCGCATACCGGTGTTGGATCGAAGCGGCAATGGCCACAGTTCCCGGTCGCTTCCGGACAATCCGTTTCTGGATCGTTCCATCGGGCATTTCCCTGAATTCTATTTCATCCCGATGGGTGGTTATGTTGATATACTTAGGCCCGAAATCCAACAGACTCTCGATTGTTCTGTAAATGCGGGAGGCATCGTTCCCTTTCAGGGGCGGTAACAGTTCAAAGGAAAAAACAGTTTGGGACGACTGACGGATGATGTCGATTACCTTCATGGGGGCGGTTTTTCAGTGGACGGCGATTTTTGCTGTCAGCCGGCTGTACTGTTCGATGTAAATCTTCCGGCCGGCAGTCAGTTTTTCTATCGATTCGTTGGTGTAATGCCGGATGGTAACCAATGTCAGCCCGGTGTTGTACTTCACTTCATAATCTTTGCGGAGATCGAGCATGATGGTTTCCAATCCCGATTCAGGGGCGTCGACCAGGAGGCTGAGGTCGATGGCTGATTTTTGCACAAGGTTTATTTTCAGTCCCTTGGCAGAAAGCAGGGCAAAGACCTTTGAAATATCATCCGCAGAAATAAACGAAAAATCGTAGGGCGAAAAGGTCACCAGGATCTGGTTCCCCTTGGTGATGAAGACAGGGGTCAGTTCCAGGGTGTGATCCACCTGGTGAATGATGGTTCCGGTCTGGTGGGGATGGATGAATGAACGGACAAGAAGGGGTATGTTGCTGTTATGCAGGGGTTTCATTGTTTTAGGATGGATAACCTGAGCTCCGGAATAGGTCATCTCGATAGCTTCGCGGTAGGAAAGTTCTCTCAGCAGAACCGTATCCGGGAACTGCTTCGGGTCGGCATTGAGCACCCCGGGAACATCCTTCCAGATAGTCACACTCTCTGCTTTCAGCAGGCTTCCCAGGATGGCCGCGGTATAATCAGAGCCTTCCCTCCCCAGGGTGGTGGTCAGGTTGGTAACTGTGGAGCCGATGAATCCCTGGGTGATGTAAATCCGTGTGCCGTTAAACTGAAACGTGTTGTTGACCAGCATGCCTGTCCATTTCCAGTTTACTGACGCCTCCCGGTAGGTGTCGTCGGTACGGAGGCTGGGGCGGATATCAACCCACTGGTTGCTCTGACCGCACCGGTTCAGGTAACAACTCAGCAATCGCGAAGAGAGCAGCTCCCCGTAGCCAATGATCTGATCATATTCAAAATCATAAAACAAGGAGGGGGGCAGGTGAAGCTTGTTGGATAACTCATCGAGAAGTGCGGTTATCTCACCCGGAATCGTGGCGTCTGATCCGAAAAGAGCGGAGGCAATCCGGATGTGAAATTCCCTGAATTCACTGAAGATGTCCCGGGCTTCATCCCAATGATTGAAATGAGCCTTTACCAGGGTCTCCAGCAGGTTTGTCATCGAGTCCATGGCCGAAACCACCACCACCAGTTCCTCATGGTATCCAGAAAGAATGGAGGTTACATTTTTCACTCCTTCAGCATCCTTCAGGGAGGCTCCGCCGAATTTGAATATTTTCATTGACTGTCTCTGTTTTGCAATGCAAAACTACAACTTTTTCGCAGGAAAACGGCTGTTGACCAGCTTGGCTTTTCCTCCGGCAGTGCTTCTGATTGTTCCGCCTTCCACTTCCCGCTGGCAGGCTAAAAAGGACTCCTGGTATGAACAGAAAGATCACCGGGCAGCATTACCGGGATTTCTTCCGGCTTTTTGTGGCGGATTGCCCTGGATTTGAAAAAAGGTACTATATTGGGACGATGAACCAACCGGAATTGAAATGGATATAAAAACAACCGTTACACTGGCCAATGGAGTTCAGATGCCCCTGTTCGGACTGGGTGTATTTATGAGCAAGGAGGGTTTGGAAGTGGAAAGCGCTGTCACTGCAGCCCTGGAGGTAGGTTACCGGCATATTGACACTGCCGCGGTTTACGGAAATGAGAGGGGCGTAGGTAAGGCTGTCAGGGAAAGCGGTATTCCGCGCGATGAGATTTTCATCACCAGCAAGGTCTGGAATTCCGACCAGGGGTACCAGACTACCCTGGATGCTTTTGAGGAAAGTATCGAAAAACTTGGCACCGGCACCCTCGATCTGTACCTGATTCACTGGCCAAAAGGCCCTCTGTCTGCCGATACCTGGAAAGCACTCGAAGAGATCTACCGCAAAGGAAAAACCAGGGCTATCGGTGTCAGCAACTTCCTGGTCCACCACCTGGAGGAGCTGTGGCCCCATTGCAAAGTAAAGCCCATGGTGAACCAGGTAGAGTTCCATCCCTATCTTCAGCAACCAGCACTTCAGGCATGGTGCCGTGAACACCGGGTCCAGCTGGAAGCCTGGAGTCCCATTATGAAAGGAAAAGTAAATGAAATTCCCTTACTGAAAGAGTTGTCGGAACATTACGGGAAAACCCCCGTGCAGATAACCCTGCGCTGGGAATTGCAGAAACAGATTGTTGCCATTCCCAAATCCGTGCACCGGGAACGCATCCTTTCCAATACCGACATTTTTGACTTTGAGCTTTCACCCGGCGATATGGAGACCATTGACCGTCTGGATCGTCATCTCAGAGTCGGTGCCGATCCCGACAACTTCCATTTCTGAGTCTTCTGCCAACCTTGTGTATCCTCTTCAAAAAGGGTTGGCTGGAATTGATCATTTCGGGAAAGAGCCTCTATTCCGGAGTTCCTTTTACGTCGGGGTGCGAAGAGTGATTACGTACAGGTTCAGTGGGACTTGTATGAAGGATTAGAGTTCGTCGAGTTCTTTCAGCGTATTTTTCATGCCCTGCAGATAATTGCCGTAAATCTTGCGGAAAGCCCACCGCAGGAGCAGAAAGAGGGATCCAGCCAGCAGGAAGGCCAGGAAGATACCGCTGATCAGTTCGGAAACCGGAACTCCCTCTGTTTTATGATAAGAGTTTATCTGATCGACAAAGCCCTGCGTAAAGCTGGCTGCTGCATCGAGAATGTACACAGCCAGTAAAATGGTGAATAGTTTCCGGTAAAAGGATAAAATCCGGATGATCTTAAAAAGGGAATTGCGCAGGTCGTCTCCTTCGCTGTGTTGGCGTCTGACATGAAAATAGCTGATAGTAAAAGCAGTAAAGAGACCGATGATCAGCAGGTGTACGATTAAGCCAGTGAAGGTATACCAACCGGGGTCGTTTCTTTCGCTGCCGGCAGCAACCATCCCGGTTATCAGCAGAATGTCGTAGATCAACAACCCGGAAAACACGAAAATGACGATCAGAAACAGGGTCCTGATGTTGAAATCGGTTCTTTCGATGAGGTTTTTCGATTGTTTACCCAGGAGATCCCTGATCTGATCCTCATTGAGAAAAGACCTCTCCTGACTTTCAGTGGATAACTGGTCCCAGGCTTTTCGCAGCTCTTTAATCTTCATGGTTTTCCTTTCCTGGTGTCATTAAGGCTTTCAATTTCTTCTTTATCCGGTTCATTTTAACCCTCACGTAGTTTTGGGTAATTCCGGTGATTTCAGAAATTTCCTCATAGCTTTTATTTTCAAGGAAAAGCAGGATGATCGATTTTTCGATTCCGGTAAGGTGGGCCACAGCCTGCCGGAGCAGGGCAATGTTTTCGTCGGCTTCATGGGCACTAACATCATCGGCAAAATTGTAAAGGTCGGAAGTCAGCCTGCTGAATCCGGGCTGCCTGCGCCATTTTTTGAAGGATGTGATCGCCGTGTTCAGGGCAACCCGGTACATCCAGGTTGTGAATTTCGATTCCTTTCTGAACGTGGGAAACGATTTCCACAGTTGGGCGAGAATCTCCTGGAACAGGTCATGCCGGTCCTCTTCATTGTCGCAGTAGATGCTGCATACCTTGTGGATGATTCCCTGGTTGGCGCCGACTATTTCCAGAAATTCCTTTTCCAACGCATTGGTATTAACTTCCTGAATCAAATTACAACTTTGCCGGGATATTATTGCAGGCAGGTTGTCGAATGTTGCGGTAAAACCTGTATGGGATCTTTCAGCCGAAGGGTATCGGTCCGGAAGACCCGTTCAGCCCGCTTCCCGGATGGAGGGTTGGTCTATTTCATCTTGAGCCAGGAGACTTCGCGGGGAGCCAGAAACCTCCATTTTCCCCGGGGGATGTTCTTTTTTGTTAAGCCGGCAAAGGAGACCCGGTCAAGGGCTTTAACCCGGTAGCCGAGGTGTTCAAACATGCGCCTCACAACCCGGTTCCGCCCGGAGTGAATCTCAATACCGACAGTGTCTTTATCGTGCCCTTCAACAAAGGAGACGGCATCGGCGGCAATAAAACCATCTTCCAGGTCCATACCTTCGGCCAGTTTCCTGATATCTCCGGCCGAAACCGTCCGGTCGAGAGTTACCTGGTATATTTTTTCAACCTTGTGGGAAGGGTGAGTCAGTCGTTTGGAGAGATCCCCATCGTTGGTCAGGAGCAGAAGTCCGGTTGTGTTCCGGTCCAGACGGCCTACCGGGTAAATGCGTTCTTCGCAGGCATCCCTCACGATGTCCATAACGGTCCGATCTGCATGAGGATCATCGGTGGTAGTGACGACATCTTTGGGTTTGTTGAGGAGAATGTAGACTCTTCTTTCCGGGGTGATAACACGGTTGTCGAACCGCACTTCGTCGCCGGGTTTTACCTTGGTTCCCAGTTCAGTAACAATTTGGCCGTTTACCATTACAACACCCGAGGCAATATAGGTGTCGGCTTCTCTGCGGGAGCAGATGCCTGCGTTGGCAATAAACCGGTTCAGCCGGATCAGGTCTTCTTGTCCCGGCTGTCGTTTACTCTTTTTCCGGTCGCTGGTATAGCCCAGTTCTTGCATCATTTGGTTTCTGGAAGGGCGGTTTCGCCGGGCGAGGATCAGATTTTTCCTTGATCTGCGCTCCGTTCCGGTGACGTTTACCTCTTCTCCGGATACGGCAGAGTGGCCGGTTCTTAACCGTCGTGGAGGCCTCTCACCGGTGCTTCTGCTGAAACGGGTCTCCGGCTTGTGTGCGGGATCTGCAGTGCGGCGGCTCCTGAATCCCGGTCTGCCGGCAGAAGAGTCCTCCATAGCACCGCCGGTGCGGCTTCTGCCGCCACCCATTCCGGGCCTCTCACCGGTGCTTCTGCTGAAACGGGTCTCCGGCTTGCGTGCGGGATCTGCAGTGCGGCGGCTCCTGAATCCCGGTCTGCCGGCAGAAGAGTC
>CAZYUA010000001.1:98639-253745 GCA_964650525.1 uncultured Prolixibacteraceae bacterium
GTGCGGGATCTGCAGTGCGGCGGCTCCTGAATCCCGGTCTGCCGGCAGAAGAGTCCTCCATAGCACCGCCGGTGCGGCTTCTGCCGCCACCCATTCCGGGCCTCTCAGGCCGCTTCCTTCCCGCTTCCAATGGAGTCCTTCTGTGCACCCTTTTCCCTTCATCGGCACCCTTATCACGGCGTATGGACCTGCCGCGTCCCACCATCCTGCCCCGGCTTTCACTTCCCATATATCTTTCCTGGTTATTGCGCTGCAAAGGTCGTAAAAATTATGCCCCCGGCAACATGCCCAGCATAAAAACATAGGGTAATCCCTTGATCAAACAAATCATTAAATCCGTTTCTAATTCAGCCGGCACGCACAGGGCTTTTTCAAAATATCGTATATTTACTTATTTATATTAATAAGGCAGGATATGCAATCACACGAAATTGACTACAAAATTATCGGAGAGGGAGTGCAACTGGTGGAGATTGAACTGGACCCAGGGGAGACGGTCATCGCTGAAGCCGGTGCCATGCTTTACATGGAAGACGGAATCGGTTACACAGCCAAAATGGGTGATGGCACCAACCCGAAAGCAGGGCTGTTCGACAAGCTGCTGGCTGCCGGATCACGCGTAATAACGGGTGAGTCGCTTTTCATAACCCATTTCACCAACCAGGCGTATGGCAAAAGAAAGGTGGCCTTTGCCTCTCCCTATCCCGGCACCATCCTGCCCCTGGACCTTAAGGAACTGCGCGGAACGGTCGTTGTACAGAAGGATGCCTTCTTGTGCGCTGCCTTGGGGACCAAAGTGTCGGTCACCTTTAACCGGAAACTGGGTGCCGGTTTTTTCGGGGGCGAAGGCTTTATCCTTCAGCAGTTGCAAGGCGATGGCAAAGCATTTGTCCATGCCGGCGGTACAGTGATCGAACGGGTACTGAACAACGAAATCCTCAGGGTAGATACCGGTTGCATCGTTGGGTTTGAACCCCAGATCCAATACAGCATTGAACAGGCAGGAAACCTCCGCTCCATGGTTTTTGGCGGTGAGGGGATCTTCCTGGCTACTCTCCGGGGAACCGGCAAAGTGTGGTTGCAAAGCATGCCCATCGGCAAACTGATCAGCAAATTATCGGTTTTCGGAGCTAATGCCCGAAAAGAGGGAGGTGCCGGGTTGCTGGGGAAGATCCTGGAAGGTTAACCGATCTCGGGTAAACTGATCCCTTTGATCTTCCGGTATAATTCCAGTGCATATACGTCGCTCATTCCGGAAATAAAGTCAATGGCTGCCTGAATCTTGTTATAGGGTGATTCGTTAACAGGCTCGTACTGCCCGGGCATCAGCATGAGAATTTTCCTGCTCACGGTTTTTCCGGGATGAAGCAACGCTTCAGTGAACTCTTCCAGCAGGGTGCCGATAATTTTATACCCTGCAATTTCGATTTCCACAACGGTCCGGTGGTTGTAGATTTTGGCCATGGAGATGTCCTGGACATGCCGGACCGCAAGCAGGAAATCTTCAGAAATGTTGTTAAGGAGCGATCCTGCGAAGGTGCCGTTCAGGATTTGATCGTGCATCCGGACGAATACGGAGTAACACTCTCTGGTTAGTTCCCCTATGACGCCGGCCCGGAGGTAGCTGATCTGCTCATTGGGATCGGAAACCCTGCTGAGGGTGGTGTGAATTTCGTCGATTCGTTTATCCGGGCTATTCCGGAAAAAGGTCATAAGGAGGTTCCTGGTTTCAGTAAAGTCAAGAATGCCCAATTTAAAGGCATCTTCGACATCCATTACCTGATAGCAGATGTCATCGGCTGCTTCCACCAGGTAAACAAGGGGATGACGGGCTCCGGAAAGGGGTTCTTCAGTCACCACAGGAATGTTCATATCGGTGGCGACTTTAAGCCAGGTAGCCTTCTCCGTTTGGAAAAAGCCGAATTTTGGGTGCGTGGCAGCCAGCGACTCATAAGGATATTTCACAATACTGGCCAGGGTGGTGTAGGTAAGCGCGAATCCTCCGGGTCGTTTTCCGCGGAATGGATGAGTCAGCAGCCTGAAGGAGTTGGCATTGCCGTCGAAATGGGTAAAATCTCTCCATTCAGCTTCCGACAGGAGATTCCTGTAATCCTGGCCTGCCCCGTTGGTGAAAAAGTTGGCTATGGCTGATTCGCCGGAATGTCCAAACGGGGGGTTCCCCAGGTCATGGGCCAGGCAGGCCGCCGATACCGCAGCCCCCGTATTGGCCAACATAATCGGATCAGTTATCAGGTTCTGCCGGAACAGCATCTCCCCGAGCCGGTTTCCCAGACTGCGCCCCACACTGGCCACTTCCAGTGTATGGGTGAGCCGGTTGTGTACGAATACCCTGCCTGGTAAAGGAAATACCTGCGTTTTATTTTGCATTCTCCGGAATGCAGCGGAAAAAATGATCCGGTCATAGTCTCTCTGGAACTGGCTGCGGTCTTCATTGCGCAGAGGATCCTCCTCTGCTGCTTCCTGACCCAGCCGCCGGGTGGTTAACAAATCATTCCAGTTCATACACATGTAATCGTTTTAATCGTTATGGGATAAATTCCCCGCCGCTCCGGGGCGCAAAATTCAATACGTAATCCGTCAGAATACTCCGCTGTTTGCGGCGGGGTAGTTCATGCAGGGTTCAGAATACCCGGGGATTCTCTTTTTTCACTTCCTGTGCCAGCCTGCGGGCCTGACCGCCGGTTACCGCATCAAGCATCTGCCAGAAGGCCGGACCATGGTTTTTTACCCGTGTATGGACCAGTTCATGTAACAGGATGAAGTCGGTCAGAGAAGCCGGAAGCCTCATCAAATGCAGGTTCAGGCTGATGTGATTGCGCGCTGAACAACTTCCCCAGTTGCTCCGGTTATTTCGTATCGTAATCCGGTTGTACCGGAATCCGTGCTTTTGAGCCAGTTCCGCAATCCTGCCGGGAAGAAATGCCTGCGCCTCTAACCGGTAAATTTCCGTCATTACGTTTTTCATCACCTCACGGAACTCCGTCGATTGCATGGAAGTCCCCTCCGGTATCCCGACCAGAACCCGGCTCCCGTTGATCCTGAAACTGAAACTGCCAGGTTGCTTTTCAAAAGAGACCGTGTGAAAACGGGACTCAACAATACTTTCCGGAGTATAGTCGGGGAGTGCCGGTCTCTTTTCGGACAGTCTCTCCAGAATCCAGCCGGTTTGCTGACCGGCAAATGCAGCCGCTTCACGGAAAGTTACCCAGACAGGAAAGGATACCAGAATGCTCCTGTCTGCTTTCACCGTCAACCGGATGTTTCTGGACCGGGAATTTTGCACAAACCTTACATTTCCGAGGGATTTTACCTGAACAACTTTTGTAGCCATCCGTATATACAACTGCATTCGGCAACCAAAGATACATATATTGAAATACAATCAGGATATGGAAGCCTTCGCCTCACTCCTTAAACAGGAAACGTTGCTGCCACTCCAGGATATGGTTATTCCCGGCAGCCTGGCCTTTGAATCACTCAATCCTTTTCCAGGGTACTACAGCGAAAGTCCCGATAGCCCTCCACCGGTTTACCTTTACCTGGCGGTTGACAAAAACTACCGGATGGATGAGGTTTTACGGGCTGCACAGGCAGCCGAAACCCGGTTTGAGGCGACGTTTGATGTGGCAAAAGCGGTCCTGACCCTGGGCGGAGAGGAATTGCCGGCTCTGCGACTCCGGCATTTCGGAGCGTATGGACTGGTGCAACCCTTGCAGGAAGCCTTTATAAAACAGGGGATTGGCTGTCTGAAAAAAACAGGAAGACAAAAGGAGGTTCCCGCCCTGGTGAGAATCATCAAAATGATCTCTCTGCAGAAGGTCGATGAGGGTATCTATACCGATCTGAAAGAAGATTTTCACGGATACGCGACCATTCCGGAATACCTTCCCTGGCCCCAGTTCGAACGGGTTACCCGGCAGGTTAAGTATAACTGGTTCGGCAGCAAATTCGACGCTGCCATAGGATCGTTCTACCTGGATAAACGGCTGCACGAATTCGTAAGGATCTATTCCACAGTTCTTACTGCCAGGTATATGAATGATATCCGGAACCTCTATCTGGAAAAACTGAGCCATCCGCTGGAATAGCTGCGCAGTGAGGGGAGCCTTTGTTTATAAAGATCTGGCATCCCGAATCAGGCACTTCGTACGGATCCGGAGCATCTTTTTGCGGCCGTAAGTGGCCACCAGTTTTATTTTAACCCGGTGTTCCCGTTTTCAAAAGCCATGAAAAGCCGGTTGAAATGGTTCTCCAGATGGCGCCGCATCGCTTTCCGGAATTTTCCCGGATTCCGTTTTCTCAGGATATCCACCAGTTCCTTGTGGGAAACATAGTGTTTGGAGGGAAGCATGATAGCAATTAATCCGCTGGAATAGACATAGTTGAAAACGGGTAGCAGCATGCTCTGGAATCCTTTCAGGGTTTCATTCCCGGTGATTTCATAGAGCTTTCCGTGGAACCTGATTTCATAGTCGATATCAAACAAGGTGTCGTGTGAATGGTAATCCTCATTCCGGACAATATCAGCCAGTTCTTCAATATCCTGGTCCGTAGCCCGTTTGACCACCAGGTCAGCCATTCCCACTTCAAGGACCAGCCTCAGTTCGAAGGAATCTTTCAGGGACTGTTGATTCAGAATGTTGGGAATCATTGATTTTTGAAGGATTTGGGGCAAGTCGGGACTTTTGATCAGGGTCCCCTTGTGTTTGATCGATTCGATGAGTCCCACGGTTTTGAGCCGGTTCAATGACTCCCTGATCACGGTGCGGCTAACCCCCATGGCTTGCGCCAATTCGATCTCCTTGGGGATGACATCCCCCGGGCTTAAGTTTTTACGGATAAAAAAATCGATCAGATTCCTTTCAACCTGGTCAACCAGGCTCCGGGTATCGACCGCCTGAATCCCCGAAACAAATTCTTCTGTATTCATCTGTTTAAAATATTTCGTTACTGTGGTGAATTCATTGAAACAGATGTAATACCCCTGTAGTTAATCATCACGGTTGGTGCACAATTAATGCATGGGTATTTCATTATTTCAATTTTTTGGACCGGTGTATAACATTCGACAAATATAGTCAAAAAGATCGCGTTTATATGTCATACATAAAAAAAATATTTTATTATGTAAATAATGGCCTGAGGAGCCTATTTCTGCCATTTGCGTGATGACAAAAAATCCGACACAAACTGTTAAACAAAATTCGGAAAAAAAACTTAAAAAAACTTAAAAAAATAGGGGTAAAAAATTTGCACTTCTGGCAGTTACTGTTATCTTTGCTGCGTTATGTCATACATAAGACTAATTGTACTATTTAATTATTAATTCAAATGCTATGAACAGAATTTTTGTATTGAAGCCGCTACTCCTGGTACTGGCAGTTCTGCTCTCGATGGGGCAGGCTTTTGCCCAGAAGACGGTGACCGGTACGGTGACCGACGCACGCGACCGCTCCACGTTACCGGGTGTGAACATTGTGGTGGTGGGCACGACGGTGGGAACCATTACCGACCTTGACGGTAACTTCTCCCTGGCCATCCCTGCCGATGCCCAACAGCTGACATTCTCCATGATGGGGTATGTATCCCAAACGTTCCCCATCGGGGAAAATACGGTATTTAATGTAGAATTATCTGAAGACACCAAATCAATTGATGAAGTCGTGGTAGTGGGATATGGTACCCAGAAGAGAAGCACCATTACGGGATCTGTGGCTAAAATGGATGCCCGGCTGCTCGAAACCGGAGTCCGTTCCAACCCGGCACAGGCACTGGCAGGTTCGATTCCCGGCTTAAGGGTGGCTACCACCACAGGTCGCCCCGGCTCCCTGCCCTCGATTGTGTTGAGGGGAGGTACCAACTTCGATGGCTCGGGAAGTCCCCTGATTATCATGGACGGACAGGTCCGCGGATCGATGAGCGACATTAACCCCGAAGAGATTGCCAGTATCGAAGTCCTCAAAGATGCTTCGGCCACGGCCATCTATGGGGCAAGGGCCAACAACGGGGTGATCCTGATTACCTCAAAAAGGGGTAAAGCCGGTGCCGCCCAGGTCAATGTGAAGGTTAAAAGGGGCGTCAATTATTTGAATGTTCCCTATGAATTTGAAGATGCAGCAGGATATATTAAGTGGGCCCGTCTGGGTGCCGAACAGGCGATCAAGAACGGCACCCTGGCCGTCACCAATGTGGCCGGTGTAGGTCCTCGCGGCACCGGCAACCAGTACAGGGATGCCCAGGGGAATATCCTCGACGGGAATTACAATTCCACGGCGATCTGGAGTGTCATGCGATTAAATGATACCAACAGGGAATTGCTGTCCCAACCCGGATGGCAACAGATGAAAGACCCCATCAAAACCAATGCACAAGGAAACTATGATCCCAACGGGACCAATTATGATCTGATTTACAAGGATTTTAACTATGGCGACTATGGTTTAAATAAAACCGCCATTACGCGGATTACAATGTGAGTGTGACCGGGGGAAATGACCGGGGCAAGTACTTTAGCAACATCGGTTATTATGATGAAGGCGGATTGTCCTTGGCTACCTTTTACAACAGGCTGAATTTTGCGTTCAACGGGGATTACAAAGTCAACGACTGGCTGACTTCGGAAAGCGGAATCCAGTTTGCCAGGGCCAAGTGGAGAGATGAGTCCCTCCAGAACGGTGAAGCCAATTACTGGGCCAGAATGCTCTCGGCACCTCCAACCATGCGGGGTACCAATGCGAAAGGGGAGTGGATTCTTGGCCGCGATGCCAGTGATGGAAATCCGGCGTTTAACATTGACAAATACAAAAGGAATAACCAATCCGATAAATTCACCCTCAACCAGGCCATCAGGGCTGACATTCTGAAAGGTCTGTATGTGAAGCTCAGTGCCATCCTGATGTACGATGAGTACTTCCAGGAATCTTTTAATAAAGACTTCCGCACCACAATCATGAGTTTGACCAATCCTAATGCGGGCTGGAACAGGACCAGAGAATCCAAGGCTGAATTCGGCCGCACGACCCGGCAAACCTACAACGCCATCGCCAATTACTCATTCGATTTTCTGGAAAAAAACCACATCGATGCCATGGCCGGGGGAGAGTTTTATGATTCTTACTATACGGGTGTTTTTGCTTTAGGACAACTTGCTCCTACCGACGACTTCCAGGATTTGGGCCTGACCAAGAATAATGCGGAACAACAAACCCGCAGCACCGATTCATGGCACAGCAGGGAAAGGATCATGTCGGGATTTGGCCGCGTGAATTATGCCTATGATGAAAAGTACCTCTTAACCTTCACCATCCGGAGGGACGGTTACTCCAGACTCCTGGGAGACAACCGCTATGGTACCTTCCCCGCTTTTTCGGCAGGCTGGCTGCTTCATAAAGAACGGTTTATGGCACAGACCCAGGATTGGCTTTCTCATTTGAAACTGAGGGCAAGCTGGGGTAAAAACGGGAACGTTGGTGGAATCGGAACCTATGAATTGCAGGGTTCCTATGGCTCCCAGACGGCATACAACGGCGTCATCGGCTTTCTGCAATCCGGAATTGCCAATCCCACTTTGAGATGGGAGAAGTCAAACACTGTGGAAGTCGGCGCCGACATGGGTTTCCTCGACAACAAGATCTATGCATCGATCTCGGCTTATAACCGTATTACAGAGGATAAAATTGCCAATGTCGATTTACCCACTTCCTCCGGGATCTCCAGTGTGCGTACCAATAACGGGAGCATGAGAAACCGTGGGGTTGAACTTGAGGTTGACTATAAAGTCATCCAGAAGAAGGATCTGAAATGGCAGATTGGGCTCAATGGAGCCTGGGGTAAAAATACAATCCTGAAACTTCCTTTTAACGGGAATGTAAATAACCGGCAGGGAGGCCAGCAGATTTATGATCCCAATTCAGGCAGTATCATCTGGGTAGGCGGTTACCAGGAAGGCCAGGAGTGGGGTGAAGTATTCGGATTTGTCAGCGAAGGGATCATCAGAACTCCGGATGATCTGGCGAAATACAATAAGATAGACCTGGCAGCCGGACAAGCCTGGTATGGTGCTTCAGCCGGGAAACGGGTCGCCAGCCAGAAACTGATGACCGAGCGGGGTTTGACCGTGGCATCAGGATGGATCGCAACACGCCAGGGCGACATGATGTGGAAAGACATTGATAAGAATGACACGATCGATACCCGCGACATGACATCCCTGGGCCGGCAGCTTCCCCGCATCACCGGTGGCTTCAATTCAACCCTCACCTATAAGGGAGTCAAATTGTTTGCCAGAATGGACTTTGGCTTAGGGCATATTCAGCAGGATCAGATGCACATGTGGGCCTTGGGCTGCTTCCAGGGGGAATTTGCTCCGACAACTGAAGTGTTTGATACTTGGACACCCGAAAATCCCGATGCGAAATATCCGCGGTATGTGTGGGCCGACCAGCTGAATGCCAAGAATTATGACAGGCCCAGCAGCATGTTCTGGAAAAAATCCAACTACCTGTCTTTCAGGGAAATTTCCCTGAGTTACGACCTGCCGTCTTCTTTGTTGCAAAAAGTGAAGATTCCTAAACTCGTGCTGACTGTTTCAGGGCAGAACCTGGGTTACCTCACTGATAAAATGCTGAATTTCCCCGAACGTACGGGAAATCAGAATGGGGCATACGTGATTCCGACCCAATTGATCTTTGGCATTGACATTACGTTATAAGGTGAAGTTTTATAATTATACCGAAAGAAAATGAAAAAGTTAAAATATACAGTATGGGTGGCCATCGTTCTTCTGCTGACCACCGTCTCCTGCCAGGAAACCCTGGACCTTGCCCCGGAAGATTATTTCGGCGATGGCAACTACTGGCAGAATGAAGCCCAGGTATCCAATTTCATGGTGGGCATCCACAAGCAATTGCGCGACAACCAGTTTATGTTTGTAAGGCTGGGTGAAATGAGAAGCGGCAACTACAGCAACATAGACCGGCAGAATACGTCACTCAACGAGTTGCCCATCATCGAGCAGCGGATTGATGAAGGCTCACCGGGAGTCTCAAGCTGGGCAGGATTTTATGGTCCCATTTTGCAACTGAATCTTTTCATCCTGAAAGTGGAGGAATCGACTTTCCTTCCGGAGGCAAGAAAGGGGTACCTCCTCGGACAAGCTTACGGTTTACGGGCATTCTATTACTTTCATCTGCTGCGTACCTATGGCGGCGTGCCGTTAAGACTCGAACCGGAAGTACTGTTGGGGAATACCGACCCTGTAAAATTGCGCAAAGCCAGGGCTACCGAAGCGGAAGTGCTGGCCGCCATCAAGAGTGATATCGGGAAGTCGGTTACTGCATTTGGCACTGCGGCCAGTCCGTCTGATAAAAGCCTGTGGAGCCCTAAAGCCACCCTGATGCTCAAAGGGGAAGTGTTTCTCTGGTCGGCAAAGGTGTATGGAACCACTGCCGATCTGGCCGAGGCGAAAGGCGCTTTGAACGGAATTTCAGGAACCAGCCTGATGCCGAATTTTGCCGAAGTGTTTGCCAGCAACAAGAAAAACAACAACGAAGTCATTTTTGCCTTGCGCTACCAGGTTGGGGAAGCAGAACAGCCTACCTATTCCTTTTTCCTCTATTCGACATACAATTTCGACAATCTTCATTACAAAGATTCACTGGCCAGTGGTTCGCTGCTGGTAGATCCCCTGCAGATTGTCGCAACGAACTACTATCAGATAATACAGCGGTACGCGTATACCTTTGAATTGTTCAAGTCGTACGATGTGGCTGACAAAAGAAGGGATGCGACTTTTTACGATTACTACAAGGTGACCAAAACCGGAAATCCCCCCTACCAGGTCACTGTCAGGAACACCGCTCTCGTCAAATTTCTGGGTGTGATCAGCGCCAATAAAAGGTACTTTACCGATGACTGGCCAGTGTACCGCGAAGCAGACCGTTTGTTGATGCTTGCTGAAATTGCCAATGCTGAAGGGGCCGACCCGACAGGTTACATTAAGCCAATCCGCGACCGGGCTTTTGCACCGGCTGCCGATCCCACTCCTTTCGTCCATTCCACCAAAGACAAAAATGAGCTTGCCATCTTTGCCGAGCGTAATAAGGAGTTTGTCCATGAAGGAAAATCGTGGTACGACCTGAGAAGGATGAAAGTCGGAGCCGATCCGCTGGTATTCAAATCGGCCAACCATCCCTACGGTGTACTGGATAAAGCCACGAAGGCACACATGATCTTGTGGCCTATCGACAGGGCTGTCTGGACGAATGATCCTCTTGTGGACCAGACGCCGGGATATCCCTCCACCAAAAAGTAAAGTCCTATTTGAGGTTTTAGTTCATAGATTTGATAAGGCCAAGTGGAAGAGTGTATGCAGTCGCCCTGAAAAAGGGCGCTGCATCACTCTTTGAACCTGAATGGATTGCCCTAAGGCAACCACAAAAGGAACCCAAGTTGCCATCTGGGAGCAAAACCCGGAAATGAAATTTTGATTTCCGGCTCAACTTAGTTACTATTGTTAAATCAATCCATACCACCAATCCATGGGACTTTCCCTGCAAAAAAAACATTCTGCTCCGATCGGGATGGTTTTTCTCATACTGATGGCCTCACTGATTTCCTGCAACACCGGAGAAGGGGAGGCTGGCATCCCGAGTGTTTCCGATAGTTCCATCCAAACAAATCGTGAACCCCTTTTCACCGGAAAGGCCAACAAGGCAGCCATTGCCGTTTCCTTCACCCTGGCAGATGATGGGAAACCCTGGCTTCTCAATCAGGCAGAGCTGATTTTTGGCGATGGGAGCCGTTTTGATGGACTTTCGTCGGTGACGGTTTTTCTGACCGATACTTCGGGAAATGAAGAAACGGTGCTGTCTCCGGTAAACTTTGACCCGAAAAAGGGAAAGGTTCAGATTCCCGTGAAAATGGAGTTGATAGCCGGAACCCATGGGGTCAGTTTCTTTTTTAACCTGAAGGAAGGTGCTGAACTCCTCACTGCCCTTACAGTCCGGGAAGTGAAATTGCAATTTCAACGTCGTGGAGCACTGGTGGTACAACCTGCTGAAAAATTTGTTTTCCGTCCTGCCCTGGTATTGAGGGCTGCCGGCCAGGACAATTGTGACACTTACCGGATTCCCGGACTGGTGACCACCAATAAAGGAACCCTTATAGCAGTCTATGATAACCGGTATAACAACAGCAAGGACCTCCAGGAGGATATCGACATAGGCATGAGCCGCAGTACCGATGGCGGTCAAACCTGGGAACCCATGAAGGTGATCATGGACATGGGGGAATATGGTGGCCGGTCGCAAAGGTTGAACGGCATCGGTGATCCTTGTGTCGTGTATGACGATAAGACCCACACTCTTTGGGTGGCCGCACTCTGGATGAGCGGTCTGACACCCGACCAGATGCTCTGGTGGGCCTCCAAACCAGGCATGACGCCTGAGGAAACCGGTCAGTTCATCTTGGTAAAAAGCACCGATGATGGTCTGACCTGGTCAGATCCCATGAACATTACCAGCCAAATAAAAGATCCTGCCTGGCAGCTGCTGTTGCAGGGCCCCGGCAGGGGAATCACCACCAGCGACGGGACCCTGGTTTTCCCGGCCCAGTTTAAGGCAGACATCGGCGAGAAAGCCCTCGATGGCGGGCAGTACACCTGTCATTCCACGATAGTGACCAGCCGCGATGGTGGCCAGACCTGGCAAATCGGCACAGGTGCCAAGTCGAATACCACGGAAGCCCAGGTGGTAGAACTGGCTGATGGCCGGCTTATGCTCAACATGCGTGACGACCGGAATCGCCGTGACAAGGGGGAAACCAACGGGCGCGCCGTGGCCACCTCCGGCGACCTGGGAAAATCCTGGGAGGTGCACCCCTCCTCCAACAGTGCGCTGCCCGAATCCAACTGCATGGCCAGCATCATCAGCGCAGAAGTGACGATCAACGGGGTCAACAAACAGGTGCTCTTCTTCTCCAACCCCGACAACAAGCAGGCACGAACCCACATGACCATCAAAGCCAGCCTTGACGGTGGCCTCACCTGGCCGGAGGAATACCAGGTCGAACTCAATGCGGCTGGCGGTTATGGGTACTCCTGTATGACCATGATCGATGAGAATACGGTCGGGATCCTCTACGAAGGCAACAAGGAGTTGTTTTTCCAGAAAATTCCGGTGAAAGATATTGTAAATAACCTCTTTGAATCAAAACATTGACTTCGGCCCATCCAATTTTGTCTTTTCTGTTGACGGTTTTTTTGTTCCTGGAGGTGGAACCTTCCGCGGCCTCCGGTCAGAACCTTGTTAACGGAAAGCAATCCCGGGCCCGGCCCGCCAGGATTGCCTGTGTGGGGAATTCGGTGACTTTCGGATATGGCCTGAAGAATCCTGCCCGCGACAGCTATCCTGCCAGGTTGCAGGCCTTTCTCGGAGAGGATTACCTGGTGGGGAATTTTGGACACAGCGGCGCCACCCTGCTGTCGAAGGGCCACAACCCTTATGTTAAAACCGGAGAATACCTCAAAGCGCTTGAGTTTTTGCCCGACGTGGTGGTCATTCACCTGGGGCTTAACGACACAGATCCAAGAAACTGGCCCAATTACAGTGATGATTTTATTGCCGATTACCAGCGGCTGATCAGCTCTTTTAAAACCGAATCAGGGGCTGCGCCTCAGGTCCATATATGCCTGATGACGCCCATCTTCAGCGGGCATCCGCGATTTAAGTCGGGAACCCGCGACTGGTACTGGCAGGTCCAGGACCAGATCAGGCAGGTGGTACGAAATACAGGTGCCAGGCTGATCGATTTACATGCGCCGCTTAGCAAAAGACCTGACTTGTTTGCCGATAACCTCCATCCAGATGCTGCAGGGGCGGAAATGATTGCCCGCATTGTATATTCGGTATTGACCGGAGACCATGGTGGGTTCCGGCTGGCCCCGCTCTTCGGGGAACACATGGTTTTCCAGCAGAAAAAACCGGTGGAAATCTATGGCACGGCCAACAGTAACGACACCATCACGGTGACCTTCCATACCCAGACTCCGGTAACAACGTCGTGCAGCAATGGCCGGTGGAAAATCACCCTTCCTCCTCCACCGGCAGGCGGACCTTATCCGCTTCAGATCAGGGTAAACGGAGTCCCGGAAGTGGATTGGAGCGATATCATGGTGGGCGAAGTGTGGCTCTGTTCAGGCCAATCCAATATGGAATTTGAACTCGAAAAATCTGAAAACGGAATGGCAGAAGCAGGGAATGCATCTGACAAAAAACTCCGGTTTTTCAATTATGAAGGATTTGTCAGGACCAATGACATTGCTTTTGACACTGTTGCGCTCCAACGGATCAACGACCTGGATTATTTTGAAGGCACCTGGCAGACCTGTACTCCTGAGACAGCCCCGGATTTTTCAGCCATCGGCTATTATTTCGGCCAGAGCCTGCGACAGAAATTGGATGTACCTGTAGGTGTAATCGTTGTGGCTGTCGGGGGAGCACCCATTGAGGCGTTCATTGACCGTAAATCTTTGGAATTCCATCCTGTTCTGGTGGATATTTTTTCCGACAAGAGTAAGAACGACTTTATTTTTCAATGGGTAAGGCAGCGGATAGTCCGGAATAGTTCCCTGAGTGGTAATCCGCTGCAGCGGCATCCCTACGATCCGGCTTTTATTTTTGAAGCGGGTATTGAACCGTTAGGGAATTTTCCTCTCCGGGGCATACTCTGGTACCAGGGTGAGTCCAATGCTCATCATCCGGAACTCTACCGGTTATCCTTCAATGAATTGGTCCGTTCCTGGCGAAAATTTTGGGATAATCAGCAGTTGCCCGTCTTATTCGCCCAGCTTTCCAGTCTCGACCGTCCCTCATGGCCTCATTTCAGGGATGTACAGCGGCAACTTGCCCAAGAGATCCCTCATACCGCCATGGTAGTGACTTCTGATCTGGGCGATTCCCTCGATGTGCATCCTGTCAGAAAAAGGGAAGTCGGCGAAAGGTTTGCCCTTCAGGCCTTCGATAAGGTGTATGGCTTTGAGGTGGTTTCTGAAGGTCCGGCTCCCCTGAAGATCTCTGAAAAACAGGGAAACCTGCTGGTCAGGTTTACATCGGCCCGGAAACTGAAAACCTCAGACGGGAAACCCGTCAGAGAACTCGAAATTGCCGGGCAGGACGCCATTTTCAGGCCGGCTTCCGGGATACTGAAAAGAAAAACATTAATCATCAAGGAACCCGGCCGGAAAATCACCGCACTAAGATACGGGTGGAAACCCTATTCCCGCGGCAACCTGGTCAACGAATCAGGACTGCCGGCTTCATTATTTATGGTAAACACAAAATAATCATTCAGATATGCAAGATATGAAAAAATTCGAAGGTTTGATTGCTGCACCGTTTGCCCCTATGAATGGCACGGGCGAAATTATGCCGGAGGCGATTCCGGCGTATTGTGAATTTCTTGAAAAAAACAGGGTGGTTGGTGCGTTTATCAACGGCTCTACGGGCGAAGGGGTCTCCCTTTCCCAAAAAGAAAAAATGATCCTCACGGAAGCCTGGACGGCAGCTGCCAAAGGCAAACAGATCAAAGTGATTAACCTGGTGGGAGGAACTTCTTACCGTGAGTCGGTAGACAGCGCCCTTCACTCTGCAGAGGCGGGTGTCGATGCCATCGCCATCCTGGCCCCTTATTATTTCAAGCCTGCCGGCGCTAAGCAGCTGGCTGAATTCTGTGCCCTCATCGCCGGGGCTGTTCCCCAGCTACCGGTCTATTTTTACCATATCCCCGTGCTGACGGGTTGTTTTGTCCCTATGTACGATTTCCTGCAGGAAGCATCAGCAATGATTCCCAATCTGGCAGGAATTAAATACACCCATGAGGATTTTATGGATTTCCTGAGCTGCATCCACTATTTGGACGGAAAGTACGACATGATGTGGGGACGGGATGAGAACATGCTGTCGGCTCTGGTGCTGGGATGCCGCAGTGGTGTCGGGAGTACTTTCAATTATGCCGCACCCCTCTATTACCGTATGATCACTGCTTTTGACAACGGGGACCTCGTGTCGGCCCGCAAGCTCCAGCAACAGTCGATCGATATGATCCGTCTGTTGGGAAAATATGGTGGCATTGCCACCGGAAAGGCTTATATGAAATACATCGGCTTTGATTTTGGCCATTTCAGGCTTCCGGTAAAAAATATGAATGCTGACAGGTATGAAAATTTTAAGGCTGATGTGGAGCAACTTCAGATGGAGCACCTCTTTTCAAAAAAGTAATACTCAACCCATTGTAGTGTTTATTATGGTGGCTTTTTTAGCAGGTTCGTGTACTGAAAGGGAACAGGAAATTTCTGGAATACGGTGGGAGGAGCTTCCCCTGATGCCTCCTGTTGAAGGGAAAACGGTTCAACCCGGACTGGCTGGTCCGGTGTCCGGCATTTCGGAAAACAGACTCCTGGTTGCGGGTGGTGCCAATTTCGAGGGAGAAATGCCCTGGCGCGGCGGAGCCAAAAGTTACCATGACGAAATCTTCCTGCTGGAAGAATCCAGTCAGGGAAAATTTTCCTGGAGAATGGCGCCGGAGCGGCTTCCATACCCTATGGCCTATCCGGCATGCCTTTCCATCAAAGAGGGCATCCTGAGCATGGGAGGCGAAACCGAAAACGGTCCGGTTACCGATGTTTTCCTTTTAACGGTCGACGGGGGAAAAGTATCGATCAGGGATTACCCTTCCCTTCCTATGGCCATCACCTCCCCGGGAGCAACAGTGGCTGGGAGAAAGGTATACCTGGCCGGTGGACTGAACTCCTCGGGGGCGGTCGGAACATTTATGGTCCTCGACATGGAAGACACAGAAAAAGGATGGCAACCGTTGCCTCCGCTCCCGGTGCCGCTCTCCCACAGCGTGGTGGTCACCCAGTTTGATGGTGAGGAAGAGTGCATTTACCTTTTGGGTGGAAGGAATAAAACCACCGACCTGCACACTTTTTTCAGCGATATGTGGAAATTCAGACCCTCCACCTCCCGCTGGTCCCGGGAAGGCGATATTCTGAAAGAAGGAAAACCCCTTCCCTTGTCGGCAGGTACCGGAATTGCCGCTGGTAAAAACCAGATCCTGCTTTTCGGCGGCGATCCGGGTATCTACTTTAACCGGACAGAAAAACTCAACAACGCCATTGCCCTTGCCGGTGATTCACTGAAAACTGAGCTGTTAAGGGAAAAGGACACACTTCTGAGCAACCACCCGGGTTTTAACCGGGAGGTCATGGCGTACAACACGATGCTCAAGGAGTGGGCTGTCATTGGGAAAGCCCCGGCGGGACTGCCAGCCACTACGGTGGCTTTCCGGTGGAACAGCCTGGTCGTCATTCCCGGCGGCGAGATCCGCCCGGGGGTCAGAACTGCAGGTGTAATCACCGCCAGGTTGAAAGAATAAACTGCCGCAGGGTTGTGCCGGTGGCAATCATCAAAAAGCAAATGAAAAGAATTAAATGGATTGAACAATACAAGTCTGAACTGCTTGACAATGTGGTTCCCTTCTGGGAGAAGTACTCTCCTGACAGGGAGTTCGGGGGCTACTTTACCTGCCTGGACCGGCAGGGGAAGGTCTATGACACCGACAAATTTATCTGGCTGCAGGGGCGGGAGGTTTGGATGTTCTCCTCATTGTATAACCGGGTGGAACAGCGTCCCGAATGGCTCGCAGCAGCCTTGCAGGGAGCAGGGTTTCTGAAAAAAAACGGGCACGACGGAAACTTCAACTGGTATTTCTCCCTTACCCGGGAAGGAAAACCGCTCGTTGAACCATATAATATTTTCAGTGATTGCTTTGCCACCATGGCATTCGGGCAGCTTTTCCGCGCCACCGGTGATCAGGAGTTCGGGGATATTGCCCTGCGCACCTTCGGGAATATCCTCCAACGTGCCTCAGATCCCAAAGGACGCTTCAGCAAGGCAGTCCCTGGTACCCGTCCCCTGAAAGGATTCTCCCTGCCCATGATCCTTTGCAACCTTTCGCTCGAAATTGAGCATCTGCTCACCCCTGAACGCGTGGAGGAAACCATCGACCAGGTACTTCAGGAGGTAATGGAGGTATTTTACCAGCCCGATTCGGGGTTGATTCTCGAAAATGTGAATCCCGACGGAAGTTTCAACGACTCCTTTGAAGGCAGGTTGATGAATCCCGGCCATGCCATTGAGGCCATGTGGTTTATTATGGACCTGTCGGTACGCCTCCATCGGCCTGATCTGGCCCGCCGGGCCGTTGCCATTGCCCTGCGCACCCTGGATTATGGCTGGGATCAGCTGTATGGGGGAATATTTTATTTCCTCGACATCAAAGGGCATCCCACACAGCAACTGGAATGGGACCAGAAACTCTGGTGGGTCCATGTGGAGACCCTGATCACCCTTGCCAAAGGCTATCAGCTCACCGGCGATGAGAAATGCCTCCGTTGGTTCGAAAAGGTCCATGATTATACCTGGTCGCACTTTCCTGATCCTGAATTCGGGGAATGGTTCGGATACCTGAACCGGCGTGGCGAGGTTTTACTCCCGCTGAAAGGTGGTAAGTGGAAAGGATTTTTCCACGTTCCCCGGGGTTTGTACCAGGTGGTCACCACGATGGAAAAATGGCCCGACAGGCAGATCCCGGCTCTGTGATGCCGGCAAAGAAGTGAAGGCAGCCTCGTGCCCCATATTGTATTGAAAAATTTATGGTAAGTTCTGATATGAAACTCATTGAAAAAAACTGGTATCCCTGGCTGGTGGTCGCCCTGTTATGGGTGGTCGCCCTGTTGAATTATATGGACCGGCAAATGCTGTCGACCATGAAAATAGCTATGATGGGAGATATCCGTGAGCTGGAAACGGCAGAGAACTTTGGCCGGCTAATGGCTGTTTTCCTGTGGATTTACGGATTGATGAGTCCGATGGCCGGATTAATTGCCGACCGAATCAACCGGAAATGGCTGATTGTGGGCAGCCTGGGAGTGTGGTCGTTTGTAACCCTGACAATGGGGTTGTGTACCAGTTTTAACCAGCTGTACGTATTGCGCGCCATCATGGGCATCAGTGAAGCACTTTACATTCCGGCCGGCTTGGCGCTGATTGCCGACTACCACCGGGGCAATACCCGTTCCCTGGCAGTGGGTATCCACATGACCGGGCTTTACGTGGGACAGGCCATGGGAGGTTTCGGGGCTACCGTGGCCCACACCTGGTCGTGGCAGACCGCTTTCCATAGTTTTGGTCTTATCGGGATTGTATACAGCGTTGTGTTGGTGTTCTTCCTGCACGAAAAGAGGGTGGGGCAGGAAGCTCCCCGAAATGCCGGCACCCGGGGCAACCCTCTGGCTTCCGTGAAACAAAGCCTGGGCATGCTTCTGGGAACCATCAGCTTCTGGGTAATCCTCTTTTATTTTGCTGCTCCCAGTTTCCCGGGGTGGGCCACCAAAAACTGGCTGCCAACGCTTTTCTCCGAAAGTCTGGGAATTGACATGTCGAAGGCAGGTCCGCTCAGTACCATTACCATTGCCCTCTCCTCTTTTATCGGGGTGATTTCAGGGGGTATCCTGGCCGACCGGTGGATTATCCGGAATCTCCGCGGCCGCATCTACACCGGGGCCATCGGGCTGTCGCTTACCATTCCGGCCTTGTTTTTCCTGGGATTCGGGAATAGCCTGGTCCCCATCGTAGGGGGCGGACTCCTCTTCGGAATCGGCTATGGGATGTTCGATGCCAATAACATGCCCATCCTCTGCCAGTTCGTTTCACCCCGCCACCGGGCAGCCGGATACGGACTGATGAATATGACAGGGGTGTTTTCCGGGGCTTTTATCACCAGCCTTCTGGGGAAATCAACCGACGCAGGAACCCTCGGTGCCAGCCTGGCTTGGCTGGCCTTACCCGTTGCCTTGGCCGTCATCCTGCAACTCATCCTGCTCAGAGCCAAAGTGGCAGACCGGCAAACGGACTGAACAGAAAGGCTGCTAATCCGGGAAATATCCCCGGATGATTCCCCGCTTGGAATCTTTTATAAACAGAAGGATATCGTCTCTTTCAGGGGAAGCCGGCATTTCCGCTTCAATGATTTCCACGGCCTGGCTTGTATTAAGGCCTTTCTGGTAGATATACCGGTAAATATCCTGAAGTTCACGGATCTTTTCGTTCGAAAAATTCCTCCGCCGCAATCCTATGGAGTTGATACCTTCGTAGGAAAGCGGTTCCCTTCCCGCCTTTATGAAGGGGGGTACATCTTTCCGTACCAGGGAACCTCCGGCAATCATTACATGTGAACCAATGTGCACAAACTGATGTACCGCAACCATACCGGCTAATATTGCCCATTCGTCGATAACCACCTCCCCGGCCAACTGGGTGTTGTTCACGAGAATCACGTTGTTCCCAATGGTGCAGTCGTGGGCTACATGCACATAAGCCATCAGCAGGCAATTATTGCCGACAACGGTTTTTCCTTTGGCCACCGTACCCCGGTGGATGGTTACAAATTCCCGGATGGTAGTATTGCTGCCAATCTCAACGGTGGAATATTCTCCCCTGAATTTCAGATCCTGTGGGATAGCCCCAATAACGGCACCAGGAAAGATAATGCAGTTTTTACCGATTCTGGTTCCGGGAAGGATGGTCACATTGCTTCCAATTCGGGTTCCCTCACCGATCATAACGTCTTTATCTATGGTTACAAAGGGCTCTATTACAACATTTTCGGCCACATTCGACTCGGGATGGACATATGCCAAAGGTTGTTTCATACGTAAATAATGGTCTTAACAGTTTATATATCATTGCGTTACATAAAATCGCTCTTTTCATGAACAAACTGCTCAGTATGGAACTCGCATGGAAGATTATTTACATCTCCTTTTGTTGTGAAAGTTCGCCATGCTCGTTTCATCTGTTGAAATTATTGATTTCATATGGTTCATTCCGTGAAACAGATGGTTTACCCATGTGGCTTAATCATAACGGTTGTTTCATAGATCATACATGGGTATTTTATCTGTTTTTTTCTTCTTTTTTGATTTTCGGCTGTTCGTCTGGTATTTGTAATCCGGCAGATACGACCATCGGGTCATGCCTGGTTCATGAGGCTGAAGCAGGTTGCTCCTGCCCGGGATGGGTTTTTACAATCTGCGCCATGAACTCCCCTTCAGCCACAACTTTATCGCCCACATAACTCACACCCCGCATGTTGGCGAGACCCCTGCGAATGGGAGAGGTCAGTTCCAGTTTAAAAACAAGCGTATCGCCGGGTACCACTTTTCTCCTGAATTTTACGTTATCAATCCGGATAAAGTAGGTAGAATATTTTTCTTCCAGCTGGCTCAACACCAGCAGACCCCCTGTCTGCGCCATGGCTTCTACCAGCAACACTCCCGGCATGACGGGTTCATCAGGGAAATGACCCTGGAAAAAGGGCTCGCTGATTGTGACATTTTTTACCCCTACGATGGTGTTTTCCCGGATGCTGATAATCTTGTCGACCAGCAAAAAGGGATACCGGTGGGGGAGAAGTTCAGAAATCCGGTTTACATCAAACACCGGTTCGGCATTCGGATCGTAATACGGAGCCCCTTCCTCCTGTTTTGCCACAAGATTTTTCAGGACTTTAGCCATCCGGGTGTTAATGCCATGGCCTGGTTTGGTAGCAATAATTCTTCCTTTGACGGGCCGGCCTGCCAGGGTAAGATCCCCGATAACATCCAGTAATTTATGCCTGGCGCATTCGTTATCAAAATGAAGATCGACGTTGTTAAGGATTCCCTGCGATTTGACGGTAACGTGGTCATGGCCGAAAATATCTGCCAGGCGGTCCAGTTCTGCCTGGGTCATATCTTTATCAACAATCACGATGGCGCTGTTCAGATCGCCTCCTTTGATAAGGTTGTTGTGTTTGAGCAGGTACTCCAGTTCATGGAGGAAGACAAAGGTCCGGCAGGGGGCAATCTCTTTTTTGAACTCATCAAGGGAGTTCAGGGTAGCGTACTGGTTGTTCAGTACTCTGGAATTAAAAGAAATAAGCACGTTAAGGCTATAGGCATCATCGGGCAGGGCAATCAGTTCAGAACCGGTTTTTTCATCGCGGCATACGATCTTCTCCCTGACTTCCAGGAATTTTCTTTCGGCATCCTGTTCAATGGTGCCGGCTTTTTCAATTTCTTCCACATAAATACGGGAGCTGCCGTCCATTATCGGGGCTTCCTCGCTGTCGATTTCCACCAGGACGTTATCAAGTCCCATACCGGTAAGGGCAGCCAGGGTGTGTTCTATGGTTCCGATGCGGGCGCCGTTTTTTTCCAGCAGGGTGCCCCTTGAAGTGTCAACGACCCAATCGGCATCAGCCTCAATCACCGGTTTTCCCGGCAGGTCGGTTCGTTTAAACCGGAACCCATGGTTGGCAGGAGCCGGAAGAAAGGTCATCGTAACGTTGACGCCGGTATGAAGTCCTTTTCCGTGAACAGTAAACGGGCGCGCAAGTGTCCTCTGCTTTGGTGCCATAAGCGGGCTTATTCAGTTTTCTTTGGGTTCATTCGCTTTAACTCCCGGATTTCCTTCTGCAGGTTGATGATCTCCTGTCGCAATTGCGGGAGATTCCGCTGAATGGTATACGACTTGATGGCTTGTCTGATATCAACAGCGGGGGAACCCAGAACAGTCATGTTGGGTTTGATGTCTTTGGTGACGCCGCTTTGGGCTCCGATCTGGACATTGTCGCCAACCTCCAGATGGCCGGCAAGCCCAGTCTGTCCTGCAAGCCTGCAGTTTTTCCCTAACTTCGTGCTTCCTGCCAAACCCGACTGGGCTGCAATAACAGTATGTTCCCCCACTTCGCAGTTGTGACCGATCTGGATCAGATTGTCCAGCTTGACACCCCTTCTGATGATGGTCGTATCCATAGTTCCGCAGTCAATGGTGGTGTTGGCCCCCACTTCAACATCGTCTTCTAAAATGACCTTGCCTACCTGGGGGATCTTTTTATAACTCCCGTCCTCCTGCGGTGCAAATCCAAAGCCGTCAGCACCAATGACCGCACCTGCATGGATGGTGCATCGTTTACCAATAAGGGTATGGTTGTAAATTCTGACTCCCGGATAGAGAATCGAATCGTCTCCGATCTCTGTATAATCACCCACGTATACCTGCGGATAGATTTTTACCCGGTTGCCGATTTTAACATTTTCCCCAGCATAGGCAAACGCCCCGAAATATACCGATTCCCCGATTTCAGCAGTTTTGGCAATATGCGAAGGCTCCTCGATCCCAACCTTGGTCGCGGCCACTGCCCGTTCATAATATTCCAGTAACGATGCCAATGCCTGGTAGGCATCCGGCACTCTGATCAGCGTGGCCGCAACGGTATGCCGGGGTGTAAAATCCCGGTTTACCAGTACAACCGAAGATTCTGATTCATATAAGTAATTTTCATATCGCGGATTGGATAAAAAAGCGAGGCTGCCTGCCTTTCCCTCCTCAATTCTGGCGAATGAACTTACTTCTGCTTCCGGATCCCCAATGACTTCCCCCTTCAAAATTACAGCAATCTCAGCGGCTGTGAACTTCATTCAGATCAATTTTTGCAGTGCAAAAATAGGTTTAAATTCATAAACCACAAATTCTCTCACTTTTTCCGTGATAAATCCATCACGCAGCCTTCAAGGCTGATAATCCTGTTGAGTATTGTATATATCACTATTTTTTTTAATTTTGCGCAGATTTTCAGGATGGCTGGGGATAGGGGGCAAAATGTCCCCTATTTTGATATAGAAATGATTGCTAAAGAGAAAATAACTGAGATGGTCTCAGGGAACCTGGGCGAAGGCTTGTTCCTGGTAGATGTGACGGTGGGAGCCGACAACGACATTCTGGTTGAAATTGACAGTTCCGACGGGCTTTCCATTGACCAATGCGTGGCTGTCAGCCGCTATCTTGAAAGCCATCTCGACCGGGATCAGGAAGATTATGCACTGAAGGTCTCCTCACCAGGCTTAGGCCAACCCTTTAAAGTAAGGGAACAATATCGTAAAAACATTGGCCGGGAGGTTGAATTAACCACTCTTGACCAGCGAAAGATTACGGGCAGGCTGACCGCCGTTGATGAGGATGCGGTGGAAATGGAAGTGGAGTTAAAGCAAAAAACGGAGGGCGCCAAACGTTCCCGGTTGGTGCCGGGGAAGTTGAGGGTGGATTTTCAAAACATCCGTAAGGCGTGTGTTGTCATTTCATTTAAATAATTGCAGGAACCATGGAAAGCATGAATCTTATTGATACTTTTTCAGAATTCAAAGAGCTGAAAAACATCGACAGGGCAACCATGATGAGCGTCCTGGAAGATGCTTTCAGGGGCGTTTTAATCCGCCAGTTCGGAACCGATGAGAATTTCGACATAATTATCAATATAGATAAGGGTGATTTTGAAGTGTGGCGTAACCGGGTGGTCGTTGAAGATGACAATCTCCAGGATCCGGCCAAAGAGATCACCCTGACGGAAGCCAAGAAAATCGACGGGGATTACGAAGTGGGAGAGGATGTGACTGACGAAGTCAAGTTTGCCGGTTTTGGCCGGCGAGCCATACTCACCCTCAGGCAAAACCTGGCCAGCAAGATCATGGAACTCGAAAAAGACCATGTATTCGGAAAATACAAAAAACGCATCGGTGATATTGTTACCGGCGAAGTGTATCAGGTGTGGAAAAAGGAGATCCTGATTCTGGATGATGAGGGAAACGAACTGATCATGCCCAAAAGCGAACAAATACCCAGCGATTATTTCCGGAAGGGCGACTCAGTCAGAGCTGTTGTAATCAAAGTGGAAATGCGGAATAATGTTCCCCTGATCCTGTTGTCGAGGACTTCGCCTGTTTTCCTCGAGCGGTTGTTTGAACTGGAGATCCCCGAGATATTTGACGGCTTGATTACCATCCGGAAAATCGTCAGGATACCTGGTGAGCGGGCCAAAGTGGCCGTGGAATCTTACGACGAAAGAGTGGACCCTGTCGGAGCTTGCGTCGGCATGAAGGGATCCAGGATCCACGGAATCGTCAGGGAGCTGAGAAATGAAAACATTGATGTCATTAATTACAGCTCCAATCTGCAGTTAATGGTCAAACGGGCACTCAGTCCCGCAAAAGTCAGTTCCATTAAAGTTCGCGAACAAACCAAGCGGGTCGAGGTATTCCTGAAGCCCGAAGAGGTGTCGATGGCCATCGGAAAGGGTGGATTGAACATCAAACTGGCCGGTCAGCTCATCGGATATGAAATCGATGTGTACCGCGAGATCGAAGAAGACGATGAAGATGTCAACCTGGAAGAGTTTGCCGATGAAATTGAAGGTTGGATTATTGATGAGTTAAAATCCATAGGGTGCGATACAGCCAAGAACGTACTGAGCCTTTCGCGCGAGGATCTGATAAAAAGAACCGACCTAGAAGAAGAAACCGTTGATGAGGTATTACGGATTTTAAGGTCGGAATTCGAACAGTAAGGGGTAACGTGATGCAAAGCCCGGAGCTGGTTCTGGCATTTTAAGGATCATCCGGACAGCAAAATTTAAGAGATATATATGGTTTCAGGCAACGCCCAGCGGTTAAGCAAACTGGCAAAAGAGTTTAATGTGGGAATTCAGACGATCGTCGAATTTCTGCATAAGAAAGGATTCCCGGTAGATTCCAATCCGAATACCAAGGTATCCGAGGAAGCCTGTCTGCTCCTGGAAAAGGAATACAAGAGTGATGTCAGCATTAAACGCGAATCGGAGCTGATAACGCTCAGGCAGCAACGCCTGAAGAAAGAGGTTTTCACCCTGGATGATATTGCCCGGAAGGATGAGCCGGAGGATGAGTTTCCGGAGGATCATCTGGAGCTGAAGGATCTGAAGAAAAGCTCGCAGGTTGCGGCAAAACCCAAGGAAAAGGAGGTTGTTGCGGAAAAGCCGGAGGAGATTACCCGGGAATCGCATATCAAGCCATTCAAGGTCATAGACACAGTAGACATATCCACACTTCCGGGGGTCCGGAAAAAGCCGGCTGGCAAAACTGCACAACCAACCGGCACCGGTGTTTCCCGGAAGAAGGAAGAACCGGCCCCCGTTGTTGAGCCTGCTGCCGTTTCTTCTCCCCCTCCGGAACCGTCCCCGGCTGAGTCGGAGATCCCCAAAACCCCCGAGGAGATGAGTCCGGCCGTACCCCAGAAAACGGTGACAGTCGCTGAGCATATTCCAACTGATATCCCCAAGGTCGAGGAGCTCAAGGTGGTAGGGAAGATAGACCTGGATCAGATCAACAGCCGGACAAGACCAGATAAGAAAACCAAAGAGGAAAAGGCCCGGGAACGGAAGGAAAGGACTGACAAAGTCAGGGGGTCCCGGCAGAAAGAGCCGGTTGCTCCCGAACCACCGGTTGACATTGTACCCGGGGTACCAGATGATGTAATCGTGGCCAAAGCCGAAAAGCTTGCCGGGCCTACCATTGTCGGGAAGATAGACTTGCCCGTTGACAAAAAACCTGTTGGAGCCGATGGAGACAGGGACCGACGGAAAAAAAGACGGAAAAGGATACAGAAAGATACCGAAAAGGTCAGTCTGACGGATAAACCACAGGGTGACCAGAAAAAAGGGGAAGAGGCCAGAAAACCCGGAAAGAAAAAGAAACTGCTCAAACGGGAGATCAATGAGGAGGATGTGCAGAAACAGATTAAGGATACCCTGGCCCGCCTGACCACCAAGGGGTCCAAATCGAAAGGATCGAAATATCGCCGGGAGAAGAGGGCGATGTTCAGCGAAAAGGTGGCGGCTGAAGCGGAATTAAAGGTACAGCAGAAGAATATCCTGAAGATCACCGAATTTGTTACGGTAAACGAACTGGCTACCATGATGGATGTCCCCGTTACCAAAATCATCTCCACCTGTATGAGTTTGGGGTTGTTCGTTTCCATAAACCAGCGGCTGGATGCCGAAACCCTCTCGGTGGTTGCCGATGAATTCGGGTATCAGGTGGAATTTGTGAGTGTGGAGATCCAGGAGGCTATTGAAGAGACGGCCGATCAGGAGGAGGATCTCAAACCGCGGCCGCCGATTGTGACTGTGATGGGTCACGTCGACCATGGGAAGACCTCCCTGCTGGACTATATCCGCAGCGCCAATGTCATCGCCGGTGAGGCAGGAGGTATCACCCAGCATATCGGTGCCTACAATGTCAGGTTACCCGACGGCCGGAAAATCACTTTTCTGGATACTCCGGGCCACGAGGCTTTTACAGCCATGCGGGCCAGGGGAGCTCAGGTGACCGATATCGCCATCATCATCGTGGCTGCCGACGACAATGTGATGCCGCAGACCATTGAAGCCATCAACCATGCTTCCGCAGCTTTGGTGCCCATCGTTTTTGCCATCAACAAAATAGACAAACCAGGCGCCAATCCCGAAAAAATCAAAGAGTCCCTGGCTAATATGAATTACCTGATCGAAGAATGGGGCGGTAAGTATCAGTCGCACGACATCTCAGCCAAAAAAGGAACCGGCATCATGGAATTGCTGGAAAAAGTACTCCTGGAAGCGGAAATGCTGGATCTGAAAGCCAATCCCGATAAAAAGGCCAGCGGAACCATCATCGAATCCTCCCTGGACCGGGGCAGGGGATTTGTGGCTACCATCCTGGTTCAGTCAGGTACGCTGAAAGTGGGAGATGTGGTTCTTGCCGGACAGAATTTTGGGCATATCAAAGCCATGTTCAACGAACGGAATCAGAAAATCGAAAAAGCAAGCCCCGCGGAACCTGTTCTGATTCTCGGTCTTGACGGTGCTCCCCAGGCCGGGGATAAATTTCACGTCATGGAATCGGAACGGGATGCCCGGCAGATTGCCAATAAGCGGGAGCAACTGGCCAGGGAGCAGGGGTTGAGAACACAGAAGCATATTACCCTCGACGAAATAGGCCGGCGGATCGCCATCGGAAACTTCCAGGAACTCAACCTCATCGTCAAGGGCGACGTCGACGGATCCGTGGAAGCCCTCTCCGACTCTCTTATCAAACTTTCGACCGAAGAAATCCAGGTCAATATTATCCATAAGGCCGTCGGCCAGATCTCCGAATCGGATATCATGCTTGCTTCAGCCTCTGAAGCCGTAGTCGTGGGATTCCAGGTTCGTCCCTCCCTGAATGCCCGGAAACTGGCCGAAAAGGAACAAATCGACATCCGTCTTTATTCCATCATTTACGACGCCATCAACGAAATCAAGGCAGCCATGCAGGGGATGCTCTCACCGGAGATCAAAGAGGAGATCACGGGGACCATCGAAGTCCTCGAAACCTTTAAAATTACCAAGGTGGGGACCGTTGCCGGGTGTATCGTGCGCGACGGGAAAATCGCCCGTAATAACAAAATCAGGGTCATCCGTGAAGGTATTGTCATCTATACCGGTAACCTGGGATCCCTGAAACGGTTTAAGGAAGACGTCAAGGAAGTAAAAAACGGATACGAGTGCGGTCTTAATATCGATAACTTCAACGACATCAAAGTCGGCGATAACATCGAAGCTTTCATTGAGGTAGAAGTCGCCAAACAATTGTGATGACATCTTACTGCATCATTCCACATCCAAACTGAGACAGTATGAACACGTCTTTGCTTTTCGTCAGCGGAGGAGAGTTGCTGGTAGTGGTTCTTTTTATTTTGCTCCTGTTTGGCTCAAAAGCCATCCCCGACATAGCCAGGACCTTTGGAAAGGGTATGCGGGAATTCAGGAAGGCCACCGATGAAATTAAACGGGAGCTGGATACAACTGCGTCCGGGGTACGTAAAGAAATGGATGATCTCACCGATAGTGTCCGCAAGGATGCCGGAGATATCGGAAAACAAATCAACGATGACCTCCTTGACTGAGAACCAGAAAAAGCCTGTTTTCCCAGAGCGGTCCAGAAAGGGGCTTCCGGATGTCTCCGGGTGTAGCAAACCCTCTCCACCTGATGCCGGATGGTAAGAGCTGAAAATATCTGGAAGTCTTTTGGTTCCCTCCGTGTGCTGAAGGGCATTTCCCTGCAGGTCCCTGCCGGAAGGATTCATTCCATTGTCGGTGCCAGCGGTGCCGGTAAAACCACCCTTTTGCAGATTCTGGGTACGTTGAGCCAACCCGACATGGGTAAGGTGTTTATCGATGGCAGGGATGTCTCGGGTTTGAATGAAACGGAACTGGCGCGATTCCGGAACCTCAAACTCGGGTTTGTTTTCCAGTTTCACCACCTTCTGCCCGAGTTTACAGCCCTGGAGAATGTGTGTATTCCGGCGTTTATTGCCGGAATAGCAAAGTCGAAAGCGGAAGAGAGGGCCAGGGAATTGCTTCATTTTCTCAACCTTACAGACCGGGTCCATCATAAACCTTCCCAGCTTTCAGGAGGGGAAAAACAGCGGGTGGCGGTAGCCAGAGCCCTGGTAAACCGGCCGGCCGTGGTGCTCGCCGATGAACCCTCGGGCAACCTCGACTCCAAAAGCCGGGAAGATTTGCACAATCTTCTCTTCAGCCTTCGCAATGAAATGGGTCAAACCTTTGTGATTGTTACCCACGACACTTCGTTTGCTGACCGGTCGGATGAAATCATCCACATCAGGGACGGAATACTGGAATGACCTGGGAACACCCGTTGAAAGCCCTGCTGGAAGAAAAGGCGCTGTTATACAACCACCCGGCCTTTATCGAAACAGACCCTGTGCAGGTGCCCCATCTGTATACCCTGAAGGAGGACAGGGAAATAGCCGGATTTCTGACCGCCACCCTTGCCTGGGGCAGCAGAACAGCCATCATCAGCAGTGCCCTGAAGCTGATGGGTTTGCTGGGCAATAGACCCTTTGCTTTTTTACAGGAAGCCTCTCCGACAGAATTTCTGGCCGTAACCCGTTTTGTCCATCGTACTTTCAATGGCGAAGACACCCTGTTTTTTCTGGAGTCGCTGAAAAACATCTACCAAAACCATGGAGGTCTTGAAGAGGCCTTTGCCTGTGGGTATCGCTCCGGAGGAACTGTATTTTCATCCCTGGTACGTTTCCGGGAGATCTTTCTGACCCTTCCCTGCTTTCCCCGGAGCTGCCGCCATGTGGCAGACGTTCAATCGGGCTCGGCGGCCAAACGGCTCAACCTTTTTCTCCGCTGGATGATCCGAAACGATTCCAGCGGCGTAGACCTCGGAATCTGGAAGGGAATCCCCCCGTCGGCACTGATGATACCCCTTGATGTCCACACAGGCAATACCGCCAGGAATTGGGGATTGCTTACAAGAAAGCAGAATGACTGGAAAGCGGTGGAAGAGCTAACCGCCCTTTTGCGCCTTTTTGATCCCGAAGATCCGGTGAAATACGACTACGCGCTTTTCGGGACCGGTGCGCTGGGGGGATTCCCTCCCGGTAAATGCCCCGGTGCAAACAGATACCTGCACGGGGATCCGTTAACGGGGGGTTAGCAGATTACCCAGATTAATCCTGGGGTACCGGTTATTTGGAGTCTGCTTTTTCGCCGTAGGCCAGGTCGCCGGCATCGCCCAGGCCTGGAACAATGTACGAATGGGCATTCATCCCCTCATCTACCGCACCGATCCACAGGGTCACATTGGCAGCCCTGATCTTCTCCCTGACGTAGGCAACACCCTGGCGGCTGCCAACCAGCGACACCAGATGGATATGGCCGGGAGTTCCCTTTTTCATCAAAGCATGGTAACTGATCTCCATCGACATGCCCGATGCCAGCATGGGATCGGAAAGAATGACCACCTTACCATCGAGGGAGGGCGCCGACATATACTCAAACTGGATATCAAAACTGTTTTCTCCGGTGTATTTCCGGTATGCCGAAATAAAGGCATTTTCTGCTTTGTCGAAAACCTGAAGCATTCCCTGATGCATCGGAAGCCCTGCCCTCAGGATGGTTGCCAGAACCGGCTGGCAGACCAGCATGGGTACACGGGCCAGCCCCAACGGTGTGGTCACCTCCGAGACCTTGTATTCCAGCCTCTTGCTGATTTCGTAGGCAAATAATGCCCCCAGCCGCTGTACGTTGCCCCGGAAACGGAGCGGGTCCTTTTGAATGGTTACATCCCTGAGTTCAGCCAGATACTGGTTGATGACCGAGGTCTGTTCGCCCAGAATGATTGTCTCCATGCTTTGTCAGCCCGTAAAAATTACATCGCCATCTCCATCCTGAAAACGGGGATATTGATGAAACAAAGGTAAAAGATCTTGGGTAACCGCCCTGTAACGGATCCTTTTTTTGCGTAAAAAACCTCTGTATCCGCTTCGTCCGGAAACGTCAACCCAGTCGGGATGATAAAAGGTCAGGGAAAGTATTTGCATCGAAAGAAGCTGCTTCAGCAACGCCGACTGATGCTTCCGGAGATGCTTCTTTTCTGTGTAAAAGCAGGAAAGTGATGCATGGTTGTCCCTTACGGTAATCAAGGCCGCTGAGGCCGGCTGTCCCTCTTCTTCAGCCACCAGAAAGTATTGACGGAACTGCCGGCTCATATGCGAAAAGGGATAGGCAGTCGAAGCAGACAAAGGCCCTTCGGTCAGCCAGGGACACCGCATAATCCAATCCAGGTCTGTGCCCCCGCGGGCCGTAAACTCCTCCCTGTTATGCATCCGGATGAATGTCCGGATCTGCTCATCCGCGGGTTCCCTTTCCCGGAACGTACCGTTGCCGGCACAACCCGAAAGTACCTTTGACAGGGGCACCAGAAGGCCATTCAATGCTCTGTCGAAACAACGGGCTGAATAAAGCACCAGGGGATGGTGGGTGTGGCGGGAGACTCTTTTCTCCAGGTATGACCGGAAGATCAGCGTATACCCTTTTGCCGGTGATAAAAAATGAAACCATCCGGTCTGTTCGAGGATTTGCTTTGACCGGGCAGAACAGTCGGTAAGAAACAAGCGGTTATTTGCACGCTGAAGAGCTCTTGCGAAAAGCAACATGGCCACTTTTCCACCCTCCCCGGGATCGGTCCACCATCCGGAGTTGGAAGAGGCAGGCCAGGCAGGATTGCCATTGATGAAGTCGGGCAGCAACCCTGCAAAGCCGAGGAGACGGTCTCCCTCCCTGGCAAAAACCAAGGCAGTATCGCCCGGATTGGCCCGTGGATTACGCGATTGAGAGAGTGCCCTCTCTTCTGTGACCGGCTTGGGACTCAGACTACGGTACTCCCCGCTTTGGATAAAACCGGGCAATTCCCCAACGGTGACCTCCCGGATAATCATACCCCCTCTGTCTTTTGCAGATGGCCGACGATGGCGTTAACCCCTGTAAGTTCAAAAACCTCAAAAAGGTCAAACTCGGTATTAAATGCCTTTTCCAGTTCCCTGACCAGTCTGACATGGTTCAGGGAATCCCAGCCGGCAATGTCGCTGGCTGTGGTGTCAGGAGTGATTACCGTATCCTTTCCGAATACCAGGAGGAACACGTCGCTGACCTTTTCAAAAATCTCTTCGTACGACATGGATGTCAGATTTTTTGGTAAATGACCAATTGGCCGTGTGATTCAAATCCGGCTTTGCGGTAAAACGGAACGGCACTTTGCGAAGCGTGCAGCACCACGCGTCTGATGCCTGTCCTCTTCAAATAGCTGAGGACGCCGTTCAGGAGAAGGGTGCCGTATCCCTTTCCCTGGTGGTCGTGCTGGGTGGCCACAAGGTACAGACCTGCCGTTCTGAGGTGGGAAAAAACCAGCATTCCCGAAACCAGATTTTGCTCCAGGAACAGGCCCGGAAACAGGACCTGTTCTGAAGCAGCAAGTTGCAAAAGCAAGGAAGGGTCTACAGGCCTGTTTCCCAAAAGTTCACGGTTGACTATCGCGGCAAAGGAGACGAAACTTGCAGGGGTGCGCAGTGTCTGGAGGTTACTTTGAGAGGTCGCGCTGCCCGGGAGTTTGTATTCTTGCAGGTCAAGGTCCATCATAAGCCACCGGTCGACCGGAAAAAACCGTGTTTCCCGCAGAACCCTGCCAAGCGTTCTGTTCAGGTAGGAATCATTAGCTGCAAGCAAGGCCGGTTCCCGGTGCATATCCATCCACAACCCGACCCGGGGAAGAAGTTCTTCGGCCGGAATGGAATATGGCCCGTAAATCAGGGATGGCCATTGTCCGGGAGTTGCCTGAACCCCGCTGAAAAAGGAGTGCCGGATGAGGGTGCATCCTGTCACCTCACCAGTGTGGGTGAAAAAATCGGCAAGGTTCTGTTCAATCTCCGTCATCATGCAAAAGGTTGGGCCCTGCAGTCCATCAGAGGCCAGTTTGTTCCCTTCCGGAAAAGTTGTAAAGGGGGGCTGAAGGCCCGGCATACCGGCTGATCAGTTGTTTTTTGTCTGTCTTGCCAGCCAGATCCAGAGGGAATACCTCCACCCCGAAGATCTTGTCCGGAACCAAATAGGAGGGAAAGGCCTGAAACATCTGCTTCCGGATCTCCTCCCCCGATCCCTGGTAGCCTTCGATAAATACCCAGAGGCTCTGCTTTCCGGGGGCCGATTCGGCTGCTACTGCCACACACCTTTTCAATTGGCTGATGTCTGCGGTTTTCTGACTCACTTCCGTCAGGTCTACCCGGTATCCGTTTATTTTCACCTGGTCGTTTAACCGGTTTAAAAAATAATAATAGCCTTCGTGGTCGCGCCGGACCAGGTCGCCGGTGCAATAATAGGATTTTCGGCCTGTTTTCCGGAAGGCATAAGGTGTGGATTCTCCCAGGTAACCCAACATCACCTGCCTGCCGCCGATGAGGAGTTCCCCTTCTCCTTCCCCGTTTTGGAGCAAGCCTTCGGGTCCTGCTATCAGCAGGTCTGCTGAAGGCATTGGCCAGCCAATGGATACGATGCCCCGGCACGATCGGGGTGCCTGACCCGGCTCCAGCCGGTAATGCAGGGCAGTGATGGTTGTCTCTGTGGGACCGTAAACATTGGAGATTTCAGCAGCCGGGATGGAGGGGCGCCATGCTTCCAACAGATCTTCGGGAAGACCCTCTCCCCCGAAATGAAAATGTTTCAGCCTTTCAAGCCTGAAGGTGCCGAAATAGGGGCGCAGGCATGCCAGCAGGGAAGGGGTAACCTGCACCCAGGTCACCAATTCCTCTTTCAGAATTTTGGCAACTGCCAGATACCGGAACGGCAGATCGGGCGGGGTAAGAACAGCCGCTCCCAGGCAGAGGGGGATGAGGTATCCCGTCATTGCCGCATCGGCTGTCAGATCGTAAGTTTGAAAAAAACGGTCTGTTTCGTCCAGGTCGGGGTATCGCTGCAGGAACCCTTCTATGAAAGCCAGCAGGTTGGCGCAACTGATAACCACGTGCTTGGGGCTACCAGTTGTTCCTGAAGTGGTGAGAATATATACCGGGTCCTGTTTTTTCATTGCCCGGGGTTTCCGGAACCTGCCTGAGACAACCCCCCGGTTGTTCAGGATGGGTAAAGCCTCCGGGGTTTCCGGGAACCGGATCATAGGATTCGCGTTAAAGACCGCCCCGCAACCCGTTTTAAGGATAATATCACGGTTCCACTCTGCCGGGTGAGAAGGATGCAGGGGCACAATGGGACAACCGGAAAACCATGCCCCAAACAGGGCAGCGTAGGTATGAATGGTGTTGTGACAAACAACAGCTACTGGCTGCGAACGGTTGAAACCCGGAATTTGTTCCAGTAGTTCCCTGCTGCCTGCCACGGCACTGTGAAATTCGAGGTACGAAAAGGGTTTTCCGTCCGCAAGAAAGGCGCACCTGTTTTTTTTCTCCGTAAAGATGTCGAAATAATGGGTAAAGAGGTTCATGGCCTTTGGATTCTGATTTTTCCTGTCAGCTGCCGGATCCGGTAGGCCAGGAATCCTGCCCTAAGAATCTCACGCGCAGAATGCAAATCGCTGTTTTCCATGGCAATGCGTTGAAAATGAAAAGGGAACATCTCCTTTTTCAGTCCGGCTGTTCCAAAGGATAGCGAAACCCCGAAATCCTGCTGCAGCGACCGGATGAAAGCCGACGAAACCTGGTCGTCGGAAAACGGAAAAGCGAAGATCCGCTCCCGGATACCCAGTGCTTCCAGGAATCCGAAGCTTTTTCCCACCTGATCTCTCATTTCAGCAAGTGTAAGGCGGCCAAACGGGGGGTGGTCATGACTGTGCGAACCAATGAGAAATCCCTGTTTATGGAGCAGAACTACCTGTTCCGAAGTCAGATAGGGTTGGTGAGTATAGAGATAACGATCGATGTCGACTTGCCAGGTTGAAGCCAGTTGTCTGATGATTTCCTGGTCGTCGTATGTCAGAGATTTCAGGTATGGAATCAGCTTCTTCGAAGCCATTTTACCATTGTGGGCACCAGACACACTTTTTCCGCCGGTTTCCGAAGTTTCTGCCTGCCGTACTTTATCAATGATCAGGCTGACTTGATAACGATAAAAGAGCTGACGGTTGTCTGTGAAGGCTGTATTGATGAAAAAAACCGCCGGCAGGCCTCTTTCAAGCAACAGGGGAGCCACCACTGATGCTATCTCCTGCAGTCCGTCATCGAACGTCAGAAAGAAAAAGGGAGGCCCGGGGGGCAGCGGCTTTCCTTCAGCAAAACCGATTACCTGTTCCCAACGGGCAGGGCGGAAGTTTTCCAGCAAAAACTGCAGGTCGCCCTTAAACCGGTCAGGAGTGCCTACCGGATACAGATGGCGCAAATGTGGGGGAGGGTCACCGGAAATAGCGTGGTAAAAAGGAAAGAATAGGGGAGGAGCCCCTGTTTTTTTGACCATTGGCCAGGGTAAAACCCGGGTCAGCGGGTAAAGATAAGACCGGAACAGGTGCCTTACCATGGTCCTTGTTTTAAGAGTCGCAGGAATCCTGGCAACCGATTCATCCGGATCAGCAGGTAGGGTTCGGTCAGCGCTCCGAACCCTCTGTAAAAGCGGTCAACGCCTGCCACTTCCGACCCTTCAAAGTCAAGAATTGTACAGGTGGCTGCATGGTCGGTGATGACCTTGTCAACGATGGCAAAGGCAGCTTTCAGCTCTTTTCCCCGAAGCGATGAATAGGCATTCAAATAATAAAGACGGTCTTCCCACGAAAGCAAAAAAGCCGCTGAAAGGATCTCCCCATCCCTGTCGCAGGCGGCAATGATCCTCCCAACACCCCTGGCCAGTGATTCCTCCATCAGTTTGCGCAAAACCAGGAAAGAGGATTCTGCAGCTTTGCCGGTCACCGAATCCTGCTTGCGCTGTAAATAGACCTCCGGGTTCAGGGATGAACCAGCAATCACTCCCTCTCCGGCAGCATACCTGATGTTTCTGCGGGTGTTCTCCGAAAACCCGGAGCGGAGGGTGTCATAATCGGGAGTCAGCGGCAGGAACCGGTTGTTTCTCAGGGTGATCCGGAAGGTGTCTGAAAAGGAAAAATCACACGACGTTCCGGCCTGGTAATCCAGATAAGGAAAAGCAGCTGCCAGCCGGGTGGCAAAAATTTTCCGGATGTCTTCCGGTGCCGGAGGATATATCCCCAGTTGCTGAGTAAAGAAGGGTTGGTAAACGTAAGGTACAGTAAACTTTTTCCGGACAGGCAGGGGCATGATATATTTGTAATCATCCCATACCAGGGCATCCCACACCCCGGCAGTCAGGTTGAGATACCACGAAAACCCGTACACCCTTTGATTGGAGGCGGCAGCCATACACTGGTCCCATTTTCCGGTGTCGATTCCGGAATGGGCAAGATAATACAGATTGTTATAAGGCTTAGTGTTCATGCCCGAATCCAATGTGAATCATATATTCAAACAGGGTCCGCCACCCCTTCCAGCAACCCTGGTCTGACAGCGATTCGTTGTGCCAGATGACGCTGAACAAGCCTCCTGTCTGCCGGATCTCTGCGGCCAGTTGGTCGGTTTTGCGGATGGCTTCTGAGGGCGAAAGGCCGAGATACCGGTTCATCGTCACATCCATAATCTGGAAAGGTACTACCCGCAGGGTGGTTTCCTCTTCCCGTTCCAGGTCATAAAAATAATGGGGAGTGCAGATTCCTGCCCTGAATCCTGTAGTGTCGGGGTATCCCATGGAATAATCCTCCCGGATGCCTGCTTCCGACAGCATTCTGTAGGTATGTGGCAGGTTCAGACGGAGGTAGTGTTGACGGCTATACCGGATCTCTCTGCCGGTGATTTCCTGCAGACGCCCGCTCTCTACCCTGACCCGGAACGGGTTGCCGGGCTCTGAAGACCGGTAGGAGGGATGGATACCGGCAGGAAAAGTATCAGCAAGATCTTTCACCAGGGTGCGGAACGCCCTGTTTTTCCACGATACCTGCCGGTCGTGCCTGGACCGGTGATCCATCAGGAAAAAGATTCTGGTTTCCTGCTCATGTCCGCGGAGGCTCTCTTTCAGGTAGTCGTATGTGTCGTAAGGGTCTTTTCTTTTTCCGCAAAGGATGCTGATCCGGCATGCCGGAGAGAGGAGGTCACGGCCGGCGGCGGACTTGAGAAAAGCTCCGGCAGTCCGGGTTAATCCTTTATGTTTCACAGCCCAGGCATTGTCGATGTCGATGGTCAGCAAAAATTGCATTTCCGGCTTGGGGAATGCCAGGGTAGGATATTTTTCTGCCATGGCCGCCCCCATCATCTGTGCCCACCGGTTGACTACCGGTGTCTCCAACATCCCCAGCTTTGAAAGGAGACTCCGGGAATAGGGATACCTGCCATGTTTGTCGCGCACTCCGGGGATATACTCTTCGTACCGGGAGACCAGGTAAAAGGAGGAGGCCAGGGGATCAAACGGCAGAAAGGAATCGTCAGAAGTTTTGAACGGAAACTCCACACCGGATGGTTCCGGGATGCCGGAATCGGGAAAATTCTGCATTTTACTGAATAACAGCGACCCCGCTTTCAGAAACAGACCTTCCCCAATGTTGGTGTTGGAATAGTTGATCTTGGGAAGCGGAGATTCCCTGAACGCGGCAGCATCGGTGGTAAATGACACTCCGGTCCGGAGTATCTCCCGGAAAATCAGCCGGGAAATATATTCCAGGCGGGGGGCTACCGCGTCTGAGTAAATCAGGATCATACCTTGCCAACAATGCTGGCATTAAAGATAGGTTTCTTAAATGAATTATGGGTACCCCGGTTTGCTGTTGGTGTGATTTTTGAAAATTCTCCTGCAAGGTATCCCTATCCGTGTCTTATTATTGGTTCTGAAATGCCCGGTCTGATCAGGCAGCCGGCATCCGGGGAGGATCAGCAGGCAGGAATGCCGGATGCAGAAGCCTCAGAGTACGCCTTCATCCGCAAAACTGTAGTACCCTTTCTGGGTGACTACCAGGTGGTCGAGTACCTCAATATCCATGATTTTCCCTGCCTCTTTCAGCTTCCGGGTGATCTGGTGGTCTGCATCCGAGGGCAACAGGTTCCCGGAGGGATGGTTGTGGCATAGAATCATCGAGGTTGCCAGTTTCTCAACCGCTGTTTTCAGAATGCTGCGGACATCAATGACGGTTCCGGTGATCCCCCCTTTGCTGGCCATAAATTTGCCTGTTACTTTATTGCTGCGGTTGAGCAGCAGGATCCAAAACTCCTCATGGTCAAGGTCTCCCAGCAACGGTAGGAAGAGATTGGCGGCATCACGGCTTCCGGTGATTCGCTCCTTTTCAGGGATCTCCCCTTCCCTTCTCCTGCGGCCCAGTTCCATGGCTGCCATAATGTTGACTGCCTTGGCTTCCCCGATACCTTTGAACTTTTGCAGATAGTCACTGTTCATGCGACCTAAATCATTCAGGTCGTTCCCGACAGAACTCAAAATCCTGCGCGACAACTCTACGGCTGTCTCCTCCAGATTGCCCGAACCAATGAGAATGGCGATCAGTTCGGCATCGCTTAGCAAACGGGCCCCGTGAGCCAGCATCTTCTCACGGGGACGCTCCTCTGCAGCCCACTGCCTGAGGGTTAACTTCCGGTATTCGTCCATGTTGCTTGTATTAGGTGGTTTGTTCCACCCAAGGTAACGATAATTCCCCCCAAACGCAAATTCCCGGACCCCGAAAACAACCCATTTCCCCGAAAAATTGGACTTAACAGAAGCTGCCACCAAAAAAAAAGCCCGGCCTGTGACGGCGGGCTTCTCAATGCCTTTATGGTAGGTTTTCTACATCTTGTTGATCTGTAGCGCCAGCTTTGACTTCAGATTCGAAGCCTTGTTCTTGTGAATGATATTCTTGTGTGCCAGCTTGTCGAGCATTGAAACCATCTCGGGATACATCCTGACGGCCTCTTCTTTATTGGTTTCTGAACGGAATTGTTTGATGGCATTACGCGTGGTTTTTGCATAATACCGGTTTCTGACCCGCTTGGCTTCCGTTTGCCTGATCCTCTTCAACGATGATTTGTGATTTGCCATGTTTTTTTTCTTTCAGTTTTGCAGTCGGTAGGGGATTCGAACCCCTATGGCAAGAATGAAAATCTTGAATCCTAACCCTTAGATGAACCGACCTTCCTTGTTTCCCATAATTTTGGGACTGCAAAAATAAATGATTTTTTTGCAATCCATTCAAAAAGCACAAAAATTTTCATTTTTTGAACCTTTGCTGATCAGATGGTTGTTGTCGAACGATCGAGGATTGCTGATGAAAAATTGTTGCGCTAACCAGCCCTGAGGCAAACAGATGCAACGGAATCGCGGCATAGCAGCACAGCGAATCTTCCCTTTCGCAACGAATGTTAGCCAAATCTTTCAAATGCGGGAGAACGAAAAACTGAAAGTCCTACTTTTGGGGAAAAAAGATGAGATCCCATATCTTCGTTTTATGGATGTTCTATACTGTAGTGGCAGCCTGTGGACCCTCCGCAGAAGAAAAGGCCGCATTCAGACTTAACCAGGTCAGGAGCCTGCTTGCCCGGAACGACACCTCCCTGGCTTTGCTACACCTTGACAGCATACCCCGGCTCTTTCCTAAAGCAGCCTATTCCGTCAATGCTGCCAAAAACCTGCAACGTGAAATTTACTGGGAGCTGATGCGGCAGAAAGAGCGGGAACTGGACGGGATTAATGCCCGGATAGACTCCCTGCTTCACTATTTCGCCTCTGTAAAAACGGAATACGACCGGTATACACGCTATATCCCCACTCGTCAGGTTCCTGAAAAAAGGATGTCAGAGTCTTATCTTTCAGTGGAGGTGGACGAGAAGGGATCTGTCACTCTGACAAGCCATTATTTCGGGAGCGGCAGGCTTAACCATACGCATGTCCGCGTTATCTCTGACGACAGGGAAGTGTCGACCGGAATCGTTCCTCCGGAGAACAGCGATTCCTACCGGAGCAGTTTCATGGGGTCTGCATGGGAGAGGGTCCGGTACCGTGATGCCAACGAAGGCGGGGTAACCGCCTTTATTGCCTCCAGCAAGGCCGTCAGCGTCAGGCTTCTCTTTTCAGGAAACCGGAATTACCCGGTCATCCTTACAAATGCCGACAGACAGGCTTTCAGGGAGGCATACGGGTTAGCCTCTTCTCTCAATCAGAAACGGGAACTGGAACAAACGCTCGTGCAAATCCGCAATAAGATCTGATCCGGCAACCCAGGCCTCCCTCCCAATTAAAGAATCTTCTCCACAGCCTCCGGGGGAATGGCCACGACTGCTTTTTCACCGTTAACCACAACAGGCCTGCGGAGCAGCTGCGGATGACTTGCCAGGATCTGGATCCACTCCTCATCGGAAAATACTTTTCCCTTGTAGTCGGTTTTGTACAGCTGCTCCTGTTTTCTGATCAGATCAAGCGGAACCAATCCTGTTTTTTGAACTATTTGCCTCACCTCCTCATCCGTGAGTCCCTCGGTCAGGTATTTTTTTATTTCCAGGTCGAACCCTTTCTTCTCAAGATAGCTTAATCCGGCCCGGCTGTGGGCACACCTGGGGTTGTGGTACACAATCATCACGACGTGGTGTTGTTTTTTGATATAGTTGTAATAATCTTCCTGAGCCCTGAATTTTTGGTCTGCCGGGTTGTGCTGGTAAAGGTTCAGCTGGTTTGCATCCAGGATGCGGGCTTTGCAGTTGTCTTTCAGTTGAATGAGAAGCATCTCCTTCAGCTCTTTCTGAATTTCCCTGTCATACACGGGGGTTGCCACCTCGATGCGGCGGTTCAGGTTCCGGGACATCCAGTCGGCCGAGCTGATATAATACCGTTCATCTCCATCGTTTCCGAAAACAAAAATCCGGGAGTGTTCCAGGTATTTATCTACAATACTGATGGCCCGGATATGGTCGCTTAACCCGGGAATCCCGGTTTTCATACCGAAAATCCCCCTGACAATCAGGTTGACTTCCACACCCGCCTGCGACGCCTCATACAGTTTTAACATCATCCCGGAATCTATCAGGCTGTTCATTTTCAGGATCATCCATGCCGGTTTTCCTTTCCTGGCCAGTTTGATCTCTTTCTGAATAGACTTGATAAAAAACCGACGCATTTGAAATGGGCTTATAATCAGGTGGTTATAGTCAAAATGTTTATAGTTGTGTTTGAAAAATTCAAATACATTGGCTACCTCATCAGCCAGGCGGGGATCAGCGGTCATCAATCCATCGTCTGCATAGATTCTGGCTGTACCTTCGTGGAAGTTACCCGTGCCTATGTAGGCATAATTTCGGTATTTGCCCTCTTCCACCCTTTTAATCCAAAGAAGCTTGGTGTGGACTTTCAGTCCGGGGATCCCGTTAATCACATTAGCGCCCTCTTCCTGCAGCTTGTTGGACCAAAAAATGTTGGCTTCTTCGTCAAAACGTGCCTGCAGTTCAATCACCACTGTTACGGTCTTCCCATTACGGATGGCGTTCAGAAGGGCATTGCACACCTTCGAATCAGGTGCCACCCGGTACAGGGTGATACCGATCTCCTCCACTACCGGGTCAATGGCTGCTTCCCTCAGCAGGTCTATGAAATGAGTGAACATCTGGTAAGGGTAATGGAGCATTACGTCTTTCTTCCGCAGCACCTTCAGGATGCTGGTATGAAGCGGCAGATCCTTGTGCCGGAAGGGCGGCAGCTTGGGATAATAATGATGCGGTTTACCGATCTCCGGAAAATCCATGAAATCTTTGCGGTTGTGGTATCTGCCTCCGGGTACGGCGTTCTCCTGGTCCTCAATTTTCATCCGCTTCAGGATAAAGCGCAGCAGGTCGGAGGGCATCTCCCGGTCGTACAACAGCCGGACTGGTTTGCCAATCTTCCTCTTTTTCAGGCCTGCCTCCATTTTTTCGATGAAAGATTTGGAAATGTCGTCGTCGATATCTATTTCGGCATCCCTGGTTACCTTAATGGTGTACGATTCAAACCGGTTGTATTCAAAATAAAAAAACAGGTCGTCAAGGCAATACCGGATGATGTCATCCAGGATCATGACGTATTTTTTCGGTTCTTTGGAAGGTAAAACCAGGAACCGGGGTACCGAACGACTGGGAATCCGGATCAGGGAATAGGCTGCGTCTTCTGGCACAGCGCCGCCAGACAGTTTTACGGCCAGGTAAACCGACCGGTCGCGAAGGTAGGGGAATGAATTTTTCCGCGAAACCATGATCGGGACCAGATTGGGCATTACCCTCCGCTGGAAGTATTTCCTGACATAGATTCCCTGTTTGTCGGACAGCTGTTTTTCGCTGATGAGGTAAATATGCTCTTTTTTGAGCTCTTCCAGGATCCCGGCAAAGATCTCCTGCACTTTGGCCTGCTGGTCCCGGACAATTTCGTGGATCCGGTCGTGCAGTTCCCTGGGGGTAAACGCACCAAGCAGCGCTTCCTCATCTTTTCCGAAATCAACCATCCTGCTGACTGTGGCCACTCTTACCCGGAAAAACTCATCCAGGTTGTTGGAAAAGATGCCGATGAACCGGATCCGTTCGAACAGGGGAGTAGCCGGATCGGCGGCTTCCTGAAGTACCCGCTCGTTGAAGGAGAGCCAGCTGATCTCCCGGTTAATAAATACTTCCTCTGCATTCATGATGACACCGTTGGGCAACCCTGTTTCTTCCACCCGGCACGTGAAATGGTTTGATCACGGCTCCGCACGGACAGGCCGCTTGTTTACTCTCCTCCGAATTCCATCAGGTAAGCTTTGATGAATCCGTCGATCTTTCCATCCAGCACTGCCTGGGCATTGCTGGTTTCGTAGTTTGTACGAAGGTCCTTCACCATTTTGTAGGGTTGCAGAACATACGACCTGATCTGCGATCCCCATTCGATCCTTTTTTTACCCGACTCAATTTCCTGGATCTTTTCCCGCTTTTTTCTGAGTTCCAGTTCGTATAGCTGCGATTTCAGCAGTCTGAGGGCGTTTTCCTTGTTGGCGAGCTGAGAACGGCTTTCCGTATTTTCGATGATAATGCCGGTGGGGGCATGTTTCAGTCTGACGCCGGTTTCCACCTTGTTGACGTTTTGACCGCCGGCACCGCTGCTGCGGAAGGTATCCCAGGTAACGTCGGCAGGGTTTATCTCGATCTGGATGGTGTCGTCAACCAGGGGGGCTACGTAAACCGAGGTGAACGACGTTTGCCGCTTGTTCTGGGCGTTAAAGGGAGAGAGCCGCACCAACCGGTGGACTCCGTTTTCGCTTTTCAGGTAACCGTAAGCATACTCGCCCTCAAATTCGACCGTGCAGTTCTTAATACCGGTTTCATCACCAGGTTGCATGTCGACCATCTTGACTTCATACCCGTTTTGTTCCCCCCACCGGGTGTACATCCGTAGAAGCATGCTGGCCCAGTCGTTACTCTCTGTGCCCCCGGCTCCGGCATTAATCCGCAAAACAGCACCCAACCGGTCTTCCTCGTTCCGGAGCATGTTTCTGGCCTCCAGGGTTTCCACCTGCTCCAGGGCTTCCTGGTAAGCCAGGTCTACCTCTTTTTCCTCCGCTTCTTCTGATTCGAAAAAATCATGCAGCACCAGAAAGTCATCCACAACTTTCTCTACCTCCCGGTAACCGTTGGTCCAGCTCCTGATCTCCCGGATCTTTTTCATTTGCTCTTCCGCGTCCCGGGGATTCTCCCAAAAGGCAGGATCCTGCGTTTTTATTTCCTCCTCCTGCAGTTGAATCAGTTTCCCATCGTAGTCAAAGATGCCTCCTCAGTGCATCCCGGCGCTGTACAAGGTCATCGACCTGTTCCTTTAATATCATGTTATCGTTGTTTTCTGAGTGCAAAAATAAAAGAAAACCGAAATCTTTGGTCAGGTGACCACTTCGCCAAGGTAACGGTGAATCCATTCAGGCTCAAAGCCCCTCCCCTGGGCATACCGGATCAACTGACCCATTTTTTCGTATTTCTCTTTCTTTCTGATTTTCCCGGCTTTCTCCCGGAGGGTTTTCCGCAATTTCTGAACATATTCTTCTTCACCAATATCATTCAGACCCAACTCAATAAGTTCATTTTTGAGCCCCTTTAATCTGAGATAATACCGGATTTTTACTCTGCCCCAGCCGTTAATCCGGAATTTGCAGCCCACATAAGATTTTACAAACCGTTCATCGTCGAGGTAATTTTCTTCCTTCAGCCTGGCAATGATCTTGCCGGCGGTTTCCTCATCGGCCCCTGCGGCCAGGATTTTTTTCCGCACATCGGGCGAACACATTTCCTGTTTGCTGCACGTAAAAGCCAGATGGGTAAATAACCCTTCTTCCGGTGCAGGCAAATTGTTTACCATGGTCGTTCAGGTTTGATTGATCCTATAAAAATAACAAAAAACAGATCTCTGCCCGTAAGGTGACGAAAGAAAAAGCGGGTGATACATTGGCAAAAAGCTCTTTGCCGGTAAGTTAAGGTTTGGAACTCAGCTGAGTATACCCGATCAGGCGGTCATACCGGCCTCCCGTTGGCTTGTGGTAGACAAAAATCTGGTAATCGTTATCGGTTTCCCAGAAACTGCCTTCCAGGTTGGTGTGGTCGGCCATGGTGGATCCCTGCGGTACGTAAACGTAAAGATAATTGTAATAACCCTGTTTCAGCAAGAGGGTGAGTTCGTAACGGCCTGTGTCAAAATTCCATGCCATCTCGTTGCTTTTGTTGGCGTTCCAGTTGGTGAGTTCCCCAAAAACATTGACGGTACCACCCAGCAAGGGGGCCTCCAGAAGCAAACTGAAGTGGACAAAATGATAATCGCATTCCGTGTCGTAATCGGTTACCTGTTCCTGGCTCTCCACCACGTACCTGCCATTCATCTCCCTGTAGGGGAAATACCGTTTGTTTGCCCGCACCTCTGAAGGATACAGTGTAATATGATAATAGGGCCTGAAAAAGGAGGTCTCCTGCACTCCTTCGCCGTTGATCCGGTGATTCCTGATATCAAAATACCGGAATTCGTTTCCCGCTCTGAAAACGTTTTCCCTTGAATAATCGTAAACCAACCTGTTTGGTTGGATAAACAAAGGTTTTAGGTTACGGATCGCATTGTCCCACCGGTTGTTCTGCATAATGACCACTTTCACCTCTTCCATGGGATGGTCGATCCGGAACTGGTCATGGAAAATCGTGAAATCCACCTCTTGATTCTCTCCTTTAAAAGCATCGAAGGTCGCTCTGCGAACCGTACCTCCGACGGTGACGAGGGGTTCCACAACATAAAAACGGCGCGAAAACACCAGCTTTTCCTTGTCGTTGTCCTGATAAACCAAAAGAATGTAGTTTCCTCCTGTTTTAAACTGAACCTGATCGTTGGGCAAAGAGAGAATATAATTGACATAAGGAAAAGTCGTATTGAACGAACGTGCGTAATCATTCAGCGGATTGTCAGAAAATCCTTCCAGGTAGTCGTTCTGATTGAGAAAACTTTCGTTCCAGGCAGCATCGCAATGCAGAATGGTATAGGAATAATAGTTCAGGTCACCCGACAGATCGTCGAATTTCAGGATTAAGCGGGCTTCTTCGTTCAGGTTAAGGACCGGGTTAGATAACTCAAACCCTTCCCTGTAAAACCGGATCGATTTGATTTCTTCGCGGAAGACCCCATTTTCATGGTAAAAACGGTCGGTCTGCCCCACTCCGCAGAAGGATGCCAGAACAAGAAGCAGTACCCAAAAGTTCCTCAGACTCATCAATGCAGTGTATATCCCCGGCTCCCAGCAAAAACAGTGCCTGGAGTGTAATTTCCCGGTTTTCTTGTACAACGGTCATAGGGGATTGATTATTTTTACCGGGCTGTAACTTTCTTATTAAGGTTGGTGAAAATAGTATTAAAATAATTAATTTGGCCCAATTTTGAATCTCATGGGAAAAAATATTTCACGAACGGTGAAACTCAAAAAGGGGTACAACCTTCCTATTATGGGGAAGGCTGAGCCGTTACTTGAGGTGCCAGGTTCATCAGGACTTTACGCATTGAAGCCCGCGGATTTTGAAGGGTTAACACCCCGGCTGACGGTGAAACCGGGACAGGCGGTCAAAGCCGGAGAGCCATTGTTTACAGACAAGTACGATCCTGAAGTCAGGTTTGTTTCGCCGGTTGGCGGAACAGTACTTGCGATAAACCGGGGCGAGAGGCGCAGGGTTTTGGAAGTAATTGTCAGGGAAGATCCTGACATTGGCGCTGTTGATTTCGGGAAGCCTGCTCCGGAGTCTATGGAGGTGTCTGAAATCAGGACCCTGATGCAGCAGGCGGGGCTCTGGCCTTTTCTCCGGAGACGCCCTTACGGTACCATTGCACGGTCGGGTGAGACACCCGGGAATATTTTTATTTCCTGTTTTGATACGGCTCCACTGGCCCCTGATTACGCCTTTATCCATCCTCAGGAGGAGAGGGCTTTCCGTACCGGTCTTGCGGTGCTGGCCCGGCTTACCACCGGGAAAATCCATATCGGTATGCCTGCAGCGTCTGCTCCCTTTTTGGAGGCATCCCCGGACACGGAGATCACTTTTTACAGCGGTCCCCATCCTGCCGGCAACGTCGGTATTCAGATCCATCATACGGCTCCTTTGAACAAAGGGGATGTTGTCTGGACCCTTAACCCGCAGGACCTGCTCTTTATCGGCCGGTTTTTTGAAACCGGAAAAGTTGATTTCTCGAGAATCATAGCCCTTGCAGGCTCTGAGGTTTCCCGGCCCCGTTATTTTAAAACCAGACTGGGCGCCGCTCTGGGGCCCTTACTGAACGGAAACCTGAAAAATGGTACCCGCCAGAGAATCATAAGCGGAAACCCCCTTACCGGCACCCGGGTTCTTTCTGATAATTTTCTTTCCTTTTATGATTCACAGGTAACCGTTCTCCCAGAGGGCGATTACCATGAATTCCTGGGGTGGTCAAAACCACGCCTTGAACAGTTCAGTTTGTCGCATGCCTATTTTTCGTGGTTGATGCCCCGTAAAAGTTATGCTCCTGACACCAACCTCCACGGGGAGGAGAGGGCTTACGTCATGACCGGCCAGTATGAAAAAGTGCTGCCCATGGACATTTTGCCGGTGCAATTGATCAAAGCTATCCTGGCAGAAGATATCGACAAAATGGAAAAACTGGGGATCTACGAAGTGATCGGCGAAGACCTGGCTTTGTGTGAATTTGTATGTACCTCCAAAATCGAAGTCCAAAAAGTCCTGAGAAAGGGAATCAATCTGATGATGAAGGAAATGGGTTAACTACCACCAATACTGACCGACGACTATCATGAAATCACTCCGGAATATTATCGACAAGAAAAAACCGCTGTTTGAGAAAGGCGGCAAATTTGAAAAACTGGGTTCAACGTTTGGCGCCTTTGAGACGTTTCTTTTCACACCCAACCATACCTCCCGGTCGGGCACTCATATCCATGATGTTATTGACCTCAAGCGGACAATGATCATTGTGGTGCTGGCTTTGATGCCTGCCCTGCTCTTCGGGAGCTGGAACATCGGATACCAGCATGGTCTCGCATTCGGAATAGAACGCAGCCTCCTGGCCAATTTCTGGTTCGGGTTGCTGAAGGTGCTGCCCCTGATCGCCGTGTCGTATGTAACAGGGCTGGCCATTGAGTTTGTTACGGCACAAATCCGGGGACACGAGGTAAACGAAGGGTTCCTGGTGACGGGGATGCTGATCCCGTTGATCGTTCCGGTGAATATCCCTCTCTGGATGTTGGCCCTGGCTACTGCGTTTGCCGTAATTTTCGGAAAGGAGATTTTCGGAGGTACCGGGTACAACATCATGAATGTGGCCTTGCTGGCCCGTGCATTTCTTTTCTTTGCCTATCCTGCCCATATGACCGGTGATGAAGTGTGGATTCAGGATCTGACAGGCAAGGCTGCCATCGACGGGTTTTCGGGAGCCACTCCCCTGGGTAGCCTGACCCTTGGGGAGATCCGGAACCTGCCTTCCTTTTCCGACATGTTCATGGGCTTCATCCCCGGCTCTGTCGGGGAGACCTCCACACTGGCCATCCTGATCGGCGCCTTCATTCTCCTCTTCACCGGTATCGGCAGTTGGAAAATTATGCTTTCAGTGGTCGTCGGGGCCCTGGCTGTCGGCGGACTGTGTAACCTGTTCCCTGCCAACGAATACATGACCCTGGCCCCCTGGTACCACCTCGTAATGGGAGGTTTTGCCTTCGGCGCGGTATTTATGGCTACCGACCCGGTGACCGCTGCCCATACCGAAAAAGGAAAATGGATTTATGGGTTTGGCATCGGGGCCTTTGCTGTTATGATAAGGGTCTTTAATCCAGCCTACCCGGAAGGCATGATGCTGGCCATCCTGCTCATGAATGTCACAGCACCCCTGATCGACTATTTTGTCGTTGAAAACCATATCAAACGGAGACTGAAAAGAAGTGTAACGAGGAAAAACGCTTAACCCCGACAGCCATGAAAAACTTCAGTAATACCTACATTTTTGTCTTCGCCCTGGTCATGGTGGTGGTGGTGGCTTTGTTGCTCTCACTGGCTGCCACGGGTCTTAAACCGTTTCAGGATAAAAATATCGAAGTCGAAAAGAAACAAAAGATCCTGGCTTCGGTCCGGATCGCCTCAACACCCTCTGACGCTGTTGAACAGTATGCCCGCTACATTACGGACAGTTTTGTGCTGAACAACAAGGGTGAGAAAAAGGAAGGTACCGATGCCTTTACCGTAGATCTCAAGGCGGAACAGGCAAAACCCGCCAGCCAGAGATCGCTCCCTGTATTCACGGCCACTCTCGACGACGGCAGTCAGGCCTATGTCGTGCCCCTCAGAGGTAAAGGCCTCTGGGGTCCTATCTGGGGTTACCTTTCCCTGAAACCTGATTTGAATACTGTTTACGGGGCTGTTTTCGACCACCAGGGGGAAACCCCCGGCCTGGGTGCTGAAATCAGTACCGATTGGTTCCAGGAACCCTTTGCAGGGAAAAAGATCTTCGGTGATTCGCTTGAATTTCGTTCCATCAGGGTACTGAAAGGAGGCGCCTCAGACGATGATCCCCATGCTGTCGATGCCATTTCGGGCGGGACCATCACCTCCAAGGGACTGGAAGCCATGCTCGACTCCTGCCTTGTTCAGTACAAGACCTACTTTATTCATAATAGAAACCAATCAATCCCTTAACCGATGAGCCTCTTTTCGTCCAAGAATTTCAAATTGCTGTCCGGGCCCATGAACCTCAACAACCCGGTGACGGTGCAGATCCTGGGAATATGTTCGGCACTGGCTGTGACGGTAAAGCTTAAACCAGCACTGGTCATGGGCATTTCCGTCATTGTGGTGACTGCAGTCTCTAACATGGTGATTTCGCTGATGCGCAATGCCATTCCCCCCAGGATACGAATCATCGTCCAGTTGGTGGTGGCGGCTTCCTTGGTGATCCTGGTAGACCAGGTTCTGAGGGCTTTTGTTTACGATGTCAGTAAGCAGCTTTCTGTCTACGTAGGGCTGATCATCACCAACTGCATCATTATGGGACGCCTGGAAGCCTATGCCATGAGCAATAAACCATGGCCTTCCTTCCTCGACGGCGTTGGAAACGGAGCCGGTTATGCCCTGATCCTGATTGTGGTTGCATTTATCAGGGAACTGTTCGGGTCAGGCACCCTTCTGGGCTACCAGATTATCCCCCGGGGATTCTACGAAACAGGCTACTCCAACAACGGAATGATGATTATGCCTACTATGGCGCTGATACTCGTTGGGGTGATCATCTGGATCCAACGCAGTTATAATAAGGAATTGATCGAAAAAGAATAAACCCGTAATTGAAAGGTCATGCAGGAATTTGTAAATATATTCGTACGGTCGGTCTTCATCGACAACATGATTTTTGCCTTTTTCCTGGGAATGTGCTCCTACCTGGCCGTTTCCAAAACGGTGAAGACATCCATAGGCCTCGGCATTGCCGTCATCTTTGTCCAGGTAATCACCGTTCCCGTGAATTACCTCTTGCTGGAGTACGTCATGAAACCGGGTGCCCTGGCGTGGCTGGGCGATAGTTTCCGCGAGGTGGATCTTTCCTTCCTGAGTTTTATGGTTTATATAGCCACTATCGCTGCCATGGTCCAGCTGGTTGAAATGGTTATTGAAAAATTCTCACCCGCACTTTACAATTCGCTGGGGATATTCCTTCCCCTGATTGCGGTGAACTGCGCCATCCTCGGGGGGTCACTCTTCATGGAACAACGGGAATACCAGAACATCGGTGAGGTTTTTGCGTGGGGTCTCGGTTCGGGAACCGGTTGGGCCCTGGCAATCGTTCTTCTGGCTGCCATCAGGGAGCGACTTAAGTACAGCAACGTCCCTGCCCCCCTGAGGGGCATCGGGATCACCTTTATCATTACCGGACTGATGGGCCTCGCTTTTATGAGCTTTATGGGTATAAAAATCTAAATACCACTAAATCAAACTGTTATGCTGTTAGAAGTTTCTCTCTTTTTTGTCATACTCTCCAGTATTGTGGCTTTCATGGTCATCGTCCTGGTGCTCGTGTCTGCCTTGCTGTTTGCCAGGTCCAAACTGACAGCTACCGGGGATGTGAAGATCACCATCAACAACGAAAAGGAGATTACAGTAAATCCGGGAAGTACCCTTTTGTCCACCCTGTCGGAAAAGGGGATATTTCTACCCTCCGCGTGTGGTGGCGGTGGAACCTGCAGCCAGTGCCGCTGTCAGGTGCTCGAAGGCGGCGGCTCCATCCTGGCCACAGAAACAGGCCATTTCACCCGCAAGGAACAGCAAAACCACTGGAGGCTCGGCTGCCAGGTTAAAGTCCGCGATGACATGAAAATCAAGGTCCCGGAACATGTCCTCGGGGTGAAAAAGTGGGAGTGCGAAGTGGTTTCCAACCGCAATGTAGCCACATTTATCAAGGAATTTGTCGTCAGACTTCCCGAAGGAGAAACCCTTCATTTCAAGTCAGGCGGATATATCCAGATTGATGTCCCCAAAATTGAAGTGGACTTCAAAGACATGGAGGTACAGCCTGAATTTGTCGACGAATGGAAGAAATTTGGTCTTTTCGGCCTGACGATGAAAAACCCGGAACCGGTTTTCAGGGCCTATTCAATGGCTAACCACCCGGCCGAGGGGAACATCGTCATGCTCAATGTGAGGATCGCCACCCCCCCCTGGGACCGCGCCAACAACCGGTTCCGGGCTGTGAATCCGGGCATTTGCTCTTCCTTTATTTTCTCCCGCAAGCCCGGAGACAAGGTTATGGTGTCTGGACCCTACGGGGAGTTCTTTCTGAAGGACAATAACAATGAGATGATGTTCATCGGCGGCGGAGCGGGTATGGCGCCTATGCGTTCCCATCTGTTCCATCTCTTTCACACCCTGAAGGAGAAAAACCGGAAAGTCAGCTTCTGGTATGGCGCCCGCTCATGGAGAGAAGTCTTTTACCACGAACAGTTTCTGGATATTGAACGGGAATATCCCAATTTCAGGTTTACCCTGGCCCTCTCGGAACCCAAACCGGAAGACAACTGGACTGGCTCCAAAGGATTTATTCACCAGGTTATTTACGACAACTACCTCAGCAAGCATGAGGAACCGGAAGAAATTGATTATTATCTGTGCGGCCCGCCACTGATGAACGATGCGGTTCAAAAGATGCTTTACGATCTGGGGGTTCCTTCCGAAAATATTCTGTTCGACGATTTTGGCGGCTGATAGCCTCCTGCCTTCATCCCATCCGGTGTCAATGAGCCGGGAAAAACAACGGTTTTTCCCGGCTATTTTTTTATTTTTGCAGTTCATTTATTATGGGTATGGTTAATGAACTGTTTGGTACCGTCGTTGAATGGTACATGGCGCATATCAATTACGGTACCATCACCCTGCTGATGGCCATTGAAAGTTCCTTCATTCCTTTTCCTTCCGAAGTGGTCATTCCACCGGCAGCCTGGAAGGCAGCCCAGGGAGATCTGAACGTCTACCTGGTGGTGGTGTCCGGCACGGCGGGCGCTTTAATCGGGGCACTTTTCAATTATTATTTTGCCCTGCTGCTGGGCCGTGCCATCCTATACCGGTTTGTGGAGTCGAAAGCGGGGCGGCTTATGCTGCTGAGCCGCAAAGGAGTGGAAAAGGCTGAGGCTTACTTTGTCAGGCACGGCAGGCCCTCGACCCTCATCGGCCGCCTGGTGCCTGCCGTACGGCAGCTTATCTCCCTGCCTGCCGGGCTCTCCCGCATGAAAATCGGAGATTTCATCCTCTACACCCTGATCGGATCCTGCACGTGGAACATCATCCTGGCTGCTCTGGGTTACTTTCTCTACTCCCGCAAGGAGCTCCTCCACCGGTATTATGCCGAACTCTCCTGGGCTATGGTGCTCCTCGGCATTGGCTTTGCCGCCTACCTGGCGTTCAAATTCATCCGGAAAAAAGAGTGACGAAGATTCCTGGCTTCCCTGCCGGTGCTGAACTCCATGATAACGGATGAGAGGAGGTCCTGACCTGTGAAAACCCGATAGCGGAATCTGCTGGTTCCTGTGTAAGTCCGGTTAATAAAATGAGAGGATCTCAGTGGTTTTGGAGCCCAGGACAATAATCTCCTTATACTCATCCGTGTTGAGCCCTTCAAACATAAAATAGGAAGGATTCAGACGGTAACCGTTTTTCGTAATCTCGTAGTGGAGGTGGGCAGCCTCACTAAGGCCTGTATTCCCGACAAACCCGATCTGGTCGCCTTTCTGAACCCAGGTATTGGGCCCTACAATCATACGGACCATATGGGCATATCTTGTCTGAAAACCAAAATCGTGCTGAATAACGCACGAACGTCCATAACCTGGTTTATCCTCGGTAATGATTACCTTACCGTTGGCCGTGGCCACAACCGCTGTCCCTATCGGGGCTTTGATGTCAATCCCGTTGTGCATTCTGCGTTCCTTCAGAATCGGGTGGTCCCGCATCCCGAAGCCGGAGACGATCTGCGCATCCTGCCTGGCTATTGGAAAAGCAACCGGAACAGCCCTGAAGACCTTTTTCTTGTTGTGGATAGATTCTAAAAGGGTTTCCAGGCTCCACTTCAGATAGTTCTGCTGCCTCTCAAAACTGATTACGGTGGTGTCTGCCTCTATGGTCTTATTCCTGTTGGAAGATATCGTCGAACGGTCGGAAACATAGCGACTCTCATAATCCCGGAACCCTGAGACAAAATTTCCAATGTTGTTAACATTGGGTTTTTCAGCATAAACCAGCTCGTCGAACAACGCGTCAAACAGCCGCAGTTCTTCACTTAAATGGTATACTTTCAAAATGACAGGATCCAGTGCCTCAATGTGTTCCTTGGGGGTATTTTTGACCTCCCCGCTCTGGGTGTCGAATGCCTGACCTGAAGGTTTGAATAAAAAAATGACCGCGAATACTACTCCAAGAATCAACAGCAAAATAACCAACATGATTACCAGCGACCTGGAACTGTTTTCAGGTGGATAGGATTCGGGTTCGGAACTCATTGGCAGCTGAGATTACCGGTTTCTTAACTTGTTGACCTCAGTCTCAAGGCTTTTGTTCTGAAGCCTGCATTTTCTCAGGTCTTCCTGAGCTTTGTCCAGAACGCTCTGCAATTGGGCGGTATTACCGCCGCCACCGCCACCACCACCTCCGCCGGTGGCTTTCAATAGCAGATTCTCCTGTTTCAATTCCTTAACCTCTGAAATATACCGCTGAAGATCCACATTGCTGCCCTGGGTGTTGTTCTGGCAGGCTACAAGTTGTTCCTCCAGCTGAAGCTGCTTTTTGTAGGCTACATGCAGGTCGGAATAGACCTTCAGGATGTCCTGGTACAGGATGGATTTCCATGTATCATCGATGACCAGGTTTTTCTTGGCTTCCACCAGCAAAAGACCGATTTTGTTGTTCAATTCGTCAAGGTTTTCCTTATTCTGAGCAGCTGTGGGGACTTTGTCAAGGGTTGCAGAAGCCTCCAGCAGGTTGGGCGACAGGGTCTCCCTTTCCCAGGTCTCCTGTGCCTCCCTTTGTTTCAGCTGGCTCACCGATTGCCTGTCGGAAAGATTGCCCTCAAACATGGTGGTGAAACCCACCAGCAGGGCAAGCACCAGACTCAACACAAACAGACCGATTACCTTGTTAAACGCTTTGGCTCTCTCTTTTTTATTTACCGGTTTCATAGCTGGATATTTTCAGGGTTTTTCATCACTCTGTTGCATATGAGGACATCATTTTCCCGTATGTTATTGACATAAATGGATGCTTCGGGATCAAGACCCTCTGTCAGATTTAACCATTTATTCTTCACTTTCATAAAGACCCACCCTTCAGGTTCCCGTCCGCTATTCAAAAACGAAATCAGCCCTTCGGGATGCCGGCTGTTGTAATCGTTGATGAAAAAATAAAACAACCGGCCCAGTTTCATTCCGACAGGCGCTTTGGCGCGAAAGGTTGTCAACTCACTGCTCAATTCGTTCTTGTGAAAAACAAAACTGATCACTATCGGATTTTCCAGTTCCTCATCGCTCGGATCATCGATATTCTGTCCGAGTGGGTAGTACCATTGTCTGTAAATCTTCTGGGGTACTTTCAGTAATTCCTCCACCGTCTGGTTGAGCAGAACCGGTATTAAAAACCACAACAGCGAAAGGTACCACACGATCTGGAACCGGGGACTGTTTGGAAGGGAAAAGGAGAGGTTGCTGAAAAAGTAGGCCATCAGCAGGATGACAAGGATAAACATAACCTGCATATTGAAGGACTGGCTTTTGTACCAGGGAAGGGTGGAAGGCACCAGCCTGAGGTGCATGATTCCCAGAAAAAGGATGAAAACCTGAGCGCCGGTAAGAATCAGCAATTGCGGGGTTTTTAATTCAAAACGGTTGACCAGGGTCGGCATGGCCAGAAGGATGGAAATCAGGATAACATAAAGAATGGATGCGAGCCCGTATTTTTTCAGAACCTTAATTCTTTTGAACAATATCATGAAAACACCACCTGCAAAAACCAGACTGGCAATTTTGAGTGCTATACTACCCGCATTCATCTCTTTTTACATTTCGAGGGTAAAAATAGGAAAGAATCGGAAAAATTCCTATTAAATTGGTTCATTTTAAAAGAAATGAACAGGGTGTTTTTTGGGATGATTCAACGACATCTGTTCCTGTTGTATGGTGTGCAGTACAAAACATCGTCTGGTCTTTAGAGGATCATTAACGTCGTTGCCGCATGGTTGTCGGTTTCATTCGATTCAGTAAAGGCATTGTCGTAATCGGCTACGCAGATGATATAAACTGAGCCGGCAGGTGTGGTAAGGGGTACTGTGGCCGTAAGGGAGGTAACTGCCTGGCTGCCGTATTTGCCGCCCACCAGAACGTTGGTTTGGCCGAACAAAACGTCTCTCGAATCCCAATCCGGATTAGAAGAAAGGTAAAAGCCCACCTTCACACCGGAGGCCAGGTACAAGAGGGAGGGATAGATGTGTACGGTGCAGGAAATGGTAACCGACTGGCCTCTTCTCACACTTGGGGAGCTCAGTTTCAGATCCCGCAAGAATAAATTCAAAACCGTGCAGTTGGTGATCGTAACCGGAATGACTTTTGTACTGTAGGCTGTTCCTGAACTGTTGGAGGCATACGACCTGACGTAATAGGTATTGCAGGCCAGTCCGGTGAGATTGGCGGTAAAGGTCCCCGGCCCCTGGCCTGCTGAAACGGAAAAGTCGGCGAGGGTAGGGTTGGAATGGGTACTCCAGCAGAAGCCCCGGCCGGTGATGGGAATGCCTCCTCCCGGTTCCGCGATGCCGGTGGCTGTAGCGTTGCTTACCGTGCTTTCGGCTGCAGAAGAGAGCAGGACTGATGGCAGGGTGCTAAAGGAAACTTCAGGCCCATAGCCCGGTCCGGCGCAATTCACCGCATACGCCCTGAAGTAGTATTGTGTGCTGGAAACCAGGTTTATGACGGGTGCCGTGAACGAGCCGGAGAGGGCTGCAACCGGGATCTTCGGACCGGAAACCACAAGTCCGGGAATCGTGGCATAAACAACGCCCATTTCCGTGATGCCGCCACCCCCGTCGTGGGTGAGTGTGCCACCGAGGGTGGCCCTGCTGTCGGTGACCTGGGCAGGTGAACCAGTGGTCAGCACAGGAACAGAAGCTGTACTATACACCACGGAATCTCCAAAAATGGTTCCGGTGTTGTTGACGGCATAGGCCCAGACATAATACCTGGTTCCGGGGACCAACCCGGATACCGACTGGCTGAAGGATCCCTTTCCGCTGCCGATCGTTAGTCTGGTGCCTGATAATACATCCGGAGTTAACCCGTATACCACCCCTTTTTCGGTCACCGCAGATCCTCCGTCATCGGTAACATCACCGCCGACTGTGGTGGTGGGGCAGACAATTGCCGGGGGAAGCATCGTGGTTACCGTTGCCGGAAATACCGGGGTCAGCGAAGCCTTGAGCTGGTTGCTGGTGTTACCCAAGGCATAGGCGTACAGCAGGTATTCGTGGACCTGCCCGGGCTTCAGGTCATTGTCTGCCCAGGAGGTGCTGCTCTTATCAGGGGTGGAGAAAACCTTCCACTCCCCATTGTTGATCCTACGTTCGAGGCGGTAACCGCTGATATGGGTGACTGAGGCCCGGCTCCAGGTGAGCAGGACTGATTTTTGCTGCTGTACGGCCTTGAAATCCGAAGGCGTCCAAATCTCCCTGGGACACTCAGAGTCAAACGGATTGTCGATTTCATGGTCCTGGCATGAGGCAATTGGTATAACGGCAGCCAGCATTAACAGATACCGGTAATAGGTTGTATTCATGTTTAGTCGGGTTTTAGCAACGAAGTCTGACTATTCAGAATTTCCATGTTAAGCAAAGCTTGTTACCATTGCTCATGGGCATCAGTTGCAGCGAAAGCTCCTGCCTGGCCTTTTTCTGCCTGGCCGATTGGAGAACCACCTGTGACAGGCAAATCCCCGACAACACATAAGCAGCCGGAGCCAGAGTATCGAGGGTCTTGAATTTCCTCCTTATATCTTCCGCCTCTTGGGTGGCCGTTTGGTATTCCTCGTAGTACCCGTTCGATTTCAGGGAGGCCAGAATGCCGGTCCCGGCTGAAATCAGAGTCCCTCCCATCCACGCCAGTTTTAATGTTTTGTGTTTTTGTTCACCGGAGGAAAGGGACACCGGTAGAACCTCCACGGCAGATTCTTCCGCTAAGGGCGCTGTAAGCGTGATGCTCTGATCTGCCGTTTTGCCTTCCCTGATCAGGATGCTGTAGTACCATGACTCCTCCAGTTGAAGAGTGCTGTTCCGGACTATCATCCGGATGGTGTAAAATCCTGCTGAACCGAAACGATGGCTGGGATTCTCCTCCTGTGAAAAGTTGCGTTCACCCGAGGCAGGATCCCCGAAATCCCACTCATACGTGTCCGCATAGGTTGAATGGTTCCTGAAAACAATCTCGCAGGGGGCTATCGTATCGTTGCTGATGGAAACAATGCGTGCCAGGGCCCGGGGCTCCTTCCCGGCAGGTTTCGTCTGGGCTAAGCATTGATGGGACAGAAGAAAGGCCAGAAGAGGTAGATACAAATATTTCGCAAGGCATTTCATCCTGGTGGTTATTATTTTCCTTTCAAAACAATTTTTTTCAATGCATCCCCGAAATTGAACTTTAGAAACTCAATGGCTATTTCATCAAGCATCTCTTTAAGGGTCAGCTTTTTACCCTGTGTTTTCTGCCTTGCTCTGACAACGAAACTCTGGTAAAAGGTCTCCACAGACATTGAACTGATCAGTTCGCTGACATACTCTAAAGTAGGCCTTGGTTTCATAAGGGGATCCAGTCCGTTGGCTTTCAGAAAAGCATTGGCATTGGGGAACCGGATATCGATTTTGGGCTTAAGCACGCTGGTCAGGAAAATCTTGGACAATCCTCCCGAAATGATGTCTTTGACAAAGCTGTCTTTTATGTTCGTAAGAACTTTGTCCCAATCAATTTTTTCGCCCGAAACATAGAGGGAGGTGATTTTAGCACCGGATTCAAGGGTTGTTTTGGTGCCGGCTTCCACGGCCAGGGTGGCAGCCTCTTTACCGATTTTTACCACTTTCCCCAGGACCCCCCGTTTATTGACCAGTTCTGCGGCCAGCCTGTATTTGCCTATGGCTTTGCCCGCTATTCCGACCACACCTCCTCCTGCAACCGTGGAAAGGATAGAAATGGTAATCTCGATGACCTGGATCGATTGTTCCGCTCCCTTGACAACTCCTTCGCGGTATTTTACAATCTCCTTATCGCAATGGTTAATGACCTTTGCTGCCGACTGCAATTGTTTGACGCCTAAACGGATCATTTTGTCATCGCTGTAGGGACGGTGATAGATCATTTTGCACAGGTCAATATATTTTCTGGCAATCCGGGTCCAGCGGCTAATGCTGTCAAGATCTACCTGCCCGAAGAATTCCGACCAGAAAACCACAAAATCCCAGGTTTGTGCATTGACTTTATGATGACTGGTGATGGCGGCTTCCATAACCTCCAGGCATCCTTCCACCTGGGCTACCGCATCGGTAAAGCGCATTTCTTTGGGTTCAGGCCACCACCTGACCTCGACTTTCAGTTTCAGTTTATCCCACCGGTTCCGTGTATCAATCCGCTTTTTCTTCTCGAGAAGGTGCCTGTAATAGGCTTCCTGCCAAACACTGCTGTAGGTGAGATCGCTTTTGTTGCACTGGCCGGAAAGATCGTTCAGAGGATTGTTCCGGTTCACCTCTTCGGTAGCCGCGTCGAATGCCTCCTTATCGAGGGTTTTCCCGTGGAAATCAATTGATTTATCCTGGTTCTTGTAATGATAACCCATGTAAATCCCTTTTTCCTGTAAAGGTACTCAGTCAACGATCTATTTCATCTCTCAGGTACCCCGAAATGTTGAACCTTCCTGGTTTTCCCCATCGAAAATATTCCGGAAAACTCCTGCCAGCCATTACCAAAAGTACACCGGCAGGGTATCAGCCTCTGACACCAATTACAGCATTCCCCTGGTAGTCGTCCGAGAATTCTTTCCCGCCCGAAAGGTCAATCATCTTACTCCAAAATTTTCCAACGAGCAATCTGAATGTAGTCTTATGGTTACCCCGGCTGGTGAAACTCATCCTCCGCAGGATCTCTTCCGCTTCGCTGCTGAAATCCATGCTCTGGTTCTTTCCAAGGGCTTCTGACATTTCCCCGGCATTAAAGCCGGAAATCATTCCTGCCTGGTTGTTGGCTCTGGCAAATTGCACCATCTCGGAGGCAATGGCATAATATACCTGCCTCTCATCCTTCGAACGAAGTACGATGTTCATTTTTTGGAATACATGCGGAAGAATTCCGGCAAAATAGTCGGTTAATCTTTTGTCGTTTGCTGAAATATTTGCTTTAGCGGTCATTTTGAAGTTTTTTTGGTTTTTACGGTTCGTTCCCCTTGTCTGATTTTACCAGGTCGTAATCCGGTTTCACTAATTCAGGAGAGGAAAACCTACAAGTCGAAAAATATCGGAACTTTCCACCCTGAAGGCAGAATGATGCAGCCTGCCAGACAGGCAAGGATTCGTTCCGGTATGGACAATCCTATGGAACAGATGACAGAGGAAGATAAAGTTTATCCTCCGATCATCACGGTAGGGCATCCCATGGCGATAGTTCCGCCGTGGGCTGTCAGGTCGCCCTGACGGGCTGCGGGCATTTTCCCGATCATGACTGTCATGGAGCCTTTGGCAATCACATCGGGTGGCCCCACACAGGTGGCCATATCGCCCACCCGGGCTGCCGGCATACCCCCGATCAGCACCTGGGGACATCCCGGAGGCAGGACAGGCCCTCCCACATGGGGAACCGGCGGAACCCCGGGCGTCACCATCGGGCAGGTGTGCATATCTCCGGCTCTGGCAGCAGGTGGCATTCGATGGAAGTTTATAGTTTACAGTTTACAGTTTAAAGTTCACAGTTCTCAGGTTGTTCATTAGGGAGGAGACGTCCGGCCGGACGTCTCACCTAATTGATCATAACCATGCTCCCCTTAACGGTCATCATCCCGCTGGAAGAGATCTCCGCAGTGGCGCTTCCCTCAGCCTTGAGCGAAGCATTGGCTTTTATTTCCACGTTGGTCGCCTTGGCTTCCAGTGTCGTCTGGGCTTCGGTCTTCACCTCCATGCCCTTTTGTTCCAGTGCCTGGCCGGCCTCCATCTTGATCCCACCCTGGGCTTTGATTTCAATATTGTTACCCTCCAGGGTCATGGTTCCGGAGGTCCGGATGGTAATATTCCCGTTGGCACTGTCAAGGGTAATCTCATTTTTATTCCCGTCGTCATAAATCCGGATCTTCTCGCCCCCGGCGTCATCCCACAACTCAATTGTCTGCCCGCTGCGCGTCTTGATGGCATGAACCTTGGCATTGTAATCGTTGTAATTCCCCGGCCAGTCAGGATTGGGGCATGCATCTTCGTCGAACAGGGATCCTAGGACATAGGGCTTCTCCACATCTTCGTCCTCAAAACCCACCAGAACCCGAGTGTTCAACGGAGGAACCAGATAGACACCTCCCTTCCCGACAGTATAGGGAGTCAATACTTTGACCCATGGGGTCATGACCTTGGAGTCGGCCATCCACCAGAACGAAACCTTCACCCTTCCCAGTTTTTTCGGATCCTGATTGTCGGCTACCATACCCAACTGGTTGCCGGTCGACCTGACAAAATAAGGATCGGTGTTTTCAGGCATCGTGATTTCAGCAGGAATGGCCTTGAAGCTGTTCTGGTAGGTCAGCAGCCTGTCGAAAGTGTGCCTTACTGAAGTAATAAGGTGTTTTCCGTAATCCACGCGGGTCTTCCCATCCCTCTTTTTTCCCGAGATGGCTGCGACCATGCCCGCATTCAACAGCCCGTTGGTGGAAGTACCGGTAATATCGGTCAGGTTGACTGCATCGGTGGTTTCCACCGTTTCCCCCACACTTTCCAGTCCTTTCTTGTAGTCCTTTTCGTCCACGTTCACATGCTCGAAATAATCCTTGCCCTCCTGCGAATAGAGCTTCCTGGACATTTTTAAAGCATGTTTGCCATAGCTGTTCAGACTGGATTCGATCTTGCTGTTGCCCGAAGAATACGTGAAAACTTCCAGTTTCAGAGGATCAAGGGTATAAAGATTAAATTTCACAGGGCTTACTCTCAGCTCATAACTCAATTCCTGGAGATTGTACCCCACAGAAAGGGTCTCCTCCACAACCGGGATTTCCCCGAAAATCATCTCTTTCCCGTTAAAAAAGAACCATTCCCCGTAACGGATCGACAACCGTTTCAGAAATTCGAGGTCACTCTCCTCAAACTGGACAATATAGGGGTATTTTAGTTTGTTACGGGGAGAAATCTTCGATTTTACGGGATAGGATTTCAGCACTTCTTTCACAATGTCCTCAAGAGTCTTATCTATAAAAGCACGGTTGGTGGGTTTCCTGTTCATGGAAATCTCAAAACTACCGCCTGAAATCACCACCTGGTCGAGGTCGCTCATCCCGCTGCGTGATCCCTGTATCTCGGTAACATAACCCTGGAACTGGATGCCGTCTTTTTCCTCTCCCTTCACATCCATTTTTGTCTGGATAACCACCGGCAGCCCGAGGTAATCCTTCGAGCGCTCAATGATAAAATCATCGCCCGACTCCATATTGTCGTACGGACAGGTAATCTCAAAATGGTCTATCCCGTAAAGGCTCTGTATCACAGTAACCTGCTGGAAACTTTTCAGGGGTTTTCCTTCAATGATAATTTCTATTTTCGATAAAAGGCCCATATCAGGGATTTTTTGATTTTACGAACCAGAATCCGCTGAAAGATCCCATTCCAGGTCAAATTCCTCGGTAGCAATTTTGATATTGCGGGCCGAAAGGGTGAGGCTTACCACCACATCCGACTGATCGGAAAAGGCTTCACGGTAGTAAACGCAGAGGGCGTCGGTAAATTCAATGGTCCTTTTTTTGCCGGTATCCACCACTCCGGAGAAAACGATTTTGAAGTTTTTAAAAACCCGGTTGCCTTTCATCCAGGCGATGATTTGAGGGTCTTCAATTCCGGGAAGTGTCACATAGATCAATCCCTGGCGGACCTTACCCACAGCCATTCCCCGGTTATCCACCTCTTGCGAAAAGGAAAAGTCGAGGCTGTTAATCTTGATTCCCTGTTTTTCGAGGCTATGCCCCGTAATATGTAACCGAGCCGTTAATGACATATCAAACAGCTGTTTAAGTTAAAGTTCGTCAATGAAACATAACACAACACCTCCGACAGCCGATAAACTGATCCGGGAATGCTCCCGGAATTCAGCAAAACCCAGAATTTCCGGAAGAGTAGTATTCCGGGATTAATGGCACTCCTGCTTTAAACCGGACAGGCGCGTACCTGAGCTGCCATCATCCCGCAGCGCGTCTCATGGGGTATACTCCGAACGCTTAAAATCCTTACCGGATCTTTTCAGCGAACGTCGCTGCCAGGTCTATATGGGCCATTCGTTATCGTGCTCGCCATTACCCAGTTTAAGGCCCTTGGCCGACAGGGTGATGGTTTCCAGCATAGCTCCCGTGCCGATACTGTCAAAAGATTCACTGTATCCTACCATGTAAGCCTCGACAATTTCGAGCTCTTTCATTTTGGCATTCTCATCCCTTTTGTTAAAGGTAATGGTCCCGTCTTTTTTCATGTAGCTGTCGCACATCCATTCAAACAAGGCGGTGCTGTCGGTCGATTCAAGGACAATGTTCACCACGCCTCCCCTGGTTACCGACGAAGGCCTCCCGGTGATGTCGTAGTCCTGGTTCAGACTGTAATTGCAGGAAAGGACATTGTATTCCTCTCCGTCGACTTTGAAAGTTGCTTTAAATGACATTTTTTCTGGTTTTCTGTTAAAAATGGTTTTTCAAATACCGGGAGAATCAGTTTTGTGCATACTGTGTATCCCAGTCGTTTCCATCGTCCCCTTTCTGCCCGTCCATCTTGATCATAAAACTCTTGGCGGGGAAATAGGGAGTCATGTGAATGTCGAGAAATATCCGGTCTTTCTGTACCGGATCCTGTTCAAACCGTTTGATGGAGAATTTTTCAATCAGTTTCCCGGGTCCCGTGATTCCGTCCAGGAAACGGATAATCTGTTCCTGGATCTCCTTTCTCGTTTTAACGTTGAAATTCTCAAAGGCTCTCCGGTTCAGGAAATCCATCAGAACTTTGGTAACATAGTCGAATACCCTCACAACAGAATAAGTCTGAAGTCCGAGGTTATCTCCGTTAAAAAGGGTTTTGGCTGAAAAGGCCATCACTTTCCCATACTCGTTTACCATGGGAACCAGTCCCAGTTTTTCGAGGTTGGCGATTTCGCTCTTTTTAAGATCGAATTTGACCCCGTCGATTTCACTCAGGCTGCCATGTTTTTTTCCGGCTGCCACCTGCGACATGAGGGTTTGGTAAACATTGCCCGCCAGAGCCCCGGAAGGGGGAACATAAAGCGCTTCTTCCTCACCAATATCAGCGAATTTATCGCGTCCTACCAGCCAGTTGCAGGCCATCATCACATTCGAACGGTACATATCGCCGCCCGTAAGATTGCTGGCTTCAAAGAGTTCCATCACATCGTCGGGGGTATCCAGATGTTCAAAATCGGTAACAAGCATCACCTTGTTCTCATGGGCAATTTTAGCCCATTTCTCAACCACCTTGTTGGAGCCGAGATACCCCGGTACCACCAGGATGCTATAGTTCTCCCGCAGGTCCAGCCGGTCGTATTTCTGAACCAGCTCCTCCTGAACCGCATCAATAAACCGGGTGTCGTCGAGGTCTTTCAACTGCTCCGGATCTGCGTTCATGAAATTGACGTTCTTGATTTTCGTGCTGCCCGTATTTTTGAAAAATAACGCCATCGACCGGTACGATTTCTCCAGATCACGCGTGGTCTCCACTGCTTTAAGAAGATTCTTTTTCAGTGTACTCTCAGCAATTTCCGCATTGGCCTCGCAATTCTCTATCATGTCAGAAATCGAGTCGGAAGAGGTGATCACGGCAGCCCACAATTCAAGGGTCTTTTTCAGTTCTTCCCGTTCCCCTTTTCTTGATTCTTCCGTCAGAAAGATTTTTTTCCTCGCTTTACGCTCGGGATTCAGATTCTGGACCCCCTCAATCGTCGATTCCAGCAGGTCGAAAGCACCGACTTTGGCCAGCTGTCCCAGCGATGTGGATAACAGTTCCTCCGGTTTGTCAACCTGACCCACCTTTTCGGCCACTTTTTCCCTGTACTGTTCAATATTTTGTTTCGATTGCTCCTGTAATGCCATCTGGTTCGGTTTTTAAAGTGAGAAAATTACGAATGTTCAATTTCTTTGCTTATTGCATAAATCGCGTTCAGGATAGCCTGCCGGGTTTCCGGGTTTTCCAGGGCCTTCCGCAGCAATTTGTTGCTCTTCAGCTGCTTGATGATCTTAAAGTATTGCTCTTTCTGCATGTTCAGGTTCTGCAGCGAAGAGCTCTGAGCAATAATACCCTTGGTACCGAAATCAGCCAGGTTGTGGAAAGAGAGATGTTCCTCCTTCGATTTTCCTTCCACATCCTCAAATTCAACATCAACGGTAGGCCGGAAATGGTTAAAGACATCGTCGATTGTTGTCAGCCCTTCTACAATCTGCGGCTTTACGGGCGGGTCAGCCGTCAGTTTCTCAATCATTAAAGTCTTGTTTTGTGGTATTTCACTGATCGCTTCACTGGCATCGCCCTTGACCTCAGTACCACCGATTCCATACGTTTGCATAATGGTATTTTTTTTTGTGAATAATAATTGTGATCTCAGCCAACTTATCAGTCTATTCAATATTCCACCGGACTTCGTCATGTTCGTCGAGCGTTAAAGCAACTGTTGAACCCCGCTGGACTTCACCGGCGATGATCATCCTGGATAACGGTCTGCGGAGCTGGGAGCGGATTACCCCCACGATCGGGCGTGCCCCGTATTTCGGCGAAAACCCCGACAAGGCCAGTTTCTCTTTGACCTTCGGGTCCATCTCCAGGCGGATGCCCTTATCCTGAACCGATTTATAAAGACTTCTCATGTGAATTTCGAAAATCTTAACCACATTTTCCTTGCTGATTGGGGCAAAAGGGACAATCTCCGTCAACCGGCCCAGAAATTCAGGCCTGAAATAATTGCTCATGATCTCCATCATCTTGTCCGAGGGCGGTATCTCTCCTTTGCCGAACGAATCTACAATATACTGGCTTCCGATGTTGGAGGTGAACAGGATGATGGCATTGGAGAAATCACCCTCTTTTCCCAGACGGTCGTGCAGTTTTCCTTCATCGAGGATCTGAAGGAATATATCAAAAACCGAGGTGTGTGCCTTTTCGATCTCGTCAAACAAAACGACGGAATAGGGTTTTTGCCTGATCTTGTTCACCAGAAGCCCACCTTCCTCGTAGCCCACATAGCCGGGAGGTGCCCCGTACAGCAGGGCGGCTGAATGTTCTTCCTTAAATTCCGACATGTCAAAGCGGATCAGGAAGGTTTCGTCCTGGAACAGGAATTCTGAAAGCGATTTGGCCAGTTCTGTTTTCCCGGTACCGGTGGGGCCCAGGAAGAAAAACGAACCAATGGGCTGCCCGGCCTTGTTCAGCCCGGAACGCGACTCAAGAATCGCCTCCGAGATGCTCTTCAGGGCATGGTCCTGCCCGACCACCCGCTTCTTCAGATGCTCCTCGATATTCATCAGCCGGTCTCTCTCCTTGCTCTGCACTTTCCCCAGCGGAATGCCCGTGCGCGCCGAAACGATGGCCCCGATATCCGATTTGTCGAGTGCCTCGACCTTGTTCTGTGCTGTCTCCTCGAGGTTTGCCAATATTTTCAGACAGTAATCATAAATCTCCGTGCCTGAACTAAACCGGGCGGCAGCTTCCTCCTCGTTTAACTTCGAAAAGAGAATGGGAGATATCTGGTTTTTTAGATCGGAATAAAACCATTCCAGTTCTGCCAGCCGGGAGTTGTCGTCGGGTTCGGGTTTCAGACCTTCCAGTTGCTGCTGCAGCCCTTTGATCTGATCGGGCGACAGATCGGCCATCAGCCTGACTCCCGACATGGCATGGTCGATCAGGTCAATGGCAGAGTCGGGCAGCGACCGCTCTTTCAGAAATCTTTTGGAGAGCCTGATGGCTTCAGTCATCACCTCTTCGCCAGCCTTCAGGTGATGGTGGGCTTCAAATGCCGGAACCACCACCTTCAACATCCTCAGAGCTTTTTTTTCATCGGGCTCTTCGATTTTCACCAACTCGAACTGCCGGTTGAAAGCCTCGTCGGTCTCGATAAATTTTGTGTAATTGTCGATGGAGGTGGTCCCGATCAGCGTAAGATTTCCCCTCGATAACTCGGGTTTGAGCAGGTTGGCAGCCCCTGCAGTGCCTCCCTGCTGATCCAGAAGCATATGAATCTCATCCACAAATAAAATAGCCTTGTCGAATTGCTGTATCTCCCGGATGATGTTCTTCAGACGGTCTTCCACCTCCCCTTTGTAGGAGGCCCCGGCAATCAGCGACCCGAAATCAAGTTCAAAGATCCTGGCGTTTTTCAGGTTCTCTGGTACTTTCCCTTCCCCGACCATCTGTGTAAACCCGTTGACCAGGGCGGTTTTGCCGACTCCCCCATCCCCCAGGATCAGCACGTTCGATTTTGAACGCCTTCCAAGGATCTCGGCCACAGCACGCATTTCACTGTCACGCCCGATTACCGGGTCCAATTTATGGGCCGCTGCCAGTTCATTCTTGTCGATGCAGAATTTCAACAGGGCATTGGTGCCTCCTTTCTTTTCTCCGGAAACCGCTCCGGGAGCCGCGCCCCCGACAACGTTCTGCAAATCGGCTGTCGTAACCACTGCATCGAGAACCTCCTGTTGCGTCAGCGTAAACGATTTGAGCTGTTCGTAACTGTAGCCTACCCCTGGTGTGCTGAGGGCTGCCAGAACGCACAACGGGTCTGTCTCTTCCTTCGAAAGCTTGATCCTGATATGATCGGCTTCCCGTATTACCGCCTTGAACTGATCATCCCCTGAAGGATTCTCTCCGCCACGCGCAGATTTGGGACTCGACTCGATCCGGACCTCCGCCCACTCCTCCAGATAATAGATATCCTTGTCGAGCGACAAAAGAAAATCGGTCAGCCCTACATCTTTGTGAAACAACGCCTTCAAAAGATGGGAGGGGCTTATCTTATCGTGGGAGTGCTCTTTTGCTAACGATTGTGCAATACCAACAGCCCGCTTGAGCTCATCAGAAAATCGAAAATTCAAATCACTCTCCGCCATGGCTTTGTTTTTTCTTTCAAGGTCTAAGTTATGACGTTTTTTTTTAATTCATGCACAAGTTTTCATAATAATTTCAGAGTTCCCGTCTTTACTGCCTTTCACCGTTTTAAGCAGCCTTTTCCCTGACAGGTTCGGGGTGGTCGAATAGCCGTTCTTGGGTCCCCGGCGATCTGCTCCTTCAGATCATTCTCATGCCCGGAAAATTTACCGGGCGGACTACCCGAAAATCTGTGTTCCTTGAAACCATTAGCGCCTCAGGTAAAAAAAGAAGACCACTGAAGATGCAATCCGTCAATTTTCTTATTTTTGTGATAAATCCATGGCTTTTGTCTAAATTGGATGAAATATCGGAAAGGGTCGGCCATCTTCCTGTTGACCTTAAAGCGGAAACGGTTATCGCAATGCTGGCCGGTACGGGGATTGACATAAGAGAGTTCCTGGTTTCCTTCGAAGGTCAGCTGCAGAGAAACTGGTCACGGGATATTGCCTCTGCAGCCGTGGAATCGTTCGAAACTGGCGACTTTCTGGTTTTTCACCTCAACCGGGATGGGATCTATGACATGTTGCCGGAACTTCTTTTTCACAACAAACTCGATAAGGACAGCAGCTCGGCCGAAGAAATGGCTAAAGATTCCATGCAGCTGCGGTTGGAGGAAAAAGAGAGCCGTACCTTTTTCCAACCTTTTGAAAACGGGGTTTTCGCCCAGGGGGTGAACCTGGCCCTTCGGGAACAACAATTGTATACCAGCATTTTGTTGCAAAACATCATGGGCGTAATTCCCGGGTTCTGGAATATTCCGGAAGATCTGCCCGTGGAATATACCCATAACCTGGTGAAACTGATCCCTTATGCATCCAGGGTTGCCGGAAACTTCTCCCTCACTGCACGATGTCTCGCTTTTATCCTGAAAGAAAAGGTCTCGGTTGCCTCCATTCCACAAGACGGATATATTGATAACGGCACCCACATGTCCCTGTTTGGAAGGCTGGGAGAAGCCCATTTGGGGAGCGATGCCATTTGCGGAAACCTGGTAAACGGCTCCGTGGCCAGGGTTGTCTTCTCCATAGGACCCCTGCAGCGACCTGTTACAGACCGGTATGTGAAAAGCGGTGTGCTGAACCATTTCCTCGACTGTTTTTACGGGTTTTTTATCCCCGTCCACCTCGATGCCGAAACCCGGTTTACTTTTGAACCCTCTGAAAGTTTATTCGTATTAGCATCAGAGGAGAACCCGGACAATTCCTATCTCGGATATAACACGGTAATTCCTTAGTTTTTAACATTTAACTCTGAAGATATGCCTGTACCAATGAAATATTTCAACGTTAACTGGGTTAACGGGATGAAAATCAGAAAGGAACATCTCACCGGGCAGGATAAGGCCACCGATGATAAAATCAAGGATCTGGCATCTGCCTTTTTCACCAGCAGTAACTATGGCCTGTTACCCGTCTGGTCCGGTGATCAGATCTCCTTTAAGGCTGATTTTAAAATCGACAACCAGAAATTCCTGAAAGCTTCCGTCTTTTCCCTCAGAGCCTTCACCCCGGGAGGGGCCAGAATCGAAATTGTGGCGGCAGCCAAACCGGCGGAGTTCAGTGTCGACCTTACCCGGGAAATAGAATCGGCCAAAAAAGAGGACATCGCATCGTATTACATCATTCTGACAGTTGACCTTTTCGACCGGGAACCTTCCGGAGAACCTGACGAAGAGGAGGAACCTCCCCGTTTTCCCTTTACCGTGTCTGCCTGTACCCTGCACGTCATGCCGGAAAAAGAGGTGGCTAAGGCCCTCTTCCTTCCCTATTCCCTCTGTGTGGGTAAATTGCACATCCGGCCCGACAAACTCGAAATGGCCGACGATTACCTGCCCTCCTGCATGTCACTCAAAAGCCATGACCGGCTGATGGCATTCCATTCCAGGGTTGAAAAATTCTACAACCAGATGGAGATCAACTTGCTGAGTATCATCGGAAAAATCAGAGAGAAGAGTCAGGATTCCTCTCTGGCTCTCTCCGTATTGGCTCTTTCCCAAAACCTCCTGGATTACCTGAGTATCAATAATCTGGCTGTGAAGTGGCAGCTGCCCGATCAACCTCCCCTCAGCCTTTTTACCAATATAGCCTGTTTCGCCCGTATCATGCGGAATACAATCGACAGCAACACTGCTGCTCAAAAGGAAGAACTCCTGAATTATTTTACCAACTGGTCTGAACTGAAACAGGGGGATTTTGAAAAATTGCTGATCTACTGTATCAATTTCAGTTACGACCACCATGAAATAGCCAGCAGCGTAGACCAGTTTTCAGAATTCATCCAGATTATGAATTCCCTGTTTACCAAGCTGGAATCGCTGGCTTATATCGGCAAGAAAAAGGAAACCAATATTTTTGTTAAAGAACAGACCGCAAAAAGAAGTTTTCTGGCCGATTAGTACCTTATTCAATAATGTTCATCCATGTTTGCAGCATTTATCAACATACCGCTCCGTTTGGGTGAGATTATGCAAAAGACCGATATCCGCAGGATTAGTCTGAAAGATTCGATCCATAACATGATCCACCTGATTGCAACCACAGCCTATGGAGAGGTACGGAACGATCCGGTTTTTGGCTGCGACATCTGGAAATATGACTTCGAGAATATATACAATCCTTCCTCCTTCAAGGAAGAGTTGAAAAGATCGTTGCAGAACAGCATTAAGAACAGTGAAAAAAGGTTGTCGAATGTTGTCATCGATCTTCAGATTGACCAGGTGGAGGTGCCGGCGCGAATCCGGAACCGGAGAGTGAAAACAAGGGTTTTTATGGTTGTCAATGGAGTCATCGAGAAGACCAACGAGCCTTTTTCGCACCAGGAAGTCTTTTTTATGGGTCCGCTGTCTTATTATTAAAACGGGTCAGAAAGACAACCCGGGACAAGTCCGGTATGATCCGGAAACTGATCCATGACAGATCAGCTGCTCATGCCGGGATTTGTTAGAATCAAAAAAAATAATTCAGGAAGGTAGTATGCTGAAAGACTCAAAAGAAACGATAAAAAGCCGGATGATCCGGACTGCTTCCGGAGTGTGGGGCTATTCCGACACACAGGACATCAATTCGTTCGATCCCCTGGTGGGGATGATTCTGGGAGCCCTGGCTGAAGAACTCTATGATCTGGCAGGAGAGATCAGGAAAGCCGATGCTCGCCTGGTAGAAAAACTCTTTGAGCTGCTGTTTAACCAGCCCATCTTCACCCATCAGCCGGCTCATGCCATTGCCAGGGCCAAACCGTCGCAACCTTTCGCCACCCTGTCGGAATTGTACCAGTTTTACGCAGTAAAAAAAATCCCAGTTACAATTAACGAAGAAACCGTCTACGAAAACAAATCCATCTTTTTCACCCCCACAGCGGATGTGAATCTTTTCAGGGGTGAGGTGAAAGTTCTCTACTGCGGAAACCAGTTGTTCGAAGTTACGGATCTGGTCAAAGAGTCGCTTGGTGCTCCCGAACCTGGGATCATTCCCGATTTTTCAAAGGTGTATGTCGGGATTAAACTGGATCCGCAGATTGAAAAACTGGATGGTTTATCGCTTTTGTTCACCCTGAAAAACAAGCAGAACGAAGAGTGGTTTCTCAATTTGGTATCTTCAGCCAGTTGGAAAATCAACGGCATCCCGGTGGGTTTTATCCCGGGATTTGAGCTCATGCAACCCGGGCAGGAAAACTCACTCCTGGAGATGGTGCGGATCGAAACAGACATTTCCTACAAAACGTCCCGCTATGTCAATGAGTTCTACAAAAACCGGTTTATGATGCCAGAGCAGCAAAACCTCCTCCTGAAAGATTTTCTTCGTGAGGATTCCATTCCCGGTGATCTCAGAAAACGGTTCCCTTCCCAGGTGTTCAAGTCCGTCCCGAAAGACCTCTTCTGGTTTGAAATCCAACTACCCCAGCAGGTTCATAAAGAGCTGGCCAGCGACCTGAATGTTGTGATGAACTGTTTCCCGGTAATCAACCGGGAATTCAATGAGTTTTCCTATCTCTTGTCAAAGGGTACCAACATCATTCCTCTGAATTCGCACGATTTGTTTTTTGATATCCTCAGGATTGCCGATGGCAAGGGACTTGTGTACAAACCACTTTCTAATTTCAACCTGGAAAATTCAGAGGAAGAGGGATTCCTGGTCAGGCAGGGCGGGATTGCCCGTTTTGATTCCAGGGATGCCAGGGAGACGCTGAATCATCTCATTGAGCTGATCCGGGATGAGCGGGCAGGTTTTTCCCTGTTGGGAGCCGATCTGATTTCCTCCGAACTCAAACAACTGGACCAGATTATTTCGAGGCTTAAACAGCGGCTGGATAACACCAATACCGGTGAAGAACCTTCACACTACATCCTCCTTAACTGCACTTCCGGATTCGAAAGAGCATCCATCCAGTTCTGGACCACCAGCGGCGAGGCAGGTAACCATATACGGGCCGATTCCAAACTTTCGGTGCACGATGGCAGCGACATCGATGCCAACAGCGTCTCGCTGGTCACCCCGACCTCCGGAGGCCGGCAGAAACTTTCGCGGGAAGACAAAATGGATAAACTGCGCCGGACCCTGCTTTCCAGAGGAAGAGTCGTGACTCCGGAAGATATCAAAGCCCTTTGCTTTGAACATTTCGGATCGGATTTGCTCAAAGTGGAGATCCGGAAGGGGGTCCGCCCTGATCCTTCTCCCTCCAAAGGTTTTATCCGTTCGGTCGACATCTGCCTGACACTTAATAACCTGAAGGAATTCAGCGATGCGGAACTGGCACAAAAAACCGAGGGTCTCAAAGTGAGACTGAAACAGGAATCCCTGAATCTTTTGCCTTACCGGGTTTTTATCGGTTAGTGCCTCTATTTCGCACGATTTTTGTATCTTTCCTGTGTTAAAATTATGCCGTTTAATGGTTGTTCCTGTAAAACACTGGGGATGCCCTTAAGGTATAATCATTTCGGTTAATACATATATCTGCGTTGGTATTTCGTCTGATTTTATTGTGTAACATTGTCACTTAGATAGTCTCAGCTGGCAATGGTATCTATTGCCGGGTGATCTTTTTCGTTCGATGGTATGTAACACGGAACAGATAACTGGTGCCATGAAACCATTTGTTGCTTTCTTCGTTTTTCTAGTTGCTTTTCTGGTGGCTCTCCCGGTTTCAGGGCAGAAGAACTATGCCACCAACATAAAGCAGGAACTGTATGACGATAATCTGATTATCACCTACGATGTGCTTCCGGACGACGGAACCCAGTCGCTGGAGGTGACCTTCATGGTTACCTACAATGGGAAAAAGGTTCCGACCACCTGGGTAAGCGGTGAATGGGAGGGAACCATCACCCCTGGAGTGGAAAAAGTGATCACCTGGAATTACAAAAAAGATTTCACGGAAGACATTTCAAGAGTGCAGGTGAATGTGTTCGCCATTAAGGTGAACGAACCCAGGGCTGCATTTGAGATCGCATCTAAAGGAAATAATGGGTATGCTCCGTGTGAGGTAAGGGTCAGAAACCTCTCTTCCAATGCCACCCTTTTCCATTGGGATTTCGGCGATCCGTCCAGCGGCATCAACAACAATTCATCAGAACGGGAACCGGTCCATACCTATAACAGGGAAGGTACGTATCAGATAACCCTGAACGCCAGAAACTCCATTGCAGGAAAGCCCAGCGAGTTTTTTACGAATATCCTCGTCATGGAACACGAGCCGGTATCAGCTGATTTTACCTTTGAAGTTTCAGGCACCAAACCTCCCTACGAGGTTCGGTTCCGGAGCACTTCCCGGAATGCCGACACCTACAGCTGGAATTTCGGGGACGCAGCTTCCGGGAAAAAGAACAACACTTCGGCTGAATCAGCCCCTTCGCACAAATATAAACAGGCAGGTACCTACCTGGTCGTGTTGGATGCTTCCAGTACGGTCAGCAAGACCACTGATACCAAGCGGCAGGAGGTGACCATCCGGGCTCCTGAAACACCGGTTGCGGCTTTTGTTTATAGTCTGACCCAAATAAGTGCCCCCAGTTCGGCAGTTTTCAGCAACACCTCCACGAATGCGACCGCCTTTGAATGGAACTTTGGTGACCCTGCCTCCAGGGAAATGAATATCAGCAGGGAGAAAGATGCCGCCCATTATTACCAGAAAGCGGGAAAATATGTGGTTACCCTGACAGCCTCCAATCAGGAGGGGAAAAGTGTCAAATATACGGAAACCCTGACAATAGAAGGACCCCCAAAACCTCCCGTTGCGGGCTTCAAGTTGTCAAGCAGCAGTTTTATCAGCCCTTCTTCCGTCATATTTACCAATACTTCAACCGATGCGGACTCCTACAGTTGGGATTTTGGTGATCCGGGCAGCCAGAATAGTTCCCGCGAGAAAGACCCCGTCCATACCTATACCCGGCCGGGTCAATACAAAGTGACCCTGAAGGCTTCCAGCAGTAAAAGCCCGGAAACCAGCGAATGGAGTGAAACCATTACCCTGACATCACCGGTGAAAACGGCAGTGGCGGCTTTCACCGTCGAGAACAACCACATGATGAGCCCGGCCACCATCCGGTTTACCGATAACTCAACAAATGCCGTCTCCTGGCTCTGGAATTTCGGAGATCCTGCGTCGGGAAAAAACAATACCTCTGAGGACAGGAATCCCAGTCATCTGTATACCAGGGCAGGGCAATACAAAGTCACGCTGACAGTAAAGAACAACGCGGGCGACCCGAATACCGCCACCAGCGATGTGGTTGTCAATGCCCCTGCCGGAGCCGTAGCTGCTTTTGTCATCGACAACAACAACCTGGAGAGCCCTGCCACCATCCGGTTTACCGATCAGTCGTCGAATGCGGTTTCAACCCTGTGGAATTTCGGTGATCCTGCTTCGGGCAGCAACAACAGTTCGACCCAGACCAATCCGGCTCACCTGTATACGAAACCGGGCAAATATGTGGTAACCCTGACGGTGAAGAATGCCGCCGGGGTGAGTGCCACCACCACCGGGGAGGTCAACATTATTGCCCCGGCCAGTGCAGTGGCAGCCTTCCGGATCGAGAACAACCACATGATGAGCCCTGCCACCATCCGGTTTAGCGACAACTCGGTCAATGCTGTCTCCCATTTGTGGAATTTCGGCGATCCCGCGTCGGGTTCTAAAAACAGCTCTGCTGAGCTGAATCCCTCCCACTTGTATTCTAAAGAGGGGACTTACAAGGTGACGCTGACGGTGAAGAATGCTGCAGGAATCACTGCTTCCTCCACTCAGGAAGTGGTTGTGAAAGGTCCACCTGAAGCAGAGGCTTCGTTTGCCATTGAGAATAACAACCTGGAGAGCCCTGCCACCATCCGGTTTACCGACCAGTCGTCGAATGCGGTTTCAACCCTGTGGAATTTCGGTGATCCTGCTTCGGGCAGCAACAACAGTTCGACCCAGACCAATCCCACCCACCTGTATACGAAACCGGGCAAATTTGTGGTAACCCTGACCGTGAAGAATGCCGCCGGGGTGAGCACCACCACCACCGGGGAGGTGAACATTGTCGCCCCGGCCAGTGCAGTGGCTGCCTTCCGGATCGAGAACAACCACATGATGAGCCCTGCCACCATCCGGTTTAGCGACAACTCGGTCAATGCTGTCTCCCATTTGTGGAATTTCGGCGATCCCGCGTCGGGTTCTAAAAACAGCTCTGCTGAGCTGAATCCCTCCCACTTGTATTCTAAAGAGGGGACTTACAAGGTGACGCTGACGGTGAAGAATGCTGCAGGAATCACTGCTTCCTCCACTCAGGAAGTGGTTGTGAAAGGTCCACCTGAAGCAGAGGCTTCGTTTGCCATTGAGAATAACAACCTGGAGAGCCCTGCCACCATCCGGTTTACCGACCAGTCGTCGAATGCGGTTTCAACCCTGTGGAATTTCGGTGATCCTGCTTCGGGCAGCAACAACAGTTCGACCCAGACCAATCCCACCCACCTGTACACGAAACCGGGCAAATATGTGGTAACCCTGACCGTGAAGAATGCTGCAGGGATGAGCACCACCACCACCGGGGAGGTGGTTATCGCTGAACCCGCTAAACCGCCTGAGGCTGATTTTTCCATAGACAATAATTTCCAGATAGGGCCGGTGACCGTGAGTTTTACCAACCGCTCTCAATATGCAGACCGGTACGAATGGATTTTCGGCGATCCTGCATCGGGCGACAAAAACGGTTCAACCGATGAAAATCCGGTCCATACCTACCTGAATCCGGGAAAATATATGGTAACTCTGACGGCTTACAACCAGTCAACCGCCGTTTCGGGCGTCAGCATGCAGGAGGTGGTCATTCAGGAGCCCATCCTGGATCCTGTCGCCAATTTTGACATCAGCTATACAGGACGTCATGCCCCGTTGGATGTTACCTTTACCAACCAATCGAAACATGCGGAGAGCTATCGGTGGGATTTCGGCGATGTCGGGTCTAAAAACAATGGATCAGCCGGTACACACCCGGTCCACCGGTATGAAAAGGCCGGAATTTTCAAGATCACTCTGGAAGTCCGGAGTGCCAAAACGGGCAAAACCCACCAGGTAACCAAGGAGATCACCATCGAACAGAAATACCATACCTATCTGAAGAAATTCGGTAAACCCGGATCCGACGAAATTGTCAGGTCCCTGATTTCATCGGGCGACGGGCAGTACCTGGCCCTGGTTAACGAGCAGAATTCCACTTCTACCTTGTTGACTTTTGACGCTGAGGGAAGCCGTTTCAATGAAAAGAAGGTTAATGCAAACCTGCACGATGCAGCCCTGCGACCGGGACATGCAGGGTTTGTCCTGGCAGGTATTATTCCTCCCAACGACCTGATCCTGTACCAGGCCGATAACCAGTTGAACCTGGGTAGTCAGAAGGTTTTGTACAACAATGTATTAGACGTCGGATACCATTTTACAACCCTTCATCTTGCCGTTGCTGAAAACGGGGAATCGGGAATAGCTGCCAACCTCATCAACGACAAGGGAGAAACCAATATCTGGTTTCAGAAGGCTGATGCAGATGGTAAACCGGTCGCAGGCAGAGGAAAGACATTTAAATTTTCTGGTTATAAGGTTGCCAACCAGGTAATTGCTACCAAGGATGGGGGCTTTGCCCTGTCAGGCGGATACCAGCTGGATAACAACTCCATGGCTGAACTGATGTTGGGAGTCGTAAACCCTGATGGCACGGGAAACCTCCACCGGATGGAGTCCAGACAAAAAATCACCGGTTCTGATCTTGTGGAATTTCCGGGTAATTACTTTACAATGCTGGCCTCCCGGGAATCCCCGGGAGATCCCGGTTTCAGCGAGATCAGCCTGAAACTGGTCGACCGGGATGTCACCCCCCTGAACTGTGAAATCGACCTGATCGGCAAGATGCGAACCGCTGACCTGCTGGAGTTCCCAGCCAGAATCCTGCTGACGGAAAAAGGATTTATCCTCCTGACTCATCACTTTAACGGAACCGACAGCGATATCACCCTGGTGTGGGTGGATAAGTCCGGTACGAAAATGGAAAGAATCGAGCAGATAGCCCGTCCGGGAGACCAGTTTGGTACTGCCTTATGGCAGGAACCCGACGGAAGCCTGGTGATTGCCGGGGCTGAGAAAATCAAGGGCGACTACGATGCCATTATTCTGAAAACAGATCCCCTGGGCAAGATCCCGGATATGAACCAGACAGGTCAACCATAGTTTATTTTGGATCCGCTTTTTCGCCATCCTACGGCCGTTCTGTCCGGGAATGCGCGGGTTTTAGCCTGCGATACCGTTGAGGTGCTATTATACTTCTTTTATTTAACATACCAACAGAAATGACCCGTTTCCCATCTTCCGCATGGACCTTTCGTGCGGTTCGGCATTTACCTTTCCTGACTGCTGTACTCCTTTTGGTCCCGCTTATCTTCCTGCTGTCCTGCACCCGGCCTTCCTCCTATATCTTCAACGAAGGCCAGATTTATGGCACTGTTTACCATATTGTCTACGAAAGCCCGGGCGGTAAGGATTTGCACGAAGAGGTAAAAGAAGAACTCCGCAAACTGGACTTGATTTTCTCCACTTTCAATAATGAGTCGGAGATTTCGAAGGTGAACAACAATCTCCCGGTTGAGTTAAGCGATCCTTTCATCCGTTGTTTCAATCGTTCGATGGAGATCTCGGAACTTTCGGGCGGAGCATTTGATATTACCGTAGCTCCTCTTGTAAATGCCTGGGGTTTTGGATTCAAACACCGCGAAAAAATTACCAGCCTTCTACTTGACAGTCTCCTGCAGCTTACAGGTTACCGTAAAGTCAGGCTGCTCCAGGGCAAGGTTGTCAAGGATGACCCCGGTATCATGCTCGATATGAGTGCCATTGCCAAGGGGTTCACCTGTGATCTCCTGGGAGAATTCCTGGCTGCCAGGGGATGTATTCATTACATGGTGGAAATAGGGGGCGAGGTTGTTGCCAAAGGCCTCAACCCGAAAGGTAAAACCTGGACCATCGGGATCAGCAAACCCGACGAGAATGCCATGTTTGAAACCACCGATATTCAGGCTGCCGTGGAACTTGCCTCGGGTGCTCTGGCCACCTCGGGAAACTACCGTAACTTTTACGTCGAAGACGGAAAAAAATATGCACACACCATCGACCCTTCCACCGGCTACCCCGTCAGGCACAACCTCCTCAGCACTACTGTTATCGCCGGAGACTGTATGACTGCCGATGCTCTGGCGACAGCCTTTATGGTTTTGGGTCTTGAAAAAAGCATCGCTTTGGCTGATTCCCTCGAAACTGTCGAAGTCTACTTCATCTATTCCGATTCATCGGGATTTAACAAAATCTATCAGTCAGATCACTTCAGCGATTACCTTCAGAAATGAAGGGTCGTGGTGAGTCTTGTGTCTTGCCGTGGGCAAGCGACAGCTTTTTATAATCGGGTTTCTTACGGGCTTTAGCCTGCTCCATGCGGTCTTGGGTGGTGGCACAATCGATGCCCTGCTCTTTCAGATGTCTGTTTCCCGACACATGGGTATTGGGAAATTTTCCCCCTTTACGGATGAGCAGCGACAGGGCCAGACCTCCCACCGACAATAACACCAGCCCCACAGCCAGGATCAAAAGGGTCAGATAATTCATATAATTCCGGAATATCTGCAAAGATAGAAGATTTGGCTGAAATACCGGTATGATGCGTAATCCGGATCCTTCGATAGCAGGGGTTGCGAAACCGGAAGAAAGTGCATTTCTTACGATGGTCTGCTTAGCTGCCCGAAAGATTTTTCACTTCCCCGGTATGCTTTCATTGTCATTTTATACCTTTATTCCGTAATTACAGTATTGACATATGGAAAAACATGTGAACGTTGTGGCAGCTTTACACATCGGGCTGAGCATTTTCGGAATTCTTACGGGGATAGTGATCCTGGTGGTCCTGAATCTGGTAGGAGGTTTTATTGCCGACAAAGAGGCCAGCTTTATACTTCATCTGGTCGGGACCATTGTTGCCTTTTTTATTTTTCTGGTGAGTGTGCCCGGAATTATCGCCGGCATTGGTCTCTACCGCAGGAAAGAGTGGGCCAGGATCTTAACCCTCATCCTTTCGGTTTTAAACCTCATGAATTTTCCGCTGGGTACGGCGGTGGGGGTCTATGGCCTCTGGGCACTGGTTCAGGAAGAAACCGCTGCTCTGTTCAAAACCCCGGTCAGCCAGGGGTGAACTCTTTGCATTAGTACCTGGTGCAGATGAAACGAGCATGGCGAACTTTCGCAACAAAAGGATGTGTAAGTCATCTACCATGCGAGTTACATACTGAGCAATTGGTTCATGAAAAGAGCGGGTTTATGTAACGCAATGATATATAAACTGTTAAGACCATTATTTACGTATGAAACGAGCATCCCGGCTAAGTCGGGACAAAAGTTGATGGAAATATTTCCCATGCGAGTTACACGGGAATGAAAAGCTGAATGAACCATTCAGCCACATATAATTTAATATCAGAACATTAGCTTAAACATTTACGAGTGAAATCCAATTATGAGATCCTGGTAAGTGGGAGGGTTCAGGGTGTGGGCTTCCGTTATTATGCCAGACAAATGGCGGAGGAACTGGGGTTAACCGGCTTTGTGGCTAACCGGCCTGATAGAACCCTCCTGGTGGTTGCCGAAGGCGATAAGGAAGCTCTCGACATGCTGCTGGATACCCTGAAGACAGGCCCTCCACGGGCGGTTATAAGCCAGGTGACCGTTTCCCGTTCTCCCTGGACAGGAGATTACCCCTCATTTGTCGTCCGGTACTGATGCAGTAAGACCAACTTTGCCATGAAGGAAAGCTACCATATGACCCCTGCCCAATTCAGGGAAGAGGGGAAAAAGCTCATCGACTGGATTGCCGGTTACTATGAGCAGATAGAACAATATCCCGTTTTATCGCAGGTCAGGCCGGGAGAAATTTTCGATCGGTTGCCTTGTCTGCCTCCCCTGGAGGGAGAGTTGTTCGGTCAGATGCTCAAGGATGTGGATGAACTTATCCTGCCCGGCATCACCCATTGGCAGTCGCCCGGATTCTTTGCCTATTTTCCGGCAAATGCTTCCTTTCCGGCCATCCTGGGCGACCTTCTTTCTTCAGGCCTGGGTGTCCAGGGCATGATGTGGGCTACCAGTCCGGCTGCCACAGAGTTGGAAACCCGCGTCCTGGAATGGCTGGTCCAGATGCTGGACCTCCCTGCCCGGTTCAGCTGCAACAGTACCGGGGGCGGTGTGATCCAGGACACAGCTTCCATAGCTGCCCTTACGGCCATTGTTGCGGCCAGGGAAAGAGCTTCCGGCATGCAGTCCAACCGCCAGGGCATCACCCAAAGGTTCGTAGCCTATGTCAGCTCCCAAACCCATTCTTCTGTCGAAAAAGCCATCAAAATTGCCGGAATAGGAAGCGAAAACCTTCACCTGGTTGACGTGGACCACTCTTTTGCCATGGATCCCGCCAGCCTGGCCCGGCAGATTGCCTCCGACAAAGAGGCAGGGTCAACCCCGTTCTTTGTGTGTGCCACCCTGGGAACCACTTCCTCCAACGCCATCGACCCCATCAGGGAGATTGGTACCATCTGCCAGAGAGAAAAACTGTGGCTCCATGTCGATGGCGCCATGGGAGGTACCGCCCTGCTTTGTCCGGAATTCAGGCACTTTGGCGACGGACTCGAACTGGCCGACAGCTTTTGCTTCAACCCTCACAAATGGATGTTTACCAATTTCGACTGCGACTGTTTCTGGGTCGCCGACAGAAAACACCTGATCACCACCTTCTCCATACTCCCGGAATACCTCCGTAACCAGGCTACCGAATCGGGTGCCGTTTTCGACTACCGCGACTGGCATATCCAACTGGGAAGAAGATTCCGTTCCCTGAAATTATGGTTTGTGATCCGCCACTACGGCCTGGACGGACTGCAGCATCATATCCGCCAGCATGTCGCCCTGGCCCGTGAATTTGCCGACTGGATAAGAAACTCCGGGCAGTTTGAACTGGTCACAGACCCTCCCCTGAACCTGGTATGCTTCCGGCTTCACGGAACCGACGACGAAAACATGGAACTGATGAACACCATCAACCGCGAAGGAAAGATCTTTTTCACCCATACCCGGCTGAATAACAGGATCGTTTTGCGGCTTTGTATCGCGCAAACCCATACCACTCGCACCCACGTCGAAAGGGCTATGGAAATCCTTTCCCGGAATGCCCGGTGACAGGAAGGTCCGACCTCCTGATTCTTTCTGTGAACTGCAATAAAGGTTGTTCTTACTTTTTAAAAATTCTTATCTTTACACTCCGACCGCTCGTACCGCCAGTCAGGTGGGGCCTTCACCAGTTATACACCAACGACCGGGGTGCCCTCAGTAAACGGTTGACCGTCAATAATATCGTTTGTAACCAACAACCGGCAAGAGAGATTGCCTTTTACCAACTAATAACAAAATCGTCAGAGATGAAAAAACTTTTCAACCTGGAAGTATGGTTTGTTACAGGTAGCCAGGACCTGTATGGCGAAAAAACCCTGGAACAGGTAGACAGGGATTCGATGGAAATTGCCCACGATCTGAATATGTGCGAAAACATCCCTGTGAAAGTGGTCTTCAAGCCGGTGCTTACAACTTCCGAATCCATTCTGCAATTGTGCATTGATGCCAATTCTTCACCGGAATGCGTGGGGATCATCACCTGGATGCATACGTTCTCTCCGGCTAAAATGTGGATTGCGGGGCTCAGGATTCTGAACAAACCCCTGTTGCACCTGCATACCCAATTTAACCGTGATATTCCCTATGCCGACATAGATATGGATTTCATGAACCTGAACCAGTCGGCGCATGGCGGCAGGGAATATGGATTTATTGTCAGCCGGTTGCGGAAAAACCGCAAGGTGTTGGTAGGCCACTGGAAAGACCAGCAAATAAGGGAACGGGTAGGCATCTGGACCCGGGTTGCCGTTGCCTGGAACGACTGGCAAAAGGGAAAAGTGGCCCGTTTTGGGGACAATATGCGCGAAGTAGCTGTTACCGAAGGCGATAAAGTGGAAGCTCAGATCCGCTTCGGGTTTTCAGTCAGCGGATTTGGTATTGGTGACCTGGTAGCCGCTATCAGGGATGTTTCTGAGTCGGAGGTCGCCCGGCTGGTGGATGAATATATGACCCTTTATGATGTTGACAAGGCAGGTCAACCCGGCGGAGAGTACCATAAGAATGTAAGGGTACAGGCTCTTTACGAACTGGGAATGAAGGCTTTCCTGGCTGACGGTGGCTTTACCGCTTTTACCACTACTTTTGAGGATCTTCACGGGCTTGAGCAGCTCCCCGGGCTGGCCGTGCAGCGGTTGATGAGCCAGGGCTACGGTTTTGGTGCCGAGGGTGACTGGAAACACTCTGCCCTGGTCCGTGCTATCAAGGTCATGGGTACCGGTTTGCCGGGCGGAACTTCATTCATGGAAGATTATACCTACCACCTGGATCCCGCAGGCATGAAAGTCCTGGGAGCTCACATGCTGGAGATATGCCCTTCAACCGCCAAATCCAAACCCCGGCTGGAAGTTCATCCCCTCGGAATCGGAGGGAAAGCCGATCCTGCCCGTCTGGTTTTTAACGTCCCCGACGGACCGGCTGTCAATGCATCGGTCATTGATCTGGGAAACCGATTCCGGATGATCGTCAATACTGTAATGGTGGTAACCCCGGATGCTGATTTTCCCAAACTGCCGGTGGCCAGAGCCATGTGGAAACCACAACCCGACCTGCAAACCGGCGCTGCTGCCTGGATTCTCGCCGGCGGAGCCCATCATACCGCTTTTAGTCAGTCGATCACCAAAGAATACCTGGAGGATTTTGCTGAAATCGCAGACGTAGAATTCCTGCTGATCGACGAAAAGACTACCATCCCCGCCATCAAAAATGAACTCCGGTGGAACGAAGTCTACTATCTGCTTAACAAAGCACTGAGGTAGCCCGGAAACCCCAAAGGTGAAGCTCTGCAGGAATCAGACAACAACCTCAATCCTGCCTGCTCCGGATGAAATCACCCGGATTCCCGGCGTTGCCTGAGCAGCTCTTCATAGCTGTCTTCTACCGGTATCAGGGGATAATGAAGAGGATGGGAATAATTCATGTATTTCAATACCGCAAAAGCATTGAAGATCTGGTAAAACCGACTATTGAATACCTCCTGCCGGCTGCAGTTCCGGCTAAGCTCCTCCAGCCGGGAGAGGGTGTCTCCTGAAGCCAGAAATGCGGTTATTGGCCGGGGAAGTTGCTGTTTCACCCCTTCACCCTCCTCACGCGTCATCCGGTAAAACAGATGCCTGAGCTGGAAGAGAACCTTCAGGTCCTTGAATGCGCGGAAGTTGAAAGCAAGGGTTGCTTCGTCGGTGTCCTCCATCCATTTTTTCATCGCGGCGCCGGTGCCGAAGGGTACCCTGTCAGAAACCCGCGCTGAAGGGTAAACACAGGTAGATTCAATGGTCCCGACTGTTCCTACCAGGGTGAGGTTCTGCAGGAAATAAAAATCTTCTCCCGCTTTGCGGCGCGACATACCCCCTCTTTTTACATAGGCTCCCGCCGTTACGGCAAACGCAGATCCTACCGTGTAGAGGGCGTAGGGGTGCCCTGTCCATTCCAATGATTCCTTATAGTAGCGGAGGTACTTTTCGTACTGAAGTATGCCCCGGAGCTGCCTTTCAGACAAACCATCCCTTTGATGGCTGAACCGGATGGTAGCCCCGGCCTGGCCGGGATACCGTTGAAAGTGGGTTTCAATTTCGACCAGGTAATTCTCGTCCACCAGGGTATCGGCATCCAGCGATACGATGATTCCTTCCGGCCGGTTTAGCCGGTGAAAGCGGTATACGGCCTCATCCATACCGCATTTGCGGGCAAGCCCGGCCCCAGCCCATCTGGCAGCAAGTGCAACCGGCCCCACAGGGTGAAATACCAGATCATCATCTGCCGGAAGATGATCTTTCCACTCCAGGATTTCAAGCAAGGTCTTGTGATTGAAGGCATGTACTTCCTCCGGTGCATTTTCTGATTCATTGATCAGAATAATCACTTCGGTTTTGTTTTTTGTGCGGCGACACCGCTGCAGGGATTCCAGGGTCAGCAGGATATCCGGTTCCCGGAAGCAGGGAATCACAACTATCATGGTTGTCCGGACGTGCGGCAAAACAGGTATCAGAGAGCCGGCCAGCCCCGGAGCTTTCAGATAATTGCCGGCAAACATGATGAGGATACCCTATTTGGCCGCAACCGACGCCTGGTAACGGCTGTTCATCTGCGCCAGGACCTCTTTCGTAATATTGGTGGTTTCAGGCCCGAGCAACACATCGGCAGAGTTTAAAATAAAATCAAAATCCTTCCCTGTATTGTACACCTTAAGGTAATTGATCAGACTGTCAATCAGCAGCTGGTTGTTGCTCTGCTGCATCTCGGCAAGTTTCGTCGACAATTCCTGGTCTAGCCTGGTAATTTCCTGTTCCTTATTGACCAGCCTGTCCCGTTCCTGAATCGCCCTCTGCTCGGTCAGAAAACCTCCCCGCTGTAACTTTTGCTGGAAATCTGTGGCTTCCTTCTCAAACGCGCTCCTCTTTGCTCCGTATTCCTTCGTGTAGGCTTCCTGCTTTTGGGTAAACTCATCGTGCAGTACCTGTGCAAGATCATAATTCAGAATCAGGGAATCTACTTTCAGGTAAGCTATCTTCAGCCTGTTTCCCTCCACTGCTTCCATCTCTTCAGCACTCCCGGTATTCCGGATCCCCACTCTTGTAAAATGCAAAATGTACAGAATTATCAACCCGATAAACAACGCACCAATCGCAATCCATGAAGTTCCTTTCATCTTCAATCATTTTTTGCAAAGATAATGGTTTACTCCGAATGCTATGTACTCGCTATCTGATTTTTAATAGTTTGAAAAACAGAAGGGTAGTAATATTTCTATGCTGAAAGTCATGTTTTTGTTCTGAGAAACGTCATTGAAATGTGGTCCTTGGGGTTGTACTTTTATCCGCTGTACCAAGTCTGCATCCTTGATCATCAATCATTCAGAATATGATAAACAAACTCATCTCCGGAATTCTGCCCTATATGCCCCAGAAACTGGTATGGATTTTTTCACAGCGGTATATAGCAGGAAAAACGATCGAAGACGGAATCAGGGCTTCGCACGAAATGAACAAAGAAGGTTGCCTGGTAACTGTTGATTTGCTGGGGGAATTTATCACCCAAACCGAAGAGGCCTTAGCCAATAAAAACAGTTACCTGGAAATCATAGACCGTTTCACTGCTGAGGGTGTTAAAGGCAATTTTTCCATCAAACCGACCATGTTCGGGCTGTTGCTTGACGAGGAACTCTGCTACCGGTATATACGGGAAGTTGTTGCCAAAGCTGCTGACAAGAAGAGCTTTATCCGGATCGACATGGAGGACAGTCAATGCGTTGACAGGGAGATCGGACTTTACCGGAGACTGAAACAGGAGTTTCCCCTGAGTGTGGGATTGGTATTGCAGGCATACCTCCGCCGGACCTTTGCTGACCTGTCATCGATGATGGATCTCCATACGGCAGAAGCACCCCTGAATTTCAGGCTTTGTAAAGGCATCTACATCGAGCCTGAAAAAATTGCTTACAAAGGCTATCAGGAGGTTCGCGATAATTTCCTGCTTTTGCTGGATTTCATGCTGAAAAACGGAATCTACACGGGGATTGCCACCCATGACCGTTACCTGGTAGAGGAGGCCGGCAAACGCATTGACCGTTACGGGGTGGACCCATCGCAGTATGAATTCCAGATGCTCTACGGGGTGACGCCGGAACTTAGGGCTTCTATTGTCAGCCGGGGAAAGGCCATGCGGATTTATGTTCCCTTCGGTGAAAAATGGTTCGGTTACAGCACCCGGCGCCTCAAGGAAAATCCCAAAATAGCCTCCCAGATCATAAAGGCCTTGTTCGTCAGGGGATGACCTGTTCCACTCAAGCGGCTGTCCCGAACAGGGTCATTCCAAGGAAAACAGAATCTCTTTAAGCGGTCGCTTCGGAACATGGTGGACTCCGTTTTCATCGCGCCAGTAGCGAATGTCGGTACCCGACAACTCTTCTGTGACCACGGTTTCATCCGGTTTCCCGAGCGCCAGGATCCACCGGATTTCAAGATAACCCGGTAATCCGAGTATTCCGGCCACCTTTTCCCGGTTGACCGACCCGATGATGCACCCTCCATAACCCTCTTCCACCGCACCCAGCAGGATGGTTTGCATGGCAATCCCATCGTCGCAATAGCAATGATCGCTGATTCTTTTATCCAATAGCACGGCAATATAGGCAGCTGGCCGTTCGCCGGGAACAGGTCCGGGCCACTCCGTAAGGTATCCCGCCCACGACAAGTGCTGAAATAGCTGCTCATTTTTTGCTGCTCCGGTCGATCCGGCAAATTTCAGGGGTTGCATGTTTCTGCCTGAAGCACCATATCGTGCCAGTCCTATCCACCTCTCCAGCTGGCCCGGCGTTATGCGCTCCTGTTCCTTAAACCGGCGGTAACTTCTGTTTTTTTCAACCAGTTCCGAAATCATGATTCTTTGTTTTTTTGGCGTGATCAATACCGCAAAGATACAAAGGGAATGTAAAAAATAATCTTAATTTTGAAGGTCGGAATAGCGGGGATGGCAGGAATGTTGTTATAAATTGTTATCATTCATGTATTTACTTGGATTTGATATTGGAAGCAGCTCGGTAAAGGCATCCCTGGTCCATGGAGACTCGGGTACTTGTGTAGCTTCGGCATTTTACCCGGGAAATGAAATGAAAATTACTGCCAGCCAGGCAGGCTGGGCAGAGCAGGATCCGGAACTCTGGTGGCAGAACCTGAAGCTTGCCCTGGCTGAAGTGATGGACCATTCAGGCGTTCATCCGGAACAGATAGCCGCAATCGGGATCTCCTACCAAATGCACGGTCTGGTAATGGTGGACAGGCAGCACCGGGTTATCCGGCCTTCCATCATCTGGTGCGACAGCCGGGCAGCCCGGATCGGTGACCAGGCTTTTCATGCCCTGGGAGAGGAACGGTGCCTTTCCCATCTGCTCAATTCGCCCGGAAACTTTACCGCCTCGAAGCTGAAGTGGGTGAAAGACCATGAACCTGAACTTTACAGCAGAGCCTGGAAAATCATGCTTCCCGGCGATTATATTGCCCTCCTGCTTACCGGCGAAGCCAACACCACCATCAGCGGACTTTCAGAAGGAATGTTGTGGGATTTCAGGGAAAACAGTATTGCCCAACTGCTGCTCAGCCATTATGGTATCGACCGGTCACTGATTCCGGAACTGGTGCCGGTATTCGGGGAACAGGGCCGATTGCGGGAGGCAGCAGCCTCTGAACTGGGCCTCAGGGTGGGTATTCCTGTTACCTACCGTGCCGGAGACCAGCCTAATAACGCACTCTCGCTGAATGTACTCGAACCCGGTGAGGTGGCTACCACCGCCGGGACCTCCGGGGTTGTTTATGGCGTCAGCGAAGAAATAAAATACGACCCTGCCTCTCGCGTGAATACCTTTGCCCATGTTAACCACTCAGGCAGTAAACCGCGCCTGGGAGTCCTCCTCTGCATCAACGGCACCGGTATTCTCTATTCCTGGCTGAAAAAAACCGCCGGTGGTACCCTGACCTACGGGGAATTGAATGCCCTCTCGGAAACTGTACCGGTTGGTTCCGCAGGCCTTTCAGTACTTCCTTTCGGAAACGGAGCCGAAAGAGTACTGAACAACCAAAATCCCGGGGCCTCCATTTCCGGTTTGAATTTCAACATTCACCATACCGCCCACCTGCTAAGAGCAGCCCAGGAAGGGATCGTCTTTTCGTTCAAATACGGCATGGATATCATGCAGGATATCGGCATCCGTCCCGCCGTCATCAGGGCCGGAAATGCCAATATGTTCCTGAGTCCTGTATTCCGTGAAACTCTTGCCAATATCAGTGGGGCTGTCATCGAACTCTATAATACCGACGGGTCGGTGGGAGCAGCCAGGGGTGCTGGTATTGGTTCCGGATTCTACCCCTCGGTTAGCGATGCTTTCAGAAATCTGAAAAAACTGGAAACCATCGAACCCGACCACTCCCTGTCTGAGCCATCCCAAGAAGCTTACCATAAATGGATAGATGCGTTGAAGCATCGGCTTCCCGATGCAGGGGGCTGATCGGGCGGAAGATGGATGAAGCGCCTGTGAAATATTCTGGATACGAGGTTATTTATTACTTATTTAAACACATAGAATCATGGAGTTATTTAAAGGAAACAAGGAATTCTTTCCCGGAATCGGAAAGATCAGATTTGAAGGCCCCGGATCACGTAATCCGCTGGCGTTTAGATGGTACGATGAAGACAAGGTCGTTGCCGGCAAGACCATGAAAGAGCATCTGCGGTTTGCTGTTGCTTACTGGCACACTTTCTGTGGCACCGGCATGGATGTTTTTGGCCCGGGCACCCACCTGTTCCCATGGAACGAGCCCTTTGACACAATGGACAAAAACAAGGCGCGCCTGGATGCTGCCTTTGAGTTTATCACCAAAATTGGGGCGCCTTTCTATTGCTTCCACGATACCGACCTGGTAGGCGATGGTTCTGTTTTCGAAATCGAACAGCGGCTGGCAAAAATGGTCGATTTTGCCAAAGAAAGGCAGCAGGCTACCGGGGTGAAACTGCTCTGGGGAACAGCCAATGTATTCGGTAACCCCCGTTACCAGAACGGAGCCTCCACCAATCCCGATTTCAGGGCGGTAGCCCATGCAGCCGTGCAGGTAAAAAATGCCATTGATGCCACCATTGCCCTGGGGGGAACCGGTTATGTGTTCTGGGGAGGCCGCGAAGGCTACATGAGCCTTCACAATACCGACACCCGTCGGGAGCTGGATCATATGGGTATGTTCCTCTCCATGGCCCGCGACTACGGGCGCAAACAGGGATTCCATGGCACCTTCCTCGTGGAACCCAAACCCATGGAGCCGACCAAACACCAGTACGACTTTGATGTGGCCACAGTGATTGGCTTCCTGCGCAAAAACAACCTCGATAAGGATTTCAAACTCAATGTGGAGGTTAACCATGCCACCCTGGCCGGCCACTCGTTTGCCCATGAACTGCGTGTTGCCGCCGATGCCGGTCTGCTTGGCTCCATCGATGCCAACCGGGGCGACAACCAGAACGGTTGGGATACCGACGAATTCCCCAACAACGTTTATGAAATCACCGAAGCCATGCTCGAAATCCTTCAGACTGGCGGCTTCACCCACGGAGGGGTGAACTTCGATGCCAAAACACGGCGTAATTCAACCGACCTGGAAGATATTTTCATTGCCCACGTTTCCGGTATGGACATCTTCGCCAGGGCCCTCCTGGTGGCTGACCAGATCCTGACCCATTCAGATTACCTGAAAATCCGGAAAAACCGCTATGCTTCCTTCGATTCGGGGAAAGGAGCCGACTTCGAAACCGGCAAACTGTCTTTAACAGATCTTTATGCGATTGCCCGGGAAGACGGTGAACCAGCCCTGGTCAGCGGTAAACAGGAAATGCTCGAACAATTGATAAATTGTTATATCTGATCCGATGAAGGAACGCAATAGCCTTTATATCATGGCAATCACCCTGGTGGCTACGCTGGGGGGGCTTCTCTTCGGTTACGATACGGCTGTCATCTCCGGAGCTGAGAAATCGGTCCAGGCATACCTGATTACCAGCCTTGGACTGGGATCTCTGGCTCACGGGGCAACCATCTCCAGTGCTCTCATCGGTTGTATCATCGGTGGTCTCCTCTCCGGGCTGCTGGCTTCCTGGTTGGGAAGGAAAAAAACCCTTATGCTGGCAGCTATGCTTTTTTTCCTGTCTGCCCTGGGATCGGGTTTCCCCGAATTCCTCTTCTTCCAGAAAGGAACACCCACTATGGGGCTGCTCCTCATGTTCAACTTCTACCGAATCCTGGGAGGCGTCGGAGTTGGGCTCGCTTCGGCAGTCTGCCCGATGTACATCGGTGAAGTATCTCCTGCCGACATCCGTGGCCGTCTGGTTTCCATCAACCAGTTCGCTATCATCTTCGGAATGCTCGTCGTCTATTTCGTCAACTATGGAATCGCCCGGGGAAAAAGCCTCGAATTCCTTAACGACACCGGATGGCGGCTTATGTTCCTGTCTGAAGCTATCCCCGCGGCTCTCTTCGGTATCCTGCTGTTCTTCGTGCCGGAAACTCCCCGCTACCTGACCCTCATCAACCAGGATCAGAAAGCCCTGAAGATACTCACTAGAATCAACGGACTGCAGACAGCCAAGACCATTCTGAAGGAAATCAAGGAATCGGTGGAAGCTGCTTCCGAAAAACTCTTCGCCTATGGAAAGATCGTGATCATCATCGGTATCCTGCTCTCTGTGTTCCAGCAGTTCGTAGGTATCAACGTGGCACTATACTATGCTCCGCGCATCTTTGAAAGCATGGGTGCAGCAAAGGATGCTTCGATGCTCCAGACGGTCGTTATGGGCCTCGTCAACGTGATCTTCACGGTCATTGCTATTGTCACAGTCGACAAATATGGCAGGAAAATCCTGCTTATGATCGGATCTGTGGGTATGGCTTTGGGTATGTTTGCCATTGGCGGCCTGGCCTTCTTTAAAGTGGTGGGCGTCAGCACCCTGGTTTTCATCATTATCTATACCGCCTCCTTCATGATGTCGTGGGGCCCGATTACCTGGGTACTCATCTCCGAAATCTTCCCCAATAAAATCCGGGGCAGGGCCATTGCGATTGCCGTGGCTGCCCAATGGGCAGCCAACTATTTCATTTCATCCACCTACCCGGCCATGATGGAATTCAGCGGTGGCATTACCTACAGTTTCTATGGCCTCATGAGCGTCTTATCCTTCATCTTCGTGTGGAAAATGGTCCCTGAAACAAAAGGAAAAACGCTTGAGGAAATGGAAAAACTCTGGAAAAAATAGAATTTTCCTTTTCCACTATTCAGACCTGCCGATGAGCTCACTCCGGCAGGTCTCTTTTTATTGGTGAGACGCAAATTAAAAAGCCTGGCGAATTACATTTGCCAGCCGAACAATCCACGTAAAGTAACAGGGTAGTAGACCCGCTGCCTGGGGTGGGACATGGGTGCAGGTCTTGCCCCGGGGCTTAAACCCGTGATCCGCAGCAGGAGAATTTGTACAGATAACTCCCGGCAACCGCCCGGTAACCTGGAAAGCGGCAGAAAATCGAACCCCTCAGAACCGGTGGCTGATGGTTTTCGCAGGCAGCCACTCCGGCTATACCATGCGGGCCGGAGAAATCCTCTGAAGGAAGGTTCACCGGGAGGGTTCCCAGTAACACATTTTCGGGGAAGTTATCTTTCCCGCAGTTTTCATCTCTTTCAGGACCTTGTCAACCACTTTTTTGTCGAGGCCGGCGGCTTCGGCAATTTCACCTGCTTTCATGGCTTTACCGGCAACTTTCATTACTTCTAGGACTTTTTCGGAGCTCATCATGAAATGGATTTATAGATTAAAGAAAAAAATCAACAGATGATAGATTAAAAGCTTTCTGATCAAAGCAATGCCGGATGAAAGCTCCGCCACATTAGGAGCGACCAACCGTGATGATTCACCGCATGAATAGAACCTGTATTGCACGGGCCGATCAATAACGACTTGATCATCAAACCCAGGAAAGGAGCATCCTGACTGACATGTCCCGGGAATATTCTATTCTCCGAACCTGAAGGAGATTACCTTCCAGTCAACCACTTTCCAGAAATCTTCGATGTATTTTGGCCTGAGGTTCTGTTTGTCCAAATAATAGGCGTGTTCCCAGACATCGCAGGTGAGCAGGGGCTTTTTCCCGTCCCGCAAAGGGCATCCTGCATTGGAGGTCTGAACGATCTCCAGTTTCCCCGCCTGGTTTTGAACAAGCCAGGCCCACCCCGATCCGAAAAGGGTGGCAGCCGCTTTGTTGAATTGTTCCGCAAATGCTTCCACGGAGCCGAAATCCCTCTCCATGGCATCTTTCAACAACCCTTTGGGCTCCCGGCACCCATCGGCTGAAAATTGTTCAAAGTAAAACGTGTGGTTGAAAACCTGCGCACCGTTGTTGAAAATGCCCCCTTCGGCCTTCAAAATGATCTCTTCAAGGGTTGCGTTTTCATACGGGGTTCCGGGAATCAGGCTGTTTACATTATTTACATAAGCCTGGTGATGTTTCCCATGGTGGAACTCAAGCGTCCGGGCACTGATGTAAGGTTCCAGCGACTCTTTCGAATAGGGTAATGGTGGTAATTGGAATGCCATAAGGTTAAAAATTTGGTTATTGCCTCTTATAATGAACCGTAAAATTAGCAATAAATGAATTCCCGGGGCTCTCGGCTGCAGTGATTATTTTTAAAATAAACGGGATTCGGAAATTATTACTTGGAGAAATTGATTACATTTGTGCTCCCAATTTCTAAATAATAATAATTCTTAATTAATGAATGAGCATAACATCCGGGAATGGCTTCCCAAAGCCGGTCTGAAAATCACGCCCCAGCGCATTGCGGTTTTCGAAGCGGTACTCTCCATGAGGGACCATCCTACTGCCGAAAAAATTATTGAACATGTAAGGAACAACCACCCCAATGTGGCCGTTGGCACGATTTACAATACCCTGGAGACTTTTGCCGATAAAGGATTGATTACCAAGGTTAAAACCGATGGGGATGCCATGCGGTACGATGCGTTTACCGAAATCCACCATCATCTGTACAGTAAACTATCATCACGAATTGATGATTATTACGACGAGGAGCTCAACAATATGCTGTCCGTTTATTTCAAAAATAAGAGAATCCCGGGATTCAGGGTTGATGAAGTGAAGGTTCAGATTATCGGGCAGTTTACCGATGAACTTTAATCTCAAAACAATCTGCTCCCGTAGGTTTAGGTTAATGAAACGAAGCCCGGCTGATGCCGCGACTTGAAAATCCCGTTCGGCACCTTCCCTGAGAAAACTATTATAATCGATACATTTTATTAAAAATTAAAATCTAAAGAAATGGAAAATCAGATGACAGCCATGCCGCGCATTGGAGACAAAGCGCCCGAATTCAAAGCCGTTACCACCCAGGGTGAAATCAATTTCCCAACTGATTTCGATGGAAAATGGGTGATCCTCTTCAGCCATCCTGCTGATTTTACTCCTGTCTGCACCTCTGAATTCATGACCTTCGCCCACATGGAAGATGAATTTAAAGCCCTGAACTGTCAGCTTGTCGGATTGTCGGTTGATGGTTTGTACAGCCACATTGCCTGGTTACGGACGATTAAAGAGAAAATCGAGTACAGGGGTATGAAAAATGTTGAGGTTACCTTCCCGCTTATTGAGGACATCACCATGGAGGTTGCCAGGAAGTATGGCATGTTGATGCCTGGTGAAAGCAACACCAAAGCGGTCCGTGCAGTTTTCTTCATTGATCCGAAAGGAATTATCCGCGCCATCATTTATTATCCGTTAAGCCTTGGCCGTAATTTTGACGAATTGAAAAGGGTATTGATGGGATTGAAGACAGCCGATGCTTTTGGCATTGCTCTTCCGGCCGACTGGCGCCCTGGCGACGATGTAATCGTACCGACAGCCGGCAGTTGCGGCACTGCCAAAGATCGCATGGAAGGCAAGGAAGAAGGTGTTGAATGCAAAGACTGGTTCTTCTGCACCAAGAAGCTTCCGAAAGAAAAAGTCATGGACAAAATCCTGAAAAAATAAGTTGAACTTCCGGTTCCGGCAGCCATAACGAAAGCATGCCCTTTACAGCGGTAGGGTATGACGGTAGAAGACGGTATTTTACTCACAAGCCTACGGGTTCCCGGAAGGCTGCTTGAATTATAACCTGACCGGGTACCTGTTTGCCCCGTCAGGTTTTTAATTCTTCTTGCTGAAATGTCCTCCAGCCGGCAGGGCTCGTTACTCTGACGGAGTTGCCAGGATCACTGCCTTTTTGAAAACTTCCCGGTATCCTTCGGGATTGAATATTTCGAAAAGCAGGATGTAAGGCCCCGGAGGAAGTTGCCGGCCATTCCCGTCCTTTCCGTTCCATGTGATGGTCCCACCAGATCCCAGCAAGGCATTGTTTGCCAGACGAACAACCGGGAGTCCGTTGGTGTCATAAAGGGTGCAGTTGCCGACAGGATTGGCCACCCCGGTCTGGTAGGAGAGGATCATTTCATCGTTATGCCCATCCTGGTTGGGTGAGAAATAGTGCTCCTCCAGATATACCCTGGAAGCACGGACCGGTTCGTTGGAGTAGCAAGAATTCTGATAACCGGGGGTAGCAAAACCGCAGAGCGAGGATGCCGATTGCCAGTTCCCGGTCTGTCCGGCCGGTGTGCCGGGGTGGACTCTTTCGAGTGAAATGCCTTCCGGGTCAGTCAGCAGCGGATGATGCATTTCCTCCGAATAGGTGAATTCATCGATGATCATAAGGGAATCAGACAGCAGAACCACGGTTCCCCTGTCGTTATTGTAGGCAGGCAGGGAGGGCAGTTGTGCCAGGCATGCCAGGCAAGTGGCGGAGTAAAAGAAGCGTATCGACGCAGTATCTGCTGTCAGTACCAAATACCCGCCGGGCGGAAGCCATGTGCGGAGTGGCTTAAGGGGGGTCGTTTTTTTTATTTGCCCGTATTCATCGCGGCTGGCAATCAATAGCCTTTGCGCTTCAATCGATTTGGAGGAGACGTTCAGAATTTCCACAAAATCAGAACCGGAAGGCCATGGATTGAAAAGGACCTCATTAATGACAACATCCCCGGGTTCCAGCACAACCCACCCAATATCAACCTCAGGATCTGCTAAGAGGTTCCCGCAGGCATCCGTAAGGGTTTCCATCTCCAGCCGGTAGGTTTTATTGGCGGTAAGGGGTTGATCCCAGGTAAGACTGACGAAGGTGTCTTCCCGCAATTGAACCTTTACCGGGTGTCCCCAACCATCCGACAACCGGTAGTTGTTTTTGTTTCCGAGAGCCAGGGTGTCCATCGGTTCGGAAAAGGAGATCTCAGCCATTGAGCGGGACACGGCCCTGCAGTCGGTAATGCGGGGTTGTTCAACATCCCGGTTCTCCCTGAAGACAGAATTGACAGTCCCGGGTGTTCCTCCTTCGGGATGGAGGCTGGCTATCCAGTTTTCCCTTTGTCCGCAGCTTCTGCCGGGATCAATCCTTTCAAGGCTCCATCCGCCGTTTTTCTTCAGGGGATCGTTATACCAGCCATCGCTATAATCCACCTGGTCATGTACGGTGCCGGCTTTGTCAGTCAGGATCACCCGGTTTCCGCTGTTTCTCAAAGCCGGAAGGCTGCTTAGGGCTGCAACAGAACCCCAGGGCCGCAGCATCGCTGAAGCTTTGGCAGAACACACAATCCTGAAGGTACCGGCCTCTATGAGGCTGTCGGGCAGGGTCCGGGTTACAGACCCAACGGTCAGCTTCCATCCACCGGGGTTGACGGCGGCATTGCCGGTATTCAAGAGCTCAATCCATTCGGCATCCGGCAACCCTGTAACCGGTGTCGGGTCAGCCATGATTTCGTTGATGACCAGGCAGGTACCGCATGGAGCCTTTGAAGTGTCTCCGGCCAGCAGACAACCAGCCTGCTCCGGGCATTGAAATCCATAGCGGCAGGCGGCATACACCCGGGTACCTGAGACCAAGGTCACACATCCCGTCAATATTAAGAAATAGAATTTTAAAGCAGCCATCTCGGATGCGGATGATGCAAAGTTGTATTTTTGTTTTGTGCGGGTTTTGAATCGATACAATATACAATATTTTCCGGAATTTTGCATAGCATGAGACGGAAAATGCAGAACGGATTAACAACAAACGGTTAACAAAAAATGAAAGTTGCGATCGTAGGGGTCAGTGGTGCTGTGGGACAGGAATTTCTCAAGGTACTGGAGGAGAGAGACTTTCCCCTGGATGAGCTGGTGGTCTTTGGCTCGTCGCGAAGTGCGGGGAAAACGGTGGAATTCAAAGGTGAGAAATTAACCATCAGACAATTGGATCATAATGATGATTTCCGGGGCATCGACATTGCCCTGGTTTCTGCCGGTGCTGCCGTCTCTCGTGAATATGCTGCAACGATAACCCGGCACGGAACCATCATGATTGACAATTCGAGTGCCTTCCGTTACGACGACGATGTTCCGCTGGTTGTCCCGGAGGTAAATGCTGCCGACGCGCTGATCCGTCCACGGAACATCATTGCCAACCCCAATTGTTCCACCATTCAGATGGTGGTAGCTCTGAAACCCATTGCCGGTCTTTCTCCCCTGAAACGGGTAAGGGTGGCGACCTACCAGGCAGCCAGCGGCGCCGGAGCAAGGGGCATTGCCGAATTGGAGCAGCAGATCAGGGAGGTGGCTGGCGGCCTTGAACCCACCGTCGCCAGTTTCCCCTACCAGCTGGCCATGAACATTATCCCCCATATCGATATCTTCCTCGACAACGATTATACCAAGGAGGAGATGAAAATGAACTGGGAAACAAAAAAAATCATGCATTCCGATGTGGAAGTGAGCGCTACCTGTGTAAGGATTCCCGTGGCAAGAGCCCATTCCGAGGCAGTATGGGTGGAAACCGAACACCCCCTGTCTGCGGAGGAGGTAAGGAAAACCATGGAAATGTGCCCGGGAATAACGGTCGTTGATAAACCATCAGAGAAAAAATACCCGATGCCCCTGTTCGTCTCAGGCCGTGATGACGTCTATGTGGGCCGTATCCGCAAAGACCTTTCACATCCTAACGGGATAACCTTCTGGTGTGTCGGCGACCAGATCAAAAAAGGAGCGGCTCTGAATGCCGTGCAGATCGCAGAATATCTCCTGCAAAAAGGTACCTTTTATAAACAAGGGTAGATCGGAAAACTCCCGGCTGCCTTACCCGGAAAGAACGGGAGTTACCTCATTACCCCAGACCGTCCTCCTCTTCCAGATCAAACAGGAAATCGTTGTAGGGAAACCGCTGGATGTGGATTTTCCTGACTTCACCATACAACAGTGACCTGAATTCTTCCAGGTGGATTTTATGTTTTGCGGAAATGAAAAGCGATGGCGTATTGTTTTTTCCCATCCATGATTTCTGCCAGTCCACCAGGCTCAGGTTTACGCGCGTCGAAGGGGTCAGATCATCTTCCTCTTTCCGAACATAAGTGAAAGCATCGATCTTATTGAAGAGGAAGATAACGGGTTTGTCGGCAGCTCCTATTTCCGTGAGGGTTTTGCTCACCACCCCGATCTGTTCCTCAAACCCGGAATGGGAGATGTCGACAACATGGACCAGAATATCTGATTCCCTGACCTCATCAAGGGTGGATTTGAAAGACTCCACAAGGTCGTGGGGCAGTTTACGGATGAATCCAACGGTATCCGCAATCAGGAAGGGCAGGTTCCGGATCACTATTTTCCTGACTGTGGTGTCGAGGGTGGCAAAGAGTTTATTTTCGGCAAAAACCTCCGATTTACTCAGCATGTTCATGATGGTGGATTTTCCCACATTGGTATACCCCACCAGAGCCACACGAACCAGCTTGCCCCTGTTTTTCCTCTGGGTAGCTTTTTGCTGGTCGATTTTCAGAAGTTGGTCCTTTAGCCGTGCAATTTTATCCAGGATGATGCGGCGGTCGGTTTCGATCTGGCTTTCACCGGGTCCCCGCAACCCGATGCCTCCCCGCTGCCGTTCGAGGTGAGTCCACATCCGGGTCAGGCGTGGGAGAAGATATTGGTATTGTGCCAGCTCCACTTGCGTGCGCGCGTGGGCTGTCTGGGCCCGCCGGGCAAAAATATCAAGAATCAGGTTCGTGCGGTCCAGAACCTTGCATTCAAGGACCTTCTCAATATTCCGCAACTGCGTAGGCGTTAACTCGTCGTCGAAGATGACAACGTCTGCTTCTGCCTCTTTTAAATAGGCGGCAATCTCAGTGAGCTTGCCCTTGCCGACAAAGGTGACGGGATGGGGTTGGTCAGACCGCTGGATGAATTGCCTGAGTACCACCGCCCCTGCTGTATCAGCCAGAAAGGAGAGCTCTTCCAGGTACTCCAGTGCTTTTGACTCGTCCTGGTCGCGGCTAATTAACCCCACCAGCACGGCCTTCTCATGAATAGCTGCCTGTTCGGTCATGGATGAAAAAAAAACTCCTGAACCGGAAACGGAACAGGAGTGCCAAATTACCGTATTTTATCTGCTACTGTAACACAAAACTGATGGGCACGGTGTAAGAAACCCTGACGGGTTTTCCGCGCTGCTTGCCCGGTTTCCATTTGGGCAAGCTGTTTACCACCCTGAGAGCCTCTTTGTCGATCGACGGGTCAACCCCTCGGGCAATCTTTGCCTCGGAAATGCCGCCATCCTTGTCTACGACGAAGGTTACGTAGACCTTGCCCTGAATGCCGTTTTCCTGTGCGATCACCGGATAGTTGATCGACTTGGCAATAAACGCCCGGAGAGCGGCTTCACCTCCCGGAAATTCAGGCATCTCTTCCACGATGAAGAACACCTGGGCTTCTTCCTCTTCCTCTTTTTCTTCCTTGGCAGCAATGATAGGCGCTACGTCTACCAGCGTCTCGTTGTCGGCTTCAGAGTCGAAAATGCTGAGGTCGTCAACTACCTGGGCATTGTTGTCAACAATGTTGAGCACTTCCACAACCGTGGGCGGCGGTGGGGGTGGGGGAGTCTTCAGTTCTTCCTGGCGCGTGATCGGGATCACTTCTTCTTCCACTTCCATGGCATCCAGAGTTCCCAGCGAAGCCGCCTCAGAAGGCCTGGATTTCCACTCAAAGGCCAGAAGCATTAAGCCCAGGGCCAGAACTAATCCCACCATCAGAAAAACACTCTTCTTATTTTCCAGGTCGGCTTTTGTTGATTTCTTGAGTTCCATGCTCATTGAATTTAATGGTTGTTGTACTGCAAAACCCCACGATTTCGAGGCTAAAAATATAAAAAAATTGACTTTATCGTTCCATACAAAACTTTTATTTCATCGCCCTTTGAACATTTTTATGTTCCCCGGCAGCGGATGATCCCCTATAGAAGGAGTATTTATATGTCAGTTTACTGCAAAAACCTTACCAAACCCTTTCAATCAGGCAGGAAAATGCTTACTATTTTATCAGGTTGTTAGCTGTAAATCAGGATCTCCTCAACGCCTCCGGAGCACCTGAAGGGCGCACAGATAGCCCCCGTAAAGGGCTCCCGAGAAACCACCGCCGGTTTTTCCCCATGCCGAAGCAAAATGGAGGTTTCCGGGAAGCTCCGGCCACTTCGGAAATCTGCGGGAGGGCAGCTGGGCAAAACCGTATACCGACCCTCCTGGATTGAGAGTATAGCGGCGCAGGGTGAGAGGAGTGCCCACCTCGGTGTGGGCTACCAAACCCTTTATCCCGGGAATCAGACGGTCGAGTCTCTCCACCAGCAGGGTTGCAACCCGGGCTTTTTCCGACAGGTACGCCTTACGGCTCAGCCCTTCCCAGTGGTCTGCATAATCAATGCAACAAACAGCCCCGGTGCTCTTTCCCGGCGGCGCAAGCCCTGCATCTACCTGACTGTAGTCAGCAAAAACAAAATTTCGTTTCGTATAATCCTCCCTGTTGTTGCCGGCCATCTCTTTCTGCGACCGGACGGAGGAATCAAAGACAGAAGTGGAATAGTGGCAGTGGCCCAGTTCCCTGACCGGTCTGCTGAAACCCAGGTACAACGATAACAGGGAAGCTCCCGTTTTCTGGTCGCTGATTTCATTGCGGAGAAGATTCCCGTAAGCTTCCGGCAGAAGTTCCACAACATTGGGCATTGCGCTGTTTGCAACGATATCGCCTGCCGCAACCTCCCGGAGCGTATCCGAACGATCCTTTCTTTTCTTAAAACAGACCCCGGTAGCCCGGTGGTTTTCAATCCGGATGCCTGTTACCAGGTGGTTCAGCAATACCTCCCCGCCATGCTGGCGGATAAAATTCGCCAGGTAATCGGAGAGTTGCTGGGAACCACCCCTGATGTAACTGGCTCCCCCGGCATAATAACTTCCCTGGGCTATTGAGTAATATGCCAGGGAGAGGGTGTAGGGATCATCGTGAAAATACCCGAGGTTTCCGAGCAGGACAAGTTTCAGGTCTTCGTCCCGGATGATGGAATCCAGGAACTCACCCGTGCTGATGTCACCGGCCGGCATTCCGGAACTGCTTCCCCCTGGTCTCATGATCTGATCGAAGTAAGCCCTGATTCCCCCGGCCTCTCCCGGGAAAAGGGCTGTCAGCCGCTCTTCAGCAACCCGGCGGTCGTGGGGTAGGGTAACATCGACACGACCATTGACAAACCGGTAAAACTCAGGCAACCGGATAATTCCCACATGGTTAAACACATCCAGGTCGTTAAAGATCTTTGTTTTGATATCCCCGGGAGCGGGACCGTCCATTTCGTGGAGGCCGACCTCCATCAGGAAGTCGCCTCTCTGAAAGGTGGTGGCATACCCGCCGGGCCGGTCGTGCTGCTCGATAACCAGCACCTTTTTCCCCTCTCTGGCAAGCTTGGCCCCGGCTGTCAATCCGCCCAAACCCGCCCCGATAATCACAACGTCGTATTGCATAATCCTGTTTTTTCGGTGTGAAAAATGACAACTTACCTGTTGACTGTCAGCGTTCAGCATTTCCGGGATTCTCCGTGCCGGGTATAGGATACCGTTTGAACTCCCTGGTCCTGTCGAAAAGATAGCGGTAGGTGACATACTGCTTGACCGGCTCACATCCCACAGCCAGGAAAAGCTTTTTCATCTTCGGATTAAAATCGGCAACCCACGAAAACTCAATTTCAGTATAATGGGGCTTCCTGCTGAATACCTCCATAAGGTTGTAAATGAAGGCCGACTCAATGCCATGGTTCTGAAATTCAGGAATGACCCCCATGAGCAGCCCCTTGGCCCTGGTCATGCTCTTGTTGTATTTATGCCACAGGAACTTCAACATGCCTGCCACCCCGAGTCTGCCGTTCAGATGTTTCAGAATCTGGTTAAGGTCGGGGAACATGAGGTAAATGGCAACCGGTCGTCCTTCATAATAGGCCATCCATATGAATTCTTCGTCTGCGATGGGTCGGGCTTTCTTCAGCGTTGCCCGGATGTAACCCGGTTCAAGTGGCTCAAAGTTCTTTTTGAAAGAGGCCCAGGCCTGATTAAAGGCCTCCGCAAAATCGGCTGTGAATTTATCCTCTTCTTTCCAGGTGAAATGACGAAAGGTAAACTTCGGATTCCGCAATACCCGTTCAGCAATCCTGGTAAACCGCTCCGGCAGAGGCTTTGTGATATCGAGATGGAATCCTTCCATGTGGTAGTATACCCGGAAACCATAAGCCTCAAACTGCGCCTGGTAGTAAGGGTGATTGTACGGCACGTCGAAAGAAGGATGCGTGAAGCCATCTGCCAGCAGTCCCCAGAATTTGTCGGTCTCTCCAAAGTTCACAGGGCCGTCCATGGCTTCCATTCCCCTTTCTGACAGCCAGTTTTTCGCCGTGTCGAAAAGGAGGAATGCCGCCTCCCGGTCGTTGGTGCATTCGAAAAATCCCATACCCCCGGTAGGCTGATCATACGACCCTGCCAGGTTATAGTCGATAAAGGCCGCTATCCGTCCGGCCGGATTCCCCGAATCGTCGGTTGCTACCCACCGTTCAGCAATCCCATGCTGGTAATAGGGATTTTTCCGCGGATCGAAGATGTTATGGATGTCATTATCCAATGGGCAGACCCACACCGGATCGTTCCTGTATAAATACCGTGCGGTATCGGTGAACAGTTTTCGGGTCTTCCTGCCTCTGACTCTCTGTAAATCCATCTGTTTGATTTATCGTTGACTTGCGGTTCAAATGCGGTATGACTGTCCCGGCCGGTCTCTCCTGATGTGTAAACCACAGCACTCCCTGGCAGTAAGACCTTTTGCATTAGTCCTGCCGGTGGTACCGGGGTGCGGCGAGAGATCCTCCTGTCCGCACGCGGTTATTTCATATAAATCTGTGCTATCAGCTCCTTGTATTTATCCTGAATGAACTGCCGTTTCAGCTTTAGTGTCGGTGACAATTCCCCGGAGGCAGGTGACCATTCATCGGGTATCAGCCGGAAACGGTTCAGCCTTTCCGGCGGGCTCAGCTTTTGGTTCAGGTTTTCGACCTCACGGGAGTAAAGGGACAATACCTCCGGATGCCGGATGGTCTCCCCGTTGCCCGTAACCTCTATCGACCGGGATTTCATCCAATCTTCCAGGTATTTAAAATCAGGAGCTATCAGGGCACTGGCAAATTTCTCGTGTTCTCCGGTAACCAGGATTTGGTCTATGAAGGGAGATTCCTTGAAGATGTTTTCAACGACCTGCGGGGCAATGAATTTCCCGTTCGACAGTTTGAAGATCTCCTTTTTCCTGTCGGTGACCATGAGGAACTTTCCTTCTGCCAGGTACCCTATATCTCCGGTGTGAAACCAGCCTTCCGTGTCGAATGCCTGCCGGGTAAGCTCGGGATCCTTGAAATATCCGGGAGTGACATTGGGTCCCTTGCAGAGGATCTCCCCGTCATCGGCAATTTTCACCTCCACGTCTTCTATCACGGTGCCCACAGAGCCCAGTTTTACGTTCCCCTTGTCGGTGCGGTTAATGGTGATGATCGGGGAAGTTTCGGTAAGGCCGTACATATTGATGATTTTGATTCCGGCAGCCCAGAAGACTCTTTCCAGACGCGCCTGAAGGCTGGCGCCCCCGCAGCCTGCAATCCTCACCTTTCCTCCCAGGGCCTGGCGCCATTTGCTGAATATCAGTTTGTCGGCAAGTTTCAGCTCTAATTCGTATAACCACCCGTTTTCTCCAAAAGGCTTGTACTTCAGCCCCAGAAATACTGCCCGGAAAAACAGCTTCCGCTTGATCCCTGTCAGTTTGTTGCCCTTAGAAATGATAACGTCATAAAATTTTTCAATTACCCGCGGAACTGCATCAAACCCGTCTGGCCTGATGTCGGCCATGTTTGCGGCAATCGTTCCCATACTTTCCGCATAGTAAATGCTGGCTCCGCTATACTGGGTCTGATAATTGCCAAGCCGCCCCCCCACATGGCACAACGGCAGGATGCTCAGGTACCGGTCTGCAGGCTTCAGGTTGAAAACCGAGGCGGCAGAAAGAAAATTGCTTACCATATTCCGGTGCGTAAGAATGACGCCTTTGGCTTTGCCTGTAGTTCCCGAGGTGTAAATAAGTGAGGCAAAATCTTCCGGCCGTATGCTGCTTTTTAATTCTTCCAGGGTCTGCCTATGCTCCCCGGCATGAGAGCCGCCATCGTCCAGTATCTCTTTCCAGTTTTTTACCCCTTCGATGGGGTCGAACGAATAGACCTCAACAGGTAATCCTGTTGCAAGGACTGCCGGTTCCACCACCCGGTGGAGTTTCCGGTCGGATACCAGGATCAGCTTAGCTTCGCAATGCCGGATGATATATTGGTATTCAGCCTGACTGAGCGATGTAAATACCGGCACATGGACAACCCCTGCCATGGCCATCCCCATATCGGCAAAGTTCCATTCCGGCCGGTTGTTCGAAACCGTAATGACCTTGTCGCCCCTCCGGATCCCCAGTTCCAGAAGTCCGTAACTGAATTGGTGCGACAACCGGATGTAATCGGTAGTACTGTATTTCACCCACGCCCCGTTCTGTTTGCCGCACAGCACATCCTCCTTTGCCGGGAATAGCTCATTGTACCTTTCAAGAAGGTCAAAAGTCCGTTCAATAGTCATAAAATCTGGTTTATCGGTTTTTGTTTCGGTTGCGGTTATCGCCCGGTCAAAGCTGGATATCACGATCCGGAAAAAATTCAGGACCTCTTTACAATGCCAGAAAGAAATCCCGGAAATCGCCATACCCCCTGGAGAAAAGTGATGACCTGCCAATGGCTTATTCTTCGTATACCACCGTCAGGAGGTAAAGGTTGCAAAAAAACGCACAATCTTTGCCGGATATAACTAATCTGCCGGGGTGGGGTTATATCTTGATTTCCAGGTGCAGTCCGACCCGGGAAATAAAAGATTTCTCCGGATCTGCCGGATCCCAGCCCTGGAAATTGGGGGTTATTTTGATGCCCTTCGCGGGAGAAAATTCTATCCCTGTAAGGTACAGGTTCCCATCTTTGTTGTGGTTCCACGGTTGGGATGCACCTGCCTGTTGTACCGATCCCAACTGGTCAAAACGGGCTGTCAGCTTTACCTGTTTATTCAGAGGCACCGAACCATTGATGGTAAACCCGCTGTAGTCGTGCCCGGCAATCAGGGAATGATCTTTCTGATAGTTATAAGCGGCCGACAGGTTGATTTGGTTGATTTGGTAAGCAACCGACACATCAAAAGTTTGCTGGTTGACCTCCCCTTTTTTCATGGTGTCGAAATAACCACGAAGGGTGAGGTTCCTGACAGGGAGAAGGGTCACTCCTGCACCAATTCTTAATGCCGAATCCATTTCCATGGTCTTGAAGGTTTCCCCGTTGGCAACAACAACATCGGCAGACAGCCAGGGCGTAAAGGCATAATCAAGGCTGATGCCCAGGTCGGCACTGGTGCCGAATCCGTATTCGTCGTGGAAAGGTTTAAACAGGTACCGGAATCCCCACATTTTATTTTCCTGTTCGAATTCGGGCATCGGAATCATTCCTCCCGTAAGGGTAAATTGCCCCGTCTTATATTGAAGATAGGCGTACTTCAGGAATCCTGTATAATGCATCTTGCCGGTGTTGGGGTTTCCCACATCGTAGGTTATCCTTCCGCTCAGACTCCTCGAAAACTCGTAACGGTACCCAAGGTAAGCCCTCGTCACATCTGCTTTGTTGTGGTTGTCCCCATCCGAAAAAACCGAAGAAACATTTGTGAAAATGTTCACTTCCGGTTTGCCCCCGGGACGGAAGGCCTCTTCCTGCGCTGTAAGCACGAAATGGGAAAACACCCCCGCAAGGATGAGTAGCAAAATCATTTTTTTCATGGTCAGTATAGGTTAATTACAGTTACAATCAAACCAACGAAAATAAAAAATAGTTTTAACCCGCAGCCATTCTCTCATCTCCCGGTTCTAAAATAAGAGAAAATACGCAAAGGAACACCGGTTTTCCGTCGGCAGAAATACCAATTTATACGTATTGATTTCTTCTGAATTGTTTTGAAATTTGCCACACGATTCGGTTCAGCCCGGAAAGGAATCATGCCGTCAGAACCATAATAAACCAGACAATATGACTGAAATTACCACTAAACCAAATGTGAAATTCTGGAATATAGGGCAGGACTGGGCTTCTGTCGTAATCGGGTTTGCCCTGATCCTGTTTGTGGTTTTGGCCGGTTACAGTATCACTACCCCCACCTTCGGGGGAAAAGCCGGTTGGAACGATTACACGGGAATCGTTAATGTCTTTAACTCCTCTTCGCTGGCAATCTCCCTGCTCTCCACCATGCTGGTATTCGGGGTTTTCTCCATCATAGGGGTCCTCCTTAGCGGGGATTCGCTGAAAAACTACCTGACTGGTTTCATTTCGGTGTGTCTTCTGGCCTTTCTGGCCCAGTTCATCGCTTCCTGGACAGGGTTCAAGAATATCGGGCTGGAAACGGTGCTTTTTTCCTTACTCCTGGGACTGCTCATCGGGAATCTCTTCCGACTCCCCGGATGGCTGAAAAAAGGGGTCCAGTCGGAGCTTTACGTTAAGTTAGGCCTGGTATTGCTGGGCTCCACCATTTTGTTCAAAGACATCCTCACAGCAGGTTCCTTCGGGATGATACAGGCGGTAGTGGTGGTGCTGGCTGTATGGTATTTTACCTTTTGGATTGCCCGGAAACTGAAGGTCGACGATGAGTTTGCCACCATGCTGGCCAGCGGGGTCTCCATCTGCGGGGTTTCCGCCGCTATTGCCACAGCTGGGGCCATTAACGGAGACAAGAAAAAACTCTCCTTTATCATCTCGATCGTGTTGATTGTGGCGGTGCCCATGATGGTGCTGATGCCGGCGCTCTCAAAATGGATAGGACTGAGCGACATGGTTGCGGGAGCCTGGATGGGCGGTACTATCGACACCACAGGCGCGGTGGTAGCTGCCGGGACGATCGCCGGAGAAACCGGTCTGAAATACGCCACCATCGTGAAATTCTCACAGAATGTCCTGCTCGGCGTGGCCGCCTTCCTGATATCGGTCTTCTGGGCTTACCGCAACAGGGGCTCCGGCGCTAAGGAAAGGGTTTCCATCCGGGTGATCTGGGAACGTTTCCCCAAATTCGTCCTCGGCTTTATCGTGGCATCCCTGGTATTCTCCTTCCTCCTGAATCCCGAAACAGCCGCCGGCTCCGGAAAGGTGATGAAATCGTTCGCCAATTTCTGGTTCAACCTGGCCTTTATCTCTATCGGTATGGAGACCCGGTTTGCCGACATCAAAGCGATGGAAAGCAAAAAACCTCTGTATGCCTTCCTTATAGGACAAGGGTTCAACATCCTCTTCACGTTGGTTATTGCCTATCTTCTGTTCCATATCCTGGCCTGATCCCTGTCCTGACTGGGGCCCTTCACCCTGCTCCGCGACACTCCGACCTGAACCGGGCTCCGGCAGCCACAGGTCGCGGGATGTATGGCGGCTTTTTGCCCGGATTCCCAATTACTCCGCATAGGAGGGTGATTAATCGGCAAAGAAATTCCACTGTGGCAAATTAATTCGTATATTGCCGGGAACTTAACAACCTAACCATGGATATTCAGTACACCTTGCCGCTTTCACGGGGCTGGGACCGTATGAAGCAGGCACTCTTCAGACCCTTTGACCTTCACAAATGGATGCGGCTTGGATTCACAGCCTGGCTTGCCGGACTGGTAGATTGCCAGGGTAGCAGCGGAGGTAACGGATCTTCAGCCGGAAAAACCGACTGGACCGAATTTTTTTCATTCCCTGAAACCGCCTGGAACTGGCTCCAATCCCATCCGCTGTGGTTTAACCTCATCATCCTCGGTGTCCTCTTTCTGTTTATCCTGATTTCAGCGTTGATCTGGGTAAGCTCGCGCGGTAAATTTATGTTCCTGCACAACGTTGCCAACGACTCGGCCGAAATCAGCCTGCCCTGGCACTCCTTCCGAAAGGAGGGAAACTCTTTGTTTATTTGGCGTTTCTTTTTCGGCTGGCTGGGATTTCTGTGTATAGCCCTTTTTGCTGTCTATGCCTTTGTTTCGGCCAAGGGGCTCTATTACGGCGATTATCCGGGCATCGTGGTCTTCTGGAAGGTGGCCTTCCTGGTAATTGTTTTTCTGGCAGGAATTGTCGTGTTCGGTTATGTCTCCCTCTTGCTGGACCATTTTGTGGTCCCCCTCCAGTATAAACACAGGTTGACCGTTATGGCCGGATGGAGCCGTTTTCTCAGGCTCTTCGGAAGCCACTTTATTGCCTTCCTGGTGTATGGTCTCTTTATTTTTATTCTCTGGGTGGCAGCCATCCTGGCTGTACTCCTGTTTGGCATCTTTACCTGCTGCATCGGTTGGCTGGTGCTGGCCCTGCCTTACATCGGGGCTGTTCTCTTCCTGCCTGTGAGCTATACCTTCCGCGCTCTGAGCCTCGAATTCCTGGCCCAGTTCGGCAGCCATTTTAACGTCTTCCCGGAAGCTGACCAGGTAATGGAGTAATCCTGGATTTTTTTTCTGCCTGCTGCCTGGCATCACCGCCCGGGAACAGATCTGGAGCCTTCCTGAAAAGGGTATGGCTTAATTGGCTTGTCTTAACCCTCGCTCCTGCCACTCCTGACCCGGATGGCATATTTCTCCTGCACGACAACTTGAACCAGTCTATGCCGGAACGATAAATCACTGAAGTCAGTCGTTCACCATCGAAATAGCTGCGGTTATACATTGGTCCCTGTTATGTTCTTCAATAAGATTATTTTTACTGCTAAGTCGTTCAAACAACGCAGTCCGATAAGAACTTCAGGCAAAACTGAAGTTTGAACGCGTGATGGATTAAGGAATATGCTAAGATTATTAACTCAAGGAGAGGGCTTGGCATCGCGGTATTCAGGAATGGAGCCCCTTTAAGTTGTGGCAGCCCAACCGGTTCGCCTTTCCGGAGCTGTTTGTAACAGACCGTCGGGCCCGATTTCACAAAGCAAAAACAGAAGATGCAAGCCGCCCGGGAGCATCCCGACCACACACAAAAACCCGGCCATTGTCCGGGTTTTTTTCTTTCATGGCGACGGAGCCCCAGGTTAGGAGTACGATGGAATTGCCGATACCTGACATTGAAAACAGCTTATACAAACCAGCCTCTTCAATCAGACATTTTTTTGCGATATTTGTAACAAAGAGCTTAATTGGCAGCTATGATCAGCTGTGTAATAATCGATGACGAAAAACCGGCCCGGGAGAGTTTGTCACTGATGCTGACCCGCTATTTTCCCGGGAAGGTAGAAGTGGCAGCTATGGCCGGATCGGTGGGGGAGGGTGTTCTGGCCATTTGCAGGAACAACCCGGACCTCGTTTTCCTCGACATTGAAATGCCAGGAGAAAACGGGTTTAAACTGTTCGACTATTTCCAGCAGGTTCCTTTCTCGGTGATTTTCATTACCGCCTATTCGGAGTATGCCATCAAGGCTATCAAGGTGGCAGCCCTGGATTATATCCTTAAACCTGTGAGTGTAAACAGCCTGAAGGAAGCCATGGAACTGTATGAAAAGAGGCTGTTTCAGGGAATTCCTTCTGAAAACCTTGGCAAACTGGCTCATGCCCTGAATTCCGGGTCTTCCGGCAACGAAAAAGTGGCGCTTCCCACCTTTGAAGGGTTCCAGTTCGAGAAGGCCAAATCGATCGTCTTTTGCCGGGCAGAACAGAATTATACACGGGTCTTCATCTCAGACGGGAGAGAACTGCTGGTTTCAAAACCGCTCAACCTGGTGCAGAAACTGCTGCCGGCCAACCGTTTCTACCGGATCCACAAATCGCACCTGGTGAATATGGTTTACATCAAAACCTATAGCCGCAGCGAAGGATTCCACGTTATCCTCGAAAACGGCACCCGGCTCGATGTCGCCAGCCGCAGGAACGAAGATTTTCTCAAAGCCCTGACGCACCGGGATAAATAATCAACCTGAAGCAGTCCTGATTTAATAAACAACTCGCCAAATCCTGAGTCTTAAATCCTGAATCTTGAATCTCGAATGGCGAATGAAGAATCGTGAAAATGAATGGCGAATCCTGCATTAAAGATCACAGGGTCAGAATATCAGAAGAGTAGAATGGGTGCTATTTTGAGTTCTGAATCCTGTTTGGGGAGGAGAAGGTGGAACCCCGGATCATAAGGATCGTACTGAACGCAGATTACTTGTTATTGTTATTGGTTTACCGGATACCGGAGCAAAATAGCCTGCCCCGATAGTCAGAAAGACGCCATGGGAAAACCCGCCTCAGAAGGGATGGAATTCGTTACCATATGAGTGAGTCCGCCAAATACCGGATCCTACTGCAGAACCTTAAGGGGCTCCTGCTACTGCTTACCGTTATCCTGACTGTTGAAACCACCGCCCAAACCCTGCCCACCCGCCATTATACCGTCAGGGATGGATTGCCTGACAGGGCTATACAGGCGATTTACAAGGATTCCCGGGGTTTGCTCTGGATCGGCACTCAGGCGGGACTTTGCACCTTCGACGGCAAATCGTTCCGGATATTTACGCCGTTCGAAGGGATGACGGCCAACCAGGTCTGGGCTATTGCGGAGGATGACAACGGCATAATGTGGTTCGGCAGCTATGGGGAGGGGATATACAACTACGATGGCAGGCAGTTCAGGAGATTTACTCGAAACGACGGCCTGGCCGATGACCGCATCCGGGTGTTGTGCTGGTCGAAAAACTTCCGGTGCCTCATTGCCGGTTCACACGAAGGGATCAGTGTTATCAGGGACAGCGGCATATCAAATTTCCCGGGAAAAATGTTCAGTGAACATTTTAACTGCGTGACTGGACTGGTGGATGCCGGGGATTTCATCTACATCCTCACCCACGGAGAAAGCAGTCCTATCCGGTACTACCCGGATAAAAACCAATTTGTCAATGCCTTTGACGGAGGAGAGCATTATCCGGTCGATAGCTATTCCGGATTCCTGACGTCTGACGGAGATACAATTTTCTCTATGGGGACCAAGGGAGTACGCATTTTTAACCGTAAAAGCATTGTTGAAAATGATACACTGGGGCAGGTATTCGGGATGGCGGAAGACAAACAGGGGGCTATCTGGCTGGCCGCATGGTCCTTTTATACCTTGAAACTGGAGGGGGGTATCTTCAGGTACGATGGCAAAACCTTCAGAAACTACAAGGATGCTTTCGGCATTTCCGACAGGGAAATATGGACGGTTTTTTGCGACAAGGAGCAGGATATCCTTTGGATCGGAACCATCAACGAAGGCCTTTTCATGGTGCCTGGTTCAGGTATTTCGACTTATGCTGCTTCTTATTTCAACCTTGAACAACTTAAAATCAATGATCTGTATATCGATTCGCAGGAAAAGCTCTGGATTTCGGACGACCATGAACTGATCAGGATGGAGCCGGACGGAAGCTATTCATTGACAGAAAAGCACCCGATGGTACTGACTTACAGGGAGTTCTGGAAAAACACCCGCCCGGATATCTGGAGCACCTCTGGTTCAATCCGGCAGGAAGCCAGAAAACTGGTTCGATCTCAACTCCCTGAATTTGAAAAACAGACGGCTTTTCGTTTTAGGAAGGTTGTTGAAACAGACGATCATTCCTTTATTGTGGCCAATGAATTGGGATTGTTTTGTTTGGATGAAAGCTGTCAGCATGCATCGTATCTGGATACCGAAGGCAGTACTTATGAATTTGCCGTCGCAGGCACTGATACGCTGATTCTTTCGGGATGGGAATATACCGCATTGAATCCTGATTATAGAGCACCCTGGTCTGGAAATCACCTGACCCCCGTGAATTTGCGGCCCTCTTACAAATATTTTTTATCTGATCACGGCCCCAAAAATGTTAGCCGCCTGGTCAAAGAAGGCATCCGGTGCTGGTATACTTCCTCAACCAGCGGCTTGTGGATGAGCGAAGGGGACCGCATGGTCAACCTGAACCAATCCGACACCACCATCAGCGAGCACCTCAACGACCTCTGCTTTGATGAAAAGGGACGTCTGATTTTTGGCTCCAATCAGGGAGAGATATGTATTGCCACCCTTCAAAAGGATTCTCTGAGAATAGACCATCGTATCGGCAGGGATCAGGGATTGCAGGGCAACACCATCAGCTGGCTGATAGCGGATAAGAAAGGCCTTCTATGGGCGGGAACCAACCTGGGACTGAACTGTATTGACCTGGACTCGCTGTATATAAAGCAGAAAGTTGTTATCCGGTTCATGAATGAGGAGGAGGGGTATTCCGGACAATCCTCCAAAAGGGCAGTTATCGACAGGAAAGGAAATCTCTGGATTGCGGCAGAAGACATACTTATCAAGCTGGATACCCGGACTTTTTTCCCGCGTGCAGCAAACCCCATCACCCTCGGCGAAGGGGGTGGTCCGTATGAAAGCGGACCGGGGGATTGGGTTCCCCTTGCCGGAGAACCTGTCCCGGGTATCCGGGAGAAAAACAAATCAGGACTGATCACACAAAAGCAAGAAATAACGGAGGGAAGGATTGTTCTGAAGTCCCTGGAAATCAATAATGAACCTGCCGACAGCCTCCTGGCAGTCTGGACAGGACCCTGGAAATCCATTCCGGCAGGCAGGATTACATTCAAACATTTTGAAAATGATCTCATCTTTCATTTTGACATTTTAAATTACCTAAATCCAGGGAAAGACAGGTTCCGTTTCATGCTCCGGGGGTACGACGAAAATTGGCACTTGTGGGATGCCGGCAGAAAAGCTGTTTACACGAATCTGCCTCCGGGGCGTTATACTTTCAGCGTGGAATCGAAAAATCTGAATACCCTCCTTCCTGCAGAACCTCTAAATATTGATTTCATTGTTCGTCATCCCTGGTGGCGACTCTGGTATATGAACCTGGTGGCCATCCTCCTGGTGCTGTTATTGAGCGGCTTGTCCACCCTTGGGTACTTGCGGTCAGCAAGAAAAAGACAAGAGATGAAATCGGAGGTCGAAAAGAAAATAGCCCGGCTCGAAATGCAGGCACTGCAGGCCCAGATGAATCCGCACTTCATTTTCAATTGCGTGAACGGTATTCAGTATTATGTGCTGGCTAACAAAATGGATGAGGTGCTGGTCTACCTGAACGATTTTTCGAGGGTGGTAGGGGAGTCTCTTGCCAATGCCACCCGGCAGATGGTGCCTGTGGAACAAGTGACTGGATTCCTGGAGAGTTACCTGCGGCTTGAGCAAATGCGCTTCCCCGAAAAGTTTGATTTTGAGATCCGTGTGGCAGGAAGAATGGGCGATGGCGTGCTCCTGATGCCCCCCATGATGATCCAGCCGTTTGCTGAAAATGCCATCCGTCACGGATTTACCTCTTTGTCCCGCAAAGGCTTTCTTTCCGTGGTCCTTGAAAAAACGGGCGGGGATGTGATCAAATGCACCATCACCGACAATGGGGTTGGCAGGAGCATGGCTGCCGAAAGAAAAAACGGAAACGAAGATGCCGGCACCCGGCCCCACAGCGCAGCCATCACCGAGGCAAGGATACGGCTTTTTAACCCGCCCGGGGAACCTGAAAAATACCGGATCGTCTACACCGACCTGTTCGAAAGGGAAATCGCCTGCGGTCTGAAAGTGGAATTGTATCTGCCAGCAGAAACAGGCATGCAAACATGACCGCATCCGCAGGACCTGCCCATTCCACCAACTATTCCGATTGCCCGGCCACCTTCGGCGGCTTTTTCACATACGCCCATCTTGCCGGGCTTCCCGGCCCTTATTGAGTCCCAATGCGAACCTTGATCGGTATCGTTCACGGTGAACATCAGAACTTGTGCAGAAACCGACCAATGATTAAACACCAAATGAGGTGTTCTCATAAATGGTTAATCCGGGAGTCTGAAGTTAGACTGGGAAATTCTTTTAAGTTTTTCCCTCGATTACTATCATCATTTCGGGAAGAAACCCGGCAAATCGGGACTGCCGCCCTGGTATGCAAAAATCGGATTGAACAGCCTGATCCTGGTCTTGGATCCCGATGTTGATGTATTGGGAAATACCAACCTCTGTTTGGGCAGGGATATCTATTTCACGAAGAATTCAGGCATCAGTGCAGATGCTGGAATGGCTTTCCATTTTTTCAGGGATCAGACAGGAATCAGTCCATGGCTGCCTGCCTGGAGTATCCGTTATTTTTTGCTCTTCTGAAACCACACGCATGCCCGGCATTGACCGACGGGGACCCAAAAGCGGAAATTTTTTTTGAAAAAACCTTTTTCCATTGCCATTTTTTTTGTTGGCTGCTGATAAATCGGATAACTTTACGAGCCAATAAAGCCGGGAGGATGTCACACAACGAAGCTTCAGTCAAATCGATTTTGTTTGCTTTGCTGGCAAACATGGGTATTGCCATCACCAAAACGGTGGCGGCAGTGATCACCGGTTCGGGAGCCATGCTGGCAGAGTCGATTCATTCTTATGCCGATTGCGGAAACCAGGGACTACTCTTCTGGGGGCTTCGGGCAGCCCGGAAAAAGCCGGATTCCGGTCATCCGTTGGGTTACGGCATGGAGATCTATTTCTGGTCGTTCATCGTCGCCCTCATTTTATTCAGCATGGGAGGCCTCTTTTCCATCTATGAGGGTATCCACAAGATCCACCTTCACGAAGGATTGAAGAGTCCGATGATTGCGGTGGTGGTGCTGTCGGTCAGTATGGTTTTCGAGGCTGCCTCTCTGTGGGGCTGCATTGTCCAGATCAATAAGGTGAGGCACGGTCAGTCGCTTTGGACCTGGGCCAAAAACAGCCGGCAAAGTGAGCTGGTCGTCGTGCTGGGTGAAGATACGGCAGCCCTTCTGGGTCTTTCGTTTGCCCTTCTGGCCATCATCCTGGCTATCCTCACCGGAAATCCGGTTTTTGATGCGATCGGCAGCATCGGTATCGGTGTCCTGTTGATTATCATCTCCTTTTTCCTGGCGGTGAAGGTGAAAAGTTTGCTTATCGGGCAGAGTGCTGATGAGGAAACGGATGCAAGGATTCGGACCATTCTGGAAGCCCGGCCTGAAGTAGAGCGTGTTCTCAACCTGATCACCCTGCAGCTGGGTCCGCGGATCATGGTGGCCGTGAAGGCCAAAATGAGCGAAGCCGGCTCTGCGGGACAGCTTATCCGTGACATCAACGCCTGCGAGGTGGGTTTAAAGAAGGAGATTCCGGAGGTCCAGTGGATGTTTTTCGAACCCGACACTGAGAAGCTGCCTTCGTTGCAGTGACAAGCGGTGCGCCAGGGTGCAGCAGGGAGGCTTTGCTTGTAGGAAAACCAAACAACAACAATAATGGGAAATGAAACATTCAGGGTCCGGGAACTTCCCCGGCGAAGGTTCCTGGAGATGGGAGTCAAAGGGGGGCTTGCCCTTGCTGCTGCTCCGGCACTGCTGAGCCAATTGCTCTCCTGTGATGCCGGAACAGCAGGCAAAACAGGAATCCGGGTGGGACAAGACATGCTGGATAAGGTGATAAGGCACGCCCTGGCCCGAGGAGGCGACTTTGCCGATATCTGTCTGGAGAACAGGATTTCGAGACAGATCGTGATGGAGGAGTCGAACTTCAGAAGCGGGTTGTACGGGATCAGCCAGGGTGCCGGTGTACGGGTAATCAGCGGCAACAAAACCGGTTATGCCTACACCGAAGAGATCACAGAGGCAAAGTTGCTACGGGCCGCGGAGGTGGCCTCTTATGTGGCCGCCAACAGCACCCCGGTTGTGCCGGTAAATATAGCCCCTGCAAAACGGGAGTCGTTTGTGACCGTGCAACTGCCACTGGGGGAGGTGGCCGATGAGCAGCGCATTGAGATGATCCGCCGGGCCAACCAGGCGGCACTCGATTACGACCCGCGCATCAGGATGGCCCTCATCGATTACTACGATGAAGTCCGCAGCCGGGTGATTGCCAACAGCGAAGGGGTATACCTGAGCGATGAACTACCCCTGCTTTTTTTCATTGTGCAGGCCATGAGCCAGGATGGAGGGGCTCGCCATATGTCGCGCGAAAGGCTGAGCATGCATGCAGGCTTTGAGATGTTTGACCTGGTAACTCCTGAAACTGTTGCTCAGAGGGCTGCCCGCGAAGCCATCGCCATGCTGGAGGCTGAGGATGCCCCCGCAGGAATCATGGACGTCGTGATGCAGAACGGCTGGGGAGGAGTCCTGGTGCACGAAGCCGTGGGCCATCCCCTGGAAGCCGACAACATCGCCAAAAATATCGGCGCCTTCACCGGAAAACTGGGGCAGAAAGTCGCCAGCGACAAATTCACCATGGTCGACGATGGCACCCTCCCCGGCTTCAGGGGCACCATCAACTTCGACGATGAGGGCACCAGAGCCCAACGAAACGTGCTCATCGAAAACGGCCGCCTGAAGGGTTATATGACCGACATCCTCAGCGCGAAACAGCTCTCCCTGGAGCGAACCGGCAACGGACGGCGCGAATCGTTCAGGTATATTCCCATTCCACGGATGACCAACACCTTCATCGAAAGGGGTTCCGACACCCCGGAAGATATCCTGGCCTCGACGAAAAAGGGCATCTACGTACAAAGTCTCAGCGGAGGCAGCGTAAATCCCGTCACCGGTGTGTTTAACTTCACCTGCCGTGAGGCTTACCTTATTGAGAACGGCCGGAAGACCAAACCCATCAGGGGAGCTACCCTGATCGGTTCCTGCCTGGATGTGATCTCCAACATCGACGCGGTGGGCAACGACCTCGACTTTGGTCCCGGCATCTGCGGCAAAGGACAGAGTGCTGAGGTGTCAGCCGGCCAGCCTACCGTGCGGATCCGGGGGATCAACGTCGGGGGAAGCAGGGCCTAAGCAAGACCGGTAAAAGACAGAATTTCAGGAATCCAGACGGGGAAATGCACGAAAACCCTGATGTGATCATGACAACGATAAGTTTACCTACATTGAAAATCAAACAAAATGGACTATTCAAAAATAACCCGTGACCTGGTGGCCAAGGCACTGAAATCAGGGGCTGATAAGGCTGAAGTTTACCTGGAAGCGGGCAGGAACCTCTCCATCCAGGTACAGGATGGCGAAATCGAAACCATCGAGGAGGCTTCCACAGCCGGCATTGGCTTACGCGTACTGGTGGGCGGGAAACTGGGATTCAGTCATTGCAACGACCTGTCAGACAAGGCTCTGGAGGATACCCTCCGGGCATCTGTAGCCTTTGCCAAACTGACCACCCCCGATGAGAACAACCTTCTGCCGGAAGTGTCAGAACCGGCGCTGGTGGAGGGGTTATACGACCCCTCGATTGCAACGGTACCCATGGAGGAGAAAATCAGGATGGCCCTGGAACTCGAAAAAGCAGCCATGGGAAAACCCGGAATTTCCAAAAGCTCAGGTGCCGGATACGGTGAAGGGGAAGGTGAATTGTTTATTGCCAACTCCAACGGGTTGTCGGTACGTTATAAGAATTCAGCCTGTTCCCTGGGTATCAGCGTGGTGGCTGAAAAAGGAGAACAGAAAAACACGGGGGGGGAATATTGCTCCCGCCGCTATTTTTCTGATTTGTTACCCCTCGAAGAGATTGCTGAAGTGGCTTCCCGGAAAGCCCTCCAGCTTATCGATCCTGTGATGGTGCCCACCCAGCGGGCCAGTGTCATCTTCGATGCGGATGCGGCCTTTTCCCTGTTGGGGGGGATCATTGCAGCCATCAACGGGGAGAGGGTGCTGCAGGGTGCCAGCTTCCTGAAGGATTCCCTGGGGCAGACCTTTGCTTCTGAACTGCTGACCCTCATCGACGATGGAACAAGAGCCCGGGGACTCAGGAGTGCCCCCTTTGACGGAGAGGGAGTGCCGACGCAACGGCGATTCCTGGTCGAAAAAGGGGTGCTGAAAGGGTTTCTTTACAATACGATTACAGCCCGGCGGGCGGGAGTGACCAGTACCGGTAATGCTTCCAGGGGAGGATTTACGGAGCTCCCCGGGATCGGGACCCACAACGTCTCTGTTGAGGCAGGCTCATTCTCCCCTGAGGAGATCATCCGGGATACCCGGCGGGGATTGCTGGTTCTCGAAGTGACAGGCTACGGCATCAACCCTGTGACCGGCAACTTCTCGGGAGGCGCCAGCGGCCTATGGATCGAAAACGGCCGGATTGTCCATCCTGTCAAAGGGGTGACCATCGCCGGATCCGCAACTCAGATACTGAATGGCATCGACAGGATGGGCAACAACCCCGACCTGAGCCGTTCTATGGCGGCTCCGACCTTCAGGGTTGCCGAAATGCAGATCGGAGGCAAATAACCACCTTCACCTTCCGGCCGAAGGAAAAATCCGGCCCCCGGGGCTCACCACTGTTCCCCTGGCCCAGCCTTGGGTTTGTGCAATTTGCTTTTATATAAAAACCTAAAAACCAAAAGGATGAAAACTAAAGTTTGGCTGATCGTGCTGGTTTTGATGACCCTTTTTTCCTGCGACTTCAGGAAATCAGTGCGCAAAGATTTCATCACAGGATTGTCCACTGCGGGCGACGGGCTTTCCTGCGATAACGTGTATCTCACCGATGGGGTGGACAAAATCAACCGGACTACCTTCACCTACGGTGAAAAGTTTTACCTGAACTTTGAAAATGCAGAGGGGTTCGAAAAACAGGAAGGATACGCCTTTCCCGGCATGTCCATGAAAGTCGTGAACCAGGCGGGAGATACCCTCTTCAGGGTGGAAGACCTTTATGCCGGCCAGACAGGAGGGATCGGTCTGTCGCCCCTGCTGCTGAGAACCAGCCTGACCGTTGCCGACCCGATCCGGTCGAATGGCAAATACACCCTGCTGGTGAACATTTGGGATAAAAAGGAAAAGGGAACCTTCAGGGCCCGGATGGATTTTGATGTGGTGCCGTCTCCCCATATCCGGGTGGAGCCCCAAAATGTAACCTGTAAGGAGGTGTACCTGTTCGATCCGGTACAGGGGTTAACCATCACCGGCAATACGGTGAAGTACAACCAGGACATATACCTGATTTTTGAGGGGTTGGAAGGGTTTACCGAAGAAGCAGGGGAGATCTCCGTTGAAATGGGAATGAAGATTACCGATGCTGAGGGTGCCCTGATACTGGAAGAAAAAGACCTGACCGGCGGACATGGTATGGAGGCTTCTTCGTTCCGCAAACAGATCACCCCGAATTTCATTCTGAAAGGATCAGGCCTTAAAAACCCGGTGACCTGCGAGATAACTCTCCGCGACCGGAAGGGGGAGGGAATCCTTCGGGCCAGCGCTGACCTGAATGCCGAATAACCCACGCAGCTCCCTTTCCCGGTGGCTTAACCAGGCTTCCGGGTGGCGGAAAATCTCACCCGATCCGCCTGACAGGGGCTGCTGACTCCCCATTCTTTATGCAGCGCCGGTATCCACCAATATATCAATTTATCAACATTAGCCGGCAAATGGGTACAATAATTTAATCCTAAACTGTTAAATTATCGTTTTTTTTTGATTCATAACTTCTTAACCTTACCTATATTTGCAGGAGAAGTCCTGATTTTATAAACCTGCTAAATTGATCAGAATGAAAAAGTATTGGCTGCCGCTGGTACTTTCCTCACTGGGGGTCATCTTTCTGCTGCTTCATTTCCTGTTAGGCGGAGGCGGCACCGGTGATCTGGAGGTGGAAATCCAGCCGACAAGTTACATTATGCCTGCGGCATATAAGGTATATGCCAACGAAGAGGCCCTGGAGGGCCGTTTTTACCTGTGTAAGTTGGTATTAACCAACGAGGGTAAGGGAGAACTGCAAAACCTGAAGGTGACCTACGAAGTTCCCGGTTACATCGACCAGACGGATGTGGACAAGGTGAAATGCCTGGTTCCGGGTCAGAGTGCCGTCCTGACCGTTTATCCCCGGTTTGATGCCTCGATTGTTGAGAAGACGAGCACTTCGAAGGAGAAGGGAATCATCAGGGTCGAGTACGATACCGGGAAGGGGAGCGACACGTTCGACAAGACCTTCGGGTTTGAGATGCGGGGCCGCAACGACATTGTGTACAGTTCTATGCCGGCCCAGGAGATTGTCAGCTATCCCGACATGTTTGAGAACCTGGCGCTGGTGCCCTGTTTTATCACGCCCGAAGATCCGGTTATCAAATACTATACCCAGCAGATTCAGCAAAGGATTCTAAAGGGGGAAGCTGCTTCGGTGGTGAATTCTGCTGAGGAGGCGCTTCGTTTCCTTCTGGCTGTCTATGAGGCTACCCGAAAGGCAGGTATGGTATACAGCGGCACTAAGGGTATTCCGCTGAATGTGGGGGATGTGAGTTCCCTGATCCAGCATATCCGTTTGCCCCGGGAGGTAGTAACGGGCAATACGGGGCTTTGCATTGAGTTGTCGACGTTGTACGCCAGCATACTGTCGTGTGCCGGTCTCAGCCCGATGATTTTTTTCATTCCCGGGCATGCCTACCCGGGCATTAAGGTAAACGATTCTTTTTATGCCATCGAAGCTACCGGAATCGGGGGAGAAGGCCTCGGGGGCGTTATGGATGCTGAAACAGCCTTTAAAAAGGGAATGGAAGAGCTGAAGGAGTTCATGGAACGCCTGCAGCAGGGCGATTCCCGGTATATGTACCTCGATGTGCATGAGATGTATGCAGGCGGGGTTAACCCGATGGAATTGAAGGATGATGCTTTCCTGCGGCAGAAGGTGGACCAGATGGTTGCCTCGTGGGAGGGCGGGGGTGCCAAAAAATTCAGTCCAAACGTCAACCGGGCCTCGAATTTTGCCGGTAATCAGCAGGCCAATCCGAACCAGGGAGGCGGAGGCAACTACGATGCCCGGGAGGCCAGCGATCTGATCGCTTACGGGGGGCCTGTGAGCTTCAGGTATCCTTCTTTCTTTATGCGGATGGACAATCCCGCCCCGGGATTTCCCGCACTTGTCAGCCAGATTGAGGCCTCCGACGGAAGCTCCAGCATCAGTGTCTACCGCATTACCGGGACCAACAACCCCGATATGGCCATGAATTACCTCGCACAGGCCTATTACAGCTCAGGGGTTAATGTCCAATACCAGAATAACGGGTCCTCCGGGAACTATATGCGTTATACCGGGCAAACTTCTGCTTCCGGGAATCTCTTCCGGTGGGTGGGGTACTTCAAACCCTCCGGCGGAAATGTGGTAGGCGTTACCATCGGCGCCCCTGCTGCTTATTACTCCCAGGTCCAGGGCACGATCAACCAGATTGTTTCTTCCATCCGTTAATCTTGCAGCCATGAGAAAATACGCATCCACCATCCTGTGCTTCTTTATCCTGACTGCCGTCTGGGGCCAGGGCAACGAAAGCCTGAAGCAAAATATGCATTTCCGGATCGATTCCCTCGGCAATGCGGACATCTCGGTCAGTGCGAAACTGACAGCCGCCCAATGGCAGCAGTGGGAAAGTACCTACGGCGGGAAAAATATATCCCTGTTCAAACGGGACCTCACCCGCTCCATGAACCAGTTTTTACTCTCCGAATTCGACTACAAGGCCGACGAAATGGAGCGGACCTTCAATGTATCCTTCAAAGCAAAAGGCGTTGCCAGATATCTGGGAAATAACGAATGGCTCGCGGAAATGGGTATGAAAAATCCTGATTTTTCAAAACTGGATGATAATTCCTACCTGGTTACGACCTCTTATTCCGAAGGGGGCATGCTTATTCAGCAAAACAGCACCATCAAATTTCCAAAAAAGGCGGTAAATATCAAGGAGGATAAAGACGAATTCGGCATGGCTACTTTCACCTATGAGTTGAAACCCGTACAGGGTCAATCCCCGTTTTTCCTCATTCTTGGGTTGCTGTTCCTGGTGCTGGGAGGTGCCTATGCCCTCTATTTGAAGCTGAAACCTACCCCGGTAACAGCCTGATGCTGCCCTGGTACATAAGGTGCTTTCTTATTATGTAAGGGCAGGTAGCCCTATCCGTGATTCCTGGCAGGGAATCATGGCTTTCTGTTGCAACGCGCTGTTTGTGTGGCGTTTCGTTTCCCCTTATGATGCCGGGACGACCTTAGCTGCTGCTTGTTCCCGGTAGGTTTATCGTTTGATAAGGGTCAGGATACCCTGTTGGGTGCCTGTTTCCAGTTCACAGATATACATACCGGCAGGCAGCCTTTCCCCGGAAAACAGGAAAGAGTGGTTTCCTGCCAACCTGACCCCTTCCGGTTTCTCAAAGAGCAGCTTTTTGTTCATATCAAAAATACGGAAAGTGACATGGCCTGCACTCTTCATGGTATAATCAATCCGGGTCTGACGGTTGAAGGGGTTCGGGTAGTTTTGCAAAAGGAGGCTGTTCTTCATTGGCTTGGTTTCCATTCCGGTAGCCTTATGCGTCCATGGTTCTGACCAGCCGCTCCACCGGAGGTTGTTATCCCGGTGCCGGATACGGATGCTGAAAGATCCTGAAGGCAGCAACCGGTCAGGGATGGAAATTTCTTCCATCCGTATCTCTTTGTTCAGGTCCAGAGGCTGCGAACCGGGGCCGGTTCCATAAATGTTGACGCGGTGGATGAAGGTATCCAGGACAACCCGGGCAAACTGTTCATCGACAGCAATCTGCAACCGAAGGGTCATTAAGGAGTCGGAACCATGGAACCTGGAAGTGAAAATCCGGATGAACCCGTCGCCGGCATTTGCGGATTCAATGGCCGGTGTGGCCGGAGGGGGTTGGTTCCTGCGAAAATAATAGGTGTCGGCTTTTTCTCCGGCCAGGGGTTTGGCGAGGGTGCCCAGGCTGTATACGGAAGTGAAGCACGATGCTTCGGCGATGTCAATTTCCAGGATTTGAAATATATAGTTGCTGATGCAGGTGGTTATTTCATCCAGGTCGGTATTGGCGCCCGGTGCCCAGGGATCCAGGTTGCCGCCGCTGCCTCCCCCGCAGACTATCCGGAAATCGCCCTCCTGCCGGTCTGAGAGAAGGGCTCCCCTTTCATAGCCATGGGTGTGGCCGTAATGGAGCTGGCGAACCTTGCCGCATTTCCTTATTACCGGAAGAAGCACCTCCCGGACATACGCCGAGCCGGCATCACTGGTATTTACATAATTCCAGAGCTCAGAAAACGGGGGATGATGAAAGAAGAGAAACACAAAATCGATGGTGCTGTCTTTTTCTGCCTCCTCCAGTTTTATCTTGAGCCAATTGGCCTGGGTGGTGCCGTACTGGTCGCTGATGTTGGTGTTGAGCCCCAGAATCAGGGAGTTTCCGGCGCGGAACTGAAGGATCTTTTCGTTCAGTCCGGGGACTCCCGGGTAGGCCGATATTTCATCGGCTTTCAGATATTGATAGAAGAAAGGGCTTTCCGCTTCGTGATTCCCGGCCACCAACAGGGTCGGAATGCGGGCTGTCAGTGATGACAGGGGCTGGAAAAACAACTTGTCGTACTGCCAGGCCGAATTTCCGTCCATCACAATATCACCTGAATGAAGAATGGCCGTGATGTGGTTTTCAAGATCCTTTCCGTACAAACCCGAAATAGTGGAGACAGCTTGCCGGGCCACTTTTCCCGTCATCACCGTGTCGGGTGTGTGGGTATCGCTCAGCAGCAGAAAACGGATCTTTCCGGAGAACGTCTCCCCGGGTACCGTTCTGAAACCATATACGGGTGGTTCCTCATTTCCTCCGGCGATTTGGTAATAATAGTGTGTGTCCGGGTTCAAGGCGGTGAGTTTTACGGTATGCCAGTACAGGGAGCCGGTTTGTTCTGCAGTGCCGGAAGCCGCAAAGGGCAGGGTGCCGGGTTCTGTGCCATAGTTCACCGTAGGCAACGCACCCGTTGTGTCGTGCCAGCAGATGGTCATAGAGCTGGATCCGGGACTCTGGAGGAAAGGAAGCCTGACCTTTACCATGTTGCTATGAGGGTATCCTCCTGCCGCGGATGCCTCTTCAGCCGAGAGTGCCTGACCCCAGATAGCCAGCTCCGCGCATTCCAGTATTCCGTCTTCCCCGTTGTCGTCGGCAAAGACCAGCAGCCGGGGCCCCAGGGAGAACCGCCCGTTCAGGGGCTGAACACTCCCATTGAGCAACAGTTTCCCATCCAGATACGTGGTAAAATGAGTCCCGTTTTTAACGGAGATGATCAGCCGGTACCATTCGCCAGGCGTGATGGTGATTCCGCTGTACCCTACTGCCGCCACACCAAGGTCTCCGCCTGGATTGATAAAGAAATCCCCGTCTCCCGTATTGTCAGGGGATGTTTGGAAAAAACAGCGCCAGGCTCCGTTTTCCGGAATCCGGAAGTCAAACTGCAGGGAATATTCGTTAATCCGGTTTGCGCCTTCCGGAAGCGGAATTCCGTGTGTCAGGGAATAGTAGCTGCCGGGCCCTGTTTGGACGGCCCCGTTGTGTTCTGAAGGTCCCGGCACGGCTTGCTGGCTGCCATTGAGTACCAAGGGCACTCCGCAACCCGGTTCTGCCCGGGTCAGGTCACCGGGATTGTCGAACTTCCAGCAACCGGCAGGAACAGGCAACCCCGACCGGGCCATCAGGAAGCCCGGCCACAAAACCAGAAAAAAGGTTATAAACCTGCAGAATCTCATACAATGCTGGTATGTAAAAATGAGGTGATGTGGTGGACCTGCTGCGGGGGCTGGGGTCCTGAAATGCTGGTACAGCAGAGATTGAAAAACCGGGGATAACCTTCGAAATGAGGTCTCCCCGGTTCTTCTCCTGCTTATTTATTTGTTGACGATGACCTTCCTGACCGAAGTATGCCCCTCTGCGCTCATCTTAACCAGGTAAATGCCATTCCGGAGATTGGCAGAGGAAAGTTCGAACGTGTGACGACCAGCCGGCTTTTTCCCTTCCCGGATGACTTTCATCTCCCTGCCTGTCAAGTCGACGACTGTAAAACGAACATCGGTGGCGTTGGTAATTTGGTAATGGAAAACCGTAGTGCCGGAAAACGGATTGGGATAGTTTCTGCTCAGCCCGGTGTCACCGGCCTCCATTTGGGCAATGCCCACGGGAGTGCTTCCTGCTTTGCCCAGCAGTATCACCTGATCCTGGGAAAGCGGCAGGTCCCAGATGCGTACTTCTGCGCAGTGAATGAGCCCGTCATCCCCGTCATCGTCGGCAAACAGCAAAAGGTTGTCCGCCAGAGCAAATCTTCCGTCGACCGGCTGGCCTGAGGCATTCAGCCAGAGCTCACCATTCATGTACATCCTGAAATACTGTCCGTTTTTAACCGTAACCGTCATACGGTACCAGGTGTTGGGGGAAATGGTTTTAGAGGTGTAGCTTGTTGCGGCAGTGCCGATGGCATTCGACTTGTTGGTGAAAAGGTCGGCATCACCGGCATTGCCGGGATCGGTCTGGAAGAAGGCGTGCCAGGTTTCTCCCTGCGGAACCATAAAATCGATCATCAGGGTGTAGTCGTTCACCATATATCCATCCCCGTTGCCGTACATGCCGTGAGGCATGGTAAAGTAGCTGCCCACGCCCAGTTCTGCCGCAAGGTTGCCGGCCGCAGGACCGCTCACGCTGTTCACCGTTCCGGTTTTGACCAGGTCATTGCCGGTTTCAGCTTTACCAATATTGTTGGGGTCTTCAAATTTCCACCAGCCTCTCATTTCCGGTATCTGGCTTCCCGGACTGACTCCCAGGTCTTCCACTTCCGCATCGTTGAGGGCTACCTCCCAGATTCCGATCTGCGAACAAAGGATAGTGCCGTCTTCCCCGTCGTTGTCGGCAAAAAGCAGCAGCTTTCCGGCCAGGGAGAAGCGGTCGTCGACAGCCTGTCCCGGGGCATCGAGCCATAGCTCCCCATTGATGTAAATTCTGAAAAAGGATCCGTTTTTCACCGAGACAACCATCCGGTACCAGGTGTTGGCGGCTATCTTGTCGATGGTGTAGCCTGTTTGCTGTGTTCCTATTTTTTGATCTTTGGCAATGAAAAGGTCGGCATCATCGCCATTTGTCACGTTTGTCTGAAGAAATGCATACCATGTATCTATTTGGGGTACAAGGAAGTCGATCAACAGGGAGTATTCATTGACGTTTTGTCCTCCTCCATTGGGTAAAATACCATGAACCAGCTCCAGGTAGCTGCCGGAGCTGACCTGAATGGCGTCATCCCCGGCCTCGGGACCCACCGCTGTGAGAACAGATCCGATGGCCGTCAAGGGATTTCCTGTTTCAGCTTTTAGAAGGTTTTCCGGATCATCAAATTTCCATTTACCAACGATCGTCCTTCCCGGAACCCGCTCGCCCGTAGCACCCCCCAACGAATGGGCCTGTTCTTCTGTAAGCGCCACATCCCAGATCCCCAGTTCCGAGCAATTAATGTTTCCGTCTTCCCCGTCGTTGTCGGCAAACATCAGGAGCCTGTCTGCAAGGGCAAACCGGCTGTCTAACGCTTGGGCAGCTCCTTCCACCAACAAAGAACCATCCAGGTAAATCCGGAAGAATTCGCCGTTTCTGACACTGATAATCATCCGGTACCATGTGCCGGAAGCAATCCCTTTGGCCGAATAACCTGTAGCCATCACACCAATACTGTTGGAGGCGTTGGTGAATAATTCCGCATCATTGCCATTGGCCGGGTCGGTTTGAAAAAAGGAGTGCCAGATGCCGGTTTCAGGAACGGAAAAATCAATCTGCAGGGAGTATTCATTGACCATCGTTCCCCCGCCGTTGGGAGGTAAATTGTGTCGCATCAACAGATAATTTCCAGCAGGGATCAGGACGGCTTTATTGCCCGCCACAGGACCATCGGCCGCCTGTAAAGTCCCCACCATTTCGAGGGGTGCCCCAGTCTGAGCTTTCAGCAGTTCGGCAGGATCATCAAATTTCCACCAACCCTTCCGGTCAGGAACTTGGGCAGTTACCGAAACCTGAAATGCCTGCACTAAAAGAAACGTAAAAAGTAAAATTCTGATTTTCATACAGATAATATTAATTGTTAACAATAGTAGTTTCTCTTCTTCCAATACGAGAATTAGTCTTGCAGCTGCCGTTCGGTTCCGGGACATCGGGTCAAGCCAGCATGAATAAAACAAATGATTCTTCCTTTTCCTTTCCGGTTTCAGGAATCCTCCTGTTTTTAGAGGAAAGCGTAAAGATATATAAAACCATTTTTTCTGTAATCTTGTGAATCGGTTTTGCACAAAATAAATCACCCTGATCTTTGCAGACTCCCGGGGAAATGGGGCCTCAGGGGAATATTTAGAGGGGTATTTGAAACTCCTGAGGGTTCCTGAAGATACGTATAATCCGGATCCTATTTTTGATACTGCAACAATTTTTTACTAAATTGGCAGTATTGTTGTTCTCAGCCTTATACGATCAAGAATTTAACATCCGCCGCCTGCCTGCATTTCAGGGAACTCTTTTACCCCGACAGTTTCTCAGGAATGGCGGCAGTGAAAAATTTGAATACACGTGAATTTAATCAGCAGTTGAGAGTCCGGAAACCTGATAATGATACATATACCCGAAGGCATGAAGCATTTAAGCGTCGGTTCCTTTTCTTTAACTGGTGTTATGGCCTTAGTTTTGGTGATATCCTGCAGTGATTCCGGAAAGGAGGATCCGGGTGAGACTGTCGACAAACAGGTGTTGTTGAGCCTGATCAACGAGGCCAGGACCAGTGGCTGCCAATGCGGCAGCGATTTTTTCCCGGCTGTGGGTTCCGTCACCTGGAGCGATACGCTCGAAAAGGCTGCCAAAATTCACAGCCAGGATATGGATAATAAAAAGTTTTTCAGCCATGAGGGAAGCGACGGCTCGACAATTATAGAGCGAGTAACCAGACTGGGGTATTCCTACAGTTTTGTCGGCGAAAACATTGCACAGGGTTATCTGACAGAACAGCAGGTTGTAGAGGGCTGGTTGGCCAGCCCCGGTCACTGTCGCAACATTATGAACGGGCACTTCCGGGAAATGGGAATTACCAGAAAGGGGGATTACTGGACCCAGGTCCTGGGCACCCGGAGGTCCCCCTGAGGATTACCACGGAATCAACGTACGGAAAAGAGTGTTTTCGCGGGCAGGCAGTCAGTCCGGTGACCCCCTTTAAGGTATGCCCTTCTTCTCCCCGACAAAGGGCACCTGTCTGATGTGCCGGTCACCACGAACTCCCCGGGGCACTTCCGGTATCCCTTCGAACCCCCGGGAAAGTGCCGGTTCCAAAAAACCGCCGGATTCCGGGCGGATCGCTTACCGGAAAGTGAGGTCATGGATGGCTTATTTTGTTATATTTAAACCCGGAAACTGCGAAAGCATTTACAAACGTTTGGACTATGAAAACTTCGGTATTGACGTTTCTGTTTGGTTTGTTTTTCATTTCCTGGTTGAATGGGCAGCCGGTGAAGGAGCATGGCCGCTTATCCGTAAAGGGTACCCAACTGATTGATGAACGGGGCGAAGCAATTATGCTGGCGGGCGTCAGCTATGGCTGGCACAACTGGTGGCCCCGTTTTTATAATGAGAAATCGGTGAAATGGCTCCGTGATGACTGGTCGTGCAGTGTGATCAGGGCAGCCCTGGGGGTAGGCCCCCGGGGTAGCTACCTGGACCGGCCCGAATGGTCGGCTGGGCTGATCGAAACCGTAATACAGGGCGCTATCGATAACGATCTCTACGTGATCGTCGACTGGCACAGCCATCAGCTCAAAACAGAGGAAGCCGTCAGCTTTTTCAGCGCCATGGCTGGCAAATACGGAAACTATCCCCATGTTATCTATGAAATTTTCAATGAACCGGTCCAGGATACCTGGGCGGATGTTAAAGCGTACAGCCTGGAAGTGATACAGGCAATAAGAAAATCCGATCCCGACAATATCATTCTTGTTGGAAGCCCCCACTGGTGCCAGGATCTGCATATCGTGGCCGATGACCCCATTACTGGATTTGACAACCTGATGTATACAGTCCATTTTTATGCAGGCACCCACAAACAATCGCTGCGTGACCGGTGCAATTATGCCCTGGGAAAAGGGATTCCCCTGTTTGCTTCTGAATCAGCCGGCATGGAAGCCAGCGGAAACGGACCCATCGACTATGCCGAATGGAACATCTGGATCGACTGGATGAAACAGCATAAGATCAGCTGGATATCCTGGTCGATAGCCGATAAAAATGAAACCTGTTCCATGTTGCTGCCCACGGCACCGTCGGAAGGAGGCTGGTCTGTTTCAGACCTGAAAGAATCGGGCATGAAAACCCGTGATCTTTTGCGAAATTTTGCAGGTAAGAAATAACCTCTCACTTGTTTATTTTACCAATCCGGACCCCTCAGTCCGCAGAACCGGAGATCGTATGAAAAACATTCGCAAATTGTTGCTTTACCTGCTGTTTTGGGGTTGTATCCTGCCCGCACAATCGCAAACCGGGGCCATCCGGATTAACCAGCTGGGGTATTATCCGGAATCCAACAAGATGGCCATCGTGGTTTTTCCGGGGGCTGCTTCCTTTGAAGTCGTGGATGTTGCGGACGGCGAGGTGGTTTTCAGCGGGAATCTCTCCGCTCCGGTCTATTGGAGGGATGCAGGGGATACCCTCCGGAGGGCTGATTTTTCTTCTCTGACCCAAGCCGGTACCTACAAAGTCAGAATACCGGGATTTGGAGAATCCCATCCTTTTGAGATTTCGGAAACCGTTTTACGGAGAGCCGCCTATGCGTCGTTAAAGTCGTTTTACTACCAGCGTTGTTCTTATGTGTTAACGGCGTCCTATGCAGGGTTATGGGCCAGGCCTGCCGGCCATCCCGATAATGCCTGCCGTTTGCACTCCTCCACCGGCCGTTCCGGAACCATGGCTTCCCCGGGGGGCTGGTACGATGCCGGCGACTATGGCAAGTATGTCATCAATGCCGGCATCTCGGTGGCTTCCCTGCTCTCCTTCCATGAGAATTTCAGCACCTTTTTTCAAGACGGAACCCTTCAGATTCCTGAATCGGGTAACGGAAAAAACGAATTGCTCGACGAGGTAAAATTTGAACTCGACTGGCTCAAGACGATGCAGGATTCCGACAGCGGTGTGTTTTTCAAGGTGACGACGCTTGGCTTTTCCGGGTTTATCATGCCCGATAAAGATGTGGCCACCCGTTACGTAATCGGCAAGAGTACCTCGTCGGCGCTCGATTTTGCCGCCATGATGGCCATGGCCGGCCGGATTTACCGGGACTACGATTCATCTTATGCGGCCGACTGCGTTGTCAGGGCAGAGAATGCCTGGGCCTGGGCAGTGGCCCATCCTGCCGTTTACTTTACAAATCCTTCCGACGTGTCGACCGGCGAATATGGCGACAACAATGTGTCGGATGAGTTTATCTGGGCCGCTGCAGAATTATATATCACTACCGGCAAAGAGACGTACAAAACCTACCTGGAGGGAAAAAGCAGCTTGCTGCGATACCAGGATGCTCCCGGCTGGCAAGGTGTGCGCCCGCTGGCTGCCCTGTCGCTCGCAACCCGCCCCAATGGACTGGATGCATCCCTTCAGGCCACCCTGCGGGGCTCCATTACCTCCAAAGCCGATTCCTGGTTGAGCCAGATCGCTTCCAACCCCTGCAGGATACCCACTTTCGGCTATTACTGGGGCTCCAACAGCGTTATTGCCAACCAGGGCATTGGCCTGCTCTATGCCTACCTGCTGACCCAAAATGTAAAATACATCAAAGGCGCTGCAGAATGTGCCGATTACCTCCTCGGGAAAAATGCCACCGGATTTTCTTTCGTGTCGGGATACGGGAGCCTTACACCCATGAATTTTCACCACCGTCCCTCCCATGCCGACGGTATTCCCCAACCCATTCCGGGTTTTGTGGCCGGGGGACCCAACTCAGGTAAACAGGACGGCGAAAAATACCCGTTCAACGAAGCGGCAAAATGTTACGTGGACGTTATGGGAAGCTATGCATCCAATGAAGTGTGCATCAACTGGAATTCACCCATGACAGCCCTGTTTGCTGGTATTGATGCCGTACTTGGCAACGACTCCATCATGCGTCTGGAAGTTGCGGCCTCCGTAAACAACCCGCCTTCGCTGTCGCTCTCCTCGCCGGTTTACGATCAGAAGACAGGCTCCGATGTTCCCCTTCAGGTGAAAGGTACAACCTCCGATCCCGATGGCGTACAAAAGGTGGAAATCTACATCGATTCACGCTACCGCGGAGAGACAACCATCAGTCCTTTTGTGTTTACTGTCGAGAACCTGTCGTTTGGCACCCATACGGTAACAGCCCTGGCTTTCGATAAAAAAGGCCTGGCAACCGGAAAAACCAACGCGTTCCAGTATTACGCTGTTTCAACCATTCCCGGAAGAATTGAAGCCGAACATTATTACAACATGTCGGGTATTTCCACGCAGACCACGGTTGATGCAGGGGCGGGGCTGAACATTACCGGTATCGACGCGGCTGACTGGATGGACTTTGTCGTTACTGCAGCACAGGCCGGAGACTACCAGGTCGGCTACCGGGTCGCCAGCGCCAACGGTGGCGGTAAACTGGAGCTGCGCAAGGCCACCGCTGCCGTTCTTGGTTCCATGGACATTCCCAAAACGGGTAGTTCCCAGATCTGGATTACCCTGTCGGATACCATCACCCTTGAGGCAGGAAAACAAACCCTTCGTGTTCAGGCTGTGGCTGGGGGTTGGACGCTGAACTGGCTGGAATTCAGCCGGGTCGTTCCCACATCCGCCCCTGCATTGCAGGAAACGGGTGAAACCCTCCTGCGGGTAATGCCGGGGCCTTCCTCCGGCACCCTGCGGATACACTACCGCCTCGGCGAACCTTCCGGCCTGGAATTCGTACTGTTTGATATTCGGGGCAGCCAATTAGACCGGCATGCGTCAGGCAACAAAGCCCCGCGCCAGGGGGAATTCATCTGGACACCCAAGTGCGGGCTCGGCCCCGGCATTTACCTGGTCGCCATGCTGAGCGACGGCTACCAGGCCTTTACAGACAAAGTTCTGATACACAGATAACGGGTGCGATAACAGGGATCGGGGCTGTGCGCAGGCCTGGTTCTTTTGCGTTCCTTCCATCCTCCTGTCGCCGGATGAACATTGGTTTCCCGGATCCCCACATCGGATTCCCGCGTGCGGATGGCGGTTGCGAATTACATGATTTTCAGGTAATTCGCCAAATGAACTGAATAGGTTAAACAAATGAACAAAACAGTATTCCTCTTCCTTTTTCTGCTTGCCACCCAGGGGCTCTACTCCCAGGACTATCAGATAACCTTTGCCGGCAGCGGGGAGCAGACCGTCGTCGATTCGGTGGAGGCTGAGAATCTGAGCAGTGGCGAACGGGTGATGCTGCCAGGTACGGAAGTGCTGGTACTGCGGAGGAGTTCTACGGGAATTACTCCGCCATGGGCAGGCCGGGGTCTCCGGATATGGCCGGGCCGTGCACCTGGAAGTTTCAGGGCAGCTTACCATTCGGCCGTTGCCGGACAAGCCCTGCTGGAACTTTTTGATTACGCTGGCCGGGAAGTTGCCCAATCGCACCTTCCCCTCCGACAGGGAATGAATGTATTCTCCCTTGAAGGTCTGGGGGGTGGTCTTTTTGTACTGCGGATTTCGACCCCGGGCCTATCCTCCATGGCAAAGGTGCTGAGCGTTGCACCATCGTCCTCCGCGATCTTCATCCGTCCTGAGGGGACACAGGAGGCCGCCTTTCCGGCATCGCAGACCAAAAGTGCATCCAGCGGCCCCCTGCTCGGGTACCGCGACGGCGAACGGATTCGCTTTGCCGGCAGGTCGGGAAATTACCAGACCATCGTGGTGGATTCCCCCACAGAAAGCAAAATGATCACCTTTCCCTTTGTGAAATGCGTGGACGCCGATGATAACCACTATCCCGTAGTACGCATCGGAAACCGCTTCTGGATGGCCGCCAACCTGAAGACCACCCGTTACCGCAACGGCGATCCCATTCCGGAGCTTCAGGAAGCACAGGCCTGGAGTGCCACCCGGGCGGGCGCCCTGAGTAATTTCGGCAACTCCCCGGCCAGGGCCGGAGAGTATGGCCGGTTGTACAACTGGTATGCGTTGACCGATGCCCGTTCCCTTGCCCCCGCCGGGTGGAGGCTCCCCAGTTACCTGGAAGCAGTGGCGCTGGCCCAGTCACTGGTGGGCGGAGAGGCTGTCGGAGGTAAACTGAAAGAAACAGGCACGGCCCGCTGGTTCAGCCCCAACACCGGCGCCGGCAACTCCACCGGTTTTACAGCACGCCCGGGTGGCTACCGTACCACCGAAGGCGCTTTTTACAACCTGGGGTACCAGGGCTACTGGTGGTGCCCTTCACCCTACGATTCCATCCGTTCCTATGCCTTCGGGCTTCGCCACGACAGCGACAGCCTCCAATTCTACATCGGCCTTAAAAATTACGGCATGTCCGTGCGGTGCATCCTCGACGACCAGGAGACCACTGAACGCGAAAATATGGAAACCGGAAAAAGACAGGAAGCGCTGACAGCCACCCTTTCCGTAATGGGCGGAAGCGCCGTGGTACCCACGCAGGGATCACCGGTCGATGGATTGAAGATCACCCTTCCCGCCCATGCCTTTCCTTCGGAACAAACCTTAAACGTCTCCTGGTCCGACATCCGCAGTCACGATTTCGGAAAATTCTTCAATCCTCTCACCCCGCTGATCGGCATCAGCTATAGTGGTGGCTATGCCGACAGCCTTATTCACATTGAAGTGCCGGTAACCATTCCTGAAGGCCATTTTGCCATGGGCTTCCTCTACAACGAAGCCACAGGCGAACTGGAGGGGATGCCTCTGCTCTCCTGTACCGGCCATTCCGTGGTGGTGGCGTCGCGGCATTTCTCTACCTCCGCGATGACGGGCCCCGCGGGGCGCAGAAGGCTCAAAAGCGGTACCGGCAGCCAGGCAGTCACCGACTCCGGGTACTTTGTGATCTCCTCTATCGCCCTGGAGGAACTGAAAAAACAAACCGATATCGTTTCTGATTTTGAACCTGGCTACGACGACTGGGAATTTACCAATTTCGGTTCTATCGTTTCGCCCTCTGGCATCTGCTCCGGAATGTGTCTGTCGGCGCTCTGGTATTTTTCGGAGGAGCGGTTGAACGGCAGCAGCCAGCTGTACCACAAGTACGACAAAGCGACCCTGGCTAATGCCGCGGCACTGTGGCAGGACAACAGCACTGGCATCAAACTGGCCTCCATGGTTCATTACGACTATGCTACAGCCGACGGCACCTACGAATCAGCCATCGACCAGATAGCGCGCGATAAAACCAAAGACTCGCTCAGCTGGTATGCGTTTGCCTATTCCATTTTGCAGACCCGCCAACCCCAGTTTATCGGGATCATGTCCAGCACCGGCGGAGGCCACGTGCTGATCGCCAACCAGCTTTGGTTTCAGAACGGAGAGCTCTGGATCTCCGATCCCAACCACCCGGGAAACCGTTCCCTCAGCATCCATTACATCGACCATGAATTTGAACCCTATTATGCCTCCCTGGATGCAGATGCCAATCCCAAAAACTTTGAATTCATCGCCTATTACGGTAAAAGCGCTGTGGTCGACTGGAACCGGGTGACCCAACGATGGGCGGAGGCTGAAGAAGGAACCATCGGGCGGGAATTCTTCCCCGAAAAGAAGCTTCTTGCTTACAATCCCACCAATACGATAGAGTTTTGGAACCTGGAAAACGATTTCACCACCAGCCTCGATACCCTGCTGCTCTATATAAAAGACAATCCATCGGCCGATTATGCATTTGCCGTTTACGATGCCGAAGGTTTCCAAATCCTGCCTGCAGATAAGAAGTATGCAATGGATTACTTTGGGAAAATCGGGCTTTCCCCGGGACTCAATATTCTCGGAGTTTGCATCTATAAGAAAACCACCTCTGCAGATAAGGAGGGAAATATCAAAACATCGTGGGATTGGGCCGGATTTCAATGGGTGGATGTCTACCAGTCCAGGCTGCAGATCAGCCCCGACCCCATTGTTTCCGTCAGGCCAGACAAGGAGCTGACCCTCACGGTGGTTAATTCCGGAAATCCTCCCGTAGATGCCCGGTACGAATGGGACTTTGGCGACGGGTCGGCAAAGGCCACCGTCTACAACGACAACACAGTCAAACACCACTTTACGCGGACAGGCATTATGGAGGTGATCGTCAGAATGTATAACAACCAGACTGGTGTGCTGGCCGGGAGTGCCAAAACAAAGGCAAAGATAGGGGTGGGCTCCTTCACTGTCTGGTTGTCGGCCGATCATTGGTATACCTGCCAGAATCCCGACGGGGTAATCTTCACCCAGACAGGGGGGATCGGTTATGAGTTGATGGTTTACGGCCTTTTCACTGTGCCGCCAGCCGTCAGCATGGTAGGGTCGGGCGTTAATGCCTCCTGGGACGGCACGTACGACTGGAGGACCTATAATGCCAAGTTTAACCGCAAAGGAACCGCCGCCTTTCAAATCAACAGCCGGTATGACTCACTTTCCTTTACTCTGACCGACGAATGGCGTGAAACGCCGCTTCTGGCTTTGAAAAGCAGGATAATCACCCTGACGGGTAAACTTCCCCTGATCAGGGAAGATGCCAATGGTTTGCTCTTTGGGGTTAATGAGGTGCCTCTGGCCAGCTTCCCATGTACCTTGCATCAGATTACCGTCGGCAGCACCGGTCAGACTTGCGAGTCTAATGCATTTTCGGATTATCGCAACCATTCGATGACCATCAGCCTGGGGCCTGCTTCTCCCTAAACCATTTCTGCCCTGCCGGCAGCATCTACCCGGGGGTCTTTTCGTACGGGCTGCTGGCCCGGGTAAAAACCGGTATTGTAAAACAATAAGGGATTATCTGCCTTTATCGCCTTTAAGGGAAAAGTCGCTTGTTCGGATGTTCATTTTCTGTGGCTATCTTTGCCCGTGAGGCCGGGTGGCTTTTCCTTCACTTCCTCAGGATATGGTCAGAGGTCTCTGGAGGTAAAAGGCGAAAACTGCCTTCTTTGTGTGACTCCGGAAATAGTGGCCGGTTTGGTTTCAGAATAGGGGATTTTTACTAAAATCAGTAAGTTTGAAAAGGATTCACCGGATTGTATGGCTGAGCCTGGGACTAATGGGGCCCCTTGTTGCCCGAACGCAGTGTGTGCCCGAAAATTGTCTGGATTCGCTTCCTCCCTACGGCGGCATCTGCAACCGCACAGTCATGGATGGCCGCTCCGGCGAAACCTACCTTGATTTTGCCTCCTTTCACATCACCAGCGTTTGTCTCGATGCGGGACTTCTTGACTCCGCCTATTCGGGTATAGGGGCTAAGATGCTGAAAATGCACTCCTTCGTTTTCTCCGGCTTGCCCGCAGGAATGACGGGCTCCACAAGCCAGTCCGAGTACAGTGCTCCGGCCAACGGATGCGGAAGTATTTCCGGTATCCCCGCGCAAGCCGGGGTGTTTGAAGTAAGAATGCAATTCCAGGTCAATATCCGTACCTGGCCGCTGTCTTCCGTCTGCTCGGGTTTTTTTTCCCTGGATCTGAATAATCGCCCCCTGGGAGGTTCCTTTATCCTGCGGGTGGTACCCGATGCCGGCTTCTCCGGCCCTGATTCAGTCTGCTGTTTTGGAGATCCCCCGGTAACCCTGGTTCCGCTGGCTTATCCCGGCGGCACATTCAGCGGACCCGGAGTCTCGGGAAACCTTTTTGACCCTTCACTGGCCGGTTCCGGCACCCATGTAATACGCTACGAAGTGACTGTCGCAGAGGGTTCTGCCATTGCTCCTGCCACCGGCAGTTCCGCGCTTTCCGTAACCGTAAGGGACAGAACAACCTGCTTCCCGGATGCCGACAACGATGGTTACGGAGATCCGGCGAACCCGCTACCCTGTTGTGCCTGTCCGGCCGGGTATGTGGCCAATGCTGACGACTGTGCAGATGACAAACCCGGGGTACACCCCGGCGCCTCTGACATCCCGGGCAACGCGATCGATGAGGATTGCTCCGGCAGCGACAGTACGGTAACCACAACACGGAAGATCGGCGAAACCCCCTTCAGCCTTTTCCCGAATCCCGCGCACGACTTTATTATTCTTGAAGGTAACGGTATACCGATGGATGCGACAGTAAGGATCTGTTCTTCACAGGGACAAATCCTTATCCGCCAACCTGTCCGGGCAGGCGGTGAAGTCCTGGATGTAAGGGGTTTATCACCCGGCATCTATTTCCTGGTTCTGACTGACCGCCGTCATACCCATGTAGTGAAGTTTAGCCGGGAGTAGCCTGAATTCTCAGGGGTGCGCTCAGGCTGCTGACCCCGCTGATAGAATTTTTATCGAAATTCCTCTTCCGCAAAGGGAGATCCTTTTTAGTAATGAATTGCTAAGTGGAGATTGCAATTTCTTGCCTGCCACGAAAAATTATCCCCGGGTTTGTAATATTCTGTCCGCAAAGGGTACCTATCGGTCAAACAGGCCTGAAGCTGGCGGAGTGAAAACAGAAAGTGCCAGCCCTGGCTGTGGTGGTGGAAAAAACTTATTCGAATGAAGGAAAAGGTAAAAGGACATGCTTCCGGGTCGTCTGCAGTATATGGCCTGGGTTTTCTTGGAGCTGCAGTGTATTTTATTTCGACGGCCACCGGTTTCTGGATGGGGGTTCTCGGCTTTCTGAAAGCGATAGTATGGCCGGCCATTCTTGTATACCAGGCTTTTTCCCAGCTGGCAGGTTAAAATACAGGACCAGAACTGCAGATTTGGTTGTACTTCGGACCGGCATCACTCACGCCCGGGCCGTTAGACTTAGAAACCGTCTGGCTGGTAACCCCTGCAGAGGCGAAATCCAGGTACCAGGCCCAGGCACCGGATAGGGAGGCTTCCGATGAAGACCAAAGTTTGCATCGGCTCCCCATGCCGGTATCCCGGAACCTCCTGGAAGAGCCTTAAAACCCACCAGGTCGGAGGCCCCGGTATTGGGTTTTCCCCAGTGGAGGGTGCCGGACTCTTTTAACTTACCCCCGGCAACGCCGGTGCCCCCCAGGGCTTGAAAAAGCACATCCCGGTCGTCGGCACCTGCCACACGCCAGCCATACGGGCAAAGCTTACCGGTAATTCAGATTTTTTTTTTGTTATCCTGTCTGATAACGAGGCAAAAACATTTTTTTTTATTTACAATTATTATATTTGCACCGAATTAAAATTACACAAATGAAAAAAGGTACAGTAAAATTCTTTAACCGCGTTAAAGGTTTTGGATTTATCAAAGAAGAAGGATCTAACAACGAGTATTTCGTGCACTCAACAGGTTTGATCGATCAGGTTAAGGATAACGATTCGGTCACTTTCGAAGACGAATCAGATCCTAAAGGTCCCCGTGCAATAAACGTAAAACTTGCATAAGTAACAATTTACCGTGATTTGCATCCACAAAGCTCTGTTATCGCAGAGCTTTTTTTTTGCATAAAATCAGCGATAACTCTTGAAAAGGTTATTTTTCCGGGAGATGGGCCGGAAAGCAATCGCGGAATCTTATCCCTTAAAGGCCACGCGGAAAAGACAGATAACCCGGAACGAACACTCCCCGGATCCGTGTTACAGAATAAAAACTACTTTAAAACTCAGAAGGCAACTTTTCCGGAAAGACTTATCACATTGGCTTTCATGTCTTTTCGTCCTGTGATATGATTGCTTGCATCCACACCGGTGATTTGGGTGGTAAGGAAGTTCTGAATTTCAACAGCTGCTGAAAAGCCGTGCTTCACGGGAAAGGTGAGGTTTCCGAAAATGGTAGTATTCTTTTCATTAAACCCCACTTTAAAGGTTTCACTCTGGTCTGTGTCCGTACCGTAGCCTGCCGTCACGTGCAGCCAGGCGGTAATTTTGGAGGTTGCATTTACCCAGTAGCCCAGGCTTTTACGGTCGTATTCCGTAACCTTCCCGTTTTCGCCAATGGAATAGTAGTGATTGCCTGCGATGCTGAAAAGGTTGGCATTGTTCAGGTTGGTGCCGGTGTTCACTTCGCCGGTCAGGGACAGATACCGGTGAACCGGCAGGGTGAAGTCGACACCGAAGCCAGTGGTGTTAAAGGTAAAATCCTGGATAAGTGAACCGCTGCCGACTGTTGTTCCCTTTTTTTCAAGGTACTGACCCTGAACAAAAGAGAGGCCTGCCACGTATTTTCCTTTCAGGGTGGCTGACAGCCGGCCCTGGAGCATGGGGGCAGCGGATAGGTTATCTTTTCCCAGGCCGGCCTCTTCGCGGGAGGTCTCTCCGGCAGACAGCTGAATCATGGGGGAAAAATCTTTGTTTGGCAGCTTATAGCTAAGCTGGATCTGGGCTCGACGGAACCCTTTGTTGCCTGCATACCACAGGTTGGCGTTGGTATTGTTGGTGGTGGCATTGTTGGGTGAGTAGAGATCCCATTGTTGACCTGCTCTTACTTCAAAGCCTCCTTTGGCCACGGATGCGTAACCCAGCCTGATGCGGGGCTTCGCATTGGCATCAAAAGCATTGGCGAAGAAATCGATCTCGATGAGGCCGCCGGTCTTAATGGTTTCACCCACTGTGCCCCGCAACCCCAGACGGGTATGCTGGGCTGTAAACCCCAGGGCGCTTTGTTCAGCGCCGTTAGCCATCTGCGGGGCTGACAGGCTGGAACTGCCGAACGAGGTAACCCCGGCATCGGAATAAAACATATCTCCTTTGATAAAGCCGTAGAACTTAAGCTCCAGTTTCTTTTCCGGTTCTTTTGCGTCAACCGGTTTTGCGGTTTCCTGCGAGCCTGCAAAACGAACCATGAACAGTAAGGCAAAACACAGGAAGTACAAATGTTTTGAAGTCATAATCTGTTGTAATTTAGTTTATTAAGTTCATAACTTTTTGGAAAGCCCGGAGCAAAGATAAATTTTTTACCAACACGCAATCAGAATGTCACCCCTGATTCGGCTATTCTTCACTGAAGCTACTTTTCGTTCTTTCACCGCGAAGGTAATCCTGATAATCCTCCCTGAAATTCAGGTTCCGGTACCAGCCGGTATCATCCAATCCGGTCAGTTTCACCCTGACACGCTCCAGCAAAGCGGTGACCCGTCTTTGGTTTCCATCGAGGATCCTTTTAGCTTCGAAGGCAACCGGTTTTCTGTAGACAGCATACAGCGGTTCATACTTGTTATTGGCTGATACCGGTATGACGATGTCAGCATCGACGGCCATGTGGATCATGGAATGGATGAATCGCAGGTTCATCTCCGGGATATCGCAGGCGGTTATGAAATTCAGCTCACTACGGGAGGCGGACAGGCAAGTGAGGATGCCCATCAGGGGCCCTTTATCGCCTTCGGTATCGGGGATAACCCGGTACCCGAGAAAACTGAATTTTCCGGGGTCACCGGCCCCGATGACCACCTCGTCAAAATGGTCTTCGAGCTGCCGGGCAATATAGGCAACCAGGGGCACTCCCTTCACTGGCAAAAGGCTTTTATCCGTCCCCATTCTCGTGCTTTTGCCTCCGGCCAGGATTATGGCCGTAGCCTCTTCACGACAAAACCAGGTCTGGTCTGCGATAAAAATCCTGTCAGGACTGAAATCCCATTGTAAATCCTTGGAAATGATTATTTTATCTGCCCAATGAACCACTTCGGTAAAGCTTTCCTTCACCTCTTTTTCTTCAGCGTTCCGGATGATCAGGAAGAGTCCGGGTTCCAGCACTTTGCGGAGGGAGTTGGATTCACAGACGACGACTGCCTCTTCAGGAATGATTTTCAGCAGGGCCCGGACTCCCTTTTCCAGAGCGTGCGTCCTGACCCGGAGAAAAAGGGATTTCCGTGCACCCGCCATCAGCATCCGGGTGCTGTCTTTTCCGGGGTTCCCGACAGAGGCCTCCAGAATTTCATAGTCCTCTTTCAGAGTGGTGCAGTTCCCGCAACCCGGTCCTCTGCGCGGGCACTCTCCCGGGTCGTTGTCGTAGGCCGACACTTTCACACCATACACAATGTGCGATGTGGCACATTTTTCAATCAGCCGGCAGGCAAATTCAGTTTTTCCAGAATTTCTGCCTGCAGACCCGATAAGGATGAAATTGGGTTTCCGGATCATAGATGCGAAAGTAAACAGAAAAAGCAAATACCCTCAGCGATGAAGGTATTTGCTTTTGTTAACCGAGAAATGCAGGGAAAGCCTTATTTATGCTCTGTAATCGGTTTATTATTAAGGAGCAGGGCCAGGCCAAAGCCGATGGCGAGTAAGATGGCACCTATTAAAAATGATTTGGGGCCTGCATTATCGGGAAATTTGTCCTTCATAAAGGCCACGATCTGAGGTCCTACAACCCCGCCGGCTGACCAGGCTGTGAGAATGACCCCGTAGACAACGGGCATCAGACGGGCTGTGAATACATCCTTCACGAACGAAGGCATGGTGCCGAAACCTCCACCATAGCATAACAGGATATAGCACACCAGGATGGCAAAGATGAAGGGATTTTTCACAAACAAGAGAAGGATAAAGACAAATACCTGGGTTCCCAAAATCAGACGGAATGCCTGTACCCGCCCTATTTTGTCAGACAATCCGCCCCAGAAAAACCTTCCGATACCATTGAACAGGGAGCTGATGGCGATAAGGGTTCCTCCGATGGAAGCCAGTGCAAGGGCATCGGTGCCGGGTTTAAATTTACTCCAGAGATCCTGCATCAGCGGGGATTGAAAGCTGATGAACATGATGCCTGCGGTGATATTGATGAAGAGTACCAGCCACATAAGGAGGAACTTGGATGTAAGAATACCCTGTTTCGCCGTGATATCGACTTCAGACACTTTGCCGGTTGAAGCCTTTACGGGAGGTTTGTACCCTTCAGGAACATAATTTGACGGTGGTTGTTTGATAAACAGAGCCGCCAGGGTCCCAAGCACCAGGATGATGATCCCGATGATGAAGAAAGTGGAAACGAGATTTCTGTCAACGAGGTTCATGACCGTGGGGGCAATGATTTTGGACATGACCAGGGCACCGAAGCCGAACCCCATCACGACCATTCCCGTCACGAAACCTTGCTTGTCGGGAAACCATTTCGAAGCGGAGACCACCGGGGTGACATATCCCAACCCGATGCCTGCGCCGCCGATAATCCCGAACCCGACGATCAGCAAGGGCAAACTGTGCAGAGAGAGTGCCAGGGCCCCCAGCATAAACCCGATGCCGTACATGATGGCTCCGATGACGGCCAGTTTGGTCGGGCCATATTTAGGCAGGTTAATACCGCCCCAGGCAGCAGCGAGTCCCAGACACAGGATGCTCGTGCTGAAAGCCCAGGCTACCCCGGAATTCGACCAGCCGTAAGTTTCGACGATAGGTTTCTGGAAAAAACTCCAGGCGTAAACCGTACCCAGAACAATCATCAAAAGGGTACCCATGATGGCTACGAGCCATCGATTTTGTTGTTTTTTTTCCATTTTGAATTTTTAATAAAGATTTAGTTTACTATCATTTGTTCAAATTCGTTTCTGTATTTCCTGATCATTGCTTTAACAGGCACGGCATAGGCTTCGCCGGTGGGGCAGAGGGTGTTTCCTTTGATGTTGTCGCAGAACCAGATGATTTTGTCGAGATCTCCGACCTCGCCTTTGCCTGTCACGATCTTATCGAGCAGGTGGACGATCATACCGGATCCCTGCCGGCAGGGTGTGCACTGGCCGCATGATTCGTGGTTGTAAAAGTGTATGGTGCGGGCGGCGATCCCGGGGATGGAAAACTGATCGCTGATGACCATCACTCCGCCGGATCCCAGGGAGGTACCATATTCAGCGCAGGAGTCATAATCCATTTTCAGTCCCGGGCCTGCTTGCAGTTCTGCGGCAGTCAGGATGGGCACCGAAAGCCCTCCGACAATCACACCGGTCATATTTCCCTTGATTCCTCCGGCCATTTCAATGAGTTCGCTGAAGGGGATCCCCAGGGGGCATTCGTAGACGCCTGGTTTGTTCACAGCTCCGGAAACCCCGAACAATTTGAATCCGTACCCTGATTTGGAACCCCACTGTTTAAAGGCTGCAGCGCCTTTTTCAACGATAAAGGGGACACTGGCCAGGGTTTCCACATTGTTTACGATGGTCGGGCAGCGGTATAACCCTTCGATGGCCGGGAAGGGGGGTTTCATGCGCGGGAGTCCTCTTTTTCCCTCTATGGATTCAATCAGGGCGGTTTCCTCCCCGCAAACGTACGATCCGGCACCCTGGTGAACGATGATATCGTCCATGTGGCCCAGCTGGCCATCCTGTTTGGCCTCTTCGATGGCTTTTTCAAGGATTTTTGCTATCCAGCTGAATTCGCCCCGGATATAGATGAAAGCCAGACGGCTGCCAAGGGCATACGCCGAGATGGCCATGCCTTCGATCAGCAAATGGGGATCGTAGGCCAGGATCTGCCTGTCTTTAAAGGTGCCGGGTTCCCCTTCGTCGGCATTGCAGATCAGGTATACCGGCTTGGTGCTGTTTTTAGGCAGGAAACTCCATTTCATGCCTGTGGGAAAGCCAGCCCCCCCCCGGCCCCGCAATTCTGAATCCCTGACTTCCTGGATGATTTCCCCGGGTGCCAATTTCAAGGCTTTGGCAAGAGTCCGGTAGCCGCCATGCTGCTTGTACACATCGATGGAGGCGGCATTTTCCACACCCCGGTTTTTCAACAGCACATTACACAGAGTGCCGAAGTTATATTCAACAGGGAGTTCAGGCATGATGCCCTGGCGGAGTGAATCGATCAGCATGTCGACTTTCTCCCGGGTCATCAGCTCGTAATAGATATCATTAACCTGAATGACCGGGCAGGTGCCGCAGGAAGCCAGGCATTCCACTTTCGAAAGGGTAAATAGTCCGTCAGCCGTTGTTTCTCCATGTGTAATGCCCAGTTTGGCGCTCAGGTAATCGTAAATTTCCAAAGCACCCATCAACATGGCCGGTACGTTGGTATCCACCTGCAAATGATACCTGCCGACCACTTTGCCGGTATTGAACATGGAATAGTAAGTGGCAACCCCAAAAGCACGCGATTTGGATACACCGATGAGCTCCGCAACTTCGGCAATATCGTCCTTGGTAAGGTTATTGCCGTTTGCTTTCTGCACAAGCATCAGGGCAGGCATCAGCGCCGATTCCTGTTTCGGATACCGGGCCATGATCTGGCTGATCCTGGTTTTTATTTCGTCGTTCATCAAAACAAAATATTCAGGTTAACAACAGCTTTCAATTTTCTCAACCCTGACGCCGCAGGTTTTATATTCCGGGATTTTTGCCACCGGGTCCAGGGCGTCATTGGTAAGGAAGTTGGCCGCCGATTCTATGAAATGGAAAGGAATGAAAACAATCCCCTCCTTAATTTTTGTGGTGACCAGTGCAGCGATGACAATAGAGCCCCTGCGGGAGGATACTTTTACTTTTTCACCATTTTGGATATTCAGCCTTCCGGCATCCCGGGTGTTTATTTCTATCATCCCTGAGGAGACCAAACCGTTAAGGACTTTGGAACGGCGGGTCATAGAACCGGTATGGTAATGCTGAAGCAAACGTCCGGTTGTGAGTACCAGGGGGTATTCCTCGTCTGAATACTCCATGGGCGGGCGGTATTCGAGCGCTTTGAGCAATCCTTTTCCACGTGAGAATGTCTCCTTGTGGAGAATTGGTGTTCCAGGATGTTCCCTGGTCGGGCAGGGCCACCTGAGTCCGGGCCCGTTCCGGATCCTGTCGTACGATATCCCGGCATACGAAGGGGTCAGCTTCAGAATCTCATCGTACAGGGCTTCCATTGTTTCGGGAAAACCGGTGCATCCCATCCGTTTGGCAAGTTCTGCAAGGATCTCGTGGTCGCTTTTGGCACCGGAAGGTCCTTTGAGGGCTTTGTTTGAAAATTGTACCCTTCGTTCGGTATTTGAATAAGTGCCGGATTTTTCGGCGAAAGCCAGGGCCGGTAAGACCACATCGGCCATTTGTGCCGTCTCGGTAAGGAAGATGTCCTGTACGACCAGGAAATCGAGTTTTTTCAGCTGTGCTTCGGCGTGATGCAGGTTGGGGTCGGAAATCATCGGGTTCTCCCCGATGATGTAGAGGCATTTAATCAGATTTCCGGCGTTGGCCACCATGGTAGTGACGGTATGTCCGACTTTGTCGTCCAGGACACCGGCATCGATGCCCCAGGCTTCTGCGAATTTCTTCCGTACCGCTTCGTTGACCACAGGCTGGTAGCCGGTGAATACGTTGGGGAGTCCCCCCATATCGCAGGCACCCTGGACGTTATTCTGTCCCCGAAGGGGGTTAACCCCGGTTCCTTCAAGCCCGTAATTTCCTAAGATCATCTGCAGGTTAGAAGCTGCAATGACATTATCGACGCCGTGAGAACTCTGGGTGATACCCATGGCATAAAAGACGGCTCCCCGGCCTGCTGTGGCATATAGTTTTGCTGCTTCGTACAATTGTTCCCTGGGTATGCTGCTGAGTTCCTCCACTTTTTCAGGGGTGTAAAATTCCAGGCTTTTCAGGTAATCATCCCATCCTTCGGTTCTCTCCTCAATGAATTTGGTATTGTGCCAGTTATTTTTGACGATGATGTGTTGCATGCCCATAAGCCAGGCTGTATCAGATCCCGGGTTTTGTTTCAGGTGGAAATCGGCATATTTAGCCAGGCCGATATCCCGGGGGTCGACGACGATCAGTTTCACGCCCTTTTGTTTGACGGCCTTTTTGATCATTCCGCCGAATACGGGGTGGTTCCAGGTAGTGTTGGTACCCGTGATGAGGATTACATTTGATTTTTCGGTTTCCTGCATGCTATTGGTCATAGCACCTGAACCCAACGTGATTGCCAGTCCCGCAACCGTAGAGCTATGTCAGAGACGGGCACAATGGTCTATGTTGTTGGTGCCCATCACCCCCCGGGTAAACCGCATGGCTGCATAATTTTCCTCGTTCGGGATCCGGGCGGAGGTGAAGAGCCCGAAAGCCCCGGGACCATGCTGTGCCTTTATTTCACTGAATTTTGCCGCCACCAGGTCAAGGGCTTCATCCCAGCTTGCCTTTTCAAGCTGGCCGTTTTTCCGGATCAGCGGAGTATCCAGGCGGTCGGTGCGGTTCAGGAAATCAAAGCCGAAACGTCCTTTAACGCACAACATTCCCTTGTTGGTCTGCTCCTCCCAACGGTCTTCCACGCCCAACGAATAGACATACCGGTTGTCTTTGGTAAACATGTCAATCGCGCAGCCAACGCCGCAATAGGTGCAGATCACCTTTGTCCTGTCCAGTTCCCAGTATGGCCCTTTTCCCTTGGCGGTTTTGAAGGTCAGGGCACCCACGGGACAAACCTGTACGCATTCGCCACACTGGACACAAGAGCTTTCTCCCATGGGTTTGTCATCATCACAGATCACCCGCATATGTTCAGACCGCCACCCGAAATCGAGGACTTCATGCATCACATTATTATTGCAGGCGGTGATGCAACGGCCACACTCTATACATTTATTCGCGTCCCTGATGATGCCTTCGGCGGATTCGTCCAGCGGGATCCTGGTATAGTCAATCAGAAAACCGGGCTTTTCTATCCCGCAGTGATAGGCCATGTCCTGTAACTCGCAATGCCCGATCTTTTCACAGGCGATGCAATTGTGTTCCCCGTTCGACAAATGGAGTTCTACGATCATTTTCCGGATCTCATGGATCTGAGGTGTCTCGGTTTTGATGGCCATTCCCTCTTTTACCTCGAGAGCGCAGCTCTCCTTCAATCCCCGCAATCCTTCCACCTCGACCAGACAGGCGCGGCATTTGCCGGCTTTCCCAGTGCGGGCATGGTAACATAAGGTGGGGATGTAAAAACCATTGTCACGGGCTACGCTCAAAACCGTTTTGCCCGGAGAGGTTTCTATGGCCTTTCCGTTAATCGTGATTCTCATCGTATTTTCCATGGTCGATCCGTTGTTATTGGTTAGGGTTGTCAAATTTATCATAAAACAGGCTCAGGGAATCGTTGTTCAAGGAGTGTCTGCAATGCTGACATTTCAGGGCAGGTATAAACGTGTTTTCCATCTATCTGTTTCATAATTTGTATCACAACCCCCTGTTTAGGTAACAGCTTGTTTACCGGCAAAAATATAAAAAAAGGATAAATAGTAAGGTAACTCGCAGTCATGACCGGGTAATTAAATTTTAAAGCCTGAATCGGGTTCAGTACAGGGAACAATTCCCTTTCAGGTGCTGTAAATCGAAACGGTTTAAGCTGTGGTCAGGCACAACAGCGCATCACAGACCGGTAGTATGCCGGAACGGGTTTTAGCGGAGCAGCTCTTTTCCCGCCGGGGTAATAAACACTTTTGTTTCTGTTTCAGATCCGCTCAGCAGCCTGATGGAGTTTTCGGCTTCCAGTATATCCAGGATGAGAGCCCTGAAACGCTTGGTGCCGCCCAAAATCTCTTTTAGTTCCTGTATCCCCATTCCTTCTGTCATCCCGGCCAGCCGTGAAAGCAAAAGAGTGCGGTTTTTATTCAAAATGCCGGTGTGGATAAAATCAGATTTGCAGAACTGAATCTTTCCGCTGCCGGCCAGAAAGGAAAGGTACATTTTGATTTTGTGTTTCTGGATGTTTTGGAGTGCTGCCTTTTCTTCCAATTCCGAAAGTACCGGCTTTCCGTCGGCGCAATGGAGGATCTCCTGCTCAACCCATTCGATTTCCGCCAGGCTTTTCTTGTCGAAGTCGGGCTTGTGGCCCGTCATTACCCAGGTGTTTTTAACCAATTCCAGTTGATTGGCCCTTTTCATCTGTTCCAGGAGTTGTTCCAGGTAGGCTTTGCCGTGGGGTATTTTATTGAGCATCAGTTTCCCCAGGATTTCCCCGGTTTCCAGTCCTTCGGCAAACAACGGGTTGTTCCGGTGGTGTGCCTCCAGAAACTTCAGGATTTTGTTTCTGATGGAGCTGTCGTAAAGTGCATGTACCAGGATGGCGGACTTGCCAGACCGGTAGACCAGGATGGCAGAATCAGGATTCCCGGTCTGTTTTTCAATTTCATCCGGAGTGGTATTTGTTTTGGCTGCCATCTCCTCCACGGAAAACGGTCTGAACTCCTTTTTCAGGGCTGCGCCGATCATCTCTTTTGTGCTGTCTTCACCCAGGATGCTGGTGCTTAGCCGTGACAGTTCACCGATAAGTCCGGGAGTGCGTTTGCGGTGATGCAACGGCTGAGGTTCAATTACATACCCTCCGCCGAGGGTTTTATCTTCTGAGGTATTCCGGATAATAAATTTGTCTTTGCTCATCAACACGGCTGGTTTGTGCAGGTGAATCTGAACCAGGGCTTCCTCATGGTCTTTAACAAGGTCTTTGTCGAGGAGGTGGATCCGTGCCTGGCATTCGAAAGTGCCGGCGATGAGGTTCACATACGACCAGGTGGGCAGGGAGATGCCGGTGTCGAACATCCGGATGGCCGCATCGATCCGTTGGGTGGTGTCCAGGATTTTATCGCATAGGATCATGCCCCTTTCGAAGTCCTCCTTTTTCAGTCCTATGAGGTTGATGGCAGCCCGGTCGCCGGCCACCACCCTGTCTACGGCCTGGCCATGTCTTTCCAGCGAGCGGACCCTCAGTTTCTGGCTGCCGGACGGAAGCAGGCAGACCTCCTGGCCTGCCGACAGAGCGCCATTCATCACCGATCCGGTGACCACGCTGCCAAACCCTTTGACTGAGAAAATCCTGTCGATGTACATCCTGAATAAACCCCCGGTCTCCCTTTCGCCAATATTTGCCGATACCCGGGCGATCGCCCGGATCAGTTCTTCTTTACCCTTCCCGGTCAGGGAGGAGACCCTGACAACCGGTGCATCCCAGAGGGCTGTTCCCGAGAGAAAGCCTGTAATTTCAGACTCAGCCATTTCTGCCAGTTCTTCGTCGACCAGGTCTGCTTTTGTCAGGGCAACAACACCCTTTTGGATTCCCAGCGCGGATACTATATTCAGGTGTTCGATGGTCTGGGGCATGATCCCGCTGTCGGCGGCGATGACCAGCAGTACCATGTCTATCCCGCAGGCACCACCGATCATGGTATTGATAAAATCGCGGTGTCCCGGGACGTCGATGATACCCGCCGACTCCCCGCCGGGCAGGTTCAGGTACGAAAATCCCAGGTTAATGGTGATTCCCCGCCTTTTTTCCTCCTTGTGGGTATCGCAGTCTACATCTGTCAGCATTTTGATCAGGGCAGTCTTTCCGTGATCAATATGTCCGGCCGTGCCAAGAATAAAATGTTTCATCAATCCGGTATCTTCAGGGGGATCATGATTCTTTGCTGTCAGGCAGTTTGGTCATTTTTTGTAAGACCATCCGGTGGGCTTCGGCGATCAGGCAAGCCAGGGCGGGAATATCCCCGGGGTCGACGGTAAGCAGGTCGAAGAGAATGGTTCCCTGTTTGAGGATCGCCAGAACCGGTTTTTCGTGTGCGAGCAGTTGCCGGTACATCGAGCCGGCGTAAGCAGATTTTTCCCTGTTTGAACGACCGAACCGGATCATGACTGCAAAACTGTCCAGCCTTGTGTCCGGAAGGGATCCGCCGCCGCACTGGCCGGAAGAGGGAGTGACTACAGCGTCTATAGCCTGCTGGCTCAGTTGGGATTTCAGTTCTTCAGCTGCTGCATGGAGGGCTTCCCTGGTCTTATGAAATGTTTTGAAAATCCAATTTTTTGTGTTCAGATCCTCTTCGTTCAGGAAGTAGGAGCAGGTCGTTTCGAGCAGTGCCAGGGTGGTTTTGCACACCCTCAGCGCACGGAGCATCGGTTCATTTTTCAGCTTTTCCACAAGCTGTTTTTTCCCGGCTATGATTCCAGCCTGTGGTCCCCCCAGCAACTTGTCACCACTGAAACATACCAGGTCCACCCCGGTGGCGAGCGCTTCCCTCACGGAAGGCTCCTTGTCGAAGGCTGGGTGTGCGATTTTTTTCAGCAACCCCGAGCCCATATCATACACAACGGGAATGCCCAGCTCGCGACCCAGCCTGGCCAGGGCTGCCGGGGTTACCTCCTCAGAGAATCCCCGGATAGAATAATTCGATTTGTGGGCTTTGAAGAGCAGACCGGTATTGCCGGTCACCGCCTTTGCATAGTCACTTATCCTGGTTTTGTTGGTCGTACCCACTTCTACCATTTTGCAGTCTGAAGCTGCCATGATTTCAGGAAGCCGGAATGAGCCTCCTATTTCGATCAGTTCACCCCGCGAAACGATCACCTCCCTGTTTTTCGCAAAAGTCCGCAGGATCAGCATTACCGCCGCAGCGGCATTGTTTACGACCAGTACATCTCCTGCTCCGGTAAGGAATTTCAGAAGTGCCGATGCATGATCGTTCCTGTTGCCCCGGTTGCCGGTATCCAGATCGAACTCAAGGTTGCTGTATCCTTCAAGTACCTGAAACGATTCACAGAGCATCTCCCGGCTGAAGGGTGCCCTGCCCAGGTTCGTATGGATAAGAATTCCCGTGGCATTGTACATGCGCTTCAGGTGACGCCCCCCCAACTGAACGGAGGTAGTTTTAATCCGGTTTAGAATCTCGCCCGGTAGGGGAGGCGCCGGCTGAAGTCCGATTTGCTGCCGGTATTCCTCCAGACTAATCCGGATGGCCGCAGTCAGCAGTTCCTTACCGTACCGGGTAAGAAATGGAAAAAGTTCCGGTGATGCTAAAAGCGTATCCACCCCCGGAAGGTTTCTATAAACCTCCTTCTGATCATCCATAACCTTCGATCTGTGCCGAAACCTGTTGAAAGCCAGCAGAGAGGGCAGGAATCGAACCTGCCACAGCCAGTGTTATCCGTCTGCTGCCGGTTTTGAAGACCGGATGGAACACCAGTTCCGTCCTCTCTGTGCAGAATACAGAACTCTCACGCATTCTGGATATCCCAAATGCAAAAATATTATTAATTAAGGAACAGCCAAACTCCTTTATCCGGCTTGCATGTTGTCAATATGGACTATATTTGCATCACCCGGCCGTTCAGGCGCTACACCATTCGCCGCTACCGGAACAACGGAGGTTTTGCTGTTGATTATCAATTGTTAAATGAATACTATGGATGCCTTTGATTACAAAGAAATTCTTAAAATGGCCATCAATAATGAGGTGGAGGCCTTTGAATTTTACCTGGGTACCAGTTTGAAATCCCAATCCGTTACCCTCAAAACCACCTTTCTTGAACTGGCTGAAGAAGAGAAAAACCACAAACGGATTCTGGAAGGTTTCCTTCACGATGACTCCATCCAAATGAATTTTAAAGAGAGCAAGGCTGATTACAAGGTGTCGGAGTCAACCCCACTGCCTCCTCTGACCAGCGATATGTCGTTTGCCGACGGCATCGCCCTGGCCATGAAAAAAGAGGAGGAAGCTATGGAAATGTACCGAAAATTTGCTGATGCTTCCGAAGAACCCGGTCAAAAAAATACGTTCCTGCAGCTTTCGAAAATGGAGCAGGGGCACAAAGTCAGGCTTGAACATATTTTTACCAACGCTGCCCATATCGAAGAGTGGTGATCCCTTATTGGTTTCGCCTGATGATTTCTGCCGGAGCAGACTTCTGTTCTTCCGGTTCGCCGGTGTTGCAGGGTTCTGCCTGCCTGGGCCAATTTCCACGGAAAGGCTGCTGCCGCACGGGAAAACAGTTTTTCATCTCCCGGTCCTGAGAAAAACCGATCGTTCACAGGAGCCACCTGTAAAATTTTCACAGAGGCCTGATCCGGTAAAGCAAATTATTCCTTATTTTCGACCCGGATTGACCGCTGAACCGGGCAGTCTTACCCAATTATGAATTAAATACTATTGCCTGATGGATCTGACAAAAAAGCAAATCATATGGGGAATCCTGTTGTTTGGTACGCTGATCGGATTTAACGAATCGGTCATTGGCAACCTCGACCTGCAAAATAAATCGGTGATCCTGAGTACGATTACCTTATTGCTTTTCACAATGGCCCGGTTTTACATTCCCCGGGTTGGCACTTCCCTGCTGATTATGGCTGTGGCAGTACTATTTAAACTTACCGACCTGGGGATCCTGTTTTGCAAGCCGGCCAGTCTGATTATGCTGGGATCGGGTTTTGAATTTTTCGCCTTCTTTTTCCTGCGGAAAAAGGAGTTTTCATCCCGCCAGATTGTTCTCACCTCTGTTCTGACTGTGATTTCATCTTTTACCCTCTTTGCACTTGTTCAGTTGTTTCTTTTTAAAAACGAAGCCTGGGCCGGAGCCAAATTCAATAGCTACGTTTTTTTCAAGGCGCCCCTTACAGCTGTGGCTTCCTCTCTATTCAGCGTATCGGCAGTATGGGTCATGAAAAGGTTTCATGTTTCTTTTATACAATCCTTGTATAAAAAACCCGTATTATCTCAGCTTATTTTGGGCGTTTTCATCGCCGTTTTATGGATTGTGGGGTAGGAATCAGGGTCCGGGTGCCCTGTAAGAAAAAGGGCTGAACCCTTCCTTTCCCGGTATTTGCAGGTCGATGAAAGATGCTCGTCCCTTCGCGGGCAGGTAGTTTTTTCCGGTATTTGACGTTTTTTCCAAAAAATAACTAAATTCACCGGCAAACTAAATCGGCAAACATGAAGGAAGCACTCTTGCCACTGGATCATATCCAGCTTAATTTTTCGCAGGGAGGATTATTTTTTCTGAACGTTACCATAGCCTTTGTGATGTTTGGTGTGGCGTTGAACATCCGGTTAAGTGAGTTCAAAGAGGTCTTTACCAAACCGAAGTCTGGCATTACGGGATTGGTATCACAGTTTATCCTGCTGCCAGCGGTTACCTTCTTATTAGTTCTGATTTTAAACCCTACCCCTACCGTGGCACTGGGGATGATTCTGGTGGCAGCCTGTCCCGGCGGGAATGTTTCCAACTTCATGACTTCCCTGGCTAAAGGTAATATTGCCCTGTCGGTAAGCCTGACAGCCATTTCCACCATGATCGCCATGGTTATGACTCCGGCGAACTTCGCTTTCTGGGGGGATTTGTATATCAATTTTTACGAAAAATCAGGAGCTGAATTGTTACGCCCGATAGAAATTGATTTCTGGCAGGTTGTCCAGACCGTCTTTATACTTTTGGGAGTTCCGGTTGCGTTGGGATTGTTTTTTGCCAGACAATTTCCCCGGCTTACGGAGAAGATCAAGAAACCCATCAAGCAGATTTCCTTCATTATTTTTATCCTTTTTGTGCTCATCCTGCTGTCTGCCAATTATTCGAATTTCATGAAGGCTATTCATCTGATTTTCTTCATCGTTTTGATTCATAACGGGTTGGCTCTGGCAACCGGATTCGCCTTCAGTTCAATTCTTCGCAGACCGAGGGTGGACCGCAGGGCTATCACCATTGAGACCGGCATCCAGAACTCCGGCCTGGCATTGGTGCTCATGTTTAATCCGAAAATATTCCCCCCCGACCTGGAACTTGGGGGAATGGCAGTGGTGGCTGCCTGGTGGGGAGTCTGGCACATTGTCTCCGGAATGATACTCGCCACCATTTGGTCAAAAAAGCCGTTGAGTGAATAGATTGTTTCCTTAACCACATGCATACCCTTCCGGCTCAGCCTCGGAAACTAACCGGCAAAAAACAGGCTCAACAGGAAATATTTGACTATTAAACCTGCCAGGGTGAATAAGAAGGCTTCCCGGATACGGTGTTTGATCATCCCTGCCGATAAGGAAATTACCGGGGAGGAGAGGGGCAGCAGGTTGAACAGAAAAATCACCAGGTTCCCGTATTTTCTGATTTTTGCTTCCGCTTTCAGGTAACGTCGCCTGCCAATCAGCTTGTTAATGATTTGTGAGCTGAAAGAGTACCCGATCAGATAATCGACCGACTGGGCCAGCATAGCTGTTCCGATGGCAATCCCGCTTAACCCCAGGGAGTTTACCCCTTCAGAAATATAGTAAATGAATGCCAGCTCCACCGGCATGAACAGGAAAAAAAGATAGCCCGAGAAGTTCACAATGGCAAAGGAAACCATACCGTTTCCCCTTGTTTCATTGTAAAGATCCCGTCCTATGGTGAGGGAAGCTATGGCAATGGCAGCAGCCGCCAGAAGCAATGTCAGCGCCAATTGTCCGATTTTAATTCTTTTTTGAATTTTTCTCACCCTCCGGCACCTTTTCGATGCAATAAAGATAGATATTTTCCGGCCGGAAAAGCCCTGTTTTCCAACGAAACCCATTTGACCGGTAACATCGGCAGGAAGAGACATTTTTAAGTTTTCAATTTGGGCTGCACCATCCTTGCCTGGGATGCCTGCGATCACCTTTTGCTTTTTACGCGTCTCAATCCGTTCAAATCAGCCCTGGACCCATGCCCGTTATACGTTCGACAGAAACGGGCAGTCAGCCTTGGTAAGACCGGCTATAATAATTCATTTGTTGATGCATAAAAATAGACCCTGGCAGCCATTTTTTATGTCAAAGCAACCCCCGGAAACTTCTCAGGGAATTTGCTTTTATCCTGGAACTTTTGTAAATTGACTGAATGTTAGGTGCCTTCCTGTTAAGTGACCAACCGTAAAATCACGCCAATACTGTTGTTCCGGGTTGTCCTGCCATTTTGCACTGCACACTCAGGCGCCAGGATAGAGAACCTGAAAGGGCTGAATTGATGTCTTTCTGAAAGGTGATGGAGTGGAAAAAGAACCTGCATGAATGAGCCGTTTATTGAAAAGCTTGAACGGATCATACGGAAGCGTATGAGTGAATCTCAGTTCGGGGTATCTGAACTGGCGCGGGAAATGGGTATGAGCCGTTCCAACCTGCACCGCAAGGTCAGGGATATCACCGGTAAACCGGTAAACACCCTGATTTCCGAAGCCCGGCTGAACTTTGCCATGGGACTGTTGAAAGAAGGTACCCGGACCGTCTCGGAAGTTGCCTGGGAGGCGGGATTCGGCAGTACCACCTACTTTAACAAATGTTTCCACGATCACTTTGGTTTTACCCCCGGTGAAGCCAAAGACAGAAATATTTCCGAAACTGAAAAAGAGATTTCTGATACTGACAATAATATCGCTCCCGGAAATCAAACAGAACAAGGGAGAAAAAAGATACCGGGGAAGATGACATTGCTCATGGCCATCGCTTCGTTATTTCTGCTTGCTATAATTGTTGTTCTTTTATCAAGAGCTTTTTCCGGCCGTACAGATAAAACAACGGTGAAAAAGGGGAGAGATGCTGAAAGATCCATTGCGGTACTTCCCTTCATCAACGACAGTCCCGACACGACCAACGTCTATTTCATCAACGGCGTCATGGAAGGGATCGTGAATAATCTGGCAAAGATCAAAGACCTGAGGGTTCTCTCCCGCACTTCGGTTGAAAAATACAGGAACAATACCACAAAGACCATACGTGAAATAGCGGATGAACTGGAGGTTCAATACATCGTTGAAGGCAGCGGACAAAAGACGGGTGACCAGATTATGCTTTCGGTCCAGCTCATCGAAGCCGGCAGGGACAAACATCTGTTCTCAAAACAATACAACCGGAAATGGGAGGATATTTTCACCCTGCAGAGTGAAATAGCCACGTTAATCGCCAACAGCATCGAAGCTGCCATCACCATAGAAGAAGTTGATTTGATTGAAAAAAAGCCAACCGCCAATACCGCCGCATTGAACATGTATTTGCGGGCGATGGACATCGCAAATCATCCCGATGTTTACAACAATCCGGATTTGGGCCAAATGCGTGTGGCCTATTTAAGAAGAGCGGTGGCGCTCGATTCGGCCTATGCCGATGCCCTGGCTGAATTGGGATGGGCTTTGGGGTTTATTGGCAAATCCGACTCTATGCTTTATTTTGCTGATCGTGCATTGCATTTCGATGATAAAAACATAGTAGCCTTGTTGTTGAAAAGTAATCTGTTGATTAACACAGGAAAATTTAAGGAGTCAGAAGAGAATATTAAACTGGCCATCCGGTATGCTCCGAATGAAAGTGGCGGTCACTGGTTTTTAGGAATGTTGTATCAACTTAAGGAAGAAAGGGCGCTGGCAATTGAGAATCTTTTAAAAGCATACGAACTGCAGAAAGAGAATTCCAGCGGGGGTGGCTCGTTACAATCTCTGTATTTTAACCTTTACACTTCCGGTTTTCCCGAAGAGGCCCTGTTTTTTGTTGAAAAGATGATTGAATACAACAACGACTCGACTTTTTACAACGAGTGTATGTATGAGATGAGCTTGAAACGGGAAGATTATCCCGCTGCCTTGAAATATGCAATGAAGGTGGAACCTCTGGACCAGGCTGCTCCCGGAATGTGGAAATGGAAACCGGCAGATATAGCTTTGCAGTTCAGAGATTACCAGGGGGCTTTGAAACTGGCCGGAGAATTTATCGAAATGGTTGAAAAGACCACCGGCAAAGAGATGTATCCCTGTGACTGGATCGGGTATATTTATCTGAAAAACGGGATGAAAGAAAAATCGGTCTACCATTATGAAGGGGCAATAAAACATTTTACGGCAATCCTGGAACAAAACAAGCCCAATCCGGATTTGGGATCTTGTGTGGCTCTTAGCGAAATCTATTCCGGAATGGGTGAAAAAGAGAAAGCCATGGAATATTTCAGGGAAGCTGTCAGTATCAATGACGGGAAAAGAATATCCTGGTATGATATCAGAAGATATAAGGTGCATCCCGTATATGACACCATCAGGGATGAACCGG
>CAZYUA010000002.1:0-42380 GCA_964650525.1 uncultured Prolixibacteraceae bacterium
CGGAGATAGCATCTCCGGTTCGACGTCCTGCAAAACAGGACGTTTCTTTTTTCTGCCATCATATTCTTTCTATTGGCTGAATAATGATTAATCAAATTTAAAGATTTCTCAGAAAGTTACAAAAATTATCTGAAAATCACCGGTTTAAAAACTCATCCAGCAGCTGTTCCGCTTCTTCAATGGTTAAATCCTTGTTTTTGGGAACCCTTGCTTTTGTCCAGGCGATGAAATTTTTGAACAGGGTATGGTTCTTTATGAAAGGATTCTCTGGCCGTTGAGGGAATTTTCCGATGCCCAGTCTTCTCAATACATCATCATGCGTTCCCTCAAAGTTAACGGTGGCAGCATTTTCATCCGGCGTCAGGTACATAAAAATCCGGTAAAGGTCCTTTACCCTGGTGTAGAAAGCATCTTTCGGGTATTCCTTTTCAAGCACATCTTTTCCGGCTTTTTTCCTCGGGAAAAGGTGTTCCTTCACCATCCGTTGTTCTTTTACGGTATTGTTCAGCGCCCGGATGCTGCAATAGCCGTTAAAGCACTCGTTCACCGGATGCGGCAGGTAAAACACGGCAGCCCCGATAACGGTTTCAATATATTCCTTCCCTTCCCTGTCAGCACGGTGATACATCTCCCTTATTTCATTGACAAGATTCCATAAAGCTTCAATTTTTGAATTCTGGGCATGGGTATATTTCGTGGCATTGATTTCCCCGATGGCGCTGAGAATCTCATCCACTTCCGCTTCGCGCAGAAAAAGATGGGTTTCATTCACGTCGCGTTTTATCAGATCACTGAAATTCCCTTCCGACAGGGTAATTTCAAGTTCACTGATTTCAGTGCTCTTCAGCCGGCCTTTCACAACCACACCATTCTTCTTCCTGGTGACGTTTCTGACCTCAAAGACCGGTGGTTTTTCCTGTTTCTTTCTGGATGCCAGCGCTCCCCGGTACAAATGATCGATATTCCACTGGCTGTATGCCTCTTCCCACTCCGGAGCGGGAATACGACTCCCAAGGGATTTCAAGATCGCATAATACAATGAAAACGCCCATGCCCCCCTGGCATTTTCGTGGCTTTCGATTCCGGTATACAGGGCCTCCGTGATGGCCGCAATTTCGTAGTTGAAGAATTTCATTTTCATACGCTCCTTAAAATATTCAAATGTCGGCTATTTTTACTCTTATAACTTACTTAGTTAGCTTAATCTATTATCCCACGGCCATTTTTGCTGATTCTTTCCACAAATAATGAGGCATTGGTTCATTGAGCTTCCAGGTTATATTCATGGGCTTATACCCGGAATGCTCAATTAAATTAGCATCACCCAAGAAAACATAGGACATGGTTGAATCGAATTCATCCCTTTTTCTTTCTCTGACAAATAGTAATATAATTTTATCCGAATCTTGATGTTTTACATAAGATAAACCCCTTCCCAAATCCGGCCGTGCTGAATTCTGTGTTTGCCAATGAAATAATGTTTCGCTCATTGCAAAATCCTGGTAAAGTGTTGTCGGAGAAAAGTCGGTTTCCGATTTTATTAAATCGATAAACAACAATTCTGTATTGGTTCTGGTATTCTCTGCAACACCCTCTCTATTGGAAGACTTTACTTCAAAGGTTGAAAAGCCAAAAGCCGCAAGAATTTGATCCCTGGTATACCGACTATGAAGTTTTAATGGTTGGCAATATGGAAGCGATATATCCTTTTCCATATAATCAATTTTGTCAATGAGTATTTCAACAATCTCAATTATCTCATTGACAAGTACATCATTCTTCCCAATAGAATGGATACTTTCTTCCAATGTTCTAAAACCTCCTGGTGCATTCCAGACATCGTAATGAAGCATTAAGCACATTATCTTCTCTTCGTCATTTAATGTTTTAAAGTCAATATGGAAATTTTGCTTTGCCAGAGTTAGGATAAATTGGAAGTAGGATGCTGAATTACAGGAAAGCCATTTTTTATTGATAGCTCTGTAAATTTCTCTTTCATTAATTACATTGTAATCTTCAATTTGACTGGCTTGTGCACATAATCTTTTCCAATTCCCTTTTTTATAAATTACCTGGAGAGGAATATGATAAAAATCGGAAAAGTTCTTTAATGAAAGAGGTAAAGTAGTTTGATGCTTGTAATTCAGTATTTTATTTAAAAGTTGACTCCTATTCAGCGAAGTCGCTTTCTTAATGTTTTCAAGAATAAATTCCTTTGCTTTCTTTTCCAACACAATTGAACAACCTAAAGGCAAATGCGGAAAATCATCTTCAATTTCTTTCCGGGTTGAAGTATTTGTTTTACCAACCAATGCTCTGAATTTACCCTCAAAATCATATTCAGGTCTAGAGTTACCCACAAAATCCAATACTGTCAAACATTCCTTATTTTCAGCCAATCGCAAACCCCTGCCAAGTTGCTGAAGAAACACTGTGAGACTTTCTGTTGGCCGCAAAAACAATACTGTATCAATATCAGGAATATCAATGCCTTCGTTAAAAATGTCAACAACGAAAAGGTAGTTTATTGTCTTCTCAAGAATTTTTCTTCGAAGTTCTTCTCGAAACTCATTCCTCGAACTTACCAGATAATCTGCCTTCAAGCCTGCCAGGACAAACTTTTCAGCCATGAACTGGGCATGTTCTTGGGTTACACAAAAACATAATGCTCTAACGTCATTTATGTCTTTGAGATATTTGTTGAGATTAAATATAATATCACTTACCCTTCTGTCATTCTGTGTATATATTCGTGTTAATTCACTTGGCAAGTACTTGCCATTCTGCCACTGAACATGAGATAAATCAACACTGTCGGTTATGCCAAAATATTGAAAAGGACATAATAACCTCCTGTTTAAGGCTTCAGGTAATCTGATCTCTGCAGCAATATTATCGCAGAAATCCTTAAGAATATCTTCACCATCCATCCTTTCTGGGGTGGCGGTTAAACCTAACAGGATTTTTGGATTAAATTGACTTAAGATAGGTCTATAACTTGCAGCTGCAATATGATGAACTTCGTCAACAATAATGAAATCGTAAAATGTATCTGAAAGGTAAAGTGAATTTAATCTGTTATTTAAAGTTTGAACTGAAGCAAAAACGTAACCATAATTTTCAGGTTCAATGCCATCGACCCAAAGTTCCCCAAAATTATTATCTTTCAAAATTCCTTGAAAAGTCGCTCGAGATTGAAGTAAAATCTCTTTGCGATGAGCAACATAAAGCAGCCTGGCATTGCTTTTATTCTTCTTGAAATTTTTAAAATCGAACGCAGAAATGACAGTTTTACCAGTTCCAGTTGCAGCTACTATCAAATTCCTGTAACGGTTATGAACAACTCTTTCAGTTTCAAGCTTTTCTAATATCTCTTCCTGGAAAGGAAATGGTTTTAAGTCAAAATATGCAGCAGGATTTTCTCTGTCTGAGATCCTTTCCTTTTTCAGTGCCAATCTGAGCTTTTCTGTATCTTGATGTTTTTCAAATAATTCAAATTCATTGTCCTGCCAGTATGTGTCAAATGTCTTTTTAAATTTGTCAATGATATGTCCAACCTCCTTTGTGGTCACTTTTAAGTTCCATTCTAAACCACTTGTCAAGGCAGAACGGGATATATTAGATGATCCAATGTACCCGGTGTGAAAGCCAGTGTTTCTAAAAAATAAATAAGCTTTTGCATGCAATCTTTCATTTTCCGTATTATAGGATACTTTTATCTCAGAATTTCGTAAGGATGATAAAAATTCAACTGCTTTCAAATCAGTTGCTCCCATATAAGAGGTGGTTATAACCTTTAACTGTCCACCCCTTTCTGTGAAAACAGAGAGTTCCTTCTCAAATATTCTTATTCCGCTCCATTTAATAAATGAAACTAGAAAGTTGATTTTATCAGAAGAGAGTATCTCTTTTTTGATTTCACTCTCAAGTGATAGCCCGGCATTGCTTCCGGTAAATAATTCGCTGTGAGACAACCTGGTATACGGAGTAATTTCTTTTAGATATTGGTCGAAATCTGAGAAACTCGCATCTATTTTTGAAAATATAGCTGAAAGAATCTTGCCTTCAGCAACAATTAAATCCTCTGCAAACTCTTCATTTTTTAATTCATGCTGCAATACGTTAATGATCTTGTTTGAAAGGTCGATTTGTTTCTGAATGTTATCTTCTCCGGAAATTAGATTCAAGGCAAACCGGATGACTTCTGATAAATATTGTGAAAGCACCTGTGCTGCTTCGCTTTTATCAATAGCTGTTTCCTTTATGAAGTATTTGTTCCTATCTAAGTTATCTAACTTGGACAAAATAAGTTGGTTTATAATTTGTTCATAGAGACCCAATTGTTTCATATTGACAATGTCATTGTTTTCAGTTGACTATCAGTAGCTATTTTGAACTATGAGTTCTACATTTGATCATTCTTTAATCATTCAGAATACCTAATATTTTAATCAATATTCAAAATATAATGAGTATACAGTCACAATTTCATCAACTGAACATCAAACATAATTTCTTCTCTGCTTTTAAGAAAAATATTAGTGTCAGTGGTTGTATTTTCAAACCTGTAAAACATGTTCTTTGCTCTATCTATCAACCAGCCATTGGCAAAACCACCATTTGGATAAATGTTAAGTTGATATCCATTACAGCAAACTTCCAGAACACGCCAATGAGGCATTGTACCTTTCACATTATATTCAATTTCTGCAATTTCATCCAACTCATGAATTAATTCATCCCTTGAATCTGAATCTGGTGCATTTGCAGTTAAACTACCTCGTCTGCCATAATTATTGTCGAAATATTCTTCGTTTTCAATGACTAATTTATCTATTTTGCATTCCAAATCATTGGCTAACTTATGGATAAATTGTAGTGTAATAATAATGCCTAACTTTGATTTTAAATGTTCATCTTTATATCTGATCTCCAACCCTTTAAAAGTACATATTCCCTTGAATCTTTCTATCAGTCTACTTGTTTGAGGGCTGGCTTGTTTAAGATGATTAAATAGTTCCTTCGAGGTAATTTCTGTCTCTTCTGGAATTATAAACTTCACTATGCTAAGGCCATCACCTAAACCTGGCTGTGGAATACTATATTTCTGAATATCAAGTATTTTATTTCCAACATCGGTGCAAAACAAATTATCTGATGCCCAAAGACTACTCATTTGAAGTTGTGATTCATTATCGGTAAAGAAGAATCTGTTGTTCATTATAGCAACGGGATATAAACCATCTTCCGTTTTACAATAATGCAAATCAGCCCAATCAATGATTGTATTTAATAAATTAATTACAGGTAAAGGTGCATTAATAATATTCCCATAAAAACAAAGCTTAACCTTATTACCATTAATTGCTGAATGTCTGAACTTTAAGAGGCGTAGTTTCCATTCTTCATAATTCCAAAATTCAAAATTGCTATTAACAAACAAAAATTGGTCATTACCAACTGGATTATAATTGTCAATAATATCTTGAAATTTAGCTGTTTGAGCATTCGGATATATTTCTATAATATTATGAGGAATAATATCTCTGGTGGCCTTCTCAAGCTCAAGCCAGCTCATCGTTGCGCTAATATTAATTTTATCGACATATTGCCTGGTTGATTTGTCTATCAAGTCTTCTTTGAATGTACAACTCCTTAATTCTTCCAAGGCTAAATTAAAGATGGTATATATCATTTGTGTATTGTTCAACCGTTTTGAATAACCGGCACCCCCTTTGGCTGTATCATAAATACAGATTGAATCATTCAGCACGATAAATGAAATATCCTTTCTTTCGATACCAATATGTTTTGCCAATACATTTGTTATGGTTATACCAAGGGTATGTAAGATTTCAGAATCTCGCATAACATTTCTATGGTCATCGTAAAACCTGATTTCACAATAATCAGTTTGTATTGACCCGCCCAAAAGCATATTTCTTTTTAGGGTGTAGTCATGGCCAATTTTTCCAAAATGCCTGTTTACTTGATTCTTTTCCTTCCTTATATCATAGTGAAATTTTCTTTCTTCTCCTCCAATGGTAAGAGTTTCGTTGTTAAAATCTCCAGGTAAATCTATCAAACAATCATCAGCATCATCTGCCTTAAACTCAATCACAGCTTTGCCACACTGCTTACATACACAAAAACCATATCCAATTCCTAGATTGTATAACAGAATCTGTGAAGTTTCATCTCCCCGAGAGGTCCTAAATTCAAACAACCTTTGATGATGATCTGTATCATACCATTTATCAGTACCTATTAATTGAGCATTTACATATGTAAAAACATTGTTATTTTTAATTCGATTATAGTCTTCATTAATATCTCTGGTAAAACCCACGGGTTCAATTAATTCCAGATAATTCTTTCCATTAATATTATCCCATCTTTTTACAGATTCCGGAGGGCATAAACATTGACCGTGATTATCGATCCAAGTCTTTCCACACGAATTGCATTGCTGGATTTGCTTGAATGTATTTTGATTAATAAATTGATTTGTAAATTCAACACCACGTACAATAAAACACGAGTTATCCAACACTACCGTATTTCCGGGAACGTATTGCGAAAGTGCCTGCTGTAATTCGTAGGAAGGGTTTTTGCTTCGTCCCCAATCATTGGATTCCAACTTTGTATCGAATTCGATAATATTTACGGGCATGTTGGCATTGGGCGTAAACTGATGGGTGGATAAGTACATTAAAAGGTTTTTACTGAGCATTGAAGAAAACTTGAAATTTAGCCTTCTTTTTTGCCTATTAGTTAGATTATCATGCCATTCCTCCTGTATAAGTCGGAATTTTGTTGCAAGCTCATTATACACCCTATCTATGGCGTTTATAGTATTATTTGCCAGTTGTAAAGGAGTCATTTCTTCGTAACAAGTATCTTTAATTATTGCATGCAGGTTTATCTTTACATTATCAGGAATATTATATAAATAGTCAACAAATTCTCGATATCTCGTGCCGTTTTCTACTCCTATACCTGCATCTGCATATATTTGTATTCCAGCATCTTGTACATTTCTTGTATTTTCTCTATCATCTCCATCAATTGCAAATCTATAAGTAGTAAAAAATTCAATAATGCGCTCATTCATAAGTGATAATGTTCCAATCCAGCTTTTAAACAGAAACGCATTTACATGTCGCTGCACCACTTGTGGGCTACTCAAGTCAACCATTGGTACTGCTGTAGGACGGGTAATAAGGGCGCGCATTGGATCTTTCATGATACGCATCCCTATCGGATCAGAATTACAAAAAGTTAAAGCACTACTTTTGGGCATATCATTACGGCCACTTCGACCAGCCCGCTGTTTGTAGTTAGCAGGGTGAGGGGGTATGCTGTTCATAACAACCAGTTCCAAATCGCCTAGGTCAACCCCCATTTCCATGGTTGTTGAACAGGCCAGAATATTGATTTTGTGATCCTTAAAGTCTTGTTGATGCCTTTTCGCCAACTCTTTGTTTACCTGTGCTGTATGTTCAGCCTGAATAAACGTTTGAGGGTAGCTACAAATCATATTTGAAACAGAAGTCCATAAACCTAATTCAGTCAATTCAGATCGGTTTTCAGTTGCCCACGTCTCTATTTGTTCTTTCGTAACTTTTTCATTGTTTTGATTCATCCCTTTTATGTATGGAAATGGAGACTGGGTCCAATCAAACGTAGTTTCAACCTTATATGCTATTGCATTCTTAATATATGGGGAATAACCTTTAAAGGTTACGTCAATCGGGCGGTTTGTAACCGGGCAAATTGCGCCGGTTAACCCAACTTTCATTGCCATATCCGCAACATTCATTCGATAGGGTGGGAAATCCCCATTTTGCGTTTCATCAACCCAATTGCCTCCATCATTTAATTTTCTCCCCCAGGTAATTAGTCCACTTCGGGTAACATCATTCCACAAAGCTCCTAACACTTGTTCTATTTGTTCGCTGTTCTGAGTTCTTGCATGTGCATCCCAACCTGCTAGTGCAGAAAGGAGATAAACAAAACGGTTCTGAGGGCCTCTTAAATTAAATTTAGGGGCAACGGCAGGCCGACGAGGGTTTTTCTTGGATTGAAAACGCTGACTCGAAAAAATATCAATATTATTCCAATCATTTCTTATGAAGTAAAACGAACCATTTGAGCGAACGTTGTAATCCAGGTATATTTTTAAGAAATTTTTCCAATCAGATAAAGTGACTTTATTTTCCTCAGCGAGTAAATTATTAAATTGATTTACTGCATCTGGAACTTCTGTAATAGACTGCAACTTTGGATAACAGGTTTGCACAAAACCCAATGTTTCAGCAATAAGGGCCGACTTTGGGCGCCTGTTAAACTCTTCAAATAAAACAACCTGGGCATATGCTCTTTTTGCTTTTATATTAATTGAACCATCATCGTTTATATCCTCATCTTTAATAAATTGTCTACACAACAACTCAAAATCAGGCTCTGAGATAATATAATCCAATAATTCATTCCATGATTTATAACCTTCTGAATAGTAACCCAACTCATCTTTCAATTCTTCGAGTTTTCTGATATTTCGCACATTATTGGGATCTCTCCTTAAGGCTTCTTCTTTCTCGATTATTTCAGACTGTATCTCATTAATATAATTATTTCTTTCCCTTTCAAACGTAGTCAGCCAATGAAATACCCTGCTTTGTACCCATTTGGTTTCGTTAAAAAGATTTTGCTTTAATGTGGCGCGAGAAGCACCTTGCCTGCTATCGACAAAACTGAGAAACTGGCTTCCTTGATATGGTAAACCTACAGCATCATGTTTTATCATTTCATCGAGCAAGCGCGGAGCAATAATACGTGAAATAAATTCTGACGACACTCTGAATGACTGGAACCATTCCTTCAGATCATCTTCATCATTAGTATGGTTATCATTGCTTGGAATATTGCAGAATGGGCAATTGACACCTTTAATTGCAATTATATTTGCATTTTCTTCATTTGTTATGGTGAAAATATTAGCATCAACAACACCTTGAAAAATAGGATTTTCCAATTCATCAAAATTTTCCGGTTTAATGCCAAAAGAGATAATTCCCCCTGTACTTTGAGAATCAACTAAATCATCAACTTCTGTGCTATCTTCATTTAGAAAAATATTTTCATTCTCACGGACTCTTCGCTTAAACCGATAAGAATCCTGACTTTCTGATTCAATTTGGCCAATTGCTACAAAATTTCCACAACTTTTGCACCGGCAAAGTTCCAGCAACGGAGTAACAGGGCCTTCATTATTGTCTATTCTCTCAACTGTATATAATTCGAAAGTATTGTTGTTTGTGATTTCCGCCAGCTTAACATTTAAACCACAATCGAGCACCTTGAAAAAGTAATGAACCTTTGCAGGCATGTTTGCTTCACAAAGCGTATCGAGTATTTCTAATTTTTCAACAATGGTATCTTTTTCGGGTATTAAATCTGAAAGCTTAACAAAATCCTCTGTAATTAATTTTGCTTGAATTTCGTCCACCCGGTTGTCGTTCAAAAAAAAGGTTTGTGGCAATATCGCTTTATCAACTTCCTGGTTGCCATTTGCTACTCTTTTGCCTTTAATTACATTAATATCTGTTGGTTTCTTCCCTGAAATATCCGCTATAAATTGTTTAAGTTTTGTATTGTTTTCATCGTCATCGCCAATAGTTGCCGATGAAGTGGCAAACCGTACATTATCAACTGTTACGCCGAAGGCTTGCAATACCCTTCGGACTAACAATGCCAATTCAGCTGCTCCAGCACCTGTAAATGTATGCGTTTCGTCAATTACAATCCATTTCAACGCACCTTGTGACATTTGCAAAATTAATTGATCAGCAGGCCTTAGCAACATATATTCCAACATCGTGGGGTTGGTAAGTAAGATATTGGGTGGAGTCCTTCTTATGTCATCACGATAAATTAGTTCATGGGGCATTTGTGGGAGTTCAATCCCTAATTCTGGCTTTTCAGATGTATTTCCATTATATACTGCAAACTTTATATCCTTCTGGCTATTAGAAATAAATTCGCTTAGACGAGATTTCTGATCTTCCATCAAAGCGTTTAATGGATATAAGAATAATGCTTCAACTTTGTTTTGTTTAAAATTATCTGCTAAATCCTTGATTAATGGCATCATGAAACACTCCGTTTTACCCGAGCCTGTACCCGTAGTTACAACGATTGATTTATTATTATTTAGTAATGCCTGCCAACTTTTGTATTGATGCTTAAATGGGAAATACAGTCTTTGCCAAACAGGAGAAACTATATCGACCGCAGATTGTCTGTCTTCTTCAGGCAGACCTTCCCATTTATACATGGATTGTATTAATGGTTCTGCTCTTTCATTTACACTATCTGGGGCAAAACCATTTTCAATAACTTCCAGAATCTGGTCTTTATAAGCATCATTTTGGAAATAAGCAGTACCCACACCAGTCCAAAGTGATGATAATGTGTTATTAACCTCCTCTTTGCTATTTACAAAGATATTTTTGAATTTAAGTTGCTGTGGCATAGTATTTTATTTTTTAAGTATTTCTAATAAGTCGGTGTACAACCTTTCGGTTTCATCTAATTTTTTAAGGACTTTTATCTTTTCTTCAGGTTTTTGAATAAAAAAACAGTTGATATATTTCACTCTTTTTATATTCATAAAAATTTTATTTTTTTGATTAGTAGAATTTAGCTTAGAGTTCCAGTATATTTCACAGCACTGACTAAGTGCATATTGCTCCACTCCACTTGATGTCTTTTTGTTTTTAAATAAGTTAATTACCCAATCTTTCTTACCTTCTTCGTTTTTAATAACTTCTGTCCAAATTTTGCGAGGTATAAGCATCCAATCAAATAACATCTCTTCGGCAAAGCGATGTAAGGCCGTGTAATTAACTGATTGTTTTTGAACTGTGCAGTGTTGATAATATTCAAGATGAAACTTAGCTAAAATTTGGGGTTGGTCTTCCATTGCAAGCAAAATATCAAACATCCCGTAATACAAGTTATGTACTATTGCTAATTCAAAATGATTAAGAGCCAATTCATAATCAAAACTTTGTTTATATTCTTTTATCCTGTTTTCTCGATTTTCCTGTTTTGTTCTAATATTTATTTTAGATTGGTCAGCAGCAACGAAGACAGGACGATATGTTTCCTGATAAGTGATACTTTCATCTTTAAACGACTGAAAAACAATTCCGTCAACTTTTTTAGAAATAGAAAACCCAACGTAATTATGTGATTCCTTTTTTAAGTACACGAGTTCAAGGTCTTCCACTTTCAATTCTATTAATGAAAGAAAACAGAATTTGTATCCGTTAAAACTTTCCAGAGAAATATTTTTACCTTTAGTCAAAAAGTAAAAATCACCATTTCGGGAAATCTCCTTAGTATATGTTGTTAGTTTAATCCATTCTGGCATTCCTTTAATACCTGTTTGGTCGTTCTTTCCATGGTTATTATTGTATGTTACTCTTAATTTTTGAAATTTATCTATTTCATTCGACAACACTTTACGGGTAACACCTTCACTATTTATTGATCGGACAACAAAACTGTCTGCGAATTTGATGGGAATAATATCGCTATTATTAATATATTTTCTGTCTTGGAATATATCATTTTGCCTGTCTAAAGGCCGAATAATAGGTATTTCTAAATAATTATCTTCTGTACCTATTTTTATTTTGATAGTATCATTTTCTAAATGGTTCTCATCATCGACGAACTCATTTTTTGGTAGAACTACATTATTTATTTTTTGAAATGAAATTTTTTTTGTTTCTAGTACCCTATTAATATCTGCCTTAAGTTCTAACAAATAACAATCAATTGTTTCTTTGTATATGTCTTTATAAATGATTTTGAATGAGACAAAACCCTGCATTAATGACGTTCCAGTTGAATAATGCTTAAAACCAATCATGTCTCGCTTTTTAAAATGAACTGAGTAGTCTTTGGAATTAATCAGCACTTTGTTTGAACCATTACTGTCAATATATGAAACATCAAAAGTAACGGGTTCCTTTACTAAATAAACCAAACTTGTAATTTCTCCCTCTAGGTAGGACAGCAAACCATCTTCATTATACCTTATTGTATTTTTGAACAAATCTTTATTCTGAGGGTACACCTCGATAGTTCCATTTTTCTGATAAAGTTTATGCGGTTTCCCATTATTTAATATCTCCAACTCTCTGTTAACAACTGCCCAATTATAATCCTGTTCTTTTGATTTCAAGAGTAATTGTTGATCAACATTTTTTGTTGATACGTTGTTATTCAGAAATAATACAGAAGATCGCTCCCCATTGATTAGCCGATTTGTCCATTCGCCATAACTTGAATTCCACAATTGGATATAATTCGGAATTTTTTCTCTTTGAATCGCTTTTTCAAATTCGTCTGATTTAAGTACAAATTCAATACTCTCAAGATTTTTGGGATTATCACATATTTGCCATTTTAGGGCACTCCTACATAAAAATTTGCCGTTGATACATCGGTTAAAATAAAAACCACCCTTTTCAATCAGTTCATCTGTGTCTGAAAATTTCAATCGAATCACAATTTCAAAACTTGAAAGTTGCTTTTGAATATCCCATTCATTCAGTCGTTCATCATGAATGAACAAATGTTCTTCTCCGCCTTGCTCTGGTTTTAATTTCACACAAATAGCCGGATAGATATTAACAAAGTCAGTGTGTTGTCTGACCTGCCAAATGATGGAAAACTTCTTTGATTTGTTTTCCTTAAACTCTTTGAGACCGGTTCCTACGAAAGCAATAAATTCTTTAAAGGGAGACTCTGTTTTGTCGCTTTCTGCAAAAGGATAATTTTCATTAATTAGTTCATTTATGTATTCATAAATACTTCCTCCTTTTTGAGCAGATTGTCGCATCGCCTGGTTATTTAAATCCAGTTCATTTAGATCGAGTTCCTTTTCAATTCTAAAATTATTGAATACTCTAGCAAAAACACGAGAAGGATTATTTTCTCCTTTTATCAAATAGCTTAGCGGCAGTCCACCTAATAATTTCAAGGAATCATCCCATCTTACAGATTCATTGATTTTTGATTCATTTATAGTAATTAGATATTTTTTACGAATATCGGCTGAAAGATGTTTCCAAATACTTTGTGCTGAAATTGATTCAAAGGAAGTATCGATAATCGAATCGTTGCCTGTATATTTTATTTTGTACCATTCAGAATAAAATAGGGCAAGTTTAATTGCATGATTTACAATCACTTTTTTATGACCCTTGCGTTTAATCAATGCTATTAGGTATTCTTCTAAAGATTTAAATTCAGCTGTCGATATTTTCCATTTCCAGAATGGAAATAATTTCTTTCTTTCCTCTGTTTCCAGCGTTTTCCACAAATTATTCAATTTGACTTCTTCATTACAAAAAAAGTAGTTTTCTTTAGTCGTTGTTTTTGCGGCATCTATGTTTGTTTTGGAAGGTTCGGATGTAATGTTTAAAGTTGCTGTTGAATAATCTTTTTCCCCGTAGTTTGTCCTTAATGAATAGGTTTGATCTTTAGCAATTTCTATAAATTTTTCGGTAAATATGATATAATCAATATTAAATGAGTAAATAGCTTTTGTTTCAAGCAATTCATATTTTTTTTCTAAAGTGAAATTTTTCAGGATTTCCACTTTAAGCTTTTCAACGAGACCATTTTTATTAAGAGCATTATAATTTTTTACACTGAAACAAATATCAGCCCAAGGCTTATAGTTATCTGCATTTTTCCTATTTATATAACCAAGAATTTCCGTAATAATTAAAGCTATACAGTCATCAATCTTGACCGAACTATTAGACTGAGCTAAAAATCGAAATACATTCTGTCTTATGTTTCTTAAGTCCATAACGTTGATGATTTGTTACTTTCCCTTTAGGCAGGGATATAAATAACATAACTAGTACATATTTGAGTCTTTTAAGAAGGGACTAATTCCTTTTCAAATTGATCCTTCAGAACCTTTAAAGCTGCAGTTTCAGGTGAGTCTTCACCATAAGTTTTGGTTTTAACATGTATAGCCATGTAAAGTCGTTCAGGTTGGCAATTAAGGCTCTAAGTTAAAAAATTAATTGAACCCATTTAAGACAAATATTTACAATTCATCCCGTCACCCTGCATTTTCCACCAGTTCCAGTGCGGGGATGGTACTGATTGCCTGCCCTCCTATTCCCTTTACGGAACCATACATGGAAACTGTGTTGATGATCACTTTGTTTATTTGTGATTCCCGGGTACTCCAAAGTTTATTCATGGCGATTTTTTCACTATCAAGATCCCTTTTCATCTGCGTGAATCCCTCCACGATGGCTTCAATCTGGCTCCTGAAAACAGAACCAGTCAGGTAATCGTACAACATCACCATTTTATCCCCTTTGTTTTCCTGACTGGCCGTTGCTTCGCTGATCCTGATCACCAATTCACGGATTACGGCACTCAACCCTTTGAATTCCTCATAATTGCAAATCCAGATACCTTCAACCATTCCCATCCGTTCCATATTCTTCGGATATACCTGCGAAACCAATATTCCTACGGTTATTTTTTTCTCCCTCATGTCGGTTTTGAACTTTTCAATCCAGTCCCCTCCAAAGATCTTTGTCCGCTTGCTTTCATAATAAATCTGTCCGCAATTGGTTCTGGTGTGCGTATTGACAGTCTGGATGCAGTCTGCCCCCATCTGGCCTTTTTTTATCTCAAGAACCGAATCTAAAGGGAAATTAGTTCTGAGGTATTCTTCAATTGCCAGCTCCTGAACTTCCCCCTGAAGTTGCATCGAACCCTGTTTTTGCTTTCGTTGCATTTCCTCTGTTAGCTTCTTCTGGTCCTCTAGTTTCTTTTGAAGTTCCTTGATAACCAATTCATTTCTATCCTGTTCCGACTTTCTGATTTTTTCCTTTTCAGTCAGTAAATTTTCATTGAATAACTTTTCGGTTTCTGCCAGGATGGATTCTTTCATTTCTTCCTTCTCCCGTTTCAACCTTTCCATTTCAACTTTGATGCGGTTCAGTTCTTTTACTTTCTCAGACTTCTCATTCAGTTCTTCCTGCAGTTTTCCATATTTTTCCGATTCCTCCTCTTCCAGCTCCTTCCGGAGGGTTTTTACCAACAATTCCTTTTCGGTTTTGAGTTTTTTGTTGACACCTTCTTCAATCTGTTCCAGAATCTTTTTCTTTTCTTCTTCCACCAAATCCTTTTCTTTCTGAAGAGCTTCAGTCTGACTTTGGAATTTCTTCTTTTCTTCGGTCAGCTCCTGCCTGAATTTCATGCCGAGCTCTTCTTCAAGCTGAGTGTAGAGGATTTCATTCACATTAAGATCAAAACCACAATTTGGACATTTAATCTTTGCTTCTTTTTCCATAGTGTATTGTATTTTAATTATTTGCTTGTACAATTTCTGTCCAGAACTCCCAGAGCATGACCATGGCAAGGGTATCCAGCTCGCAGTATTTCAGAAGTCCGTTCCTGATGGCTGTACGTTGTTCCGGGGAGGTGTTGAAAAACTGGAGCTTCGCATAGGCCATCATGGCAGCACCGCCATCGGCTACCTCTTCAAATCCGGAAAAAGCCTCATCCAGTTCTTCCCTGCTAAAATCCTCAAAGATTTTCGGGAGGGTTTTGTAAGGGTCATTATTGAAGGCCGGATCGATCCATACTTTTGAATCAAAATTCAGGCTGCCGACTTCCCTCTCTCTTCCGCATACCGGTTGGCTGTATTTTTCTTTTAATAGTTTGCTGTCGTTGATGGCGGCCGGAAGGATCTTCTTTAAGGAGTTGGACCCGCCGGCATGGGAGGAAAAGTAAAATCTAAGAACCAGATCGTACATATCCACCATATTCCGGGGACCTTTTATCTTGTTTTTTGCTTCACCATGTTGGGTTATTGAATCAATGAAAGACAACAAACTGTTTTTGTCAGGTAACCTGGTGTCAGGTAAGCCTGAAAGTTGGTTGTAAATAAAACGCAGATAGGTATTCTCATGGTTGTGGAACCGGAAAATGGTCCCGTCATCCTCCTCCAGATCTCTTTTCAATTCCCTGATAAAATCGATATTTGGATTTACCCCAGGTTCTGTCATAAGAAACTGGTTCTTGTGTTTTATTCTATACGAACCATCGTTGCCTTTCTCCACGGTATGATGACTGTATTGGAAGGCAACACCTTCATAGGGATGTGCATCCTTTGTAAAGGGTAAGGCCGGGCTTGCCGTTTCAAAATCTATGAAATGGAGGGGAAATGTCCAGGTATCCATTTCTTCCTTAAGACCCGCAGAGTCTAGGTAAAAACCGGGATCCCCCTCTTTTACCCGGCGGACCTGTTCCCAGCGGCGCTGCACCGGAGTGAGTTCTCCATCAGGGGCCGTGAGAATGTTATCGCCGATATCTCCGGGTTCTACCTTACTTAAAAAATAGCTGCCTTTGTACATTAAACCCTGGATGATGCTTCTGTATCCGGCTTTCCCTCCCCAAAGATCAATTACTTTGGGCTGTTTGAACTGTTCTTCCGGAATGTGCAGTTTTTCACACCAGCATTCTTCCAGACCACTCTTCAAGGTTGCAGGATCCCCGGGTTTTGTATAAAACTGACAGGATTTGCACACCTTTGATAACGGCGTGTTCAGCTTTTCATCTTTCTCATAGGCTTCCGCCAGAACCTCGAGGTATTCCCTGAATGAATAACCCGGGAACAGAAGTGAATCCATCTTACTTTTATGAATGAATTCTACCTCATCATCCACATTTATTCTTATCAGCACTTCATCTCCCAGTTGAGTACGGGTCAGCCCCTGATCAACAACGATCTCATAAGAATTCCGTTCTCCTCTTACTTTAAAAAGCTGGTTCAGACCATCCACCGAAGCTTTGGCATCCTTGTTGACCAACATTAAAAATGCCTTGACGGTATAATCAGGATAAGCCAGGGAAGTGACGTATTTTTGAAAAGCGATGTCCATCAGATAGGGTTTCCAATCAGGGTCCGGTTTAGCCTGTCCGGCATTTGCCCCACGCAATGAAGTTTTCAGGAAAACATCATCTTTTGTCCATGATTTAGACTTCACCTCAAAAAGGGAAATTTCTTTTTTCGCTTTGTTAATTTCGAATATGTCCACCCTTATAAAATACCTGCCAGACCGGATAGCTGCCTCTGCAATATACCGGTCACCCCGGTCGATGCGTCTTCCGGTTTCATCCAGGGCAGCTTCAGCCTGCATTTCCCTGACTGTTATTTCCTGTGCATTATCAGTGAAGTAATATTTAGCCAGCTCACCTACCTGATATCCTCCTTTTGCCAGTTCCAAAAGGAAAGGATCATCAGTTGACCGGTCCGCATATTCCGGTTTGCGTGTGTAATACAATTTGCTTTCACACTCAAGTGCAAGCTTAAAGCGGCTTTTTGTCAGGTACCGGCTCATTTTGAGTTTATTCAGAACAGTTTTTTAGTTTTCAATATCACTATATCACAACCGTGACCAATTCCCTCGAAATCCTGATCCGCTTCACGGGCTCCGGATCGGGGGCAATGATGTACCAGGCGGCCAGCTCTTCTCCCAGTGAAAGGGTGATTTTACGTTTGATACGGCTGATATGCTGGGTCAACCGCTCATCCTCATTCCCAAGCAACCGGTCACAATCGTTGCGTGCTGCGGCAATGAGCACCTCAGCAGGTCCGGGCGGACTAAAATATCCGAAAAACTCCTTCCTGATTTCCCGGCTGTCCAGCAGATCGTCGAATGAAAGACCATCCGGGTGGTTGAGGAATAACCGGTACACCCTCATTTCTGTAGGAGAAAACGAAATGGAGACACTGCCCAGGTCGGTAAATTCGAGTTTCCTGGCCGGAATATTGAACACCAGACGGGATGGCTGCCTGAAGATCCTGTATCTGCTACGGAACAACACATGTTCCCTGATGCCTTCCATCATGTCCAATACCTGCCTGATGATTTTCGGATCACACTTCCGGGCGGTAAAATAATCCATGCAATCCTGGCAGATGTCGGCAGTCCGCAGCTTGAAGTGGATGTCGGATTTACGGATACACATATCGAATATGCAGCCCCGGGGTTCCCTATGGGCCATTTCCACCGATTCATTGTGATTTTCGAATCCAATGGACTGCAGGATGATCAAAGCCAGCTCATACACGACCGGATAACGGGGGTCAGCTTCAATGATCCCTTTCCACATATACTCCCCGGTGTGGATGAAGTAGTTTCTTTGTCCGGATTCATCCCCGGCAGAAAACCAGTTCATCTCATTGGGCCGGTCGGTCAGTAAAACCACAATTTTATCCTTTCCCAGTCTTTTAAACTTTCTGTATTCCTGGCATTCCCCGAAAAGGGTATCCCAGGAAGCAAAGGGTAACTTTTCAATCCTTTCTTCCCCGTCATTAGCGGATTCCTGTAATTCTTCCACCCGGGAAAGATCTTCCCTGGAGATAAACTCAACCGGCCCTTTGTAACATTTGACCAGATCAAGGATTTCACTAAAGCGGTTTTTGGAAAATTCCGGGGAGCGGACAAGATGTAACTCCATGTTATTCAGGTGTTATTTTGGTTTATTCATAAATTCGGTCTTCGTAAATATAATAAATTATTCCGGAAAAACATCGTATAAGGGATATGAATCATATGCAAACTCACATTATTCTCCCCGTTTCTTTTCTTCCTCCCCTTCCAGGAAATCGCCCTTTACTTTTCCCATGCTTTTTTCATTGACATAGTTGTAAAGCGACATATTGAGTTTATTCCACATGGTGTTGGAATCCTTGACATCGAAATACATCGCATTATTCACTTTGATATTCAGGCTGACAGCAATATCCACGGCATCAAGCGTTGCACCCAGGTAGCTGAAGGTCCACCTGCCGCTCTTTTCCAGCTCTCCGATCATCGAAGCCACGCGGTCATGGTTGAAACTTCGCGAGGCATTTTCATACCCGTCGGTGACGATGACCACGACCACGGAAGCTTCCCCTTTTTCAATTTCAGATCCCACCTCCTTCTGGATTTCTGTAAGGGTAATCCCGACGGCGTCATACAGGGCGGTATTCCCGTCGGGACGGTAATCGAAAAAAGAGAGTTCCCTGAGTTCTTCAGGGTTGATCCGTTTCCAGGTGTTTGTGATGGTGTGGTTGAAGAGTGTGAGGGAAGTTAACATTTTCTGTCCGGGGTAACGGGAGGCTATTTCCCTGATGCGCATAATCTGTTCATTGACGCCGGCAACGGTCTGCTCGAGGCAGGAGACCATCGACCCACTCCGGTCGAGGATCAAATGGTAATAGGTACGGTTGTTTTCCATGTTTTTTTTTGGACAAGATTACACTTTCGCGGTCAGGGGTGAGTATTCCTGCAAGCTTGCAGCCTCTGCGAAAGGGTGCTTCTGCAAGCTTGCCGGTTTTCCGGATTGAGCCGCAGACCCTGTAAATTTGCTTCTTTAAAGTGTGTGAAGTATGAAACAACCCACAACCCTGGTTATCCACCCGCAGGACAGTACGACTGTTTTTCTGGAGACTATTTACCGTGATGTCCCGAATAAAACAGTGGTCACTTCCGGAGTGAAAAAGAAGGAATTGCTCCTGATGGCTGAAGGCTTTGACCGTATCATGATGATGGGGCATGGCTTCCCCTGGGGTCTCAGTTCCGTGGATGTGTTCCGCTGTCTAAGCCATACAATTGTGGATAAGTCCTGGGTGCCTCTCCTGACCCGGAAAAAGGACCCGCTTTTCATTTGGTGTCATGCTGATCAATTTGTGATGTACCACGAGCTGAAAGGATTCTATACAGGTATGTTCATCTCGGAACAGGAAGAAGCGGAATATTGTGGATTACAAGGCATTTCACAGGAGGCGGTGGATGAATCAAACGATGCCTTCAGCTCCATTTTGGCGAAGTACATTCACCTGGACTCAAAAACGATTTTTAAAAATGTCAGAAAGGAATATGGGAAGTTTGCGGCGAAAAACCCTGTGGCAGATTTCAATGTAAAGCGTTTGTTTTGCGCATGATATATTGAAAAATGTATTACTTTAATCCACTTAACGGATGTTAAACAAAATTGAAACCTCAAACCTGATGGGTATGACTTTTGAAGAATTTTCCGGACAGTATGACCACGAAGGTGCTGTCATTCTCCTTGAAGGGAAGCGGGACATTCCTGAAAAAGAGAAAAATAAGCTGGTGGAACTTGGCCGGCTTCTGGCTTTAAAAACCAGCCGCATGACTTTCCGCAGCGGCAATGCTCCGGGGGCTGACTACCTCTTTTCACTGGGAATAGGAGAAGTGGCAAAGGAAAGGTTACAGGTGATTGTCCCTTATTCAGGGCACCGGAAGAAGTCAAATCTGGCTGGCAAAACCGTTTCCCTTGATGATATCAATCTCACTGATGAACCTGAAGCCATCTACCAATCCCTTCAGCACAAAAACACGGAAAGGCTGGTTGACAGATTCCTTGCCGGTGAAAGGAACCAGTACACCGTAAAGGCGGCCTATATCATCAGGGATACCCTGAAAGTTCTGGGAACGGCAAGCTTCAGTCCGGCTTCCTTCGCCATTTTTTACGACAATCCCGCCCATCCACGCTCAGGAGGAACCGGGCACACCATGAATGTCTGTGAGATGAACAACATCCCATATATCGACCAATCGATTTGGTTTGGATGGCTATCAATTTAATTATGAATAAATTACAATATTACTCACGTGCAATAGTTTAATATGAAAATGAACAGAAAGAAACTCATATTGCTGGTTCCGGTCCTGTTGATCCTTGGACTGGCCCTTTATTATTTCATGCCCGGACGGAGTTTGCCCCGCGACGTGAAGATTGACTACATTATGGTGGATAAAACCGCGCGGAAAATGAAGGTGTACGCCGATGGGAAACGTCTGAAGACTTACAGGATCTCATTAGGCAGGAATCCTGTGGGCGACAAGGAGTTTCAGGGAGACTACAAAACGCCGGAAGGTGTTTATTCCATCAACACGAAAAATCCCAATAGCCGGTACCACAAAAACCTGGGGATTTCTTACCCGGATTCCGATGATGTGGCGGTTGCCCGTAAACTCGGTAAACCGGCGGGCGGGGATATCAAAATCCATGGATTGAAACCCGGACTGGGATATATCGGCAAATTCCACCTCTGGCTAGACTGGACACAAGGCTGTATTGCCGTTACCAATCCCGAAATTGACGAGCTTTATGACAGGGTTGCCACTGGGACGAAGATAGAAATCAAACCGTAAACCTTTCTCACCTTACCTTATTCTTCCTTCCAGATAGAATGGTGAATTCTTCCGGAACCACAATTTCCTGAGTGGAATTGAGCTGAAGTGGTATGTCTTATGTTTACCTTTAAATTTATACTCCAGCGAATTGCCCCCATCAAGGGGATAAACAAATTCAAGACCGTGAGCCTGCATGACTTGCCTGACATCCGCCCAGCAAACCAGAGAGTTTCCCTTTCCTGATATGTAAAACAGATGTCCATCCTTGATAGATAAGAATGGGAAAAAATTCAAACAGCGATATGTTTTGTGGACTTTTACATCCCTGCCGAATTTATAGGGCAGCTGGAGTATTGTGGGAAACCGGTTTTCCCGGCCTTTCTGGAACAGCATCATTTCTCCCTCTGAATTGATGCCCAGGAGGCTTTTCCCTGGTACCATTTCATTGATTTTTTCGCCGTCAGATTTCATACCGGTAGAAGGTGAAAAATCTTTTAGAAAGAAAACAGTATTAAAAATAATAGCAGCATCAGGTGAAAAGGTGTCATTTCCGACCGGTTCAAAGATCACATTCCGGAACCTGTAATTTTTCAGCGGAATCTTTACGACCAACAGTTGGTCTCTGAACAACCTGTTAAGCAAATTAGCCTTATTATTGCCGTAATCTCTTGATATATTGTACACATATGTTCGGAAATAAGATTCATCCCGTTCGTTTACAGGTTGAAGACGCGCCTCCTTAACAGGAAATTTGCTCATGGCATTTCTTCTGGTATGATTTCTTGAAATCCATAAGGCAGTTGTTGCCAGAATAATTAGCACCAACAATATCATTCTCAGTATCCTTATGAGCGTCTTATTCATAATCCAAATATAAGGATCAGAAATCAGAAGTTGTGAATATTTCAATTTCCCTGTATTTTCCTGATAATAAAAGTGATTCCATCCAGGAAAAACGATCGGTCTTCTCTCCGTCAGTTCCTGTCTTTAAAGTTTTGGAAAACTTCTCCCTGAGAAATGATTCTGACCAGATACAATCAAGGGGTCTTTTACCGGTCCCGTTTACTCCGTATAAGATTACGGCACCTTTCATTAAAGGGACTGATGAAACGATCTGTTTGTAGGATTCCCTGGTTTTCATGCTACTATACCGGTACATCGATACCCCCTCCCGGTCGGGATGTTTTATCCTTTCCTTCTTCAGGTTAAACACCCTGGCATTTTCATCGTAAATTTTGAATTTTAATGAATCAAGGTTCATATTACGTGTATTAAGTTCTTAAACTGCAGGCAGATGGTTGCAAAGTTACAGGAACTTCAGGTAGTTTTCTGATTTCTACAAGCTTGCAGAAACATGGATGTGAAATTTGTTATGCAGACTTTTGACACTGTTTCTGGTCCGGGAAACATGAACATGGAACTTCTCACCATCGATGGCGGACGATTTTGCATGGAGATAAACCGGATTTATTAACTAGATTTGAATCACAATGAAGAAAACCGGGTCAGTTTTATTGGTCGTTTGTACAATTGCCGCCGTTGTTGTTGCCGCACCGCACCTGTTTCAAAGGAACGGGGGGGAGAGCATTTCCCGCGGAACTGCCGGTAACGGAAGTTTTACTAACAGTTACCTCTTGCATTACCGGACGGGAAACGTCAGTTATTTCAGCCCCGTAAGTTATTTCCTGATGGGAAATGGCTATGTCCATTCCAGACTGTATCGAACGCTTGAAGGCACCTATTCGGAATGTGAAAAAACTTGCCAGGGGATTCGATTCAGGATCATGGAGTGTTCGGCAAAAAGAGGGGAAAAACTTACCCTGCACAAGACCCACCAGAATGGCCTGAGTGTCGATTTTATGGTCCCCAAAGTGAAAAACGGAAGGCAATCCCGGCTGTTCGACCGTATAGGTCTATGGCATTATCTTCTGGAGTTTGACGAAGAAGGAAAGCTTGAGTTGGATCAGAATACCTGTATTGATTTTGAGACCATGGGAAAACACATTCTTGCCCTCGACGATGCCGCCAGGTCCAACGGATTGTTCATCAAAAAAGTGATCCTGAAGATTAACCTGAAGGACGATCTCTTTCAGACAGTACCAGGCAGGGAGATCAGACGCCGGGGAATCCCCTTTGCCAAAAGCCTGCCACCCGCCGTGGACCGCTTGCACGACGACCACTACCACGTGGATTTCGGGGTACAATGATCACAATTATTCTTTCTTTTTAAGAAATTTCCAATTATGTATAGTTACAGAATTGTCGGGTTAAATACAAATATGACTTTAAGAAATATCGTCTAATGCATTATTTAAACAAGTCGGAATGGGTACCAGTACCAACCAACCATATTTCTTTATTTAGTTCATCAATAAGATAAAGCAGCAACCAGTCTGGCTTTATGTGTGCACACCAGGTATCAGCGAAATTCCCGCTTAATTTATGCGGTCTGTAAGTAGGCGGTAACTGGCTTTTTTCAGAAAGCAATGAAATGGTCTTTTCAAGCAGATTGAGCTTGAATTTCCGTTTTGAAACAGTTGTAAAATCTTTCTTGAACTTTGATGTATAATGAATCTGGTACATAATTATGCTTCGAGCTGCTTAAAGAGATCTTTCACATCTTTTGCCTTATACCCTTTTTTTGCCCGCGCATTTTTAACAGACTGTATCGTCTCATCGTTAGGGATATCTTCAAATTCAATATCTTTCCCGGCTTTTGAGAGATCTCTGAGCAATCCGATAAGATATTTCCCCCTTAGGGTTGCAGGGCTGATTTTTACGGTTACTGCTTCTTGATTTATGTTCTCAAGCCTGGTTTCAGCTTCATTCAATTCCATATAATTCGCCTTCCCGGACACAATTTCATTCAGTTCACCCGCCAGATATTTCTGATTTCTGATGAAGTCTTCACTTTCAGGAATAATTTCGACTTCATCCCTGCTGAATTTGCTCAAAAGCCAAATGAATTTGTCGAAAATTTTGTCATTGATCCTTAACCGGACTGTCTGCATGGTTTCTTTTTTTATCAAATATAGTGATTTTCCAGACCCCCTGACCGCCTTTTCGGTCACCCCTTAACCGGAAAGGATAATTATAGTTAATAAGGAACCTTGACGCAACATTCCGGCTATCTTTGAGTCTTCCTTGTAAGACCACCGGATTGAAACCGCATCTTCGATGCCTTAACCGGTATGAATGCATAAAGTTTTTTATTATAAGGCCTTGCAAAACAGCCATTAAAGTACTTTTTATGAAACGGGGATGGATTCGTAAACTGATCGGCGGACTGAGCTTCGGCTCGGCACTTTTTATCTTTCAGGCCTGCTACGGCACACCGCAGGACCTGAATCCCGACATGCTCGTCGAAGGTACCGTGAAATCTGCAGCCTCGGGACTTCCCGTCAAGGGAATCAAAGTCTCCGTCCCTGATTCCGGAAGTTCGCAAATCACAGGGGCCGACGGGAAATACTCCCTCTGGACCATGTTCACCGACAGCACCCGGGTTTCCTTCGAAGACACCGACCTCTCCGCCGATGGTGCCTTCCTGAAAAAAGACACCCTGATCGCCGTTCCGCAGGAGCGCGTGCAGCTGAATGTGATGCTTGCTCCCAAATAAATGCTTACGTCCCTCAGAAAACAGGCATTCCGGCTATTCCGGGAATCGGAAACCCGCCACCACGAACTGAATTATCTATTCTGGGAATGCACGACCCGCTGCAATCTCCATTGCCGCCACTGCGGAAGCGATTGCTCCAAAGACTCCGCATTTCCCGACATGCCCCTGGAAGACTTCCTCGCGGCTCTCGACACCATCGAAAACCCGGCGAAAAACCTGACGGTCGTGCTGACCGGCGGGGAACCCCTTCTGCGTAAAGACCTGGAACAATGCGGACTGGAAATCAGGAAGCGGGGTATGCGCTGGTCCATGGTCACCAACGGCCACCTCTACGACGAAGTGAGACACGGTTCCCTGTTGGGAGCCGGACTGGGGGCACTGACCATCAGCCTCGACGGACTGGAGGGCTCCCACAACTGGCTGCGGAATTCCTCCGCTAGCTTCGGCAGGGTGACCGGGGCCATCGCCCTGGCCGCCTCCTCACCCCGCCTTAACTTCGACGTGGTCACCTGCGTAAACCGGAACAACTTCGGCGAGCTTCCCCAAATCAGAGAGACCCTCCTGAATCTGGGCGTCAAAGCCTGGCGGCTCTTCACCATTATCCCCATCGGAAGAGCTAAGGATATCCCGGAACTCCGGCTGACCAACGAACAATTCACCGGACTCATGGAATTCATCGCCGAAGCCCGCAAAGCCGGCGACATGAAGGTCAGCTTCAGTTGCGAAGGTTACGTTGGCCCGTATGAATCCCTCGTCCGCGATACCCCTTTCTTCTGCAGGGCGGGCATCAACATCGGGTCAGTCCTGATCGACGGCTCCATTTCCGCCTGTCCCAACACCGACCGCTCCTTCGCCCAGGGAAACATCTACCACGACAACTTTTTCCAGGTATGGCAATCGCAATTTAAGCCCTTCAGAGAGCGCAGCTGGATGCGCCGGGGGCAATGCGCCCAATGCCCCGAATTCAGGGAATGTCGCGGAAACGGCTTCCACAACTGGCACGGCGACAAACAAAACGTCCTGGTGTGCCACTATGAAAAAATCGGATGAGTTCCTCAACTGTGCAGTAGTACTTCACGCAAGGTCAAATTTGTTTGCACAGCCATTCCGTAACCGGAACAACTTCAATGGTTTTACCGTCAACAGGAATTTCCAGTCTTTCATCCATGGTTATAATGGTCATTTTTTGCGGATTTAGTTCAAGGGCAGCGGTTTGAAGTGCCCTGACTTCCCTGTTTCTGGTTTTGGGATCCCGGATTGTCCAACACACCTGTATCAGCTCCAGAATTGTCCTGTTTTGGTAAATCACGAAATCTACCTCTATGGTCTTCTTAAAATAATAGAGTTCGTATTGGCTTGTTTGTCGTCGCCTGAAAAGTTCCAGAAAAACGATATTCTCAAGAAGGTGACCTTGATTGGGTGTGGTCAGTGCTCCTGCCAAAACGGAAAAAGCTACATCTACCATGTAAATTTTCCGGTAGCGGAGTGACTCCTGATTTTTAAAAGAAAACTTCGGCAGAGTCAAAAAAAGCCAGGCTTCTTCCATAAAGGAAACATAGTTTCTGGCTGTGTTGTCACTTCCCAAATTGAATATTTTCCTCAGCCGGTTATAACTGATCTCAGTTGCACTGTTACCCGCCAACCATACTGCCATTTCCCGAAAGGAGCGAATATGCCTTATTTTATGCCTGTACATGATATCACGGGTCACTATGGCATTAAACAGTGTGGAGATGTAGGGGTATCTTGATTCTCCGGCAATGATGTCGGGAAAACCACCAGAGGTGAAATATTGTTCGAAGTAACCGATAATCAGACCTTTATCTTTTGCAGTGATCATTTCCCGGGTATTTACTCCTTTGGCCGCTAAAAACTCCTTAAATGAAAAAGGGAGTAATTCGACCAAAGAAAAACGACCTGTAAGATGCGTGGCCAACTCACTGCTTAATAATTTTGAATTGGATCCGGTTAATATTAATTTGAAATTGCTTCGTTGCAGGCGGTTTACAAAAAGATGCCAGCCTTCCACATTTTGAATTTCATCGAGAATCAACCTCCCGAACGTACCATATACAGCGTACAAACCTTCAAGCAGTTGATCAAGGTCAGGAGCGGTTATCCCGACCAATCTTTCATCGTCCAGGTTGAGATATGCATAAGGTAAATCCTGAAGTGCCCTGTGTGCAAGGGTGGATTTGCCAGACCTTCTGACACCAGTGATTATCTGCACCAAACGGGTTTCTGTACTTACCGATGCCTCTCTATCCCTGGGAACCCACCCTGTCTCCAGAATTAACTTTATCTCATCCCGTTGTTCCGCAATGATTTGCCTGAAATTCAAATCCATATCAGTTGCATTGAATAATCAAAAATACAATTTATTCGCAATATACTGCGAATATTTGGCTTTTTATTCGCAACATACTGCGAATAAAATACAAAATCGCACACAAACCGGACCTGGAGGTATTTTATTAGGAAATTTTCTCTATCTTTAGACAAAATTGCTCAAATGATCACGGCAACAATAACCATCAAAGCGCCGGCCGTAAAGGTTTGGCAGGCGCTGACCGACAAGGAGCAGATGAAAGAATGGTACTTCGACATTCCCGATTTCGAGCTGCAGACAGGGGCCGTTTTTAACTTTTATGAACCGGGCGAAGCCCGCCAGTTCCACCACCGCTGCGTGATCAGGGAAATCGATATCCTCCGGAAGTTCTCCCATACCTGGACCCACCCTGAACTCAGCAAGGGCGAAAGTGTGGTCACCTGGCTTCTGGAAGAGCAAAACGGCGCCACGCAGGTCACCCTCCGCCACGAAGGGGTGGAAAATTTTTCCGATGCCGGGGAGGCCTTCGCCCCCGGAAATTACCAGAAGGGATGGAACGGCTTTATGGCTGCCCTGAAAAACTACACCTACGGTATCCGGAAACATAAATATTCGATAGAAATCGCCGCCCCTGCAGAGAAAGTGTGGGAGGTCCTGCTCAATGAGGAGAGTTACCGCACCTGGACCAGCGCCTTCTGCGATGGCTCCTACTATACCGGAGACCTGAAACCCGGCGGAAGGATTCATTTCCTGGCACCCGGGGGCTTCGGAATGTACAGCGATGTGATCTTCCTCATCCCGGATTCATACGTCCTTTTCCAGCATATCGGCGATATCGCCGGCTTTGAGGAGCAACCCGTCGGGGAGGCTGCCGAACGATGGTCGGGAGCCTTCGAGGGGTATACCCTCACCGCCAAGGAGGGGAAAACGCTGCTACAGGCCGAGGTGGACCTGGTCCCCGAACAGGCCGCGGAATTTGACAAAACCTTTCCGAAGGGACTGGAAAAAGTAAAAGAAATGGCGGAAAAGGCGTCAGACTGATCTTCAGCAATTGTAAAAATCACTATTTCAATATTTCACTGAGCTCCCAAGCTCTCAGGTGTTTTATGCCCTTAAAAGAAGGAAAGCAGATTTCATCAAGAGTGACCACGAATTTCATGCAATATTTTCCTTTGCAACCGAATATTCCTACAGAAATACAATATTTTCGTTTACAACAGAAAATTTTACATGATTAATCCCTGTGCTTTACCACTGAATCAGCAAATGAGGCAGAAGCTTACCATCCAGTGCGTTGATCATGAACGAAGCCGGCATTGGTATTGAAGGACCTTGCCCGTCGGATAAAATGCAAGCAGCCTCTACAAACTTTCAAGGTGGGCGGTGAAATGCCGCAGCAGCGGCGTTTCAAAGGTGATCCGGTAACCCCTGAGTTGTGCCCTGTTCCTGAATACTTCGATGATGACTTCGCATACGTAGTCGATGTGGCTCTGGGTATAGACCCTGCGGGGAATGGCCAGCCGCACCAGCTCCATGGACGGTGCTACATGGTTGCCTTTCTCATCTTTCTTGCCGAACATCAGGGAGCCGATTTCCACGCCGCGGATCCCTCCCTCCAGATAAAGGGCGTTGGCCAGCGACACCCCGGGGAGTTGCGATGGCAGAATCTCCGGCAAAAAGGCCTTCGCGTCGAGGTACACCGCATGGCCCCCCGTGGGAAGGATCATCGGCACCCCCGCCGCCGTCAGCTTTTCCCCCATGTACTCGATGCTCCGGATTCGATAACGCAGGTACTCCTCTTCCAGAACCTCCTCCAGTCCCTGCGCCATGGCCTCCAGGTCACGGCCCGCCAGTCCCCCGTAGGTGGGAAATCCTTCCGTGATGATCAGCAGGTTCCGGGCTTCCAGGGCCAAAGCCTCGTCATTCATGGCCAGGAAACCTCCGATGTTGACCAGGGCATCCTTCTTGGCACTCATGGTACATCCGTCGGCCAGGGCGAAAACCTCCCGGGCGATCTCCTCCACCCTTTTGTTCTCATTGCCCTGCTCCCTGGTCTTGATAAACCAGGCATTCTCGGCAAAGCGGCAGGCATCGATGAAGAAGCGGATGCCATACTTCCGGCAGATGGCCGCGGTAGCCCGCAGATTCTCCAGCGAAACCGGCTGTCCGCCCCCCGAATTGTTGGTGATGGTCATCACACACATCGGAATGTGCTCAGCTCCTCTTTCCCGGATGTACGCCTCCAGTGCTTCCGTGTCCATGTTTCCCTTGAAAGGGGCGATCAGGTGAGGGATCTTCCCTTCCGGAGTCAGAAAATCGAGGGCCTCCGCGCCTGAGTACTCCACATTGGCGCGCGTGGTATCAAAAAAGGTGTTGCTGACGAAGCTTTTCCCCTTTCCGCCCAGAATGGTGAAGAGGATTTTCTCGGCGGCCCGCCCCTGGTGCGTCGGAATAATCTGCTTGTAACCGGTGATCCTTTGGGCTACCTCCTTAAAACGATAAAAACTTCTCGAGCCGGCATATGACTCATCGCCATTCATGATCCCCGCCCACTGCTGGGCGCTCATGGCCGACGTGCCGCTGTCGGTCAGCAGATCGATCAACACTTTGTCCGCATCGACCAGGAAAAGGTTGTTCCGGGCTTCCTGTAATATCGCTTCGCGCTCCGGACGGGTGGTAAAGGTCAGCGGTTCCACCGACTTGATTCTGAAAGGTTCAATGATAACAGCCATGGTAAATGCTTTATGGTATAGCGGTTCTGTTCAGCGCTTAAAAATAGTCGAATGCGCCGGATTTCCCAACCATGATCGTTGGTATCGCAGGCACGGCGGGTGGGTTTCACCCCCACCACCCTACCAGGAGGTCAGATGTTCTTGCCAAGGGCATGGGCGCAAACACCCATAGCTATCGGGGTACGTAAGGGCCTGAAGTGGCCTAATCCCTGGTAAAAGTAAACGTGTCGCCGCCCTGCTTCAGGATCATCTTTTTTTCAGCAGGCCGGAATTCCATCACAATGCCGGCCTGCTCCAAAGTGAAAACATCCTTCGCCGTGGCATCGGGATAAAATGCCGGCTGTCCGGTGCCCTGAGCCTTCAGTTTGTCATTTTCGCGGGAGACGGTGATTTTGATGGGCAGCTGTTCCGAGGAATAAACCCCGGCATACTGGTCGAGCGTCTCCGGACTTACCTCAAACGTTTTAAAGTCGGGAATTTCGTAAGGCTTTCCGAAAACGGCGCTCAGAACGGCAATGCTGATGTTGTTCATATTGGTATTCATTCCGTTGGAGGTCAAAGCGTAGACCACACGGTCATCGGGGAACCAGGAGACGATCGACTGAAAGCCGTCGATGCCTCCGGTGTGGCCGAACGCAAACTGCTCGTAGAAAGGAAGCCTTATCAGTCCCAGTCCGAAGTTGTCCTTCAGGGTGGTCATCCGTTCCAGGCTTTGGGGTGAAACCAGTTTCCCGCCAAAAAGGGCTTCCATGAATTTCACCAGGTCGGCGGGCGTGGAAACGATGGCCCCGGCGCCCAGGGGAACCGACATGTCGGTTTCTGCTTCCGGAACCCATCCCACATTATACGTGTAGGAACGGCACTCATTTTTCTTCGGATCGATCCTCCCCCCGTAATAGGTGGACTTCAGTTTGGCAGGCCTGGTTATACATTTCCTGAGCAACTTGTCGTAAGGCTTCTTGTAGATTTTTTCCAGTATAATGCTCAGCAGTACGTAATTGGAATTGCTGTAGGCCATTTTGCTGCCGGGTTCAAAATCGCTGCCGCCTTTGACGATGATCTCCTCCAACTCTTTCCGGGATGTGGGCTGCGTGTGCCAGCTCAAATAGCCGGGATCATCGGTAAAGCTGTGGACGCCGCTGCGGTGGTACAACAGGTCGCCGACCGTAATCTTCTCCGCATTGGGAAGCGCCGGGAAATAGGTGCCGATGGTCTCCTCCAGGGTCAGCTTGCCCGCCTCCACGGCCTTCATCACCATCACCGCCGTAAAGGTCTTCGAAATAGAGCCGATCCGGTAACGTGAGTCCGCACCGGCCATCTGCTGCTTTTCCACGTCGGCAAATCCCACCGACCGCGAAAAGAGGATTTCCCCGTTCCGGGAAACGGCCACATTTCCCATGAATTTTTCGTTGTCGCGAAGGGCATCAAAATAGCGGTCAAGCTTCCCTTTGTCGAATTCCTGCGAAAAGGCCGCCCATCCCGATAACAGGAATAAAACAGCGGCAAAACAAATTTTCCTCATATTTCAAACTTTCTTTCAACATTAAAACTTTATCCAACCCACTATCAGGCATTTCGCGGCAGTTTCAGGGCCAGCAGCAGGATGACCAGGGAAACTCCCGCCATCACCGGCTGCATCCAGGATACATAGCCGATGATGGAGAGCTGCACCGCCTGTCAGCCAAACACCACGGTCACCGCCAGGAAGGCGGCCTTCCGGGCATGCCGCGGAATCTTCAATCCCACACGTATTTCCAGCTGCCATCGGACTGCCGCTTCCAGACAGTATGGAAAATCCCACGGGAGACGGCAGTATCACCCTCAGAGCGGATGACTTTCCACACATATTTCCCGTAGGTCCATGCCAGGGTACCGTCGGCCGACACATTGATATGGTCGGGGGTCCAGTTAACCGTTGCCTGGCTGAGATTTGCCAGACTGTAGTAATTCCTGATGGCTTCCTTCCCGGAAATAATGGAATCGTTCCCTCGTTTAATGACAGCATCTTCCGCTGCAAACCAGGAGAAAGCTTCAGCGATGCCTTTTTCGGCAGCCATGGCTTCAAAGGCTTTCTCGGCAGTAAATACTTCCTTCTTCAAAGCCTCCGGATCAGCAGGAGCGGAACAGGAGGACAGCCATCCCATGGCCGGTAACAGGATGGTCATGGACAGGAGTGGCATTTTCCTAAACGTTATTCTCATCCGTGTAAAATATTAAGTTGAAGCGGACCATTCCATAAAACCTATATAATGACCATTTGGTCAATTAATCAGGTCATAATGTATTCTTCATTCTCTGCCGGAAATAGACGGCAGCCATGATTCCGGCAATGATCAGCACCAGCCAGTTTAAGGTGATGGCTGCAATCTCAAAGCGGTAACTCCGGTCAACACCAAATTGGACTAAAAAAGCCAAAAGGGAGACAGCAAGCAGGATAAACGGTGCCGTTAACAGCCTTTTCAGCTTTCGTTCCAGCCGGCACTTGCGGGAAAAGGTCAGCGCGATAAAAAAGAGGGAGAGGCTCATCAGCAGATACCCCACCTCTTCCAGGGCGATAAAAATGCCGTGATCATTGTACTGGGTGAGCAGGGCGATGCCGTCGGTCTCCCCCTTCATGAGGCTCACCGGGACCACCGCCAGCTGGAGGTAATAATCAACATACAGCACCATGGCGGCCATCAGCGAAAATCCCACTCCCGCAAAGCCGAAGATCTTCTTCTCTTCAGGGGCGGTAAAGTGAAGGGCGAGCATCCACACGACCCAGACGGTGATCTGGAACATAGCAAGGAACATCCAGTAATAGTCGCCGGGATAATATGCCAGGCTGTCGAGAAAGGGATATTCCAGGCAATCGCCGGTGCAGGAGGGCCCCGATTTGGGGAGGGCCGTCACGGCCAAGGCAAAGGTGCAGAAAGTTAATACAGCCAGGAAAACGGAGGACCAGAATCCCAACCTGGCTGCCTGGTATTTCAGAGGATTTAATCGTGTCAGCGGCGTTGATTCCATTGAGTACGAATCTTTACCGGGTGACCACTTTCACCGATTTTGTACCGCCGGAGGAGCATACCCGGACGACCCAGACTCCGGGAGCCGCATGGAAAGCCGTGTCGGTGCCGGTTTCAAACGACCGGACAAGAGATCCCTGCAGGTTGTAGACCATCACGCGCGCAGGGGTTGTCACACTTGAGATGTAGATCCTGGAACCGGAAGCAAACACCTCAACATTTGCCGCTCTTGCGGGATTTGCGGTTCCCGTGGCAGGATCGGCGGCCACCAGACCGGGGATGGGATCCCAGCCATCACTTCCTTTGGTGAAATTAAAGGTGGTAACGGTGGTTCCGTCGGTCAGGGTGGGTGTGGTCAGCACGGTCGACCAGGAAGCGCGGCTTGCCAGGTTGTTCTCACCCGACTTTTCAATCGTCCCGTATTCGTACATTTTTTTCGATTCGCCCCCCAGGGTGTTGGTCCACCCCACCGGAGAGATGAGGGATTTTCCAGCATATCCGGGAAAGTCGCTGGTCTCCACGGTGGTGTTGAAGAAGACGACCTCGCTGGTGGTAGCCTGCCAGGGTCTGCCGAAATAGCCTGGCTTGGCAAGATAGGCGGAGGCGGTTTCACTGCCCGGGAGGGTCGACTTGACCGTACATTCATACATCAGGTAACCCCGTCCGCTGCTTTGCTGGGCAGCCGTAAGATAGGCGGCATCGGAGGAGTTATCGCTGGTATTCATCACCAGTCCGGTTTTATAGAACACCGCCGTCATGGGGCCGAAAAGATAATCCACCGCGCCCATCATCTCCCCCTTATAGACAACCACACGGGTGCCGCTGCCTCCGTAAAAGGAATCCTGACGTCCCACGACGCGGCAGTTGTTGAGCACCACTTTGTCGGTATTGTTGGTGACGGCCAGGGCAGCGGCACGCTCCACAAAACTCTTGTCCTGGACACTGGTATTGCCATAATCCGCCGGTCTGATTCCCTTGCCGCCGGAACTCCACATCACCACCACGTCTTCGGATTCCTTCCGCGAAACGTACTGGTTGAAGGAGTTTTCAAAGATGATGTTTTCCGCCACAAAGCCATTGGCGCTGATCACGACCGTGGCATTCCAGTATGAGCCGTTGGTGGTGCCGGAGCCTTTGTTTTCGTACGACTGGTAACCGTTTTCGCGGTTTACCTGCAACAGTTCGCCGTTCCATTTCTGGTCGGCCCCCATGCTGTAATAGCTGTACCCGTGGCCATAATAGGAGGTGATGCGAACGGCTCCCGGGGTAATGTCCACCCCCTTGTTAACCAAACCGATAGAGGTCAGGGCAGCTCCGTTTTTCAGGGTCACATCGGGAACGGTGATGACCAGCATTTCTTCGTAATTCCCCGGATCGATCACGACGGTGACGCGCTCCCCGCTGCTGCGGTCCATCGCACCAACGGCGGCCAGTGCTTCCCCGATGGTCTTATACTCCTTGTCAGCACCCACATGAACAACTGGTTTGTATGCCACCACCGGACTGAGGCTGATCTCTGTGATATAGGTCGTACCAGCCCCGGAACCCACGGCGACCGTCACATAGCCCTGTTCTGCCTCCGGGTAGGCGTAGGAAGCATATTCGAAGGTACTGGTACTGCCGCTGGAGGTAGTATAGGCCGGGCCTCCCCCGACGGTGAAATCGGCCGAATAATAATAGGTGATCCGGATCCGGGTACCCGGTTGTACCGGTATCCGGATCGTCGACCCCGATTTGGCCGTCAGATGGCCCTTGGCCACCTCACTGGAGATTGCTCCTGTAAACAACAGTCCCCTGTAAGTCTCAGTCCCATTCGGGATTGGCTTATCGTCGAACGACCAGCGGGTGACCGGTTTAAAGGCCAGGGGTTTGCTCACGGCAGCCCCTGAAACGGTGAGGTTGCTGATGAGCGCCGGCTCCACCGGCCAGGCATCCAACCCGTGAACCGTGATCTGGTAGGTGCCGTCGCGCAGGGTAATGCCGGCTCCGGCTTCAAAACCGTAGGCATATCCGCTCTCATGCAGGTTGGTGAAGGTCAATCCCAGCGCGGCCTGCTGTTCGGCCGTAAGCCCCGATGCATGGATGGAGACCGGATACCGGGTTTTGGAAAGAAAATCCAGGGTGGCCGTGGCATCTGCATTTCCAAGGGTGATGGTATCCGGGACAGGGTAATAATCGTTCACTCCCAGGGCTGAAATGGTGTACCTGCAGCCGGGTTCCAGCATCACCGAATAGGTTCCTCCGGTTATGCTGATTTCCGGTACCGGTTGATAAATTTTCCCGGCCGCAGGATCGGGAGTGAAAACGAGGGTCAGTTTTGCCAGTTGTCCGCCCAATCCTGTGACTGCTCCGCTAAGGGTGAAAAGATCGATTTTCCGGATAGCCACAGGGAAGGGTTCCGGATTCGGACCTACCGGGAGGGTATCACTGCCGGCCAGGATATACCCCCCGGCATCGGAGAGGCTCAGGGAATAGGTATATTCTGCCGGGAGTTTCACGCTGTAACCGGTGGGTGTCATGGTGGCTTTCCAGCTCTTTCCCGCCTTGTTGGTGAAAAGCAGGGCGTAATTTCCAGGTATGCCGGGTGCCTGGCTCAGGTCGACGGTTCCGGTCAGGGTGGCGTAAGTGGCATCCTTCCGGTATACCCTGAAGTAGCTGGGTTTTCCTTGTGTATCGAAAATATGGTATACACCGGCGGCGCGGGCTGTAAATGTCAGGGTGGTGAGATCGGTCAGGGTTTCCTGGTCGGTCTGGGCAGCCGGATCGGCCACATACTGGAAGTTGATGGTTCCGCCGGCATCGGTGCGGGTTACCAGGGAGACTTCGTCGTCCTCGCCGAGGGCAAGACTCAGAAAACGGCCTGCGGCGGCGGCAGAATTCACGTAGATGCGCCCGGTATAGCCTGTGGCGCTTGCTATGTTCTGGTCGTAACGGGTAAGGGCTGTATTGGTCGTGCGGAGCCGGTCGTTCGACCCCCCCACCCAACTCAGCACCCCTGCGGTGAAGGAAGGAAGCACATTGCCGGAACTCCCCGGCGTGATGGAAGCAGCATACCACGAGTTGATGATATCCACGGTAAGCCGGTTGTTGAACAGGGTGGTGTCGAGCTGTTCCGCACCGAAATCCCATACGTCGGTCTTTGCGTTGCTGATGACCGGTGCGGGGGCATTCTCCACGGAAAGCCCGTGGATATAAACCTCAGCCGTGGGGAAGGAGGCGCTCCTGAGGGTGGCGGTGATGGCCCTTGCCGCCCCCTTGTAACTGAAACTGCTGGCTCCGCAGGCGCCCGCACCGATGTTGTGGGCTGAAACAGAGCCCAGTACTTCGCCCTTATCCCCCGAAAATTCAAAAACCGCATCCGTAGCACTGCCATACATGCAAGTACCGAATGTTATGGTGGCGTCTCCCGCCACAAGGAGTTGCAGGGAGTTGCCGGGGAAAAATACCGCCCCATGCTGGGCGTCATGGTACCCGAATTTTCCCGACAGGGTTTCCGTATTGCTTTTTATTGTGACAAGCCCGTCGTCGGTGAAAAATTCGCCATACCGCACCGAACTGTACGACACCTGTGGCAAGACGGTGCCATCGGCGAAATTGTAGGAATAGGTCTTACCGGCTTCCGGTTTCGCCAACAGGCTGTTATCCGTAACTTTTATCCTGTAGCCCAGGGGTTTGGAGCCCTCACCGGAATAGGTCACCACCAGGGTGTCTCCGCTGACCGCCACCGAGGCAATATCCCCGGTGAACGAGGGAGTATAAGCTGCCAGATCCTTACCCGCCAGATTGAGACGGACCCATGCCATCTCGTCCGTGACAATGACTACCCCGCCCCCAATGACAGTCACAACAGGTAATTCGGACGGAGAAGCCCCTGAAGCCAGATTGATCACCTGACCGTTCAGCGTCAGGGTGCCTGCTTTGGCAACCCAGGGATCCAGTTCTACCGAATAGGGCACCGGGACCAGCTCGATAGCCGGGATGTAGGTGGTTCCCGTAAATTCCATGGTTATGGTTCCTGCAGTACCTGCATAGAGGAAACTGAACGAAGCCCCATCCTCATGAAAACAGGTGGCCGTCTGAGTAGTGAGGGAAGTTTTGTCAAAACTGCCGGTTGCCGACGAAACCGTCACTGTGCCGTTGGAATAACGGCAGCCCCCTGTTTTAACCGTAGTGTTTCCGGCAACCTGCAGAGTTATCCGGTTGCCCGTTTTGAAAACCGAACCATGGTCCGCCCCATTGTACTTGTAGGCATTGCTTGGCCCGCATTCGACCTTGAACAACCCTTTTTCAATGGTATAATTCCCGTTGAAACCTGTTTCGTTGGGAATGATGCTTCCGTCCCTGAGGTCGAAATAATAGACGATATTTTTCCCTGCTGCTGAAGCGTCGGCGCCCTTTTGCGAGGGGATAACGGTAACGGAGGGCAGATAAAGGTCGTTTCCGGTACCGGCGACCGTTGTGAAGGTAAGGGTGCGGGCAGGCCCGGAATAGACAAAGTCGTAGGTATCAGCAAGGTCATTGACGACTTTGGCGGGCTGGGTACCGAGGTCGCCTGCCGCAAGGGCTGTGCCGGTCACGTTCAGTCCCGAATGCTTTGAACCCAGAAACCGGACCGTACTGCTCCCCGGAACAGCAAGGGTGATCACCCCGCCGGCTTTCATGTTCAGTCCATAGGTGGCTCCATGTAACGTGTAGGAACCCCCGCTTAAGGTCAGGGTGCCGTCTTCGCTCTTTCCGGCAGCAATGAGTACCCCGTCCCTGAAATCATAGGTCCGTGCTCCCGGCGGTTGCCCGGCTGCCGTGGTAAAACCCACCATCAAAACAGCCATAATGGTAAAGATTCTTTTCTTCATAACTGCACGATATTTTTTGTCATTAAACTTCAAAGCTGAGACCGGAAGATCCTATTGCATCCAATCCTCCTGCAGGATATCCCCCTTTATGCTGATTTTAATCATCTTTACAGGGAGGTAGCGACCGCTTTGTTCGCGTGCGGAGAGCGCCAACCGGATCAATCCTCCGCAACAAGGAACCTCCATGACGGCAACCGTCAGCGTGTTTATTTTTCCCTGGATGATTAAGGCCTTGAGTTTCTCAAGGTAGGATTCCTGGTTTGAATCGAGTTTGGGACAGGCGATGATAACCGGTCTGCCGCGCAAGAGGCGGCCGTGGAAATCGCCCATGGCAAAAGGAACACAATCCGCGCATAACAAAACATCAGCACCCTGCAAAAAAGCGGCTCCCGGATTGATCAGATGGAACTGGACAGGCCAGTGCCCCAGCTGTGAGGGGCTCCCCGCCATCCCGGATTCAGGGTCCGGAAGGGCACCTGAGCCCGGCGCCGGGATCATCCTGAGGTCCTGCGGCCGCGTTCCGGGGCAACCGGAATGAGCAACCGAACCCATTACACTACCTGGAATTACTGCTGATTTCACTGAACCAGTCTCTTCAGGCCTCATATCCACCTTGTGTTCCTTGATATAGGCAATTGCCTCGTCGAGATAACCCTGTTCACCATGCTTCCGCAAGTGATCCAGATGGGCGAGGATGGTATTTCGTCCCTGAGGAACGATATTCTCCATTACCTTTTTCTCGTTATAAGGCTCAGCCTCCCTTACTTCTACAGAAATTGCCCCCTCAGGACACCGCCCTATGCAGGCACCCAAGCCGTCGCACAGAAGATCCCCCACCAACCTGGCCTTTCCGTCGATGACCTGCAAAGCTCCCTCAGGACAATCAGGGATGCACAAACCGCAGCCATTGCACTTTTCTTCGTCAATCCGGATAATCTTTCTTAACATAAGGTAAAATTTATCAGTCCGCTTTTCAATCCCAAAATTTTCTCAATTCTTCAAGTATGCAAATATATGGATTAAACGGTCCTGCCCAACCCCGGAAATTACCTGAAAGTTAACGGCAATCAATGGTATACAATCCAGGGCAAGCGTCAGACCCCCTTCAGGCCGCAAGGAGCGGGATTGGATACCCTCCGGGTTAGCCAGGACTGTCTACTGACATTTTTTTCGCCACCCTCTTGAAAATGGTGCCTTACAAAAAAAAATTACCGGAGACATTGGTAATCATCTCCGGTAATTCGCATCCGTGCAGCAATATTTTTTCAGGTTGCCCCGCACATTCCGGCCTCTTGCAGCCTGAAAGGATGAAAAAAGCTTGAACAGTTTATAATTCTTTAATTTTCTGCCCGGTCTGAAGATCTTTGAACCCTTCCATCTTCCCGGCCGGGATCTCCTCTTTGCCCAGTGATTTCATTACCAAACCGAAGTCGGTAACATCCAGCGACAGGTCAACGACAAAATCAGCAGGAAGGACTACAATTCTGAAAACCTGATCCAAAGATTCAGCAGGCAACAGGGTTTTGAGATCGACGGTTCCATCCAGAAAAACCTTCACATCAACCAGTGTGAAATCGAAATTATACTGCAGGACCCCCTCATCCAGGAGGATCGTCTGGGGAAGCAGTCTCCACACGTCGAGGGTTTTACCCTTTTCGGTTTCTGTTTGTTCCCAAAGTAAATAGACCAGGACTACATCGCTGTCGTAAACCTTGAACGTTTGGGGAAAATCGTAGTAGAGGGTCCAGTTGTTCTCAGCAGTAAAATCTCCTTCAATTTCAAACACAGATCCCAAAAAAGAGTCACCATCCAGCCCATCAATCCCGTCCCTGCAGGTTGTGCATTCGCAAGCCGGCAGTAAAGCCATGGCCAGCACCAAAGTCACTGCTGTTATTGTTTTCATTGTTTCCGTATTAAATGTTAACGCAATATGACAGTCCGATAACAACATTGGTGCCAATTTCGGCATTTTGCATTATAATATCATTTTCGTACCGGCACTTTTTCAAATTTACTGCGCATCCGTGCGGCCGGAATGGGATATAAAACAGCGATCATACTTATTTGTTGTTATTTTCGTTGTTTGAATTGATGAATTACAGGAAAAGGATGAATGCGTTGAGCTCGCTGCTTTTCATCCTGGTTTTTCTTGCTGCCGGAATTGTTTCAGGTCAGGAGGAACCGGGCGGCCTCTATGTGTCGGGCAAGATTACCACAGAACAGGGGAATGTCAACGGGACCATCATCCGGATGACGCGTAACGGAAAGCCCATGACTGATTACCAGGTTCTCCCGGACGGAAAGTTCAACCTCCGGTTTGAATTCAACAACCACTATGAACTGGTATTTACCCGTCCGGATAATTTTTCGCAAAGGATCACGGTCAATACGATAGTGCCTGTTGCCGTTCTGCGACGCGACCGGAAGTTTCCACCCTTCCCGGTTGATGTTCACCTGTATACCGAAGTGAAGGGAGTGGACCCTACCTTTTCGGAAAACACAACGGTAAAAATCTACTATTCGGCATCGGTTGACAATTTTATTCCCGAGGTTTATTACAACAGTGCCCAGATTAAGAGGCTGATCGAGCAAGCTATCTGGCAGTCGCAGAATGTGACCAAAGAGTCGGAACTGTTGAAAAAACTCACAGCAGCAGAATTAGCCGTCATGAGAAAGGAGTATGATGGTTTACTTAAAAGGGCTGGTGAAGAATTCGACAAGGGAGATTACCTGTCATCGCTCGATCATTATGAATCGGCCGGAAGGATATTCCCGGATGAGCAGTATCCCAAAGACCGGATTGCGGAAATCAGGGATCTGATTGGTGTACTCGGGTTGCAGGCAGAACTGGAGCGGAGGACGGCAGAGCAATATGCCCGCTCGATCAAGTTGGGGGATCAGAATTTCAGTACCGGAAATTATGAAATTGCCAGGAACCATTACGACCAGGCGCTCGTTATCAGGCCGGGAGACAGTTATGCAGCCAATCAGCTGACCGCCATAGTCAAAGCCCTGGCAGAGGCTGAGGCCGGCAGGAAATATGGCACCCTGATTAACCTGGCCGACAAAGCCAGGGATGAGATGTTGTGGGAGGAGGCAAAAACCCGTTACAAGGAAGCGGCACAGTTGAAGCCGGGAGAGTCTTACCCGGGATCCCAGATTGCCCGTATCGATGCCATATTACAGGAACTTACGCTGAATGCCGAGAAGCGGGCTAACTTTGAGGCAGCTGTTTTGAACGGCGACGTCTCCTATGCCAAACAGTTTTATTCGAAGGCGATTTCCTACTACGAAAATGCACTTACCTACAAACCCGACGATGAGGAGGTTTTAGCCAAAATTGCCAAAATCGAAAAGGAACAGAAGCAAATTGCCGGTAAGCTCTATTACGACGAGACCATAGCCACGGCCGATAAGGCTTTTGCCCGGGAAGAATACCAGCAGGCCCGTGAGTTATACCTTACGGCACAATCAGCGCTCCCCGGACAACCCTACCCCGCCAGGCAGGTGGAAGCGATCGATCAGATTCTTGAGAAATATGATCTTTACGACCAGTTGATCCTCAAAGGCGATGATTTCTTAAACCGGGAAGAATATGCCGGAGCCAGGGAAGAATTCCGAAAAGCCCTGGAAATAAAACCGGGTGAAAGCTACCCCGTTCAGAAGATGAAAGCCATAGACCTTGCCCTGGCAGAACAGGCAAAGAGTGAACAGGCATACAGGCAGGTGATAGCCTCAGCCGACAAATTATTCAATGAAAGGCAGTACCCGCAGGCGAGGGCTGAATTCAGGAAAGCACAGGAGATGAAACCCGGGGAGAGTTATCCTGCCGCTATGCTTGAAAAAATTACCGCTCTTGAACAGGAGCAGGCAAGGCTTGTCCGGGAGCGCGAAGAAGCAGAGAAAACGCGGTTGCTTTCAGAACAGGAACAGCAGAACCGGCAGTATCAAAGTCTCGTGGATGAGGCAGACCGGCTGGCAGAAGCTAAAGACCTGGTGGCTGCGATCGGCAAGTTCAGGGCAGCCTTGGAGGTGAAGCCCCAGGAGAGTTATCCGCTTCAGCGTATCGAAGAGATCCGCGGCATCATAAGCCGGCAAACGGAAGCCAGAAAGGTCTACGACGCAGCGGTGGCCAGTGGAGACAAAGCGTTCAATAACAAGCAGTACGGACCGGCCAGGAGCGCCTTCCTGGAAGCCCGGAAAGCCATCAGCGAGGAACCCTACCCTGGTCAGATGCTGGCGAAGATCGACGCCGCCGAGGCGGAAGAGGCGCGCCTGGCCGAAGAAAAGAGAGCCGCAGAGGAGGCAGCCCGCATGGCAGCCCTTTCGGAAAAGGAACGGCAGTATGCTACACTGATCACCCAGGCCGACGGATCGTTTGACCGCAGGGAGTACTCCTCTGCCATCGCAGGATACCGGTCGGCGCTGAAGGTGAAACCGGAGGAGGCCTACCCCAAACAGAAGATCGCCGACAGTGAGCGGATCATGGGGGAAATGGCTGCCGCCAGAAAGGTTTACGACGCAGCGGTGGCCAGTGGAGACAAAGCGTTCAATAACAAGCAGTACGGAC
>CAZYUA010000002.1:42480-213224 GCA_964650525.1 uncultured Prolixibacteraceae bacterium
AGGCGCGCCTGGCCGAAGAAAAGAGAGCCGCAGAGGAGGCAGCCCGCATGGCAGCGCGCGACAGATACGATGCCGCCATTCTGAAAGCTGACAAAGCCTTTACCGGCCAGCTCCCTGAGGAAGCCGAAAAAGGGTACCTGGAAGCCCAACTGATACTCCCGGAAGAATCTTACCCGGGTACACAACTGCAAAAGGTCGCTGCACTGCGGTTAAAGCTCCTCAGCGAAAAAGCCGGCCAGTTGGTGACAGAAGGGGATCAGGCCCTGGCTGAAGAACGGTTTGATGAGGCCGCGACCAAATATAGGGAAGCAAGCCGGCTGATGCCCGCCGATGAGCGAATCAGAGAGAAACTGCAGGCGTCGGACCGCCTCAGGCAGGAAAAAGAGAGTGCCCTGCGGGATGCCGAAGCCCGTAACAGAGAATACAACCGGCTGATCACTCTGGGAGACCGTGCCTTTGATGGGAAACAGTACACCCAGGCAGGCGGTAATTACCGCGATGCCTTACAAATCAAACCAGACCAGGAGTATCCCACCATACGGATTCAACGGATCGACAGCATCCTGCAAAAACAGGAAACGGATAATCAATACCGCAGCCTCCTGCTGGCTGCTGATGCCGCCTTCCGGATCCGCGACTGGGTTCCTGCCAAAGAAAACTATTCCCAAGCCCTTAGCCTGAAACCCGGCGAAGTCTATCCCCTGAAACAGATCCGGGCAATTGATGAAATACTGGAACGACAGGCTCCGAAACCCCAGACAGAAGTCATTTCCCGCGGAAGTACGACCGAAAGTGAAAAAATTGCGACACCTGCCGTACAGACCGGACCAACACCCAGGAAATATAACGACGAAACAGAAGCTTTATATGCCAGCATCATCACCACGGCAGACCAGTATTTTACAGGTAAGGTATACAATGTATCAAGGGCCTGGTATTACAAGGCACTGGAGGTCAAACCCGGAGAGGGTTATCCGTCCGGCCGCATCAGTGAGATCAACGGGATCATAGGTTCCATGCAGCTTTCACAGCGGGACCGTGAGTTCCAGGACTACATAGACCGGGGGGATGAATCATTCCGGAACGACCAGATGGCAGTGGCACGATCCTGGTACAACAAGGCGCTGGCGATCAGGCCCGGAGATGAGTACCCGCAGTCGCAGCTTTCTGAGATCCAGATGAAGATCAACGAACGGATACAGGGAAGCGCAGAAAAGACATTTTCCGGTTATCTGGAGCGCGGGGACCAGTCATTAGTCAAAAAGGACTACAATGTTGCGAGGGTGTGGTATCAAAGGGCGTTGCAGCTGAAGCCCGGTGATCGGGTGGCAGGGGAAAAACTGGAGGCTGTCAGGAAAGCCATGGCAGGAGAATAAGGTACCGGGAAGTACCGGAACCTCACGAATGCTTCAGCTTGCTGTGGCTTATTCCGTAGGTGAAATAGATTACCAGGCCAATGACCAGCCACACCAGAAACCGCAACCAGTTGGTGAGTCCCAGTTCGCTCATGAGGTAGAGATTGGTGAGGAGTCCGAGGACCGGGATCAGCGACCATTGCCGGATAATAGAAAACAGGGTAGTTACCAGGGCTATCAGGACAAAAACCATCCGGGGCAGGTGTACGATCCATGAGGAGCTGTGGGTTCCGGCTGCTTCGGGTGTAACAAACAGGGGACCTGACCGCATCACCAGGGTTACCCCGATTACCACTGCCCACACGGGTATTAAAAACCACCGGCTGTTCAGGTAAGGCACCCTGAAGGTTTTACGGTCAGCCTGGGGAAACCCCCGCGGGTGCAGGATGAGAACCCCTCCTGAGACCAGCACGAAAGCGAACAGGGTTCCGATACTGGTCAGGTCGGTAACTTCGGTAAGGTTCATAAAAAGGGCAGGTACGGCGACCACGATTCCGGTGATGAGGGTGGCAAAGGCAGGGGTTTTGAAGCGGGGATGGAGCCTTGAAAAGCGGGGTGGCAGCAGCCCATCCCGGCTCATGCTCATCCATATCCGGGGTTGGCCTACCTGAAAAACCAGCAAAACACTGGCCATGGCGATCACCGCACTCAGGGCGATAAATCCGGAGAGCCGGGTGAGATGGATTTTTTCAAAGGCAAACGCCAGGGGATCAGAAACACCCAACAGTGTGTAACTGACCATGCCTGTAAGGACGAGGCTGATGGCCACGTAGAGGATGGTAGTGATCACCAGGGAAAAGATCATTGCGCGGGGTAAATCCCGGCGGGGATTCCTGCACTCTTCTGCAGTTGTGGAGATGGCATCAAACCCTATATAGGCAAAAAAAACGCCGGAGACACCCTTGAGAACCCCACCAATCCCATTGGGAGCAAAAGGGCTCCAATTGTCGGGATCTACATAAAAGGCGCCCACGGCAATGACCAGAAGAAGGATGCCGGTTTTGAGCAATACCATGATGTTCCCGGCGACTTTGGTTTCGTAAATACCGATGTAGACCAGCCAGGTGATAAAAACCACGATGGCCAGGGCCGGGAGATCGGCAATAAGTGGAATACTCCCCAGCCGGGGGGCCGCAGACCACGCTTGCCAGGCACTCCTCAGGGCAGGTTCGAGCGTGTCAATAGAAACACCCGAAGCGACCAGACCGGCAGCTGTCTGGTATCCTTTGAGGGCACTCACATAGTCGATGGTCAGGAATTCCGGAATGTGAACCCCGAGGCCGGTCATCAATCCGGTGAAATAACCGGACCAGGAGATGGCCACGGCGACATTTCCGATGGCATATTCCATGATCAGGTCCCAACCGATGATCCAGGCGATGAGCTCTCCAAAACTGGCATACGCATAGGTGTAGGCACTGCCGCTGATTGGAATGGTGGAAGCGAACTCTGCATAACACATGGCCGAAAGTCCGCAGGCTATCGCGGTAAAGATGAACAGCAGGGAGACCGCCGGACCACCCGAAGCCGCAGCCGTACCTATGGTGCTGAAAATCCCGGCCCCGATGATGGCAGCAATACCCATAGCAGTCAAATCCTTTACCCCCAACTGCCGCTTCATCTGGTCCTGACCTCCCTCTCCTGCATGGCGAAGGATCATTTCCACCGACTTCTTCCTGAATAGATTTTGCATAACCGGGTTTTGGCGCCATAAATGTAAAAAAAGAGATCCGATATTAGACTAAAAGAAAAATCTTATGATCCGGAAGCGGCTTCCGGGCGGGATGTCCGGAAATCTGTAACCACGCGGTACCGTAATTAAGGGATCGCCGGAGGTGCCAGCGTTCACGTTCATTCATCCGGGAATCTTTTCTGGAACCGTTGCATACCATCGGAAATAATATTTAATTTGTAAGAGAAACGAAAATTTACCCTATGGGAAGAGTCTTAATCATCGGTGCCGGGGGTGTTGGTACCGTTGTTGCCTACAAGATGGCAGCATTGCCGGAAGTGTTTAGCAGCATAATGCTTGCCAGCCGCACCAAGTCAAAATGCGATGCCATAGCCCGCAAGATTGGAGGGAACAGGCTACAAACCGCCCAGGTGGATGCCGACAATGTGCCGCAGCTGGTATCCCTGATCCGCACGTTCAAACCCGATATTGTGGTCAACGTGGCACTTCCCTACCAGGATCTGCCCATCATGGATGCCTGTCTGGAAACAGAAACCAGCTATCTCGACACGGCAAATTACGAACCCCGTGATGAAGCCCGTTATGAATACAAATGGCAGTGGGCCTACCGGGACCGGTTCCGGGATGCGGGAATCACTGCCATCCTGGGTTGCGGATTTGATCCCGGGGTTACCAGCGTCTTTACCGCCTATGCGGCCAAGCACTACTTCGACGAAATCCATTATCTTGACATTGTGGACTGCAATGCCGGGGAACACGGGAAAGCCTTTGCCACCAATTTCAACCCGGAAATAAACATCCGGGAGGTTACCCAGAAAGGCAAATACTGGGAAGACGGCAAGTGGCTTGAAACAGAACCGCACGAGATACACCGGCCCCTCAACTACCCTGGCATAGGTCCCAAAGAGTCTTACCTGATTTACCACGAAGAACTGGAGTCGCTGGTTAAGAATTTTCCATCCCTGAAAAGGGCTCGTTTCTGGATGACCTTTGGTCAGGAATACCTCACCCATCTCCGGGTGATACAGAACATCGGGATGGCCGGTATCGAGCCGGTGATGTACGAAGGCCGGGAGATCGTACCCATTCAGTTTTTAAAGGCCGTTTTACCCAATCCGGGCGACCTGGGGAAGAACTATAAAGGCTGGACCTCTATTGGGTGCCGCATCCGTGGGATAAAAGAAGGAACGGAAAAGACCTACTACATCTATAACAACTGCGACCATGAAAAAGCGTACGCAGAAACAGGCACACAAGCTGTAAGTTATACCACCGGAGTACCCGCCATGACCGGCACCATGATGTACCTGCAGGGTATCTGGGAAAAACCCGGTGTGTACAATGTCGAAGAATTTGATCCGGATCCCTTTTTGGAAGCTCTGGCCAAAAACGGACTTCCCTGGCATGAGATTCACGGTGCAGACCTGGAACTGTAGCCGGTGAAACCGGGCAGTTTTGCTCACGGGGGTTCTCTGGTCAACCGGAGATTACCCAAGGTGCAGAAAAACAGCACCTTGGATTTTGTTTTGCTTCGACTGGCAGATAACAGGCAAATAGGTTATGGTAACCCCTATTGCCTGCTGACGCTGTTTTCGAAAACCCAATATGTTCAGTTTGTCATGGCAGATTGACCGATTGCCGGATAAACGGAATGATTATCTTTGTTTTACACTAAACTGAACTGAAATGGTTTTTACTGTTCTGCTGTTGCTCTTTTATTTCCTGTTACCGGTACTGATTATCTACCTGACCCACGTCAACAAGACCATCAACAAAATCGGGGCGATAGCCCTTGCTTACCTCACCGGGATCATTGCCGGCAACATAGGGATTTTACCCAAAGGAAGCGAGGGTTACCGTTCCATGCTGCCGACGCCAGACGGGTCCCTGTATCTGCCTTCCGAAAAGGTACTGTCGCTGGTTGAATCCGGGACTCTGCCCCAGGGCGACCTGCTGGTCAACCAGATAGCCTCGATGCAGAGTCTTCTCTCCTCGGTCATGATCCTTATCGCCATACCGTTGCTGTTATTCTCCCTGGACCTCAGGCGATGGATCAGACTGGCCCCGGAAGCGATAAAATCGCTGATCATTGGGGTGGTATCGCTGTTGATTGTGATATTTGCCGGTTACTGGGTGGCGGGAGGACAGATCTCCGAAGGATGGAAAGTCGGGGGCATGCTGGTAGGAGTGTACACCGGGGGTACGGCAAACCTGGTTGCCATTGCTGCTGCCCTGAAAGTCAGCCCCGATGTCTTCATCCTGGTCAATACCTACGATATGGTTTTAAGTGCTTTTGTATTGTTTTTCCTGATGACCATAGCCCAGCGGATTTTTAACCTGTTCCTGCCCCATTTTTCAGAAACTAAAAAGCACAAAGCCATCTGCAAAGTGATCAAAGAAACCGAGGGTGTGGACAACTACCTGGGTATGATCTCCTGGAAGTCGTTCCGGCAGTTGGGAGCCGCCCTGGCCTTGTCACTGCTCATCGTTGCCATCAGCTACGGCTTGGGCAGTATCGTCTCCAAGGATGTGCAGATGACCGTAATCATCCTGACCCTGACGACCCTTGGGCTGCTGGCGTCACTGGTAAAAAAGATAAACCATATTGACAAAACCTTCCAGTTCGGGATGTATTTTATCATCGTTTTTTCGTTGGTATTTGCCTCCATGGCTGATTTGGGAGCCATGTTCCAGATCAGATTTCTGAACCTTTTCATCTATGTGGCCATCGCTGTCTTCGGTTCTATCATCGTACATGCAGGGCTTTCGAAGATTTTCAGGGTGGACACCGATACCACCATCATAACCATCACAGGGCTCACGTTTTCACCCCCATTTGTTCCTGCCGTGGCTGCATCCATCCGCAACAAAGAAGTGATCCTCACCGGTATCACTAACGGACTGATTGGTTACGCCATCGGTAATTACCTGGGTGTTTTCGTTGCTTACTTACTTAAAAGCTTCTGAGACGGTAACCATAAACTGAACAACCATGGAAAAAGCCTTCTCCTTTCTGGACTGCCATCCGGATGTAGCCTTTGCCACTGTGGACCTGTCATTCAAACCCAGGATCCGGCCATTCCGGATCAGGAAAAGGAAGGGCAGTTCCCTCTTTTTTACTGCCGGGCTTCACAAAGCAGTGGCGGAACAACTAAAGGCCAACCCCTTTGCGGAACTGCTGGCGACAGAAGGAAAACGATCGGTCAGGGTGGCAGGGGTGATTATGTTCGACCTTTCACCGGGTGAATGCAGGGATATACTTATCGGAGACCCTGTTCAGCGGGATTTGTACCAGGATGATGCTGACCCCATCTGTTTCCGGATGGTAGTACACAAAATTGACTATTACGACCTTGACAGCACTCCTCCTGTAAAGGAGACGTTTCACATTTAGCCGGTGATCTCTCCCGGCAATCCCCTTACAAGGACTGGTTTCCGGTCTTGTCGGGAAGGATGAACATGAATGGATATTCAGGGATTCGGGGGAAGGATCCTTACGGAATCCTGAAGGTTCTGATAGGTTTCCATGGTGATGGGGTTTGCTTTGTAACCCTTTTTTTCTATCGCTGCAGCCAGTGTTTCAGAAGAAGTTTTACTTCCGGTGTAAACAATCCGGATGGTATTGGAGAGATGATCGAGCTTCAGATCACGCACTCCTTTTTCAAACCGGAGGTGTTCAAAAAGGGTGTTTTCGCAAGCAGCACAATGCATATTACTTCTGAAATGCACCACTGCCTCCCCTTTTTTCTGAGCAGTAACACCAAAGCTGCAAATCAAAACCAGCGTCAGAATCAGAATGTTTTTTTTCATAACCTGCAAATTGAATTTCTTATAGTTAGTTTTCTGCGTAATTCAGGGTGAACCGCAAACCAAGGTAGAGCCTCCGGCCCATGACCGGCCCCCAGATGTTTGTCGCATCAAATCCGGGTTCAAAAGGTCTGTCTGCTCCCAGCACAGGGTGGTCCTGTCTGAATCCGGTCAGGTTCTCCGTACCGGCGTATATATTCCACACCCTGAAATACCTGGTAATCTGTGCATTCATGACGGTATAGGCAGGAAAGCGCAAATCATCGTGCGACCAGGAAGAAGGCTGCAGGCCAGGAGTCTGCAACAAGACGGGAAGCCGTCCGCCCCCGTTTAGCTGGATCGTATAATCGAACATCCACTTTTTCAGACTGGTGGTATAATTGGCCGATACCAAACCTTTGTAACGGCTGGTGTAGGGCTTTTCAAGCAACTTTCCGCCAATGGTTTGCCTGACATCGTTCATCCTCCAGGCAAGGATGAGATCGAAATTACGGATTACAGGATAGCGAATATCGACCTGCAGGCTGTTGGCAAAGGATTTTCCAGCGAGGGGTTTCAAAAAGATAAGATCTGCAGAGGTTTCCTTGTCAATTACCAACTGTTGCAGGAAGGAGGTACGGTAAAACTCGGCAGAAATCTGAAGGTCACGATCCAGGAGCCGGTATTGCTGGAGGAAACTTATTCCATAATTCCAGGCTTCCTCCCAGACCGTTTCGTCGAAATCCAGTTTCCGATAGTTGGAAAGAAGAAAGCTGTTTTCAGCCAGGACCTGGGCAGATCGGTAGCCCTTGCCGGCGCTGGCCCGGAAGGTAAAGCGAGGATCGGGCTGAAAACGGAGATGGGCCCGTGGTGTCAGAAAACTCCCGTACCGGTTGTGATGGTCGTACCGGATCCCTGTCATCAGAGTAAAACGATCTGAAGGTTTCAGGGTATATTCTGCAAACATCCCGGGTACCGATTCGTAATGGTTCATCGGCCGGGATGCCAGCGTCTCCTCAAAAGCATCGTACAAATAGCTGAATCCGGCATTAACAGCATGGTGTGAACGATCATCGAGGTCAAGAGTCAGCACCAGGTTGGCGGAGAGACGTTTTTCGTCAGCATCATACGGGGTAAGTCCGTACGATGAAGCCTGGTCATGCGTCACACCGTTCGTCAGCAAGGCCAGGGCAATATGCTGGGAAGGCCATACATAACCAATTTTAAACACCCCTTCAGCCAGGTTGTTCCGGATGGTTGTCATGTAGGTTGATTGCTCAGATGAAGGAACACTCCGGATGAAACCGGTTTGTCCGCCGTAACGGGTATCCGTCAGGATGCGGAATGCTCCGTGTACCATCAGCCCCTTGTGGTTGTGGTATTTCCAGACATTATACAGGTGATACTGGCTGTTAACCGGATGATCGAGGAAGCCATCGCCATTGTGGTCGATGCGGTTGCTCAGGTTCTCAGCATGAAGAAAAAGGCCTGTCGTCAGTTTATCCTTGTAAAGCCTTATATTCCCGTTGCCGTTAAATTCCGTCTTCCCGTCGGCAGAAGCAAAGCCGTTCAAATGCAATGTTTCCCTGCTGTCGGGCTTTTTGAAATCCACATTAATCTGTCCGGTGATCGACTCATACCCATTCACCACAGAGGCAGCCCCTTTGGAGACCTGGATCGATTCCATCCACGGACCAGGGATATAGGTCAACCCAAAATTGGTTGCCAATCCCCGGAAGTTAGGAATATTTTCCGTCTGGAGACTGGAATAGATCCCATCCAGACCCAACAACCTGATCTGTTTAGCCCCTGTGATGGCATCGTTATAGCTGACGTCGACCGACGGATTGGTCTCAAAGCTTTCAGCCAGATTACAACAGGCCGCTTTATGCAACTCTGCCCCTCCGATCTTCTCGGTTTGGATCGGGTTAAGGGTCGACAGATAGGTACCCCGGTTTTTCTGCACTATGCTGACCTCCGCCAGTTCAAGATCAGGTACCATGACCACCTCAAGCGGCAGGTTGCCACTTAACTCAATGGTTTGAGTATGATAGCCCACAAAACTGAAAATTAGCCGGTTGCTCCCCCGACGGGCCGAAACAGTGAAGTTTCCGGAATCGTCCGAAACTGTTCCCTGCCGTGAACCTTCCCAGTAAATATGAACTCCGGGCAGCGTTTCCCTCTCCCCTTTTCCCTGACTGTATACGGTTCCGGAAATTGGTTGGGAAAACAGCCACACCGGATACATAACAATGAAAAACAGTATGATGAAAGATCTCATTGCACCGGATTTAAAACGAGTAAAAGATCAATCCGTAAAAAACCAGATGAGACCTGGATTATTTGCTGCCAAAAGGTACAGATCAGTCTCACGCTTCAAAAATAGGCTTCTCCGGCATGATAAGCTGTTAACGAAAAGTTAAAGATAAAAATATCCGAAATTAATTATCCGGTAAAAAGTTCACTGTCTCTGCCAGCGAATTCAGGGGAGAGTCAAACAATGAATGTTCTGTTCACCCAGCATCCTGTATCGAAGGTCTTTTTGCCTGAAGGGTGCAGGGACGCAACCCCCATCCGGTATACTGTCAGTCAGGGTTGCCAAGGTGAGGTGCAGGGGTCAGGGCAGACCGAGGATGGTGGGGCCTTGTTCGAAGAAAATATCTTTCGGGATGCCAGCCTGAGCGATCCTGTCGAGGTCAGCCTGCAAATCGCTGCCGACGATGCCTTTTTCGGCAATCAGGCGGACCGCTTCCGGGTAGTTTCCATCTCCCTGCAAGACAAGAATGGCGTTGGTGAGCCCCAGCATAGCTTCCTTCATTTTTTCAAAATTGACCCGGTAGATTCCGGTTGCGGCGTCTCTTTCGAACGCACCCGCTTCCTGGAACCAGGCGAAGCGGATCATGTTAGCCTTGCCATGGGCGGAAGCAGCCCCAAAACGCACCGACCGGAAAATACCGGCCATGAAGGTCACAAAGTTATCCATCAGGTCCTTATCGGGGAATTCTCCCATTTCATGCAGCTTACAGACACACCACAATCCCAGGATGTCGGCCTTGCTTTCCTCAATGGAGGTGTAGGCGTCTTTGAGGGCTTCCCTGACGGTAGACTCTCCGTTGATGGTCATCCCCATGCCGAGGCCATGGGCCACTTCATGAAACATGGTATTTTCGAAGAAAGCATCGAATCTGACGTGCGCCTGTTGGTCTTCTGCCACCAGCAGGCCGGCAATGGGCACAAGGATATGGTCAAACTTGGCCTGCATGGCGTTTTTTAGCTGCAGTTTTCTGCTTCCCCTGGCGGCTTGAACTTTTTCATCATTGGGCAGATTGATGGCAATGGTCTTGCTGCCCGCATTGCAATCGCCGGCATAAAAAACAGCATCGTATACATTCATGTCGGATCCACTTCCCGGTGTTTCCATCTTATATGCCTCTGCAACAGGTAGTTCCTTTTGTAAAACAGGTAGAAGAGCGCTGAATTTTTCCAGCCTGCTGCTCCAAATTTTATCTTTGACCAGGATAAATGCCTCGTGAGCAGCGCGGTATCCAAACAGGTGGTCCTCATATGTTTCGATGGGACCGGCGATGAAATCAATGGTATTGGTTTTCATGTCCATCCAGGCCATGTCGCTATCGAAATAATCGTCGGTCAGCAAGGCGTTTGCCCTGGCTTCCAGGTAACGCCGGAGCCCTGGATCTTCGGCAAGCAGCGCAGCCTGTTGTAACAGACCTGCTGCTTTCTCAGTTTCTTCCCGGAAAGCTTCATGATAGGGAACCAGGGTTAGTCTCCCCTCCCCGTTTCTGACTACCATGCTGTACAAACCCGCTTTCTGAGGTTCTTCCCACGCTTCAAACTCCTCTTTCGTCATATCGGCCGGATAGAAACCGGCTCCTTCCGGTTTAGGCCCGATACCGGGGAGAAAAGGTTCATTGTTGTTTAACCTTTCCCATGGTCCGTAGTTGATGTTGATCAGCTTGACAAGTCCGGGATTCTTCAGCCCGGATAACAACCGGCTTTTATCCCCGAAGGCCTGCTTCCAGTAAATATCGTCCATGAGGCCGGCGGCCTCGAAGAGAATGGGAAGCATTTGTTTTTCCTTTTCCGTCAGCACGGAAATATCCGTTGTAAGCCTGAAGGAAGCAAATTCATCCGATTTCGACTTGATAAGTTCCATGTCCAGGTTCGATTCGTTTATGTTTCCGTGGTTGTTCTGCTTGCAGGAAAATACCACCATTACCAGCAAGAGAAGAGTAAACTTCTTCATGATCATTGAATTTTATTTTGACTCAAAGCTACAAATTGGTTTCAAAACGAGCAAGGAGAGGCAGGGAACAAAAAAAACCGTCACAGTAGTTTCTGTGGCGGTTTTTTCTCGGGGTGATGCCTGATTATTTCAACTGGCTGCAGGCGTCGATCAGTTTCTGTGCATTGGCGTTTGCAGGATCCAGCAGTTTAGCCTTTTCCAATATCTCCTTGGCTTTTTGGAATTCGACTTTGGCCTTGCTGAGTTCGGCAAGATAGGCATCGTCATCGGTCTTCAGCTTTCCTTCGGTTACCTGTTGGTTGGCCGCATTGATGATTTCGGCACCCGCCTTATAAAGGGTATTTCCTTCTCCAACATAAATATTAGCCAGAGCTGAGGCAAACTTCTTGTTGGCCGGAAATTTCTCGCACCCCATCATGAGGGTTTGTTTGTACTCCTCGTCCTTGTTCATTTTTTTCAGGGCACCTGCTTTGTTGAAAAGGGCATCTTCGGCCTTGAAACCCGCCTGGTAGGCCAAATCGAAAAAATGAACTGCCTTCTCAAAATTCTCAAGTCTGAAAGAGGTAACGGCAGCATTGAGCATCAGGGCACCGGGCTTATCATCCGAAAGTTCCAGGGCCTTTTCGTAATTTACCAGGGCATTGGCATAATCTTTCATCTTGTTATAAATTCCAGCCTTGTATTCATAACACTTGGGGACATTGGTCCCTGCCTCGATGGCTTTGTCAAAATAGCTGAGGGCGGCTTCCTGTTTTTCCGCCTGCATGGCTGCAAATCCTATGTTGAAGTTGATTGACTTATCCACTACGACCTCCCCAAGGTTCGACATAGCTTTGTCGTACATTTCGAAGGCTTCGGCATATTGATTAGCCTTCAGGGCTTCGTTGGCTTTGTTGATCAGCTCAGCCGCATCCTGGGCAGATACAGCCAGGGAGAACAGGAGTCCCACAAATAAAAGTCCGTACTTTTTCATTTCGATCCGATTAAATTTTGTGTTGATTATTACTATGTTATACCTTCAAACGAATGCCAAAAATATACATTATCCCAAGAAATCCAATTTTTTTTTAACCCGCCTATTTCGGACATGGTGAGTTACTTACAAAAAAAATGCCAAAAATTGGCGTATACAGATTGCGGCGCCGGAGGGGATTCTGTGCGATCCGGCAAACGGTACGATGCACGACGATTTCGTGAAAACCGCACCATTGCGTCTTCAAGGGTTCAGGAGACTGGGATTTCTGAAGGAGAGGATTTCGCGGATCATATCGAGACTTACTGTGGCCCGCTTATGTCCGGGGTCGATGCGGAGGCATTTTGTAAAATGGTTAAGAGCTTCTCCCCATTGCTGTCTTTTTTGGTTGACCAGACCGCAGAGGTACCAGTATCCGGCGAGATCACAACTGCTGATGGAATGGAGAATTTCCAGGGCTTTACCGGTGTCGTTGGCATGGATCCTTTCTTCGGCCTCCGTCAGAAGGTTATGGTAGGTAAAATTCACCGGATTTGCTTTCAACATAAACCGGGCCAGCTGCCGGGCCAGGGTGGTACTCTTTTCAGGTGCGAGGTCCATCAGACCGGCAAGCGTTTCCGGGCCGTTGCTGATGGAGAAGGCAGCATCGTAAGCAGCCGTACAGGCGGGATCGTAAGAGCCGGCAATGAGGGTCACCGGTTTTCCGAGGGCTGAGGCTTTGACAGCCAGCGCCATGGGGGCTTTATTCTCCAGGCTTTGGCTGTCGGCTTTGCCTTCACCGGTAAAGACCCAGTCAGCCCATCGAAGGTGCTCCTCCATTTTGAGAATATCAAAGACAAACCCGGCACCGGGGGTGACCGTTCCATTCAGGAAAGCCACCAGGCCGGCAGCAAGGCCGCCGGCAGCCCCCATTCCGGGCAGATCCCTCAATGTTTTTCCGGATGTTTTCTCCAGGCAAGCGATCCAGTTTGTCAAACCGGCTTCCAGGGTTGCTGCCACCCGGCCGGTTGCTCCCTTCTGGGGTCCGTATACGGCAACAGCACCGTCTGTCCCCAACAGGGGATTCACCACATCAGCCAGTACTATCACCTCAGAAACAGCCGGCAGCGAATCGGGGCGGAGAATGGTGGCAACCTCACCCAGGGAGCGGCAATTGCCCGGCAGCTGGTTTTGATACCGGTCGTTAAAGGTAAACCCCAATGCTTCCAGCATACCGATTCCGCCGTCTATGGTCGCGCTTCCCCCGGCTCCCAGGATGATTCTCCTGCATCCTCTTTCGAGGGCGGCTAAGATCAACTGTCCGGTACCCCGGGAGGTAGCCTCCAGGGGCTTTCTTTCCCCATGCTTCAGAAGCCTTAGTCCGCTGGCAGAGGCCATTTCAATAATGGCAGTGCTTCCTGCGATTCCGTAGACAGCCTCTACGCTGCGTCCCAGGGGATCGGCTACTGTTTCTGTAAACAAATTTGCAGACAGAGCCTCGCAAAGAATCCTGCCGGTGAAGTCGCCCCCATCGGCTACCGGCACCTTGCGGATAGCAAATACCGGAGAGACACTGCGGAAACCCGCTTCAAGGCAGTCAGAAAAAGCAGCTGCATCCAGGCTGCCCTTCATGGAATTGGGCGCTATCAGTATATTCATTCCTGCGATTTTCTCATATTGCAACCAACCGGGACAGAGCATTTCCGGGTTCCTGAACATTTTCCGGGACCGCAAAAGCCGGTTTTCCGCTCCTGTATTCCGGATATCCTCAGCATATGCCAATCCGGCAGGTGTACCGGGGCTGTTCCTTCACAGAGGCAGCCCCGCTAATTATCTCCCCGCGAGACCGAGGAGATCCCTTTCATATTCCTGAGCTTATGGATCAGAAATTCGAGATGCTCCACACTATGGACCCAGATTTTTACTATCCCCCTGAATTCCCCCTTGTCGGAATCGACATGGATGGAGCGCATTTGCACACCAAAATCCCGGGCAATCACATGGGAAATTTCTGAAATAATTCCAAGTGAATCGGTCCCGGTAATGAATAAGGTCGTAAGAAAGGAGCTTTTGGTGGTGGTTTGCCGCCATTTCGCCTTGATAATCCGGTAGGGGAACCGCTCTACCATCTGGGGGGCATTCGGACAGCTGACGCGGTGAACCTTAATGCCGTCGCGGATGGTTACAAAACCAAAAATCTCATCCCCGTAAACGGGGTTGCAACAGGGTGCCAGCTTGTAGTTGACATTCCGGATGTTGTTGTCGATGATCATGTAATCATCACTTCCCTCGCCACCCACATCGCGGGTAACCTCACCGGGAAGAATCTCCTCCAGTTTCGAACGTACCGACTGTTTTTCCTCCGATTTGACGAGGGCCTTGATCTGAAGGGTGTCGATCTTACCCGTGGAGATATGGTAATAAAGGTCACTGGCCAGTTTGAACCCGTAATTCTTCAATAACCTGCGGATTATCTCGTCGGTCAGTTCAATTTTCCAGTTTTTGAATTTCCGGTTCAGGATCTCCTTTCCGTTGGCTGCTTCCCGCTTTTTTTCCTCATTCAGCGAAGCCTTGATCCGGGTTTTGGCCTTGGAGGTAACGACAATGTCCAGCCAGTCAATCTTGGGGCGCTGGTTGGCAGAAGTTTCCACCGAGACAACATCCCCATTTTTCAGCTTATACCGGAGCGTGACTTTCCGGTCATTGACTTTTCCGCCGGTACATTTATCGCCGAGTTCGGTATGGATTTCGTAGGCAAAATCCAGGATGGTGGAGCCTTTGGGAAGCTTTTTCAGGTCACCCCGGGGAGTAAAAACATAAATCTCCTCGCTGTAGACGGTTTTCCGGAATTCATCAATGAAATCCACCATGTTCACTTCGGGGGTTTCCAATATTTCGCGGATACCGGTCAGCCATTGGTCGAGTTCCCTGTCCTGTTTTCCCCCTTTGTATTTCCAGTGCGCGGCCACCCCTTTTTCCGCGGTTTCGTTCATCCTCCGGGTACGGATCTGGACTTCGATCCATTTGTTGTGGGGTCCCATCACGGTGGTATGAAGCGACTCATAACCGGTCGATTTGGGAATGGTGATCCAGTCGCGCATGCGTTCCGGGTTGGCCTGGTATTCGTCGGTAACCACCGAATACACCGACCAGCAATCGGCCTTTTCATTTTCAGGCTCCGAATCAAGGATGATGCGAATGGCAAAGAGGTCGAAGACTTCATCAAAAAGCACATTTTGCCGTTGCATCTTGTTGTAAATGGAGAAGACCGACTTGGTCCTGGCTTTGATTTCAAAACGGAAACCGCGGCTGCGCAGTTTTTCCTCAATGGGGCCGACAAATTCGGCAGTAAACCGCGACCTTTCGCTCTCTGTTTCCCTCAGCCGCTGCACTATGTCAAAATAGGCCTCCGGCTTCAGATATTTGAGACTGAGGTCCTGTAACTCGGAATTGATCTTATAAAGCCCCAACCGATGCGAAAGGGGTGCATAGATGTGATTGGTTTCGGTGGCTATCCGTTTAACGGAATCAACGGGGTAGCGGTCAAAATGACGAAGGGTGTGAAGACGGTCACCGATCTTGATAAGAATGACCCTCATATCACCTGCCAGAGCAAGCATCAGCATCCTGAAATTCTCAGGGTGCAATTCGACGGTTTCAGTCCCCAGGGTGTTGATTTTGGTGATTCCTTCCAGCATCCCGGCTACCGATTTTCCAAAAGCGGCCGTTAAACGAGCCGGATCGGCTTTGTGCTCCACGCAATTCCCCATCACGTTGTGAAGCAAAGCTGTCACTACAGAATCGCTTTCCAGTCCGATCTCGTCCGACACAATGGAGGCCACCTCTACGGCATGAACCAAAACTGGTTCACCGGAGGGGAAAACCGAATTCCCGAGGGTTTCTACTGCAAAGGCAAAAGCTCTGCGAATATCCTCCAGCCCCCTGGGTTCGTACAACTTACTGCACCGCTCCATCAGTGCAGAAAAGAGTAGCTCTGCTGACTCAACCGCTTTACCCATACCATACAAAAAAGGCTGCCTTCAACGGCAGCCTGTGTGAGAATACCCTGGTAATCTCTTATTCAGCTGCCGTAACCGTTGAATCAACAAAAACCCGTTGACGCAGTTCGCGGTCAAGCATGAAAAGACCGTTTCCCTGGTTGTTGATCATCTTTAAAACATCCAGCAACTCATTGACATTGGCCTCTTCCTCCACCTGCTCGTCGATGAACCATTTCAGAAAACTCTGCGTGGCGTGATCACTCTCGGCAATAGCCGTATCCATCAGACTATTGATGCTGGCAGTAACAAACTGTTCGTGCTCCAGCGTCTTTTCAAATACAGACAAAACATTTTCAAAATCAGTATCCACCTGCTTGATGGGTTTCAACACCACCTGACTTCCCCGCTCATGTACAAACCTGAAAAATTTGTTGCCGTGAGTTAACTCCTCCTGATACTGGATATACATCCAGTTGGCAAAACCGGGCAATCCTTTTCCCTGGAACCATGCGGACATCGACAAATAAAGAAAGGCAGAGTAATATTCATGGTTAATCTGCAGATTAATGGCCTTTAAGACTTTTTCTTTCAACATAATGGTAACAATTTTAATTCCAGACAAAAATATAAAAAATTGCTGATACTTTCACTGCAATTGACCATTCCGGCATAAATAATTTAGAATAATTCTTATTTAACTTGGCTCCCCGGATCCGGAAGCATCTGTTAAAAGGGAACAGCATCGCGGTGAAGAGGAACCATTCCGATCATTTTACATGCTTTCCACAATAATTAAGCAGGAAAACCGTATTTTTGAACAGTTAAACTATGTATTTGTATGAAACGTCGTTGGTATTACCCGTTGTTTTGGGTTAGCATTTTTATTTTGTCCTTTACATCCTGTGACCTTTTTGAGGAGGAGGAACAGATACCATTATCTGAAAATAAGTACCTGACAGAATATACTTTAAACAGGACGATCACCAAACTGGAGATACAAGCTATGTTCGGAGTCCTGGCTACCCAGTATCCCGAAACTGCCGGGATTGACCAGATGGTGCAATCGGGTGTTTGGGTTTACTCGGTTAAGTACCGGACCCAGTTTAACGGGGAGAACCGGATCGCATCAGGGCTGGTTTGCATTCCCACCGACGAGGGGGATTATCCCCTTCTCAGTTTTCAGAACGGAACCAACACGGAGCACGCGAAGGCTCCTTCCGAAAATAGTATGGACCCCCTATTCAGCATCATCCAGTCGGTATCATCTACCGGTTTTGTGGTTGTTTTTCCCGATTATCTGGGATTCGGGGCATCAAAGGACATGTTTCATCCCTACCTGCATAAGGAATCAACGGTCAGATCGGTGCTGGATATGTTAAGGGCGGTGAAAGAAATGGTTGCGTATTTTGATAATTTTACTCTGACCGATGATCTGTACCTGATGGGGTATTCCCAGGGGGGCTGGGCTACCCTTGCCCTGGCTGAAAAGATCGAGAATACCCAGGAGATCAAGGATGAATTTTTCCTGAAGGCCAGTTCCTGCGGGTCCGGTCCTTATAACCTGGAGCTGGTCTCTGACCACATTCTCGGTTTGCAGGAGTACCCTCAGCCCTATTTCATGGCCTATATGCTGAATTCCTATATCCAGGCCGATGAAATTACCCTCTCTTATGCCGATATTCTCTCGGATACGTATGCCGGGAAAGTCCAGAATCTCTTCAACGGGAAAAACAGTTCTGAAAAAATCAACACCGAACTGACCAAAAGTGTCAGCACCCTGTTCCGGCCCGACTTTCTAAGCGGATACGCAACCGACACCAAATATCTATCCCTTCGCCAGGCCTTTGTCAGAAACAGTATTGAAGCCTGGCAGACCAGCAGTCCCAAGTTGTTTATTCACGGACTGGGCGATCAGCTGGTTACCCCTGTTGTTTCAGATTCGATTGTTGCTGCATTTAGAACGTTAACCCCGGTTCCGGGTATGATTACTTACCAGGCGATTCCGCTGCTTAGTCACGAAGAAGCCGTATTACCCTGGGGTGTAAGATCGCTGCAGTGGATCTGGGGAATCCGTCAGAAATCCCAGTAAACCGGCTAATAGCCTTTGCCGTCAAAAAAAATTCAGGATTTTTCCGGTTGGTTAATTCCCGGTTCCGTGCGGGTAATTTTGCGAATCCGGTAAGGGGTTTTCTTCTGCGATTCGAAGTACGTCCGCATCTGCATTTCAGCGATGATGCCGGTGGTGATGAACTGGATACCTCCCAAGACCAAAAGAATCCCCAGCATAAGAAGAGGCTTTCCCCAGATATCCTGTCCCATGATTTTCAGGACCAGCAGATACATGTTGATGGCCATTCCAATGGTCAGAGTGACGAATCCAATTTGCCCGAAAAAGTGCATAGGGCGCTGGAGGTATTTTCTGAAAAAAAGCATCAGGAGCAGGTCACTCAGTACGCGGCCGGTACGGTTGAGGTTATATTTGGATTTGCCCGTAAGCCGGGGCCGGTGGTTCACTTCGACCTGGGTGATTCTCGTTGATCCTTCCAAGGCCAGTAAAACGGGGATAAACCTGTGCAGTTCGCCGTAAATATGGATATTCCGTATGGCGTCCAGTCTGAAGACCTTCAGTGTGCAGCCCAGGTCCTTCATTTTTATCCCGGTAGCTTTTCTGATCAGGAAATTGGCAATCGCGGAAGGCAATTTTCTCAGGAGCATGCCGTCTTTCCGGTTACGCCTGACACCTGCGACCATGTCCCAGCCCTCTGCTTCCGCTTTTGTGAGCATTTCCGGAATATCTCCGGGGTCATTTTGAAGGTCACCATCCATCAGGGCGACAAATTCTCCGTGTGCTATATCGATGCCTGCCTGGAGGGCTGAACTTTGCCCGTAATTCCGGCTTAGTTCCACCAGGATCAATCGCTCGTCCGCGATTTTGACAATCTCTTCACGGGTTCGGTCGGTAGAGCCGTCATCCACAAAGATGGCTTCATAATCCAGTTTCTGCAGCGCATTGCGGATCTGGGTACACAAGGGAGCGATGTTGGATTCTTCGTTGAAAACACAGATGACCAGGGAGAGTTTCTTCATGGGTAAAAGGCTCTGAAACGAGATTTTTTCATCAGCAAAAATAACGGGTAAATCAATAGGTTTCACACAACGAAAAGGGATTAGGGTCTCTTAAGCTTCACAATAAAGGAGAATCTGAAGGTTTGGTAATTCCAGTCGCGCAACCCGTACAGGAACTGGATTCTGGCCGCCGCGCGGGCCCAGTCGTACCGGGTGTCCAGGGTGATAAGCTTCGGCCGGTCTCTGATGTCCAGGTAGCCGGAGTATCCCGAATAGGAGCCCGACAAAGACCAGTCCTGATACCGGAATTCCAATCCTGCCCCGTAATAAAACGCATCGTTCTGGGGAGTATCTTCCAGGTAGGTTTGCCAACTGTAGAAACCCACATCGAAATAGGGCCGGAAGAGGTTTTTCCTGCCAATGGTGAAATCTTTAGAGGCAGAGAGGTCGAAAAAATAGCCCGGCGTATCGGTAAAACGGGCAGCAGAGGCTTCGCCGGAGGCTGTTTTCACAGCTAACCGTATCAGGGTATTGGGGAAGGCCAGGTCGCGGGTTACCTGAATCAGCATCGACACGTAAAGATCGCCCGCAACAACACCCCGGCCATCGTAGTCGCGGCTGATTCTTTCATTCCGGATTTCTTCGGTATACTGGTAATTTTCCAGCAGCACACCGTAGGCTTCCAGGGCTATCCGATGTTCGCAAAACGGTATGAGAAGCCTTGCTGACAAGTCCTGAGTAGGATCGGACACATGGAAATGGCGGGAGATGGAGGCTTCCAGTTCGGTGTCTCCGGTCAGCAATCCCTTTTTCACCTCAGGGACCGGCAGGCTATTGGGGCCCAGAAATCCAGGCGACAGTTTCATCATATTCCGCCAGCCGGGGTCTCCTTCTTCCCATCCATGGATCTCGTTCCACCATTGCCAATCGTCTTGCTGGGCAGCAAGAGACCAGGAAGTCAGCCATAATAACAAGAACAGGATTTCCTTCATTATGAAAAACGTGAGACTTTAGCAGATGGCAACCATCAGATTCCGAGCTTTTTCCTGATTCCGTGAGGAATAGCCTCCTTATGGACCATTATGCAGGTGGTCTTATAATTCACATACGCTTTTGAAGCATACAAATAGCCGTTGTACCGGCCCTGGCTGCCCCAGGAGTTTTTCACTTTGTACCAACTATTTCCGGACTGGTCGCGTGCTGTTCCGATGATATGCATGCCATGATCGTCGGTAGTGCCAAAATTGTCAAAGGCTACCTGCCGGACTTCCGGAGTTATTTCAGCTTCGGCAACCGGGATTCTGGCACTGTACAATTCAGCCTCACGCTCGGCCCGGGAGAGTCTCTCCCACCGCTCTTTCTGCTGTTGGGTCATTTTTACAGTGTCCTCACACGGAACAAAGGCGATGCCTCTGGTTCTGTATTGAAAACCCGGATCGCTGGTATCGGAAGCCCATGCGACCGTATAGCCTTTCCGGAGCGCGTTATCGATAATCTCTCCCAACTCCTCCAGCGGCACGTTGTAAACCGGGTCCCAGGACCAGTTGTCGGGCACTTCCAGAATAAAAGTGGTATAAAAAGGATGATGCAGAAACGAGGTGATCTCCAGATAATCGTCCATATTCAAACCCGTGTATTCACGGGTAAAGCTTTGGGGGGTGAAGGTCGTACCGCTGTAAGTAAAGTGCTCCGGCACTTTTCCCAGGTAAGCCTCAAGGGTTGCATTCACCGGTTCGCGCCATACCGTCGACAATTTCCTGTTTGGATTGGTGACAAACACATCAACCTGTTCTTTCAACAGCTTATCCATTTCGCCATGTGAATGGAAATCTTCTCCGTAATTGAGGCCTTTATAGACTGATTCGGGCACCAGTCCGTAATTCCGGAATACATGGCAGACATCATGGAAAGCGCCTCCCGGGGCAAAAGTGGTATTGCCCTGCATCCTGACGTATTTTTGAGCTTTTTGAGTGTAGGTGTGATACACCACGAACATTTCAGAAAAATTCATTTCCGGCCGGTTGTTGCGGATCATTTCAGACTCGAAAAAGGATAGGGCACTGAAAGCCCAGCAGGTACTGGTCCTGCTTTGGTTTTGCACGGGAGTTGACGGCAGGATGATTTCATCGGTAAAAACATATTCTACCGGATCATTCCCCGGTTCCTGGGCAACCAGGTCCATAATGGACAGTAAACCCAGCACAAAAATGGGAAGCAACCTTTTCATGGTATCGTCGGATTCTAAGTTCAACGGTCAAAGATAAAAAATTATCATCCGGGAAGAGCCAAAAACCGTGTAAACCAGGGATGGAAATGACAAACTTCACCGGAACCGGGAAAAAGCATCATGGGAAGATATGCGCAAAGCTGGGACAGCAGACATTCTGTTAAATAATATAAACGGGGTCGGGAGGCAATCCGGCAAAATGCTATTTTTGCGACATGAACAGAATCCGGCAGAAGTTAGGGGTCGTAGCGGTGTTGTTGCTGCTTGTTTCGGGAAAGGTGCCGGCCCAGCTGAACATCAATCATTATATGCGGGTTGGGCAGACACGCATTTCGATCGGCAATTACGTCGGAGCCATTGAATATTTCAACATAGTCATCAAGTTCAAGCCTTTCATGCCTGAGCCCTTTTATTTCAGGGGAGTAGCCAAACACGCCCTGGAAGATTTTCACGGTGCCATAAAGGATTACGATCAGGCCATCGATATAAAGCCATATTATCCGGATGCTTACCTGAGGAGAGGCATGGCCTATCATGCGCTGAACGATTATGAAAGGGCCATCCGGGATTACAACCGGGCCCTGGAGTTTGACCCGCGGAATGAAGGGATATTCAACAACCGGGGTATAGCCCGGATGGCCATGCAAGATGTGGATGGCGCCATTGAGGATTACGACCGCGCCCTGGAGATTAATCCGAATTCCACGCATTCTCTCATGAACCGCAGCAATGCCAAAATCATCCAAGGGGATATACAGGGAGCCATCCGCGATCTGAACAGTGTCATCATCATCCGACCTCATTATGCAGGGGCTTACCTGAACCGGGGTCTCGCCCGCTTTGAACTGAACGACTATGCCTCGGCATTGCGCGACTACGACCAGTGCATCCGGCTGGAACCCGAAAATGCCATGGCTTACAACAACCGCGGGATTGTCAAGCACAAGCTCGAGGATCTGGCCGGAGCTATCATGGATTATGACAGGGCTATCCAATTGGATCCATCGATGGCCAATGCGTACTTCAACAGGGCTATGGCCCGTGAAGTTTTGCGCAGGCCGGGTTACGAAAACGACTACCGGATTGCAGCCGACCTGAACCCCCGGTATGACCTGTCGCGATACCTTGCTGAAAGTGAAACAACTGCACAGCAAAGTTCGCCGAAACAACGACAGGGATCCCCCGGCCCCCCCGGCCAGGGAACCCCCGACGAAAAGGCTGCAGGGGAGGACCTCTCTCAGGCTGACCAATCCGGATCGAAAAACAGTGAAGAAGAGATACGGCGCCGCCGCAGACTTAACCTCATCGTTTCTGACACCCGGAACACCCCGGAAAAAAAGACACCCCCTCCCGATGATCCCTTCGTCCAAAACCTCCGTTTTGATATCGACCTCCAGCCCTTTTTCCTGATTGTTGCCTTTGAAAAAAATTCAGTCAACTTCGAACGATTGCAGTACTATAATGCTGATATAGACCATCTGAATAAAAAGAACAACTACTATCCCCTGCTGACCATCACCAACAGAAATTTCGAAGGCTACGTCAGCCTTTACCAGAATTTTATCCTTTACTTTAATGAAAAAATCAAAATATCCGACGACAGCCACAACCGGCTGAACCGGGGCCTCTTTCACACGCTTACTGAAGAGTACACGTTATCGCTGGCAGACCTCGACCGGTCTGTAAAGCTGGACACAGGCAATGCCCTTGCCTATTTTTCACGGGGAAACGGACGTTTCAGAATGGTTGAACATATCGAACAATTGTCATTACATCCCGGACATGTGTTCATTTCTCCCGGATTGGAAAACCCGGGCACTGCCGCTCTTTCTCAACCAAACAGCATTTCCGGCGATTACCTCCTGATTCTTGAAGATTACAACAGGACTTTGTCTTTACTGCCTGACTTTTTTTTCGGATATTTCAACAGAGCCTACCTGTACATCAGAACAAAGAATTATAAAATGGCCCTGGACGATCTGAATAAGGCCATCGAACTGGAGCCTGAATTTGCCGAGGCTTACTATAACCGGGGTCTGACCCGGATATTCCTTGACGACACGAAAGGTGGGGCATACGACCTTTCGAAAGCGGGGGAATTGGGACTTGTCGAAGCCTACAGTATTATTAAACAGTATTGTAACTAATGTACCCGGGGTGAACCCGGGATCATGAATCGGTTTATGAAAATACGAATTTTACTTTTCATCGGTGTGTTCATCGGTATACTGCCATTAGCAGGCCAGGAAAAACAGGCCTATTCCCTGTTCCGGGGTAACGGGAAAAAAATCAGCTATCTGAGGATGGTCCGCGAGTTGTCGGGCAGTGATGTGGTTCTTTTCGGCGAGCTGCACAACAATCCCATTTCGCACTGGCTTCAGTATGAGCTGGTGGAATCGCTGGGCCGTGAGCGGATGCTGATTCTGGGGGCTGAGATGTTTGAGGCAGACAACCAACTGCCGCTCGACAGGTACCTTGCCGGGGAGATCGATGGGATAGCCCTGGACACCTTGGCCCGGCTATGGCCTAATTACAAAACCGATTACCGGCCACTGGTGGAACTGGCCAGGGAGAAAGGGTTGAAATTCGTGGCCACCAATATTCCGCGGCGATATGCCAACCTGGTCTTCAGGAAGGATTTCGGGGCACTGGACTCTCTGACCGCAGGGGAGAAGGCGTGGATAGCCCCGCTGCCGATCGCTTATGATCCGGAATTACCGGGGTATGCAGGAATGAAAACCATGATGGACGGCCATGCCGGCGAGACCCTGCCCAAAGCACAGGCCATCAAGGATGCCACGATGGCCTGGTTTATTGCCCGTAATGTTGAAACCGGAAAGATGTTCCTCCACTTTCACGGAGCATACCATTCCGACCATTACGAAGGGATTCTCTGGTATCTGAAACGAGAACTGCCCGGGTTGAAAACCATTACCCTGTCGACTGTAAGCCAGGCAGATCCCTCGAAACTGGAGGAACAGAACAGGGGGAGGGCTGATTTTATTCTGTGTGTGGATGAAAACATGACCACCACCTACTAATCCCAAAGAACAGGGAGAACCAGAAAAAGCAGGGGCTGCCTTCCGGAAACTATCCGGGGGTGTGCCAGGAAAATTGTAAACATTCAAACGTGGAGCACCATAACGTACCACTGGCTGAGAGGATGCGGCCTCAATTGCTTGAAGATTTCATCGGGCAGGAACACCTGGTGGGAGAGACCAGTGTTCTGGGCAGGATGATCCGCTCAGGGAACCTTTCTTCGGTCATTTTGTGGGGACCCCCGGGTGTCGGAAAAACAACCCTGGCACGGATCATTGCCAGGATGCTCGACCGTCCGTTTTTCAGCCTCAGCGCCATCAATTCGGGAGTGAAGGATATCCGGGAGGTGATCGAAAAAGCAGGGAAACAGCAATTTTTCGGGCGACCCCACCCTATCCTCTTCATTGATGAAATTCACCGGTTCAGTAAATCGCAACAGGACTCCCTGCTGGGGGCCGTCGAATCAGGGCTGGTAACCCTTATCGGCGCTACCACCGAGAATCCCTCCTTCGAAGTGATCTCTCCCCTGTTGTCCCGCTGCCAGGTATATACCCTGGAATCCCTGGGCAAAGAGCATTTGCTTGGATTATTCAACCGGGCTGTCACCAGAGATGTCCTTTTGAAGGAACGAAAAATCGAACTTGCCGAAGAAGAAGCCCTGTTCAGGTTTTCAGGCGGCGATGCCCGCAAACTGCTGAATGCCCTGGAACTTGTTGTCAACGCCGAAACAGGCGATCCCGTCATCATCACCAATGAAAAGGTTTTACACCTGCTGCAGAAAAACCTGGCCTTGTACGATAAACAGGGGGAGATGCATTTTGACATCATTTCAGCCTTTATCAAAAGCATCCGGGGCAGCGATCCGGATGCGGCAGTATACTGGCTGGCCCGGATGATTGCCGCCGGGGAGGATGTTAAGTTCATAGCCCGGAGACTGGTAATCCTGGCTGCCGAAGATATCGGCCTGGCCAATCCCAACGCTTTGTTACTGGCCCGGAACACCTTCGATGCGGTTCACCAGATAGGATACCCCGAATCCCGGATCATCCTGTCGGAGTGCACCCTGTATCTGGCAACCTCGCCCAAAAGCAATTCCGCCTATATGGCCATCGAGGCTGCCCTCGAACTGGTAAACCGTACCGGAGACCTTCCCGTTCCGCTCCCCATACGGAATGCTCCCACCAGCCTGATGAAAGAACTGGGATATGGCAGCAATTACAAGTACGCTCACGATTTCAGCGGGAATTTTACCGAACAGGTATACCTGCCCGAAAGCATAAAAAAGGAAAAATTATATACTCCCGGGGATAATGCTTCGGAAAACAAAATCCTGGAACGGCTCCGCAGCTGGTGGGGTAAGAGGTTCTGACCACACCGCATGCCACTTGGAAGTTCCAATGGAGCCCAAACAGACGCCCCGGAAAATACAGGCTTTCACTTTATGTACCCTTTAGCCCTATGAAACCCGTCATTTTTTTGTGTCTGATGTTTATGAGCCTGGCAGTTGCGGGCCAGCAAAAGATCAACTACGAAGAAGACAGCATTCCCCCTTACCTGTTACCCGATCCCCTGATATTGGCCAATGGGAAGCCGGTAAGGTCGGTGGAACAATGGGAAAGGAAACAAAGACCCCGGATCCTGCATCTTTTTGAAGACCGGGTGTATGGGAAGCAGCCCCGTCACCTTGGGCATTTCCGGTACAAGGTACTGGAAGAGGGAAGTGATATCCCGGAGGGGAAAGGCCGCAGAAAGCAGGTGGAACTTACTCTCCGGAAAAAGGACCGCAGCCTGACCCTGACGTTGCTGATGTACCTTCCGGCCGGCGGTGAACGGGTGCCCTTGTTTCTGGGATACAATTTCGATGGCAACCATACGGTCACCACGGATGAATCGGTCCTCCTCTCCGGCACTTGGACAAAGATGAATGCCAATCCGGGAGATTCCGCGGGCAGAGGGAAGGCTGTTATGCCCGTGCGGGGAGAACAGGCATCCCGGTGGCCGGTACAGAGGATCCTGGATGCCGGTTTTGGGGTGGCGACATTGTGGGTTGGCGATGTGGATCCCGACCGGAATGACTTCACCGATGGGGGCCATGCGTTAGCCTATGGAAAAGGAGAGGAGAAGCCCGGTGACGGGGAGTGGGGATCGCTGGCAGCCTGGGCCTGGGGTTTGAGCCGGGTTCTGGATTATCTGGAAACGGATCCTGCTGTAGATGCAACCCGGGTGGCGGTACTGGGTCATTCGCGCCTGGGGAAGGCCGCTTTGTGGGCCGGAGCCACTGACCGCCGTTTTGCCATGGTCATCTCGAATGAATCGGGTTGTGGGGGGGCAGCCCTCTTCCGCAGAAAAATAGGAGAGACGGTCTGGCGTATCAACACTTCCTTTCCTCATTGGTTTTGCGGAAATTTCAAAGCCTACAACGACAGGGAAGAATTCCTCCCGGTAGACCAGCATGAACTGATTGCACTGATCGCTCCCCGCCCCGTGTACATTGCCAGTGCCTTGGAGGACCAGTGGGCAGACCCCAGAGGCGAATACCTGGCCGGATACCACGCCTCACCGGTGTACCGGCTTTATGGCAAAACCGGACTGGATTCACCCTTTCAGCCCCCGGTGGACCAAGCGGTGATGCATCACATCGGATACCATATCCGCAACGGAGAACATGACATGAAGGAATTCGACTGGAAACAGTTTATACAGTTTGCCGGACTCCATTTTTATCATAAAAATATGTAAATTGGCCTTTCCAAATTCCTTATCATCCTTTTGCCATCGGTTATGAGAAAACACCACTTTTTAGCTTTTGACCTGGGTGCCTCCAGTGGGAGGGCCATGTTAGGCAGCCTGCAGGACAACAAGCTGGAGCTTATGGAGATCCACCGTTTTACCAACCAGATGCTGTTGCTCCACGGCCACTATTTCTGGAATGTATACTCCTTATTTACAGAGCTGAAGAACGGGTTAGCCCTTTGTATCAAGGAATTCGGCATTCAACCCGAATCGATCGGGATCGACACCTGGGGTGTGGATTATTCGTTGGTCACCGGGGAGGGGCACCTGGCAGGCATTCCCCATGCCTACCGGGATAGTCGCACCAACCGCAGCATGGAAGCATTTTTCCAGGTGATGCCGAAAGAGGAGACTTACCGGCTCTCCGGGATTCAGTTCATGCAGTTCAATACCCTTTTCCAGCTGTTTTCAGCCATCCAATCCGGCCATTCTGCGCTGAAAATCAGCAAAAGCATGCTTTTCATGCCCGACACCCTGAATTTTATGTTCACAGGTGTCCGACGGAATGAGTATACCATGGCCAGTACCTCGCAGATGCTGAAGCCCGGAAAGCCGGAATGGGAATACCGGATCTTCGATGCTGCAGGTATACCCCGCGACCTGGTGGAGGAGATTGTCTTACCCGGGGTGGTGCTGGGGTCGCTGCTACCTGAGGTGTGCACAGAAACCGGCAGTGAGACCATACCCTGCATTGCCGTGGCCTCGCACGATACTGCCTCTGCAATAGCTGCCGTTCCGGCCGAAAAGGGGACCTGGGCCTACATCAGTTCCGGTACGTGGTCGCTGATGGGCATCGAGAGCCCGGTGCCCCTGGTTTCCGACGAGATTCTGGCTTTGAATTTCACCAATGAGGGAGGTGTCGACGGAACCATCCGTTTTCTGAAGAACATTATGGGGCTTTGGCTTATCCAGGAGTGCAAACGGAAATGGGATAATGAAACACCGTTGTCGTGGAGCGACATCGTCGAGATGAGTAAAACCGCTCCACCCTTTGTCAGTCTGGTCGATCCGGATGACACGTCGTTTCTGAATCCTCCCGACATGCCCGAAGCATTGTGCGAATTTTGCCGTCAAACCGGGCAGCCGGTTCCTGCCACCAGGGCTGCGATTGCCCGTTGCGTCTACGACAGCCTGGCGCTGAAATACAAGTATACTCTCGGGCAAATTGAAAAGGTCATCCGGAAACCCGTAGAGAAGATCCATATTATCGGAGGAGGAGCCAACAACCGGTTTCTTTGCCAGCTTACCTCCGACGCCACGGGTCTGCCGGTCATTGCCGGACCTGTGGAAGCTACCGCCATCGGGAATATCCTTATGCAGGCCCGTGGCCTGGGCTACGTGGAATCCCTCAGCGAAATGCGGAAAATCGTCTCTGCGTCGTCCGACATGATCCAGTACCTTCCCTCGCGGACCCTCGACTGGCAGGAGACTTACCTGCGGTTCAAAGGGATTGTGGAGGGGAAAGCCCCATAAATGCAGGCAGAAGCTGACAACTTTCAGATGGAAAAGACCGGACTTACGCCACCGCGGGAATGATTAAAAGTGGAATCAGAAGGAAAAACGGTACTAACCTGGCAGACAGCCTATGCCGGGGATTTTCCGGTTGAAGCGTACGAAATTTTCGCTGATGGCAGGATTGCCGGCGAGGTCCCCCACCAGCCGCAGGTTTTGAAAAGCAGACCCTTTACCTTTTCTTATCCAAAATTGGCAGGGAACTTTTCCGTGGTGGCCGTAGATGCAAGGGGCAACCGGGCTGAAGCCAACCTAGTCTGAATCCCTGAACAGAATTGCCGGTCTTACCACCGGGGAACCACTTTCAGCTACTTACTCTACCTGAAGAACCAGTCCTTTGAGGTATTCTCCCTCGGGATGGTAAAGGCTGACCGGGTGGTCGGCAGGTTGTGACAACTGTTGGAGAATGCGTACCTGCCGGCCACTGATGGCTGCACCACTAAAGACTGCCTCCCTGAATTTTTCCTTTGGCACCGTCTGGGAGCAGGAAAAGGTAAAGAGGATTCCTCCCGGGCTGATCTGCCGGAAAGCCATGGCGTTGAGGCGTTTATAGGCTTTCAGGGCATTGGGGAGTGCTTGCAGGTGTTTGGCAAATGCAGGAGGGTCCAGGATCATCAGGTCGTAGGTTTCACCAGGTGCCTTCAGAAATTCAAAAGCATCGGCAGTGATAATCCGGTGGCGGTCATCTTTCGGAAAGTTTTCCCTGATGGTGGTGGCAGCCATTTCTGTTGCCCGTGACGATGAATCCACGGAGTCAACACACAGAGCCCCTCCCCTCAGGGCATAAGCCGAGAATCCGCCGGTATAGCAGAAAAGATTGAGGACCTTATGTCCCCTTGCAAAGGTCTCCACCAGCCTCCGGTTTTCCCGTTGGTCAATGAAAAAGCCTGTTTTCTGTCCAGTTTCCCAGTCGACGCTGAACTGCAAACCATATTCCTCGACCGTATGGGGTACTGATGCTCTTGCAAGAGTATACCCATCAGCAGGCGATATGTCCGCTTTATAGGGAAGGGTCTTTTCGCTTTTGTTGTAGACGGCGGTCAGCTTGTTTCCCAGAACCTCCCGCAATGCGTCTGTCAGTTCCTGTTGGAGGAGGTACATTCCCACCGTGTGCATTTGCATCACAGCCACCCCCGCATAATAATCGATCACCAATCCCGGTAACCCGTCGCCCTCGCCGTTGACCAGCCTGAACACCGTGGTTTTGGGGTCTGTTCCAAGACCGGAGGCAAGCCGGGAATCCCGCGCCCGGCAAATTTTTTCCTGCCAGAAAGCCCCGTCCGGTTTACTGTCTTCGAACGAAAAGATGCGGACAGCAATCGAGCCTACCTGGTAATGGCCGGTTCCCAGGTAGCGGTGGCCGGCCGAGAAAACCCTGACGGTGTCTCCCTCACGGATTCCGGCCGGGAGATCGCCGATCGCCCCTGAAAACACCCATGGATGATACCGGAGCAACGACTGTTCCTTTCCCGGTTTCAGGATAATAGATTCCAAATTATCCCTTTTCACGGAGAAGGAGGAATTGCTGGTATAATTTCAAAGAAGCCCAGGCATCGGTGGCTGCATAGGTAAGTTGCTGGCTGTTGAGAAAATCCGACTCCCAGTTAGACAGTTGCTGGGATTTGGATATTCTGAATCCCAGGGTGAGTGCGCACAATTTCTTCAGGCTTAATTCCCGCAAACCGGCATTTTTGGCCATCTCCTGAATTTCAACAAATCCCCGGGGAATAAAGGGAGCCATTTTCTGTAATCCTTTGATGTCGTCATGGATGGCTACCCCGGTTTTCAGAATGGCGGGATCACTTAGGAGAGCAAGGATTTCAGGGATAAGACCGGTTTTGATTAACCGGATCAGCACGACGCAGTCTTCGGTGGCCAACTGGAGCAGAGCGACCTGGTGATGATCTCCCTTCCTGAACGTAGGCTTCGTTTCTGTATCGAAGCCCAGAACCGGAGAAAACCGCAGAAGCCGGCAGGCCCTGGCAGCTGAGCGGGCAGTATCGGCCAGGATGATCTCACCTTCAAACTGGGTCAGCGGCAAAGCATCCAGTTGTTCTTTGGTAATGGTGCCGGTGATTTCCGGCAGGTAGTTATTCATATGCATCTGAAAAAAAACGGTCCACCCAGCCTGGAAATCCGGGGTCAACCCCTGCATCTGGGTGGTCGCCGGCCTCACCGGCACCGGAATAGTCCAAAGAAAAATGCAACAAGTGAACCGCTCTCAAAACATTCACCAACCGCTGGCCCCAGAATTCACCAAAATGACGCATACAAACCGCCACCGCATCGTACATGGTTTCTTCATCACCCAGGCTGTAGGCGGTGACAAAATCCTTCATGTCCTGGTATATATCCAGGATATTCTCTGAAATACTGGCGGTTACAGGTTCAGTACCGAACTGGAGATCGGGGTCAAAAACCTCCCTGTAAAAGTCGAGATCGCCCAGTTTATCAGACCATCGTTGAAGAAGCACATTGTAATCCAGTTCCGTTACGGTTTTCTCCGGCTCGTCCTCCTGCAACGGCGTCATTTCAGGGAGCAGGGAAGCCTTATAATACAGCAAAGGCAGGAATTTCCGGATCAGGTCTGCCAGTCCGGGGGTTTTATATTGAGGTCCCGTTTCAACCAGTCGGCAGAATTCGTGGGCTACAGCCACAAATTCCACAACTTTTGCGGAGTATACGAACTTCCGGAGTTCTTGTTCTTCCATACTGAACTGTTTGGCGCAAAAATAATGAAAATACCCGAGATCACCGGAGGGGAGAACCGACCAGCCCGGGCAGCTATTTCTTCCATTCGAGCAAACCGTCGCGGAGCATAACAATAGTACCGTTATCCAGAAGCCATCGGAGGACCAACGGGAAATCCCTGTCGTCGGGATCAGACTTGAACAATAAAGCATCCGCGGTTTGGGGAATCTCAAGGTCTTTTTTTATTCCCAGGGCAATCCGGTCAAACTGATACCGGCTCAGTCCCGGGCCGGCATTTTCCTGGCAAACATCACAAATTCCGCAGGCATCGGGCTCCTTTTCCCCGAAATATTCCAGGAGGATGCGGCTCCTGCACCGGTCATCGGATGTGGCATAATGGATAACCGCATTCATCCTGTCGGAATACTCCTTTTTCCGGAAGTCGTAGTTTTCTTTCGATAGTACCAATCTCATCTCCGGCACCCGGTCACGGGTGAAATATAGATAAGGGGTCCTTTTCCTGGGGATGTAATCTATTATTTTGTTAGCCCTGAGCTGTTTAAGGTAGTTCACGATGACCTCTGCTGAAGTGGAGGCCCTGCTGGCCAGCAGGGCCTCTTCGATCACGGCATAACCTGTGAAGAGACCTGTATAGGAACGCAGGAGAAGCTTGATGAACTGGTCATAGGCTTCGTTTTGAACCTGGTATTTGTACAGCTCGTCCCGGGCCACCTGAAAGCAAACCCTGGAAGGAGAATCAACTTCCTCGGTGAACTCGAAATATCCTTGCCTCTGCAAAATATGAATGCTGCTCCAGACCCTTGCCACCTGGAACTTATACTTTTCCGCGAACAACTCCAGTGGAAAATCGAAGACCTGGTTTTTTCCAAATCCTACAGCAATCTGGAAGAAGTTGCAAATCGCCTCATAGATCTTTTTAATATAATCGATATCAGGAAATGCAACTGACATTTGCTTTTTGAGTTTGACCTGGTCGGCGGGAGAATAGAGCAGAACGGCGACTGATTTTTTACCGTCCCGGCCTGCCCTGCCAGCCTCCTGGAAATAGGCTTCGAGCGATTCGGGAAGATCAAGGTGGATCACAAAACGGACGTCGGGCTTGTCAATACCCATTCCAAAGGCATTGGTTGCAACGATTACACGGGTTTTCCCCGATATCCAGTCGTCCTGTTTGCGATGCCGTACTTCATTGTTGAGTCCGGCATGGTAATAATCGGCCGAGATGCCGTTTTTCACCAGGAGATCCCTGATTTCGCGGGTGCCCCTGCGGCTCCTCAGGTAGACGATGCCGCTGCCTTGGGCTTTCAGCAGAGACCGGACGAGGTATCCGGCTTTGTCTTCCTTCGGCCGTACCCTGTAAGCCAGATTACTGCGGGCAAACGACATGGAAAGTACATGCTGTTTCCCGAACAGGAGCTTGTCTTGAATATCCCTGACCACCAGGGGAGTGGCTGTGGCTGTCAGGGCTAGTATCGTCACTCCCGGAAGCATCGGACGAAGTTCGGCAATCGTAAGGTAACTGGGTCTGAAATCATAGCCCCATTGCGAAATGCAATGTGCCTCATCCACGGTAATCAGGTTGATAGTCATGGACTTCAGCCGCTCAAGAAACCGTTCTGAGGCAAGCCGCTCGGGCGATACATACAGGAACTTGTAACTGCCCCAAACGGCATTATCCAGGGTTGTTTGGATTTCCCTTGGCGACATACCGCTATGTATGCTCAATGCCTTGATACCCCTGCAGTGGAGATTTTCGACCTGGTCTTTCATCAAGGCTATTAAGGGAGTAATTACCAAACACATACCATCAACCGACAGGGAGAAAACCTGGAAGGTGATGGACTTCCCTCCCCCTGTGGGAAGCAGTCCGAGGGTATCCTGGCCGGCAGCTACGGATGTGATAATTTCACGCTGAAGCGGCCTGAAATCAGAAAAACCCCAATATTTCTGCAAAATATCTCGGAACCTGTCTGCCATAGTGCAAAAGAACAAAACCCTTGCAGCTTTAACAATTTTTAGATACAAAAAGCGGCTCCAACCAAAATAAAACCGGTGAAATACACGAAAATTTGTAGTTTTGCGGATGAAAAAAAATCCACAAAAAGTTACCCAATGTCGTTTTTATCAGAAAAAGTGATTTCAGAAGGGTTAACCTTTGACGATGTTTTACTGATCCCCTCCTATTCTGAGGTACTTCCGCGTGAGGTAGACCTGAGAACACGGTTCACCAGGCATATTGAACTGAATACGCCCGTTGTGACAGCAGCCATGGATACGGTAACTGAATATAAGATGGCCATTGCCATAGCCCGGGAAGGGGGAATCGGTGTAATTCACAAAAACATGGACATTGATGAGCAGGTGCGCCAGGTAATCAGTGTCAAACGGGCTGAAAACGGTATGATTTACGACCCGGTGACCATAGAAACGGGGAAAAAGGTCGGGGATGCCCTTGCCTTGATGTCCAGCTTCAAAATCGGAGGGATCCCTGTTGTCGACATCAACGGGTTTCTTGCAGGGATTGTCACCAACCGCGACCTCCGGTTTGAGAAAAATATGGAACGTCCTATCGAGGAGGTGATGACGAGTACAAACCTGATTACCACGACCGAATCTACCAACCTGGAGAAGGCTTCAGAGATTCTGCAGAGTTACAAGATTGAAAAGCTGCCGGTGGTGGATAAATACGGGAAGCTCATAGGATTGGTAACGTACAAGGATATCACGAAAGCCAAGGATAAACCCCTGGCGTGCAAGGATGAGAAAGGCCGGTTAAGGGTTGCAGCGGCTGTAGGCATTACTGCCGACAGTATGGACAGGATCGATGAGTTGGTGAAAGCGCAGGTGGATGCCGTTGTGATCGACACGGCACATGGTCATACCCGGAGGGTCATGGAAGCGCTCCGGCAAACCAAGGGCAAATACCCTGAGCTGGAGGTTGTCGCCGGGAATATTGCCACAGGAGAGGCGGCCCTTGCTTTGGTAGAAGCGGGTGCCGATGCAGTAAAAGTCGGTATCGGACCCGGCTCCATTTGCACTACCCGGGTGATTGCAGGTGTCGGGGTACCTCAGCTTTCGGCAATCTACGAGGTGGCCAGAGCTATCCGGAAATCGGGAATCCCGGTCATTGCCGACGGGGGCATCCGGTACTCCGGAGATATTGTGAAGGCACTGGCCACAGGGGCTCATTCTGTGATGGCGGGCGGGCTTTTTGCCGGAGTGGAAGAATCACCTGGCGAAACCATCCTGTTCCAGGGCCGCAAATTCAAAGCATACCGGGGTATGGGTTCCATCGAAGCCATGCAAAAAGGATCGAGGGACCGGTATTTCCAGGATATGGAAGAGGATATCAAAAAACTGGTGCCTGAGGGAATCGCCGCCCGGGTTCCCTTTAAGGGAAGCCTCGACGAAGTGTTGTACCAGATGATGGGAGGGTTAAGGGCCGGCATGGGGTACTGCGGTGCCAAAAATATCACCATGCTCCAACAGGCTAAATTCACCCGGATCTCCAGCGCCGGTATCCAGGAAAGCCATCCCCACGATGTGACCATCACCCGTGAAGCACCAAATTACAGCAGCCGTCAGTGATGGTCCTTTACAGCCCCGCGATAGCCAGTCAGATTCTCTGAAAAGGGTCTCCATGGTTACCAGATTACAACGGCTTCATTGGGTCCTGCCCCTGAATGCCGGCAACAACACAGGAAACCGACTGCCGCTATCGCTTAACCCGGGTAACGATTGCAATGGAAGAGTACCGGGCCTTAACGCAGTATAAGATGAAAGAGAATAACAGGTTTAATATGAAAAGAATTGCACTCATTGGCTGTCTGATTCTGGGAATGGTCGTCACCACCGGTGCGGCCAAAAAAGAAAAGGTATTGCTGAATATCGGCGGCAACACCGTCACGATGGATGAATTCATGCGGATTTATGAACGCAACAACAGCAACATCCAGGATCCGGAAAATAAAAAAAGTATTGAAGAATACCTGGACCTGTACCTCAACTTTAAACTGAAGGTTTTGGAAGCCAGGAATCTGGGGATGGATACCAGCCGTGCCTTCAGGGAAGAACTTGCCGGCTACCGGTCGGAACTGGCAGCGCCCTACCTGACCGACATCCGTTTCAACGATTCGCTGGTGGTGGAAACCTACCGGCGGATGAAAAAAGAGGTCAACGCCAGCCACATCATGGTGGCCGTTCCCGAAGACGCGCAACCTCAGGACACATTGGCCGCCTTTAACAAGCTGTCGGATCTTCGGCGGCAAATCCTTGAAGGCATGGACTTCGGTAAAGCGGCCCTTCAATTTTCGGAGGACCCTTCTGCAAAAGAAAACCAGGGTCTCCTGGGATGGTTTACGGTCTTCCAGATGGTCTACCCGTTCGAAACGGCTGCCTATTCACTCAGGAAAGGGGAGGTTTCGCAGCCGGTACGAAGCCGCTTCGGTTACCATCTGATCAAACTGAACGACATTCGCGACTGCCTGGGAGAAATCCAGGTCGCTCATATTATGAAGATGTACCCTGAAAATGCCACCCCGGAGCAAAAAGAGGCAGCACGGGCGGCCATCGATTCTATTTATACCTTAGCAACCGCAGGAGCTGATTTTGCAGAGCTGGCGCAGCAACACTCCGATGACCAGCAGAGCGCCCGCAATGGAGGTATCATGCCCTGGTTCACCCAGGGAAGAATGATCCAAAAATTTTCAGATCCCGCATTTGCCCTGCAAACAGACGGGGAAATCTCCAAACCGGTGGACTCCGGTTTCGGATACCATATTATCAAACGGATTGCCATGAAACCGGTTGCGGAATTCAAAGAAGTCGAGAGCCAGATCCGTGAGCAGATCAAGCGCGACAACGAAAGAAGCATCCACAGTAAACAGGCTTTCATAAACAAACTGAAAAAGGAGTACCGGTTTACCGAAAACCAACAGGGCATTCAAACTACCCTTGAATCAACCCGGTCGTGGCTTTCGCGCAAAGAGCAGGAAGGAGTTCCCTTGCCCGACCTCACTACAGTTTTGTTTGCTTTTAACGGGCAAACCATCACTGCCTCAGAATGGTTCACCTACCTCAGCAACATGACCCCCACAGAATCCCTGAACGATATCGGAAGGCTGAAAGACCTTTTCAGCACCTGGACCAATGAGTTTCTGCTGAAACAGGAAGACAGCCGTCTGGAGGAAAAACACCCGGATTTCCGCTCCCTGATGCAGGAATACCACGACGGGATGTTGCTGTTCGCCATTTCCGAGGAAAAAATATGGCAAAAGGCTTCGGATGATTCGACCGGACTGGCCCAATTCTATGAAACCAATAAACAAAAATACCTTTGGCCAGAACGGTTCAAAGGAACCATTTGCCAATGCCCGACCCCTTCGGTGAAGGAAGAGGTGGAGAAACTAAGGGAAGCGGGTATTCCCTTTGGAGAAATCACAGGGATGCCGGGGATGGACCCGGGAAGCCTGCAGATCGAAGAGGGAGCCTGGGCAAAAGGAGAACATCCGGTGATTGACTATTACGCCTGGAAAGGGGATAAACCCTCAGACTGGAACGATGAAACAGGATTCACCGAAGGGGAAATTACGGGCCCCGAGCCCAAACTCCTGCAGGAATCCCGGGGCTATCACATTGCCGATTACCAGCAATATCTCGAAGAGGAATGGATCCGTGAACTACGCCGGAAGTATCCGGTAAAAATCAACCGCAAGCTACTGAAGAAAACCCGAAATGGCTGAAAACAAATCCCGGATTCCCGTCCTGATGCTGTTATTTGCTACGGCTGTTTCCTGCATTATCCGCGAGGATCCTGAAAAAATCGCTGCAGCCAGGGTTGGAGATGAAATCTTATACCTGACCGAAATAAAAAATATTATACCGGACAATACTTCGTTCGACGACAGCCTGCTCATGGCCGGGGATTACATTCAGAAGTGGGTCCGCACTGAATTACTCATCAAAAAAGCAGAAGAGAACCTCACCCTTCAGCAGAGAGACGTTTCAAAAGAATTGCAGGAATACAGGAATTCTCTGATTATTTTCCGTTACCAGCAGGAACTGATGCGCCAAAAAATGGACACCACCATAACCCGTCAGGACCTTTCCGAATTTTACAGGGAATCAAAAAGCAGTTTTATCCTTGATCATGATCTTTTAAAAGCCATTTTCATTAAAATCCCTGTTCAGGTTTCGAAACCGGAACAGGTGAAAGCTTTTTGTGAGAATCCCACGCCGGAAAACCTGAAGGAACTGGGCGAGTATTGTACACAATATGCCATTGGATACGAAACCTTTATTAACCAGTGGATTGATGCCTCCTTAATTACCCAACGGATTCCGGAATTCCCGGGAGACCTGAAAACATTTTTGGAACGGCGGAAACCATGGGAATCGAAAGACAAGGACTATTACTATTTGTTATTTGTGTATGATTACCGACTGAAAGGAGGCGAAGCGCCGATTGAGTTTATAGAACCAAACCTCCGGAATCTGATCATGAATAAACGGAAGATCGACTTTTTAAAAAAACTGGAAGAAGATGTTTACCTGGAGGGAGTCAGAAATGATAAATTTAAAGTATATGAGCTTGAAATGTAAAGGAGTGATTCTGTTTGCATTGACTCTGTTTTTTGCCGGGACCGCAGGGGCCGGGGCCCAGGACAGGGTGGTCGACCAGATCATGGCCGTAGTCGGCAACAATATCATCCTCAAATCGGAAATCGAGGAGATGTTCATTCAGCAACAAGCGCAGGGGATAATCAGCGACGGCGACATGAAATGTGAAATCCTTGAGAATTTCCTGGTTGACAAACTGCTGGTTGCCGAAGCGCTGCTCGATACAGACATTGTAGTTACCGACAATCAAATCAACCAGAACCTGGATGGCAGGTTACAGATGTTCATTTCTCATTTTGGTTCGGAAAAGGAGGTCGAGAACTATTTCAAAAAGACCATACCCCAGCTGAAGTCGGAATTACAGGAAGTGATCCGGAACCAGTTGCTGAGTTCCCAGATGCAGGATAAGATTATCAAAAATGTCAGTGTGACACCTTCGGAGGTCCGGTACTACTTTCGGAACCTGGATCAGGACGAGATTCCTTCTATTCCGGTACAATATGAGTATCAGCAGATAACGGTTTTTCCGGAAACGGATCCAGAAGAGGACAACCGGGTGAAAGCGCAATTGCGTGACTTCAAGCACCGGGTGGAGGAGGGTGCTAATTTTGCCACCCTGGCGGTGATGTACTCAGAAGCTCCCGAATCCCGGCTGGGCGGAGAAATCGGATATCTTGGGCGGGCACAGCTTGATCCTGCATATGCCGCTGCAGCTTTCAACCTGAAACCGGATAAAGTGTCAAATGTGGTCAAAAGCGAATTTGGGTATCACATTATTCAATTCATAGACCGCAAAGGAGAAAAAATCAATACCCGCCACATCCTGATGCGGCCTAAAATTGCACCGGAAGCACTGGAAAAAGCTTCCGCACGGCTGGACAGCCTTGCGGACCTCATCCGTAAAGGCAATCTGACCTTTGAAAAGGCAGCCATGCTCTTTTCGATGGATAAAAACACCCGGAACAATGGAGGTACTGTCATCAATCCGGAGACCCTTTCATCGAGATTCAGCATTGAGGAACTGGATCCCGATGTGTCCAAGGTGATCACCAAAATGAATATCAACGAGTTATCTGATCCTTTCCGGGCAACCGATGAGACCAGCCGGCAAACGGTTTACAAAATCGTTAAACTGATCAGCAAAACAGAGGAACATAAGGCTAACCTTCAGAAAGATTATCAGCAGCTGGCAGGACTATACCTGGCCAAAAAGAAGCAGGATGTACTGGAGGAGTGGATTTCCAGGCAGCAGGCCAAAACCTATATCCGGATAGACAATACCTATACCAACTGCAATTTCAAATTTAAAAACTGGATCAAATAAATCCGCGAACAATGGTTTACAAGGGCGACGTTGAAGCTCTGGATGCGCTTCATAAAAAATACAAGGAACTACACGAGGAGATTTCGAAAGTCATTTACGGGCAGGATATGATAGTTACCCAGGTACTGAACACGCTGTTCAGCGGGGGCCATTGTTTGCTGATCGGGGTACCGGGACTTGCCAAAACCTTACTGGTTGTGACTATAGCCAGGGTTTTGGGGCTGAAATACAACCGGATTCAGTTCACACCCGACCTGATGCCCTCAGACATCATCGGCACTGAGATCTTGGATAAGGAACGGCAGTTCCGGTTTGTGCCGGGACCGGTATTTGCCAATGTAATTCTTGCCGACGAGATCAACCGGACACCTCCCAAAACCCAGTCGGCGTTGCTCGAAGCAATGCAGGAGAGGGCAGTCACCTCGGCAGGTCAGCATTTCACCCTGGAGCTGCCTTTTTTTGTTCTGGCAACCCAAAATCCCATTGAACAGGAAGGAACCTATCCGCTGCCTGAGGCTCAGCTCGACCGTTTTATGTTTTCCATATGGCTTGACTATCCCCAGTTCCGGGATGAGCTCACGATCGTAAAAAATACCACTTCTACATACCAGTATATTCCCAGGCCGGTAATATCCGGAGAGGAGATTCTCTTTTTCCAGGAGTTAATCCGGAAAGTACCTATTAACGATCAGGTAATCCAATATGCGGTTAAACTGGCCGCCAAAACGCGCCCGTTTACGGAACACGCCTCAGAAGTCGCCAACCAGTATCTTAAATGGGGAGCCGGTCCCCGGGCTTCCCAGTACCTGGTGCTGGGTGCCAAGACCCACGCAGTTCTGAACGGCAAATATGCCCCCGACATCGAAGACGTCCAAACTGTGGCACCTGCCATCCTGCGGCACAGGATTATCAAGAATTACAAAGCTGAGGCCGAAAACATCAGCATGGAAACCATCATTTCCAAATTGTTATAGATGGATCAGCTATCCCGGAAGATCATCCCGGTGCCGGCAGGTCTGGTCCTGCTCGCCTGGTTCTTTCTGCTTCCGGAGAGTTATCTGTACGCTCAGGACAAAACGATGATTGAAATCGAGGAAGCAGATTACCTCGAATACAACGAAGCCATCGTTGCCAATGCCCAGCGGCTGATAGGGAATGTCAGAATCCGCCATAACAACGTTCTGATGTGGTGCGACAGTGCCTATTCCTACACAGGCACCAACAGGGTGGATGCCTTCGGCAATGTCCATATCAATCAGGGAGATACTGCCCACCTCTATGCGGCAATGATCTGGTACGACGGAGACAGGAGCTTTGCAAGAGCGGTCAATAATGTAAGGCTGGTTAACAAATCCACTACGTTATACTCCGATACGGTTGACTATGACCTTGTGCAAAATCTCGGATCTTACGACGACAACGGGAAGATCGTCGACAGCACCAACGTGCTCACCAGCCGTATTGCCCTTTATTACGTTAACGAAGACCTCGTCTATTTTTATCGCAATGTGGTCGGGAGTAACGAGAAGTACACCCTGGTCTCCGATACGGTGAAGTACCATACCGAAACCGGCATGTTTTATATCCAGGGACCCACGACCATCCGCGATTCGGTCAATACGGTATACGGCGAGGATGGCTGGTACAATTCAAGAACCGGAGAGGCCAGGTTACTGAAAAATCCCCTGGTTTATAATGAGAAACAAAGGATGACGGGCGATACCATCAACTACGACAGGAACAAAGGATACGGAAAAGCCCTGGGAACTATTGAAATCATCGACGTCGAAAACAACGTGATCATCAAAGGCAGGAATGCATGGTTCGATGAGATAACCGAGGCTGCATTCATCACCGATTCGGCATTGCTCATCATCATCAGCGAAGGAGATTCCCTGCACTTGCATGCCGACACCCTGAAAACCTATGCCGATACGATACCCGACGAAAGGATTGTTATGGCCTTTTACGGGGTCCGGTTTTACCGTCAGGACCTCCAGGGTAAATGCGATTCTCTGATGTATTTCAGCCGTGATTCCACGGTCGAGCTCCATTATCAGCCTGTTTTATGGTCGGAAATTCACCAGATGAGTGCCCGTTTCATTGAGATGAAACCCCATGCCAACGGACCCGATGAAGTAAAACTGCTCTCCGATGCTTTCATCCTGTCACAGCTCGATTCGGTTAAATACGACCAGGTAAAGGGTAAAAACATGACCGGATACATAGTAGGCGAGCAACTGGACAGGATCTTTGTTGACGGTAACGGGCAAACCATCTATTATGCAAGGGATAAGGGGGATCTGATCGGGCTGAACCGTGCAGAAAGCAGCAAATTACAGATTCAGTTCCGGGATGGGAAGGTTTTCAGAATCTCTTTTCTCGGACAACCGGAGGGGAAACTGACTCCGCTCGGCCAGGTAACCGAAGAGCAGAGGCATTTGCCCGGCTTCGACTGGAAGGAGGCTATCCGTCCCGCATCGAAAGAGGATATTTTCCGCAAAACGCCTTCCCAACCCTCGCCTGTCCGGGAAACAGAACCTGAAGTCCAAGGAGAAGAATAGCCTCATATGGGCCTGGAACACCCGCCATTTCAGGAGTTACTCAAACTCTCCCCACCGGAGCTTTTCATTTGTTCGTTACCGTTCTGCCAAAGGGCGTCAATGCCAGCGACATCAGTTTGAAATGCTGCCTGCCCCAGGGGATACCGATAATGGTTACGGTCAACAGCAATCCGAAGAAAAGATGGGTAACGACGATCCAGAATCCGGCGATAATCAGCCACAGGATATTCATAAGGGTGGACAGGCATCCCGGAGCCCAGCTTTTCAATTCCCATGTTTTATTAAAAGGCCAAAGGGTGACCTCAGCCAGTTTAAAGACCTGCAGTCCGAATGGAATTCCTATGATGGTCACACACAAGGCCAACCCTCCGGTGACATATTCGATAAAAGTAAGAAAGCCCCCGAAGATCAGCCAGATAATATTTCCGAACAGCCGCATGGTTTTTATTACAATATTAAGAAAAAGAAGACTCTGTTCACACTTTTCCAAGTTTCCATTTTCCTTTCCTGAAGAACCAAATAGCCATCAGGGCAACCAGCGATTCAGCGGTAACAATGGCAGCAGAAGCCCCGGCCAGTTTCAAATTCAGATGGATAGACAGAAACCAGGCCAGGGGTATTTCGATGAGCCAGAACCCGAAGAAGTTAATAATCATGGGGGTTACGGTGTCGCCGCTGCCATTAAACGACTGGACCAGGACCATGCTGAGGCCATAGAATACAAATCCGATGCTGATGATCTGCAGGGCGGTAATACCCTGTAAGACTACCTCGGGATCCTGGATGAACAGGAGGATGAAAGACCCGGGAAAGAGCACCAAAACCAAGCCGATAACGCCCATCAGTGTCATATTGATATAACTGGTAATCCGAACCGACCGTTCAGCCCTGCCGGGGAATCCTGCCCCGAGGTTCTGCCCGACAAGGGTGGCGGCAGCATTGCTCAGACCCCACGCCGGGAGCAGTGCAAAAATGATGATCCTCAGCGCAATGGTGTACCCGGCCAGAGCAGCAGATCCGAAAACAGCAACGATTCTGACCAGAAATATCCAGGAGGAGGTGGCTATCAGATTTTGGAAGATACCCCCGAAGGAGACCCTCAGCAGGTTCCACATCACAAGCGGTGAAAACCGGAGAGAGCTGAAGGTGAGTCTGATCCGGTGATGGCCCAGAAAAAGCAAACCTATCTGGTAGATGACGGCGATACCCCTCCCTATGGCCGTGGCTATCGCCGCTCCCTGAATGCCCATTGCCGGAAAGGGTCCCCACCCCAGGATCAAAATAGGATCGAGTACCATGTTGATTATGTTGGCTACCACAATCACCCGCATGGAGACAGCTGCATCGCCTGAGCTTCTGAAAACAGAATTGATGATGAACAATAGCATCACAACGAAGTTGGTACCGAAATAATAACCGAAAGGATCAGGGTGATAAGGATGGCCTGAAAGGCAGCAATTCCGGCAGCCTTGTTGTTTTTTTCACCGATTCGGCGCGATATGAGAGCGGTAGTGGCAACCCCTAATCCGCCCCCTATGGAATACACGATGGTCATCACCGATTCTGTGAGCCCTACCGCTGCCACTGCGTCGGCACCCAGTTTGGAGACGAAAAAGATGTCCACAACCGCAAACAGCGATTCCATGACCATTTCCAGCACCATGGGAACGGCCAGGATAAATATGGCCTTCCCGACACTAGTCTCAGTAAAATCCCTTTCCGTGCCGGCAATAGCCTCCCTGATATCCTGCCAGAGCTCAGAGAGTCGGCTGTTTCCGCGGCCAAGAACCGGTTTATCCAACCTGTGATTCATGGAAATTGTCTTATTTTTTCCTCCCCGGAGGGGATAGCAGGTAACCCTTGCCCGTCACACTTCCTTCTAATGAACAACGCTGAGAATTGTTGAAAATCAGACCAGTTCACGACTCAGAAAGCAAGGATAGTTTTTCTGATGCCGGTAAGTTTCTCCAGGAGTCCTTCCAGCAAAGAAAGGGGCAGCATATTCGCACCATCTGACCGGGCAGATGCCGGATCGGGATGGGTTTCGATGAAAATGCCGTCGGCCCCGGCAGCCACCCCCGCGCGGGCGATGGTCTCAATCAGCCAGGGCTTTCCGCCGGTAACGCCTGCAGACTGGTTGGGCTGCTGAAGAGAATGGGTGATATCGAGTATTACCGGGCATCCGGTTTCCTGCATCTCAGGAATACCCCGGAAATCCACAACCAGATCCTGGTACCCAAACATGGTTCCCCTTTCCGTCAGGATAACCCTGTCGTTACCGCTTTTCCTGACTTTGTCGACGGCAAACCACATGGCAGAAGAGGATACAAACTGTCCCTTCTTGATATTAATAACCCTGCCCGTTTGAGCGGCAGCCACCAGGATGTCGGTCTGGCGGCACAGAAAGGCGGGTATCTGGAGTACGTCCACATATTCTGCAGCCATGCCGGCCTCAGCTGCCGAATGAATATCGGTGACCACAGGAATCCCAAAGGTCCGGCTTACCTTTGCCAAAACCTCCAGGGCTTGTTTGTCACCAATGCCGGTGAAGGAGTCCAGCCTCGAGCGGTTGGCTTTCCGGTACGATCCCTTGAAGATGTAAGGGATTTGCAGATGGTCAGCAATCCTGCAAACCTCTCCTGCAATTTCCAGCGCCATGCGCTCCCCTTCGATAGCGCAGGGACCAGCCATCAGCAGGAAATTTCCGGAACCGGTATGCTTCAGTTTATCTACCGTTGGTAGCATAATCCATTCGATTTTTACTCCGGAAAGATAAAAAAAATAGCAGTCATTTCTTTTATACTTTTGCAGGCCAAAAATAACAGCATGGAAGAGATCAGGAATGTGGCCGTCATTGCCCATGTGGACCACGGGAAGACAACCCTTGTTGACAGAATATTGCACCAGGTTAAATTGTTCAGGGAAAACCAGGAAATGGGGGAACTCATCCTGGACAGCAACGAGCTTGAACGCGAAAGGGGAATCACCATACTTTCCAAGAATGTGTCGGTCAGGTATAAAAATGTTAAAATCAATGTTATCGATACCCCGGGACATGCCGATTTCGGCGGGGAGGTAGAACGGGTCCTTAACATGGCCGATGGGGTATTGCTGATTGTCGACGCTTTTGAAGGACCTATGCCTCAAACCCGGTTTGTATTGCAAAAAGCTCTGGAACTGGGACTTAAACCGGTAGTAGTAATAAATAAGGTTGACAAACCCAACTGCAACCCGGAAGAGACCCACGAAAAGGTTTTCGATCTGATGTACAGTCTTGATGCCACAGAGGAACAGCTGGATTTTCCCACCATTTACGGATCCTCCAAACAGGGATGGATGGGGCCCGACTGGAAAAATCCGGCTGAAGATGTCAGCTACCTGTTGGAAATGATTATCAGCCACATACCACCGGCCCGTTATTCAGAAGGCACTTTGCAGATGATGATTACCTCGCTCGATTACTCCTCATATATGGGCCGCATTGCCGTCGGGAAAATCAGCCGGGGATCCCTTATTCCAGGCAGCCAGGTCATGTTGGTCAAACACGATGGTTCGACCATCCGGAATACCGCAAAAGAGGTCTATCTCTTTGAAGGACTGGGCAAGGAAAAAACAAAAAAACCGGTCAGGTCGGGAGAAATATGTGCGGTATTCGGCCTTGACGACTTTGAAATCGGTGACACCATCGCCGACTTTGCAGATCCCGAAGGCCTTACCCCCATCCGGGTCGACGAACCCACCATGAGCATGGTCTTTGCTTCGAACAACTCGCCGTTTTTCGGCAGGGAGGGTACTTTTGTGAATTCTCGTCAGCTGAGGGAACGATTGTACAGGGAAACCGAGAAGAATTTGGCGCTCAAAGTCGAAGACACTGCCTCTGCCGACATCTTCATGGTTTACGGACGGGGAGTACTGCACCTATCCATCCTGATTGAAACCATGCGCAGGGAAGGTTATGAACTGCAGGTCGGTCAGCCTAAAGTCATCACCAGGGAACATAACGGGATCATCCAGGAGCCGGTCGAAGAACTGACGGTCCAGGTCCCGGAGAATTTTTCCGGTAAAGTGATTGAACTGGTCACACAACGAAAAGGAGAAATGCTCCGTTTCGAAAGTCGCAGCGACAGGGTACAACTTACATTTGCCATTCCTTCGAGGGGTATTATCGGGCTCCGGAACCAGATGCTCACGGTTACCGAAGGCGAAGCGGTAATCGCACACCGTTTCAGCGGTTATGAACCCTGGAAGGGCGAAATCGGAATAAAGCGGAATGGTGCCCTGGTGGCTTTGTCAACCGGCACCGCCATTGCCTATTCCATAAATAAGCTCCAGGACAGAGGCAAGTTTTTTATTTTTCCGGGCGAAGAGGTGTACAACGGGCAGGTCATCGGGGAGAACAGCCGCTCGGACGACCTGGAGGTAAATGTGACCATCACCAAGAAATTATCCAACATGAGGGCTTCCGGTTCGGACGATAAGGCCGTACTGACGCCGCCGGTACGCTTCTCTCTCGAAGAAGCCATGGAGTACATTGCCGGGGATGAATACATCGAGGTAACCCCCAAATCGATGCGTCTCCGCAAAATTGTGCTGAATGAAACCGAGCGCAAGAGGGCGCGCAATAAAGATACAGCTGGGAAATGACACCCGGACAGTTATCTGGCAGGGAATTACCCGGCAAGAGAGCTTTTTCCCGGACCGATCAATTATTGCGGAAGAGGACTCCCCGCAAAGCCTGACCGGCATGGCTGAAAAGGAGATAAGGTTAATAGGTATAGGAAACAAAAGCCACCTTTTTTGAATCCGGGCTCCAGGAGGGGACATTGAGGGTGCCCTGGCCTCCATACAGGAAAGCCACGCATTTTACCGGCCCTCCTTCCGAGGGCATCACCCGAAGCATTACCCGCTGGTTTCGGGGGTGAGAGCCTGCCGGCACTTCGGGAGAATAGGAAATAAAAATAATCTGCCTGCCATCAGGGGATGGATGGGGAAACCAGTCGTTGTACTGATCGAAGGTTACCTGCTCCTGTTGCGATCCATCCGGATTCATGCGCCAGATCTTCATAGTGCCGCTTCGTACCGAGTTAAAATAGATGGTCCGGCCATCTGGTGAAAATTCCGGTCCGTCATCCAGTCCGGGAGTTGTTGTCAGCCGGATCTCCTCCCCGCCGCATGCGGGTATTTTGTATACATCATATTCTCCTTCTCTTTCGGCACAATAGGTAAGCCATTCTCCGCAGGGTGACCAGCCATGCCAGTAGGAGGGCCCCCGGGCTGTGATCCGCACCGGAATGCCACCGCCAAGCGGTACCGTGTAGATTATCGATTGGCGGAATCCGTTTTCTTCGTCATGGTGGCTGATGGCCAGGGTTTTCCCATCAAAGGAGATCCCGTGGTCGTTGTTGTTGGCATTGGCAAATCCCGTATCGATCTGCTTCATCTTCTTATTTTTCAGGTTGAAACGGTACAGACGACCTTCCTGGTTATAAACCAGGAATTTGCCATTTCTCGACCAGTTTGGTGCTTCCAGGTGTTTCGCCGTTGTATGGACGATTTCTCTGACCCCTGATTCCAGGTCCAGGATTTCCAGCCGGCTGGGACTATCAGGGGCTTCTTCGCCCCCTTTCAGCCGTGCGGGCACATCGAGTCTCACATTCCTGAACCGCGCGGATTCGAAAACTTCCGGGTTATGCGAACAGACATACAAACCGGCGTGAAACTGCTCCCCAAGGTCAACCCCGACCGATGCAACCTCATCCAAAGGGGTAAGATCCTTCGAAACCCTCAGAATATAGGTGTTACCCGATTTTTCAAGCTGGATAAACCCGGGAGCCCTGACCTGGGCAGCCACTTCACGGGTTTCACCCCCTTTTTCAGCCCTGTACTGGAGAGAGGTTAACCCATCGCCGTGTACAGCCACATCGACGTAGGGCGAATCATCGTCTTTTGTAGCCCGGAACATCAAACCCGCTTTCCGGTGGGGATCCACACCTGTTCCCAGCCACTCCAGACTGGCAGAAAAGATGTAATCTCCGCCGGCAGGTGTGGATAGAAAGAAAAACTCATCCCTGTTGTTCCACAGGTTGTAGCCTGCTCCTTTCAATACCCATGAGTGCCCGGCAGGATCATAACGAAAGCTCCCCTTCAGTACCGGGCTTCCTATATCAGCCGCTGTCATAAAGCAGTGCCCTGGTTCCTCAGCTTTACCCCCCCCCATCATCATAAGAATCAGATAACTGACCCATAAACGCTTTATCATAAATCACCCTCCTTTTATCCATCCATCCAGCAACCCGAACAAGAAAAGATTCCCTGCACCCTCTGCCCCCGAAGAAACCCGGGGATGTCCAGGATTTTTCAGGCTCCTTTCCGAAGCAATTTCCTTCCGGTGATGCCCTTTCCTGAAGAATAACGGGAACGGACGGATCCTCCTTATTGGGATCAGGAGAATCACAGCCGCCCTGCCGGCCACAATTGAAAGGTTCAGAGTATCTGTCGGCTTTTGTTTACAAACAGGAACCGTTCAGCAGCCTTTTCCAATGGGGAAAAGGGTCACCGGTAAAGGGGGCCGAAGTTGCTGCAAGCCCGGTAATCGGCGCCTTCGGCATCCATGCCGAACCCCTTCCAGACTGCCGGACGGAAGATTTGATCCTCGCCGACATTGTGCATGCACACCGGAATCCGGAGCATGGAGGCCAGGGTGATCAGGTCGGCTCCGATGTGGCCGAAACTGATAGCACCATGGTTGGCTCCCCAGCTATTCATTACGCTGTAAACATCCCTGAAAGCAGGCTTGTCGCAAAGACGCGGGGCAAACCAGGTGGTAGGCCAGGTTTTATCGGTCCGCTCATTGATGACCCGGTGAACATCTGCCGGGATATCCACAGTCCAGCCTTCGGCAATCTGTAAGACAGGTCCGGCACCCCGGATCCGGTTAATCCTGCACATGGTCACAGGCATACCCCCTTTACTGAGAAAATTGGAAGAAAAGCCTCCGCCCCGGAAATAGCCCACATTGGCAGGGTACCAGGTGGTGGCATCAAGGCACTTCTGCACCTCCCCGGCCGTGATCTCCCAGAAGGGTTTCATCACCGGGTTACCCCCGGCATCGGTTTGCTGACCTGTGGCATCCAGACAGGTAGCTCCGGAGTTGATAAGATGAATGATCCCTCCGGAAGCCCGGCCTTCGAGGGTGTAGCCTGAAACACGCCTGACAGCCTCGGGGCTCCAAAAGGTCCGGACATCCGAAAAAATGGAGGCCGTGTTGGTAAGCAAATGCCCAAACAACATGGAGACACCGTTCAGGGAGTCGTTTTCGGTAGCCAGGATAAAGGCTTCCCGTAACCCATTCCAGTCGAATGAGGAACAGAGCAATGCTTCACTGAAATCGCCGTTGGCCAGAAAATCGGTCCACTGCCGCTGCCCCTGGAACCCGGCAGCAATGGCATTATGCCCCAGAGCTTCCTCGGCAAATCCCAGTTTTCGCAATACCGGATTTCCGGTCATCAGGTCACGGATAATGAGGGTCATTTTCACAACAAACTCCCAGTCTTGCTCTTTTTTGCCCTTGCCGGTCCTTTTTTCGGGATCGTTGAAATCGGTTCCCTCATGAACTTTACAGTTTTTTTCGGTCCACGCCATTGCCCTGGCATACTCTTCAGGATCGTAAATGCCGGCTTCCATTCTTCGCAGGATCTCCACCTCGTCGACACCCTCAACACGGATGCCCAGATATTCACGGAAAAAATCGTAATCCACAACCGATCCGGCAATACCCATGCATTGTCCGCCAATACCCAGGTAAGACTTTCCTTTCATCATGGCGACCGCAAGCCCTGACTTAACAAACCGGAGAATTTTGGTTTTCACATCTTCAGGAACAGAGGGGTCTGTATTATCCTGGACATTTCTGCCATAAATGCCGAAAGCAGGAAGCCCTGCCTGGGCATGACCTGCAAGAGCGGCAGCCAGGTATACCGCTCCCGGGCGCTCTGTGCCGTTGAATCCCCAGATCGCTTTGGGATAATGGGGATTCATGTCGATGGTTTCCGTCCCGTAGCACCAGCAGGGAGTTACCGACAGCGTCAGCCCCACCCCTTCCCTTTCAAACTTATCGGCACAGGCAGCGGCTTCCGGCACCCGACCGATGGTGGTATCAGCCATGACGCATTCCACCGGCGACCCATCGGGATAGCGTACCTCCGAAGAGATCAGGGCTGCTGCCGTTTTAGCCATGTTGATCGTCTGCTCTTCCAGACTCTCGCGTACCCCGCCCTGGCGGGCATCTATTACCGGACGAATCCCCACCTTCGGGAATCTTCCAATCAATCTGTTTGCCATTCTTCAGGATTATCTAAAAGTTAAAAAAAACCGGTTCGTATGATACTGTGCTGCAATGTAATCAGAAAAACCAACCCGGCACAGGCAGGTTGACAATTTTAACTATTTTTAAAGCATCTTTATCACTAGTCCATGAAACGGCTAAAAATAAAACTTCACTGGCAGATTTTGATAGCCCTGGTGGCAGCGGTACTGTTGGGATACTACTTACCGGAATACACAAAATACCTATCCTGGATGGGGGATATATTCCTCAGATGTCTGAAGATGGTGATTGTTCCCCTGATTTTCAGTTCGATTGTCAGCGGTGTCACAAGCATCGGGAATGGTAAAGCGCTCGGAAGAATAGGGCTGAAAACCCTGTCGTATTATATAATCACCAGCTTGCTGGCCATCCTGACAGGACTATTCCTGGTCAACCTGATCAAACCCGGAACCGGCGTGGAACTGGGTTTTACTGAAAAAGTCGACGGACTGCCGGCAGCGGGGAGTAAAATCTCCGACATCCTGATACGGATAATTCCCGAAAATATCGTCGACGCAATGGCAAGGGGCGATATTCTGCCCATCATCTTTTTTGCTATTCTTTTCGGATTTTTCATTTCGCAGGTATCCCAGGGTTACCGCAAACAGCTGACCACTTTTTTCGAGGCTGTTTTTGAGGTCATGATGAAGGTGACCCTGTTCGTTATCCGGTTCACACCACTCGGAATTCTGGGAATTGTCAGCCGGGAGGTGGCAGCCAATTCGGATAAACTGGGCAGTATCGCCGGCAGCATGGCGCTTTATATGATGACCATCCTGGCTGGATTGCTGATACATGCCGCCTTCACCCTACCGCTTATTGTGCGCATTTTTGGCAGGGCCAGTCCCCTGAAGCACTTCCGCAACATGGCCACCCCGCTGCTTACAGCCTTTTCAACAGCCTCCTCGAGCGCCACCCTTCCCCTGACCATGGAAGCGGTTGAACATAAAAGCGGAGTCTCCAACAGGATCAGCAGTTTCACCCTGCCCCTGGGTGCAACCGTTAACATGGATGGTACAGCCCTGTATGAATGCGTAGCCGCCATTTTTATTTCCCAGGTTTACGGCATTGAATTGACCGTAATCCAGCAGGTAATTATCGTGATAACGGCACTGCTGGCATCCGTGGGAGCCGCCGGCATCCCCATGGCAGGATTGGTTATGATGACGATCGTGCTGACTGCTGTTCAACTCCCCCTGGAGGGAATCGGGCTCATCCTTGCCGTGGATATGGTTCTGGACATGTCGCGGACTACCGTGAATGTCTGGAGCGACTGCTGCGGTGCTGTCGTGATTGCCCGATCAGAAGGTGAAACCACAAAGGTAGGCTGCCGCTGATGCCATCGTATTTCCGGATCTTTATTTCAATTCCGGCTGGTACTGTTCATGATTGGTGCCCACAATACGGAACCTTGACCTGCCCTTCACAGACGGTAACCCGGCTTTCATCAGGAGAGTTTAACATGTTACTATACAAGAATATAGGGACTATGTTCAAGAATTATTAACAAAATTTAATAAATTTTTAACAACCACTTAACAAGACATTATTTTTTCATTATTTTCGCAGAGGAATTTCTTAAGAAATTGTAGCAAAACTACCTTTTCCTTATTGAATCATTGATTACTGGTCTGGCTAAACGAAACTAAAAAAGGGTTACCATGAAAAGGTAACTCTTTTTATTTCCTGGAATTCATAGGGAGAGCCAGTAGCTTAATTTCAGCATAAAGGCATTTTCGGGGCGGACTTTGGGAATTGAGGAAAAGCATTGCCAGATAGACTGTTGATTGCCGTTCTCATAGCTGGAACGGTTTTGAGACCACACGAAATAGAGGGTCGAACCGGCTTTATATTCCCACCTGACCACGAAATTGGACCGGAATTCCCGGAAATCAAATTCAGGGTTCCAGACCCAGTAATCGGGGTTTCCATCGCTGTTTTCATCGAGGTAAAGCTTCTGCCCGTCAATTTCCGTCAGGGTGAGGTTGCCGGGTCATCGAAACATCGCATAATATTCACAATGTGATACTTAGAAAACTTACCTTTTAATAACTGAAACGTATGCGAAAGGTTTCCCATAAAATAAGTTCCTGATTCTTGAATCCTTACAATAAAATGCATATTTTTGCGCCCTCATTAAAAAAGGAATGTCTAATTTTTAATCTGTTAAACGAATGATGTATCAGTATGAAACCGTCTTCATTTTAACACCCGTTTTATCTGAGCCACAGGTAAAGGAGGCGGTAAAGAAGTTCAGCGACATCATCACCGAGAACGGTGGCGATCTGATCCATGAAGAGGATTGGGGAATGAAAAAACTGGCCTACCCCATCCACAAAAAATCAACAGGGTTTTACCATCTGTTTGAATTTAAATCCTCACCTGTTTTCATCGACAAGTTGGAAACCGAGTACCGCAGGGATGAGAAAATCATCCGGTTTATGACTGTAAAACTGGATAAATACGCCGTGGAGTACAGCCAGAAAAGGAGAAATATTATGAAAGAGAAAGCAGAAAAGGAGGTTTAAGCCATGACAGCGAATTCAAGTGAAATCAGGTATCTTACCCCGCCGTCGGTAGAGGTCAAGAAGAAGAAATATTGCCGTTTCAAGAAAAGCGGAATAAAATATGTCGATTACAAGGATCCCGACTTCCTGATGAAATTCCTGAATGAACAGGGGAAGATCCTTCCCCGTCGTTTGACAGGGACCTCATTGAAATTTCAGCGGAAGATTTCCCGCTCCATAAAGAGAGCCCGCCACCTTGCCTTACTGCCTTTTGTTGGGGATATGTTAAAATAAAGAGGAGGAGTCGCTATGCAGGTTATTTTAATTCAGGATGTTGAAAATCTGGGTCACAAGGATGATTTGATCGTTGTGAAAGACGGATATGCACGTAACTACCTAATTCCCAAAAAAATGGCAATTGCTGCCACCGAGTCTGCTAAAAAAGTACAGGCTGAGAACAAAAGGCAGCAAGGCCACAAGGAGGCAAAACTGAAAGAGAGTGCTGAATCCCTGGCAACAAGGATAGGAAAGCTCAAACTGACCATTGGAGTAAAAGCAAGTACTACCGGCAAGATCTTCGGATCGGTCACCCCGCTGTTGATAGCCGAAGCGATCAACCAGAACGGGTTCGAAATAGAACGGAAGCAGGTCATTGTAGCCGACGACCATATTAAGGAAGTGGGGAACTACATGATAAAAGTAAAGCTTCACAAGGATGTCTCTGTAGAAATCCCTATGGAAGTAATTCCGGAATAGGTGGTTTCGCGGTAAAAACAGGTTGTCAGCAGGCCATAACGCAGCGCTTATCTTTCCCGGACCTACACCCCGGAAATCAGGGAATCTGTTTCCCGGGTGATGGAAACAAGATGGGAAAGTGGGCTTTTCGGGTTGGCGGGCAGGCAACCTGTTTTATTTGGCAGCTACAGCCTCTATTTCCACCAGTGCCCCCAGGGGAAGTGATTTTACCGCAAAAGCAGCCCTGGCAGGGGGGTCAAACCGGAAATAGTGTTCATAAACCGCATTCATGGATTTGAAATCTTCCATGTCGGCAAGCAGACAGGTAACCTTCACGACATCGGAGAAGGAGTAGCCTGCGGCTTGAAGAATGGCTCCGATGTTTTTCAGGACCCTGTCGGTCTGCTCTGCAATGCCGCCTTCAACAACCCGGCCGCTGACCGGTTCTACAGGAATCTGTCCTGCGATGAATAACCACCCGTTACATTCGACAGCCTGGCTGTACGGCCCAACCGGAGTCGGCGCACCGGGTGTAAAAATCACCTTCTTCATCTCTTTATATTTTAGTTGCACATGTCTGAAAACCCACCCCTGTCTGTTGAAATCCGGTTCCTTTTTCCCCGGGGATGGCAAAAATCCGCCCGAAAGATCAGCTACATATTGTCGTAGTAACTCTTTTGCTTGGAAAGTTTCAGGTCACGCAACATTGAGCTTCTGGCATTAAGGGTGAAACTGTAGCTTCGCATCCTTCCGAAAGGGACAAAATTCAACGACATTTCCCAACAATGAAGATCACGGTAAACACTGAAACTCGTGAAAGAAAATTCCTTTGCCATGATATCAAAATTGGTGTTCATGTTAACGCGCCAGTTTTTTGTCAGGCTCATGCTTCCCCGGAGGTTGATCGTCTGGGTATACCGACCCTTTTGGTAGGGATTCATCCGGCTGTAGTTAAAGGTGTAATCAAAGCCGAAATCCCAGGGCACATTAAAATCGGCATAATCCTCAAATGAACCCGGCAGATTCTCCTTTTCAATGGTTTCCTTTGCTTCCTCCGATTCCTTTTTGCCCTGTTTTGAATTGAACTGCATCCCAAAGGAGAGATTTGCATTGACAAGCCGGCCCAGCCGTTTCAAACCACGGTTTTCGCTCCAGGCATACCGGTTGATGACAGTTCCGTTCTGGTTAGTCATGTAGGGATTGAGAGTGGTACCAAAGTTGATGCCCACACCCTGGACTGTGGTTCTTCCCCGGATGCTGACCGGGCTCAGGTTCAACGAGTCGGCTATCAGGTTATAGGAGGTCCCGAGACTGAGGTTATCAATAAGCTTCACCTTTTTATACTTGGCCGTTCCGGTGGTATCCTTGGTATCCTGAACTTTCATTTCCAAATTGTTGGTAAGCGAAAAAGAGACCATACCGGCTGATCCCCTCCCGGTATAACCGTATATACCCTGCTCAAAGATTGAATAATATTCCATCCGTCCGGTCGTATCGGTCTGAACCTGCTTCCAGAAACCGAATCTGGGTTTCCCGAAATCGGGATTATAACTGAAACTCAGCGAAGGCGATATCTTATGTCTTATGCCTTTGATCTTTGATTTCGTATTAAGGGGCATAAACATCCCGTAAATGTTGGTAGATGCACTCAGGCTGTAGGCATATTGGTAGTTGCGTTTCAAACCGGAAAGAGTATCGGTTTTTACGTGGGTTGTCCTGCCATACCGGTCGGTAAATACCTGGTCCGGGTAAAAGGTCTTCTGTACGGAAGAAAAATACCACTTCTCGCTGTAGCTGAAACTGGGGCTCACATTAATATACCTGATCAGGTTGAACCCGGGCAGCGAAATCGGTATGTTATGCTGGATCCCGTTTTGCCAGTCACGCAATATGGATTTCTGAAGTATCTCCTTTTCCCTCGCTGTGATGGTATTCCGCATGTTGGCAGAATAGCTGAAGCCGAAATTGTCGTACCACCTGGCAGACCCCACCCGCTTTTTGGATTTAAAAGGATAGAACCTCGAAACGCTGAAGGTCATTTCAGGCAGCGAAAGGGTAAGCGTTGAATCGGTTGAATTCTGGGAATGCCTGAAATTCATCGACATATTAAACGGGGTATTTTCCCATCTTTGGGTATAGGAGATGCTCGATGATTTCTGAGTTCGAAGGTAATTATCTCCACGGTAATAATTCCCGTCGGCTAAGCCGTTCTGCCTGTCATAACCGCTGGTGGAGAAATTGACATTGGCGCTGAAGGTGCGGTTCGGATTGGCTTTTGCATCCTGACTGTGGGTCCACATTACCTGGAATTGAGGAGAACGGTTGTAGGTATCCAATCCCTTTTGTCCGTAAACATTCACCGTATACCTGAAATCAAATCCTCCGCTAAACTTATAGCGGATCCTGTAATTGGTATGAAGTTTTGAAGCCCATGAACCCCGGGAATAGATGTCCCCCCGGAGTGCCAGATCAAAATAATCGTTGGCAGCCCAGTAATACCCCCCCTCGCGAAGGAAGAAACCCCGGTTTCCCTCCTCCCCGTATGAAGGAACCAGGATGCCCGAGGAATATTTCGGGGTGTTCGGGAAATAACCGAAAGGAAGAAACGGGAAATAAAGCGGAAAATCCTCCAGTACCATATAAGCAGGACCGGTTATGATCTTTTTCTTCGAAACTACCTTAGCCCTTGAAAGATTCAGATAAAAATGGGGATCCTCTGCGTCGCAGGTGGTATACTTTCCCTTTTCAAGAATAAAAACATCCCTGGAAATCTTTTTTGTCCGGGCACTGTGAACAAACCCTTCGCCCTGTTCTGTAATTACATCTGTAATGATTCCTTTTTGGGTTTGAAAATTATACCTCAGGGTTTTCGACTCAAATTTTTCCTCTCCCTCCTGAAAAACCGGTTTTCCGGTTAAGGTCCCTGTCGAATCAGGAATTCCTTCTGCATAGATCTCTTTGGTCTCAAGATCAAGCGCCATAAAGTAGGCGTTCAGCTCAATATCCATATAGTTGATCCGTGCGTTGTTGTAGAGGTAAACCTTCTGGCCGTCAAATGAGATAATGATGGAATCCTGTGCAGTATAATCAATAGGCGCCTCCAGCAGCGCTTTTTGGGTCGTATCGGTTTTCAGGGAATCAACCATACTGAGGGAATCGGCCCGAAGGGTATCGGCGGGAAGAAAGGGTGGAATGACCGAATCGGGGAGGTTCAGGGATCCCCTGAGATTCCACTGGTCGTTTTGCAGATAAAACTCAAGCGAAGAATCTGGCATCATTTCCCCGGTTTGAAAAAGAGTGTCGGTTTTCTCCTGTCCGGATGCGACCAAGGTTGCCAGAAAAAGGAAATATGTAATAAGAATATTCTTCAAATCTCTTTAAAAACTACCCTTTCAAAGCGTTCCGGGAGATGCAAAAATATAAAGATGGGGACGATAATAGGCCCCGGAAATGTAAAATAATACTAATATTTCTAATTTTGCCGTTCATAGGGTAAAGGTTTCCGTTATGGGGTCACTGAAGAAGTGGGTATTTTGGATCCTGTTACCAACCGGAGTTTTCCATTCAGCTGAGGTTAAGTCCCAGTCACCCGGAGAATCCATCCGGTTGAACACAGTGGTGATCGATCCCGGACATGGGGGTTACGATCCGGGGGTTGTGTCGGGGAACGTTAAGGAAAAGGATCTTGTTCTGGCTGTCGGGTTGCTGTTGGGGGAGAAAATCAGGAATGCCTATCCGGATGTGAATATTGTCTACACCCGGTCGAGGGATATTTTTATACCCCTTCATGCCAGAGCCTCTCTGGCAACTCGCCACAAAGCCGACCTGTTTTTGTCCATTCACGCCAACGGGGTCAGCCAGTCTTCTGTCAGAGGAACCGAAACTTTCACACTGGGGCTCCACCGGAGCCAGGAGAACCTTGAGGTAGCCAAGAAAGAAAATTCCGTCATTCTGCTCGAAGAGGATTACACCACCAATTACGAGGGTTTTAATCCGAACGAGACAGAATCATACATCATGTTTGAAAACATCCAGGCTGAATACCAGAACCAAAGCATAGACCTGGCAGCACGGATCCAGGAGGAGCTGACCAGGAGGGTCAGGCTTTCCAACCGTGGAGTTAAACAGGCGGGATTTCTGGTGCTCAGACAAACCTCTATGCCTTCGGCGCTGGTTGAGATCGGATTCATCAGCAACCCGGCGGAAAGGAACTTCCTGGTTTCTGATAACGGAAAGGAACAGACAGCAGAATCTCTTTTTCAAGCATTTTCAAAGTATAAGCAGGCCATTGACGAACGAAGCCAGTTTAATCTGGCTATTGCAGGGACCGAAGTGGTCCGTTCAGAAACAAACAAGTTACCAGGAAGCCGCGCAGAAACCGCCAAACCCGTTTCTGCCGGTTCTCCGGCAGCAGGGCCAGGATTCGTTTACAGCACCAGTGCGGAAAAGGATGAGGCACCCAGCCAGCCGGCAACGGATGCCACCAGGCCAATGGCCACGGAATCCACTCCCCCAGCAGGAAAAACAAAGGATTCAGCCGGAATGGCAACCCCACCCCCGGAAAAACCTGCCGGAACCCCTGCTGGCACAAGTACCCCCCGGATCGCACCAGCACAGCAACCTCCAAACGATAATACCACCTGGTATTCGGTTCAGATCGCCGCTTCGACCAGCTTTATAGACCCTGCTTCCGCCAAATTCAAGGGGGAGAAAAATATCGTCCACGTCCGGGTTGATCCCTATCATAAATACTTCATTGGCAGATATTCCAGCGGACGGGAGGCCCTGAACGCCCGGCAAAAACTAAAGCCTACATTTCCGGATGCTTTTCCCGTTGTGTTTGAAAACAACCAGCCCCGGCCACTAAAAATGGAAGATCTGCGCTAATCCGCAAATCTTTTATGGTAACTTTACCAAAAATTAAGCCTCATGATCAAGGTGTCCAACTATGTCAAATTCGGGTTCCTCGTGGCCTTTGCCATCACCGCCCTGGTCTGGGGACTGAGTTACCTGAAAGGACATGATTTTTTCAAACCGGTGAATTATTACTACTGCCGGTACGAAAGAGTAGACGGATTGCAGGAATCAAGTCCTGTCACGGTCAACGGATACCGGGTCGGGAATGTAAAAAATATCCGGTTCACCGGAGATCAAAGCGGGGACCTGATCGTAACCCTGATGGTCGACCACAAGTTCAGGATCCCAGCCGGATCGGTAGCACGGATCGTGAGCAGCGACATAATGGGAACCCGCTCAGTGGAACTTGTTTTCCAACCCGGCACCATTTATTTTACGAACGGAGACACCATCGCCGGGGAAATCGAGGCTGACCTTAAAGAACAGGTGAGCCTCCAGATACTTCCGCTGAAATATAAGGCAGAAGAATTACTCTCCACCATCGATTCAGCCATGACCATCCTGACGGTAATTTTCAATGAAGATGCCCGTAAAAACCTCTCAGAAAGTTTTCAAAATATCAACCAGACAATCTCCAGCCTTGAAAAGACAACCCAGGACTTGCAGGAACTGGTCTCGCAGCGCAAAACAAACCTCGGGAACCTGATCACCAATATGGAAAGCATCAGCACCACCCTGAAAGACAACTCCGTTCATTTTGACAAGGTGATCCGTAATCTTTCCGGACTTAGCGATACCCTTGCATCCATGCCCTTCAAACCGGTCGTGGAAGATCTGTCCAGCTCAGTCCATACATTTGAAAATCTTCTGAAGAAGATAAACTCAGACCAAAGCAGCGCCGGACTTTTCTTTAACGACGATGCCCTTTACTACCAGGTTACCGGAATTGCCGACCAGCTGCAACTCCTGATCGATGATATCAAAAACAACCCAAAACGGTACCTCCATTTTTCAGCGGTAAACCTTGGTAAAGAGGTTTACCTGAATACACCCGAACCGGCTTCAGACATGAATGACAACCTTTTGTTTAAAGTTCACCTGATTTCAGAATCCCGGCAACTTCCTCTCACCTCCCCCTCTTTCCTTGAACTGGGGCCAGTGGAGGAACAGGAATACGACAAAGGGTATGCTTATTATACAGGCAAATTCCGTGACTATGATGAAGCAGAAAAAATGTTAATTAAAGCCCGGACTACTTTCCCTGCTGCAGCCATAACAGCTTTCCTCGACGGGAAAAAAATCTCCCTGGAGAAGGCATTCAGGTTGCTCAACCGGTAAGCCTGCGGTTGGAAGGGGAGAAATGGGGGGAAACCTGCCCCGATTAGTACGATATATATTTCAATATCAAAATATTTAGAATACAAATCTGATTATCAATCATTTAACCTAATTGAAAATATTTTAAAATTTAAACCCCTGATAGAGAAACCCATATAATATATTTGAAAAAATCAAGCAAAAAAGAATTTTTTTTCTACTTTTTTTTCACAAATTTTGTTTGGGGGAAAACACCGTTTTAGGAATTCTTTTCAATCTGAAAATCCTGCTATCCAATTATGAACAATGAGCACAGGACGGCCTGGGAGAATTGTCTGCGCATTATTCAGGACAATGTGCCGGGGCGTAGTTTCAAAACATGGTTTGAGCCGATCATCCCGGTGAAACTCGAGAACAAGGTTCTGACGATCCAGGTTCCGAGTGCCTTTTTCTACGAATATCTCGAAGAGCAGTTCATCGATATTCTCAGAAAGACTATCCGGATGGTATTGGGGACAGGGGCTAAACTGGAATACAATGTAGTCATGGGTACTAACACCGGGGAGGTTCCCTACACGGTTAATTACCCTACGAACAACAACACGCGTCTTCAAAACAAGCCGATGACAGTTCCTTTCAGCAATGAGGAGAAGCTGGCCATCAAGAATCCCTTTGTAATCCCGGGGATCCAGAAGCTGCATATTGACCCGCAACTCAAAAGGGAGAACACATTCGATAATTTTGTAGAGGGAGAATGCAACCGGCTGGGGCGGAGTGCCGGCTATGCCGTTGCTCACAATCCGGGAGGAACCGCTTTCAATCCGCTGATGCTCTACGGGAATTCGGGACTTGGCAAAACGCATCTGGCACAAGCTATTGGTATAGAAGCCAAGGAACGTTTTCCCGACAAGGTGGTACTTTATGTAAATGCCAACAAATTTCAAACCCAGTTTACAGAATCCACGAGGAATAACAACCGGAACGATTTTCTGAATTTCTACCAGATGATTGATATACTCATTTTGGATGATGTTCATGAATTTGCCGGGAAGGAAAAGACTCAGGAGACATTCTTCCACATTTTCAATCATCTGCATCAGGCGGGGAAGCAGTTGATACTGACCTCCGACAAACCGCCCATCGAGCTGAAAGGGATGGAGCAGCGTCTGTTGTCAAGGTTTAAATGGGGCTTGACGGCCGATCTGACGGCGCCTGACTTTGAGACCCGCATGGAGATTCTCCGCAGGAAAGTCCACAAAGACGGAATCGTTCTCAACAATGACATCCTCGAATACATCGCTTCGCACATTACCGACAACATCCGGGAGTTGGAAGGGGCCCTGGTTTCCCTGCTGGCACAATCGATGCTTAACAAAAAGGAGATCAACCTCGACCTGGCCAGCAAGATCATCAACAAGCTGGTAAAAAATTCCAAGCGCGAACTCTCGATCGAATACATTTCAAAGGTGGTATGCGATTATTTCCATTTGCCTGTGGACGCCCTTCAGGCCAAAACCCGAAAGAGGGAAGTAGTACAGGCACGGCAGCTCACGATGTATTTTTCGAAAAATATGACCAAGTTTTCCCTGGCCAGCATCGGTGCACAGATTGGGAATAAGGATCATGCCACGGTCCTTCATGCCTGCAAGACCGTCATCAACCTGAAAGAAACAGACAAAAATTTCAGGTTGTTTGTAGACGATATTGAGAAAAAGCTTAAGATGTGATCCCGGCAGCGGTCTGTCTTCCCTCTGCTCCGGAAGCGGGGAAACATCGATCGGGCAGGTTGCGGCATGACCGGTTAGTCCTTTAGGACCCAAATTCATTGGAAAATGACTACAGACACCTGGAAAACGGTATCCGTGCCTGCTGAAGGTCTGTACAAGGAGAAGGGCAGCCGTTTTATATCATGGATTTTCCCGGTCGGGAACGAGGAGGATGTGAGGGAGATCCTGGCCCGGTTGAGGAAAGAATACCACGGTGCGCGCCATTATTGTTTTGCCTGGCGTCTTGGCAGGGAGAAGATCCGGTTTCGCGCCAACGACGATGGGGAACCCTCCTCCTCTGCCGGGAAGCCCATCCTGGGGCAGCTTATCCAATCCGAATTAACCCAGGTCCTATTGGTAGTGATCCGGTATTTCGGGGGCACCCTGCTGGGAGTCAGCGGCCTCATCAACGCCTACCGGGAAGCTGCAGCCGACGCCATCCGGAATGCCGTCATTGAAAACAGAATCATTGAGGTGCCCTTCCGGCTGGAATTCCCCTTTGAATCGATGAACCCGGTCATGCAGATACTAAAAACAGAAAATATCAGGCAACGATCCCTACAACATGATTACGGCTGCCGGATAGAAATAGGGGTCAGAAAAGCGGAAGCGCAAAGAATGCTGACATTATTTGGTTCCCTTCCCGGGGTGTCGATCGTTCCCCTGGAGCCGGAATGAAGTTCCCGTAAAAATCAACCCCCGGCACTCCTCCTGCAAACCGGTCCGGCTTTCGGAACTGTTGCACACTCCCCAACAATCCTGTGTTGATAAATTACTAAAAACTCCAACCTTCAACTTCCGGATAATTCATACTTTTGCCGGATAGATAACAGTCTGGAACCGCCTCCTGGTCCATTTCCTAAAAGCTGCCGCTATCGTAATGAATGCTTGCTTCATCCGGATGCTCCGGTTTGTTTGCGTTTACCTGGGTTCGGTTTATTTCCGGGGAAGAATAGGCCCCGGTTATGAGCCCAACACCCGCCAACCGGGCTGTTGGGTTTTTTTATGCATTTTTTGAACGATCTCACCATGAAGAAAGATTTGATTTCAATCACCGACTACACGAAAGCTGAATTCCTGCGAATCATGGAGCTGGCATCAGCGTTTGAAGAGAATCCGAATCAGGAACTGCTGAATGGAAAGGTTGTAGCTTCGCTGTTTTATGAGCCGAGCACACGGACCAGGCTGAGTTTTGAGACGGCTATTTCGAGGCTGGGAGGTCGGATTATTGGTTTTGCCGATGTGGGAAGTTCCAGTGTCACCAAAGGAGAAACCCTGCACGACACCATCCGAATGGTCTCCAATTATGCCGATCTGATTGTGATCAGGCATCCTCTCGAGGGATCTGCCCGGTATGCTGCAGAGGTTTCCAAAGTCCCTGTCATCAATGCAGGAGACGGTGCCAACCAGCACCCCACCCAGACCCTGCTGGACCTGTATTCCATTCTGAAGACCCAGGGAACACTCGACAACCTGAATATTTTCATGGTGGGAGACCTGAAATACGGCAGAACCGTCCATTCCCTGCTGATGGCCATATCAGAATTCACCAATCCCATTTTCAACTTTATCGCACCCGATGAACTGCTCATGCCGGAAGAGTATAAAATACATCTTCGTGAAAAGGGAATTCGCTACTTTGAACACCGGGAATTTACCGATATCATCAGCGCTGCTGATATTATCTACATGACAAGGGTACAAAAAGAACGTTTTTCCGATCCCATCGAGTACGAAAAGGTTAAAAATGTCTACATCCTGCGCGAAAAAATGCTGGAAAACACAAAACCCAACTTGCGGGTATTGCATCCGTTGCCACGGGTAAACGAAATTCACCCTGATGTGGACAAGAATGAAAAAGCATACTATTTTGAACAAGCCCTGAACGGAATCTTTACGCGGGAGGCCATTATCGCCCACACCTTGAACCTTAAGTAACCAAAAACATGGAAGAAAATGCTTCAATAAAGCCGAAACTACAGGTAAGCGCCATCAGGAATGGTACCGTTATCGACCATATTCCCGCGAAGAACCTGTTCAACGTCATCGGGATCCTGGGATTGGATAAAATTGAAAACCAGATTACCTTCGGCACCAATCTGGACAGCGAGAAACTGGGGAAGAAAGCCATTATCAAAGTGGCGGAAAAGTTTTTTGAAAACGATGAGATCAATAAGATCGCACTGATCGCACCACACGCCAAACTGAACATCATTCAGGAGTACATGGTAACGGAAAAACGGGTGGTTGAGATTCCGGGACAGATTGAGGGAATTGTTAAATGCTTCAATCCCAAATGCATCACCAACCATGAAACGGTTGCAACGAAATTCTCGGTTGTGTCTAAGGCACCGGTAGCACTGAAATGTCAGTACTGTGAGAAGATAACCGACGAAAAACACCTCCAGATTCTCTGAGCGACGGTGTGGGGGTTCCAATGGGGAGTTCAAGTTGACACCCCACCCTTCCATTAGAAGTACGTTTCAGACCGTTGTCTGCCCGGAAGGATAAGGAATATCCTGGTTGTGGACGGTAAAACTCCTGAATCCGTAAATGGCGATGACCACAAAGCACAACAGGGGAAGAAAGAAGGAAGCCCTGGTGGCTGAGAAGTTCATCACCTCTTTCAGGTCGATGACGGATCCCATGATGGGAGGCATTACCGACCCACCGAGGATGGCCATAATGAGCCCGGCGGCCCCGATTTTGGCGTCTCCCCCCATTCCGCGAAGGGCAATTCCATAGATGGTGGGAAACATCAGGGACATACAGGCCGAAACAGCCACAAGCGAATAGAGCCCTGCCATGCCCGACAGAAAAATGGTGCCCAGGATGGTGGTCATTCCCCCGACTGCCAGTATCATCAGTAACTTCCCGGGAGATATGTATTTCAGAAGAAAAGTACAGATAAAGCGGCTGGTAACAAACAATACCATAGCCACGATGTTGTATCCCTGCGCCTGGGTCTCAGTCATACCCAGTTCATTGGTAGCATAATGGATGATGAAGGTCCACACCATGATTTGGACCCCCACATAAAAAAACTGGGCAATCACTCCTTCATAGTATCGTTTGCATTTCAGAAGACGTCTGACGGTCACCATGAAATGGATGTCATGATCCTGGTCTTCATTCTTTGGAAGCCTGGCCAAAGAAATAACCACCAGAACGGCAAGAATGACAAAGGCAATAAATACATAAGGGTTCCGGATGATCTGTAGGTCTGTTGCAGTGACCTGGCTTAAAACCCCGGGTGACATGGCTGCCCTTTCCACTGCGGAAGCAGGATTAAGCCTGGCAAGGATTAATTGCTGGGCTGTAAACATCCCTAACAAGGACCCCATTGGATTGAAAGCCTGAGCCAGGTTCAAGCGCCGGGTGGCAGTTTCTTCCGGCCCCATAGAGAGGATGTAAGGATTGGCGCTGGTCTCCAGAAACGACAAGCCGCAGGTCAAGATAAAATAGGCAAGCAGAAATGGCCAGAAAATCATGGAAAGACTGGCAGGAATGAACAGCAAGGCACCTGCTGCATAAAGACCCAGTCCCACCAGGATCCCCGCTTTGTAAGAAAACCGCTTGACAAACAAAGCTGCAGGAAAAGCCATCGCAAAATAGCCGCCGTAAAAGGCAAACTGTACCAACGACCCTTCAAAATTACTCATCATCAGTATCCGCGAAAAAGCCTTGACCATGGGGTTGGTTATGTCGTTTGCAAAACCCCACAAGGCAAAACACAGGGTTATAAGAACAAACGGAATTACCAATGCTCGGGGAACGACAGCGTTTTTTACCTTTTCCATCGGGGTGTCAGGTTTTGGTTTTATTTTTTCAAAGATTGTAAAATTTGAAGACATGGTAACCCCGGAGCCAATATTTTTAATTTGTCCGAAACCTGTTTCACAGGTTGCCAACTCCATGCGTTGGAATCACGGTGAGGGAAATGGTCCGGGCTCTCATTCACCAAAGCAGATCACCAGGGTTGTAAGGTACCCTCCCTGTATCTCTCTTAAAGGGTGACAGGAAAAACAGGAACGGCGTTCTGGTGCCCATCTGCTGAAATGCTGAAAATTCACCCCCTCCAACCGTTGCATTCGAGAATTTTTATACATTTGCACAGCTTTTTTTGAAAAGGCTGCGTTCATGTAAGCCCAGGTGGCGGAATTGGTAGACGCGCTAGTTTCAGGGACTAGTATTCGTAAGGATGTGCAGGTTCGAGTCCTGTTCTGGGCACAAAAACTCCGATAGCAACTTGTTTTTCAGATTGTTATCGGAGTTTTATGTTTTACCCGGTATTTACTTTCCGGTAGTCCGGAGGCGGATTCAGTGAAAACACCTATAGGTCTGCAAAAGGTACGCTTACCTGAAAAATTTATTTCATTTTCCTGATTCTGCTGGCGATATCGATGCTTTTGCGGGCATCTTCGATTCCGAATCCGTTGCCTTTAAGAATTTCCATGTACGATTGGGTATGAAGATCCGTAAAGCCTTCGCTGAATTCCAGTTCATCCCCGTCGACAGTAATCTTCCGGAAGGTTCTTTTTCCGGTGGCTGCCACCTCCGGAGGCAGATCGGTCTCGTCGACACTCAGGAACCAGTTCACCCTGGCCTTTTGAAAAAAGAGCTTTCCACCTGCTTTGTCCGTTCTCTCCAGGTGTAGTTCAATTCCATCCAGATCGCCAAAAATCCACCCGAGCATATCAAAAAAATGAATTCCGATATTGGTGGCGATGCCCCCGCTTTTTTCGAGGTTCCCCTTCCAGCTTATAAAGTACCATTTACCCCGGCTGGTAATATATTTCAGGTCCACATCAAACACCTTACCTGCCGGAGCTTCATCAATTTTCTGTTTCAGTTGTCTGATGACAGGGTGGAGGCGAAGTTGCAGAATGGTATGGATCTTTTTTCCGGTTTCGGATTCGATCTCCTGAAGGGCGTCCAGATTCCAGGGGTTCAGCACAAGGGGTTTTTCGCAAATGGCATGTGCTTCGTTCCTCAGGGCTATGCGGATGTGCGCATCGTGCAGGTAGTTCGGGGAACATATGGAGACAAAAGCGACCTTTTGATTTCCTTTGCGTCTAAGTTTGTCGAGATGACGGTCGAAGCGCTCGGGTTCCGTAAAAAAATCAGCCGAAGGGAAAAAACTGTCCATAATCCCGATTCCGTCGTAGGGATCGAGCGCACAAACCAGCTGGTTTCCGGTTTCCTTGATGGCTCTCATGTGGCGGGGGGCAATATATCCCGCTGCCCCTATCAATGCAAAGTTGTTCATACTCTACGTTTATTACAGTGTTATCCTTAACATACACGGTGCGGCTATCCTGATGCCGGGAGACTTTTGTATTGCCTGTCTTCTTCACAATACGCCCCAAAACCCTTTGCCCGGCAAAAGACAGGCAGGATCGGTGAATTACCCGTTAACCGGTTTGGCCACCACGTCTGTAAGGGGAATATCAACCAAAAAAGTATTATCGATCTGAATTATCCGTATTCCCACCCTGTTTTTCCCTTTCAGGGAGATGAGTTCAGCTTCGAGGCCAATAAAGGGGCCTGCGGTTATTTCCACTGTCTGGCCGGGATTCAGCGGTTCCCGGGCAACTTCCCACTCATAATCCGACTGTTTGAGCATTCTCTTGAGAAAATTGATCTGGCCATCAGGAATGATGGCCGGTCTTCCCTCCATCCGCACAAATCCCATTACGTGCGGGGTTTGTAAAACAGGTAAATAGGTTCCCTCATTGACTCTCACAAAACAGTATCCCGGGATCAACGGCAGGTCCACCCACTTTTTCCGGTCGCTCCATTTCCGGAGGCTTCTTTGCAAAGGCAGGAATGTTTCGATGCCCTGTTGAGCCAATCCGTTTTCCACCTTTTTTTCAGCCCGCGATCGTACATGAACAGCATACCAGGCAAAGCCCTGCGACAGGAGCCGCCGATTAGGAAAAGAACCCGGCTGGCTTGTCATAGCCTTCCATCTATCAATTGAAGGTCCAGTATTCCTTTGACATCGTAGATAACGGTTCGCGGTCCCCTGTATTTTCCAAGATCTGTTTTTCTGAATTCATGGTGGGCCACAGCCAGGATGACGGCTTCAAAATGGTCATCCGGAGGAAGTTCCCGCCTCGAGAGGAGACTGTACTCTCTCTCGACCTCTTCCGGGTCGGCCCAGGGGTCATAGATGGTCACCTCCATGCCGTATCCGGTCAGTTCATGGTATATGTCCACCACCCGGGTATTCCTGATGTCGGGGCAATTCTCCTTGAAGGTAATTCCCAGGATCAGGGCTTTCCCGCCTTTTACAGGTAGCCCTTTGCGGATCATGAGCTTGACAACCCGGGATACTACATAGCTGCCCATACCATCGTTCAGTCTCCGGCCGGCCAGGATGATTTCCGGGTGATAACCATATTCCTGCGCTTTCTGGGCAAGATAGTAAGGATCAACCCCAATGCAATGGCCACCCACGAGTCCCGGGCTGAAGGGTAAAAAATTCCACTTGGTAGAGGCAGCTTCCAGCACTGCCCGGGTATCTATGCCCATCCGGTTGAAGATCTTGGCCAGTTCGTTCACAAACGCAATGTTGATATCGCGCTGCGAATTTTCAATAACCTTGGCTGCCTCGGCCACCCGGATGGAGGGGGCAGGATGGGTCCCGGCCAGAATGACCGAGCGGTACAATGAATCCACAAATTCGAGGGTTGCAGGAGTCGATCCCGAGGTTACCTTTCTGATCTTTTCAACCGTATGTTCTTTATCCCCCGGATTGATCCTTTCAGGAGAGTATCCGGCAAAGAAACCAACGTTGTACTTTAGCCCGCTATATTTTTCAAGGACCGGAATGCACTCCTCTTCAGTGGCTCCCGGATAAACCGTGGATTCATAGATCACTGTGGCGCCCTCCGCTAAATACTTTCCTACCGTTTCACTGGCCTTCAGAAGTGGTGTCAGATCCGGCCGGTTGTTTTTATCCACCGGCGTTGGTACCGTCACAATGTAAACCCTGCAATTCCTGATATCATCCGGATCCGGGGTGCAGTATAACCCGTTAGGCCGGTCAGGCAGACTCTCCCTGGTCACCAGTACCTCCCGGAGCAAGGTATCAGATACTTCAAGCGTAACATCAAACCCTTCATTCAACCCGTCAACCCTGTCACTGTTGACATCATACCCTACAACCCGGTATTTCGTGGCAAAAAGCCTCGCCAGAGGCAAACCCACATACCCCAGTCCGATCACGGCTATCCTGAGACTATCCATTGTTATCATTCTGTGTTATGCATACCATCTCACCGCTTTCCCGGCAGAAAAGATGCCGGAAAGTGCAAAGGTAGGGAAAATTCGAAAGCCCCCGCCAGTCGTTCTGCAATGATCGGCAGAATACATAGCGCCCGTATGCACCCTGCTTTACCTCCACCGGACTTTGATATACCCGCTTCAATTTGATTTCCTAAGAAAAACAGACCCGGGTCACCCATTCCATTCACCCCTTAAAACCGCAAGAGACGCCCGGGGTATTGTCTCTCTTCGCCGGATTACCGACAGACCCTTGCATCCGCTGAAATCAGGTGTTTACCTTTTCCAACCACTCCCTGATGTTTTCCGTTTTCAGCAACCCGATGGATAATTCCCTGACTTACGGTGGTGAGAATCTGACCATCAGGGTAACGTGTTACCACGAGAATCTTAATTTTCACGATTTCTCCTATTCCGATAATGGTCCCGGGGTTGAAGAAGAGCATTTTCCCCGGCTGTTTGAGCGGTTATACCGTGTCGATGCAGGCCGTTCCCGCAAGAGGGGGAACCGGCCCCGGGCTGGCCATCATCAAGAATGCCATTCTTGGTTTCAAAGGCGGCCTGTCGGTCCGCAAAGGCCCCGAAAGAGGCCTCGAATATCTCTTTTCCCAGCCTAAGTAAGCTCTGTGTATGGTTCCTTTTTGTCTCCGGACATTATTTTTTCAATAAATAAGTTGTTACGTTTTTGTAACAAACAATCTAAATCCGATATTTGGAAGAAAATAGCGGGTTATGAGATTGAAAATGCGCAGTTTTTTCACGCCGGATTTCGGCTTCTCAATTCGGCATTTTCATTGTCAGGTGTGGGATTAATCTTCTTTTCCACAAGAAACAAGTATGGCGAACCTTCGCAACAATAGGAGAAGTACCTATTTCCCCTGCCGGCAGGCAGGCAGGGCAGACGGGCGGCAGGCAGTCAAGTTCGACGGTAATGAAAAGCAGAATAAATCTTTAACCAGCAAATAATTGAATATTATATTATTAACTTAAATGCAAACGAGTGAATATTAACCATTTGGTAAAGTATTTCCTGCCCAAGGAGAAAAAATTTTACGGGATGTTTAATTACGCTGCCGAAAACAGCGTAAAAGCTGCATCCGAACTGAAGAATCTTTTCCGGTCGGCATCTGAATCGGAAACGACTGAAATCAGGCAAAAAATCAAACAAATTGAAAAACAGGGTGACGACATTACCAATAATCTGTTTGATGAATTAAACAGGACATTTATTACCCCGTTCGACAGGGAAGATATCCATGAGTTAACATCTAAACTCGACGATGTGGTTGATCTGATTTACAGTGTATCGGGGAAGGTGGATCTGTACCGCTTTACCAATTTCAGCAGCCACATGATAGAGATGAGCGACCTGTTATATCAAGGCTGCCTGCATATGCAAAATGCCATTTCAGGACTTGAAAATACCAAACATGCGGCGAAAAGCCTGAAGTCCTGTAAAGAGCTCAGAAAAATGGAGAGTAAGGTGGATGAATACTACCAAAACGCGATCTCCTGCTTATTCAATACTGAAAAAGATGCCATCGAGCTGATTAAACACAAGGAGATACTTCAGAACATTGAAAAGATTTCCAATAAAATGGAAGATGTTTCAGATGTAGTGAAAACCATTCTGGTGAAATATGCCTGAAAGGAAAAGATTCATTGATGCACGAGTTAAATATTATGGTTTCATTTGTGAAACAGATGGTTTGTCTATGTGGTTAAACCTCACGGTTGTAGCACATAATCTACAAAGGCCTTCCATGTAACGATTTCCGGTTATGCTCACCTTACTAATTATCATCATTGCTCTGGCTTTAATCTTTGATCTGATCAATGGGTTTCACGATGCTGCCAACTCTATTGCAACGGTGGTTTCAACGAAGGTACTGGCACCCCTGCCGGCGGTCATCTGGGCTGCTTTTTTTAATTTCCTGGCCTATTGGATTTTCGACCTGAAGGTAGCCAATACCGTATCGAAAACCGTCGAACACGGAGTCATCAACCTGGAAGTAATCCTTGCAGGCATCGTTGCTGCCATCATATGGAACCTGCTGACCTGGAGGCTGGGGATCCCCTCCTCTTCGTCGCACACGCTGATCGGGGGATTTGCCGGGGCGGCCGTAGCCCACACGGGAGCATTCAGTGTTATTAACCAGGGAGTAATTCTTAAGACAGCCGGATTTATTTTTCTGGCTCCCTTTATCGGGATGTTCCTGGCTTACATCCTCACCATTGCCTTGTTGTGGATTTTCAGGAGGGCAAATCCACACAAGTCGAACAAGTGGTTTAAAATTATGCAGCTGTTTTCATCGGCAGCCTTCAGCCTGGGTCATGGTGGGAGTGATTCCCAGAAAGTGATCGGAATTATCAGCGCAGCGATGCTTGTTTATGTGGCTCAGATAAAACTGGCAGGTGCGGCCATTCCCGAGTGGGCTCATGTTTCAGAAATGGTGGATGCCGCGGGAAAGAGCCATCTGCAAGTACCGGCCTGGATACCCATTACCTGCTATACTGCCATAGCCACCGGCACAATGATGGGTGGATGGCGGATTGTCAAGACCATGGGCACCAGGATCACCAAGGTAACCCCGGTTGAAGGCGTTGTTGCAGAAACGGCAGGAGCCTTAACCCTGTACGGGGTCTCCCAGGGGTTGGGAATTCCGGTCAGCACAACCCACACCATCGCCGGGTCCATCATGGGGGTAGGCATGACCAAACGCATCTCCGCTGTCAGATGGGGTGTAGCCTCCAACCTGCTGGTGGCCTGGATCCTGACCATCCCTGTCAGCATGGGAATTGCGGCCCTTGTTTATTGGTTGATCGACCTGTTGCCTTTTTTCCGGTAAACTGATAGACCTCATGTTTGCCAAATGATATCTTACATCCGGAAAACTCCCGGAAAGCCCTTGCCCGGAATCTTCCGTTTACCAGCGATATTCCACAACCGATACCGATATGACAAAATACTATTCACTGGATAAGGACAGGATCCGGATTCTCCTGCTGGAAGGGATCCATCCCTCTGCAGTACAAAGCTTTGAAGAAGCCGGATACACCCGGGTTGAGTACCTTAAAACTGCTCTGGACGAGAGGGAACTGGAGAAACGGATCCGGGAATTTCACATGGTAGGCATCCGTTCCAGGACCCAGCTTACGGCAGGTATATTGTCTGCAGCAGGTAAGCTCTTCGCCATCGGTTGTTACAGTATCGGCACCAACCAGGTTGATCACCAGACCGCCAGAATGCTGGGAATACCTGTTTTCAACGCTCCTTTCAGCAATACGCGCTCCGTAGCCGAACTGGTCATTGCAGAAGCCATTCTTCTGATGCGTGAGGTCCCTCTGAAAAATGCCGCCGCCCACCGTGGAAAATGGATCAAATCTGCTACTCATTCGTATGAAATCCGGGATAAAAACATTGGCATCATCGGGTATGGGCATATTGGATCGCAGGTTTCCATTCTGGCCGAAGCTCTCGGCATGAATGTTTATTATTTCGATATAGAGAAAAAACTGAGCCTTGGAAAGGCCATTCCCTGCCACACGCTGGAGGAATTGCTCGGAATAGCGGATATTGTGACCCTCCACGTTCCGGAAACGGAGCTTACCTGCCGGATGATCGGGGCCCCGCAACTGGCCGCTATGAAAAAAGGAGGCCTTCTCATCAATGCTTCCCGCGGTTCCGTTGTCGACTACCCGGCACTGGCTGCTGCCTTAAAAAGCAATCACCTGGCTGGTGCTGCTGCTGACGTGTTTCCTGAGGAACCTGCTTCCAACGACGATCCTTTCCTGACGGAACTACAGGAATTCGATAACGTCATCCTGACACCCCACATCGGGGGCAGTACCCGGGAAGCCCAGGAAAAAATCGGAATGGAGGTCACAGAAAAACTGATCCGTTACTCCGACAACGGCTCTACCATAGGGGCAGTGAACTTCCCCCAAATTTCCCTCCGGCCGAACGAAAACAAACAACGCTTTCTCCATATTCATAAGAATATGCCCGGGTTACTGAGAAACGTGAATTATGTGTTTACCGAAAAAGGAATCAACATAGCTGCGGAGTATCTCCAAACCGACGGGGAGATCGGCTATGTTATCATCGATACAGAAAGCGAGTTGAGTACCTCTATCCTGAAGGAGCTGAAAAGCATACCTCACACCATCCGGGCCAGGATGCTCTATTAGCATCCTTTTCTGGTCCGTATCAGGATGAGATCTCCTGGAACATTTTGCGGAACTCCAGAGGCTTGGAGATAGAATCAAAAATTTCCCTCGTTCCACCGGTACCCACAATCGTAATTGCTCCAAAACCGAAGAGGCGGCCCCACAGCGACTGATCCACGTTAACCGTCTCAATCTTGTTCAGGTTCATTTCGAAAGTTGCCCGGGCTATCAGTCCCCTCTTCATGATCACCCGCTTGTTGGTTATCACAAACTCACTGGTTTTCTGAACGATCAACGGATAAAGGAACAAGGTGAACAATCCCGACAGGGTAACATAAATCTTCCAGTGCAGGTGGGCTTCATATTCCACATGCTCATCCCTTAACAGGTTCTTATCAACATAACTTCCCATGGCTAACAAATTGGTAAAACAGGTTTACGATCAAACCGGGATGCAAATATAAAGCTAATTACGTTGTTGCGGAAATGGCAGCGATTCTACGTTTTTGTTGTCAGGAAACCGGCTCCCGGACAAGCTGCGGGGGAGACATTTTCACGATAAGGCCCCCCGATGGCCAGCTACAGAGAGGCAGACCACCGGAGAAAATCTCTGACCCGGCTCAGGGAACCAGGCACTCAAGCATCTCCCTCCTCTTACGGATCAAATCGGTGAGCTCTGTAACCATATTGCTGTTAACCTGCAAGGCCATCGGAATCACATACGCTTCGGTTTCATCGAGATATCTGGCCATCTTTTCGTAGGAATAGACATCCCTGTGGAGATCGGTAAGATTGCTGATCCGGTCGGCAACTTTCAGTATTTTGGCATCGGCAGAACCTGTTTCCAGGATCTTTTTCAGGTAAACAGCTTTGGAATCGCATCTTTTCCGGGTCACCTCCAGCACCAGGTCAACCACTCTTGCCGCATCGGCATCTATGGTCTGCAATTCCCATATATTAGTCAAAGGCACCTCTTCGATTAGGTCGTGGATCAACGAAGCCTTCAACAAAACAGCATTATCAAAATATTTGTAATCCAACAAAATGCCCAGAGTAGCAAAGGCATGCCGGAACTGGTTCCCTCCCACCTTTCTCTCGTTACTGATCAGCGCTGTGGCTTTGATAATGTAGGGGGCAAGTACAAGATTGGATAAAATGGTGATGTCATTCATGCAGATAGAATCCGAAATTGGCCCCTTAAAAATAGTTAAAAACGAACGATTTGTCCGGAAGTTCCGGTAACAAGAGGGGAAATTTAACATTGGAATAACCCGCAAACAGATTACAGGGTTCCACCGGTAATTTCAGGAGTTTTTTCGAGCAGTCCGGGGTTTTTGACGATGTATTTCAGGTAGCGGAAGAGCCTGCCGCCGTGCGAACCGTCACATACGCGGTGATCGAGGGCAGCCCCCAGGGTGATGATCTTCCGGGGAACGATTTCCTCGTTGACGACCCAGGGTTTCTTATTCACTGCACCGAGAATCAGCACAAAGGAGACGTTCGATGTGGGCATGAGCGCCGGAAATCCCAGATCCAGCCCCAGGGTTCCGATGTTTGACACAATGAACGACCCGAAACTGTTGGGCGTCAATCCCCATCGCTTAAAGGAAAAGCCCCAGCTTATTGTGTATAACTGGAGAAACTTAAAAAGCCATTGACGAAAGGGCCATGGAATGGCTGCCAGCCGGCCTTTCATGTCCATAGTTTTATTTTCCACGCCTGTCCTGGCCTTTTTTATTTCAACAGACATGATTTCTGACATTTCCTCAAGGGTAATCTGATCCGCGTTGTGAATTTTTATGGAACCCATCTCTGATCCTTCCAGCAAAACACTAACCATGGCATCAATCTGTGGCCGTGAGATAACCTTACCCCTCCGGATATAAGTATTAAGCTCGGGAATTTCAAACCGCAACGCCCGGGCAGCAGCCAGCGTGAAAACGTGCGTCAGGGTGATCTTAAGGCCCTGTCTCCTCTTTTCAGCCACATAGGCTTCCAGGTCGGTAACATCCACCTCAGACTGGCCCAGGATCTTCGAATCCACCGGCTTTTTGTAAATGGCGGAGGCGACCATCCTCCATTCATTGTTAAGGTTTGTGGTAGTTTTCATAAGGTTTCGTTTAGAAGGCAGCCCTGACCCTTTGGAATCAGGCAGGACCTGACGATCCCAAAGCCAAATCCCTGTCAATACGTTTCACTTACAACGATTCTTTCCCAGGAAAACAATCTGAGAATATTCATTTAACCGCTGTAAAGATAATTTTTTTTGAATAGGTCAAACGAAGGAGGGAATGAAGGAGGAAACGATTAAAAAAACATGCAAGGATTCCTTTTCTGAACTTAAAAAATAAAAGGTGACGAAGGAGGGTAAAACTGCTTTCTTAAAATGGCCATTGGAGTCTTTTTTTTAACTCATCGAGGCCATGGATGGCATGAGTGGGCAGTTTTTCTCCCGATTCACCAAAAACCAGCATTTCCTTCATCGGTTGGACGGTGCATGCAGATTCATCGATTTTTCCGGTTTTATCGGTCAAGGCATGTAAGGAAAGCCCGAATTGGTTTGCCAAATACCGAAGTACGGCCTCCCGTTTAGAGGGTCCGTAGTCATGGCCCTCCAGCGGAAAGTGAGCGTTTTCTACCGCTTCTGAGCTGCCGTACAAAGCATAGATCTCTCTGACAGCAGGAAACTCAATGTCAGGGGTAGCAGAGGTCCAGTCTCCCCCATCGGAAACCAGCAACAAAGGCCGGGGGGCTGCCATGGCAGCAATTTCGGCGTTGTTGGTGCCATAAAGGCTGCATCCATGGATAGGCATGCCGCTTTCGCAGGGACATCCGCCATAAAACCAGGAGGAGACCATCACCACAGGAACACTTACCCGGATGCGGTTGTCGAGGGCGGCAGCCAGCAGGGTCTGAGTCCCTCCGCCAGAGGCTCCGGTCATGGCGATACGCGTAGAATCCACTTCCGGTAAACCGGTTAAAAAATCGACAACCCGCAGCGAATTCCAGGTTTGCACCGCTTGTGCCAAACCGGTACGGTGGTCGTCGAAAGCGAACTGCAACGCCGACTCTCCTTTGGCAAACATGTCATAACTGAACACCACGACTCCCATCCGTGCCAGCGCAGCTGCCAGCCGTTGCGAACTTTCGCCGTAGTGCTGGATTTCACCATGTCCCTGCGCCACCAGAACTGCGGGAAACGGCGGCTTCCGCTTCAGGGGACGGTAAAGGGTGCCACTGAGATAGAGTCCCGGAAAGGTCTCCAGGGCTACATTTTCAGTAGTGTATCCTTCGTGTTTCCGCTTGGGCGTGAACACCGGATTCAGCGGATTTTCCGGCAGGAACAACTCCAGGCGCAGGGCTTTGCCCATACACTCCTGCAATTCCCGCCTCCTGTCCTGCCAATCAGCAAGTTCCGGATAGAGGGAACGTAATTGTGCAAGATGCGCCCTGCCCTCTTCAGGCGTGCGGCGGTGATACTGAAAAGGAGTGATCTGATATTCCCCCGGCGCTGACTCACGGAAGATAAGGTCGTGGGGGCCCAGCACGGCACAAAGAGTTGACCCGACGTCGTTTTTCATCCTCCAATGGGCAAAACTTACCATTTTGCCGGCTACGACCTTTTCCTCAGCCACAATCTTTACCTGAAACCGCTTTTCCATCTCATCCAGCACCTCCTTGAGAGGTTTGCGATACATCTCATCCGGCGATTGAGCTGGTAGCTTTCCGCACAGAGTACCCAGCAGCAGGGTAATACAAATAAAACATCTCATCTCTTTTTTTTATGTCCAACAAAATAGATTTCCTGAAATCCTTCAGCCACGGGGCGTACACGTCAGGGCAGTATGGTCACGATCACCCGCCGGTACCGGGTCAGGGCAGGTTCGCCGGTATCGGAAACCGCCAGGATGATATGCAGGGTCTCCGGTTGGGTGACTGCGGGAGCGGTAAAAAATGCCGCCTTAGCCTTGTCATTCATTATTTCCAGGGGCTTATTGCTCTCAAAAGTACCCACTTCACGATAGTAAATCCATTTGAACGTCAAAGGGTCACCATCCGGGTCGGAAGAAGGTCCGGCATCAAGGGTAACCGTTTCCCTGCTCCGGAATGTCATCCTCTCCGGATGGGAAAGCAGGGCCAGGGGAGGATGGTTGGCCTCACCCCAGGAGCTTACACACCAATCCATGCGGGCTGCAAAATCGTTCTGATACGCTTCTCTCCAGCGCCAGATGGTAGCCTTATTGGTATGGTGCAGCTTTCCGTCAATCCCCACCACTTCATCTTCGGTATCGGTCCAGATAGGCCGGGTCTCGGGGCCTGAAAACCATTTGCGGGTACGCGGGAGATAGTACTCGTAACGTCCTCCCCATCCCCCGTAACCGGGATGCTCCGGATCGTTCAGTCCGTTAGTAACAAGAAAGAGAAAAGTGGGGGTATCACCTTCCATCAGGAAAACGGTATGGGGATGTTCAGCCCCCAGGGGGCCATGGTTTGTCCGGATATGCTCATCCAGCCAGGGATTGTCGACAAGGGAGAAATCAGCCCCTCCGAAACCATGCATTCTGTCGCCGCTGATGCCGCTCCATGTGGCATAATGGTAGGCTCCCCGGCTGTGTATCCCGGGACTGACGATATAAAAGAGCGCAGGAAAGGTCGTTCGCAGCCAGGGACCTGCATCATCCTGGTCGGAAATCGTATAAACCCGTAATTTCGAGACAAACCTCTCCGACTCTTCGGGGGTACGGGTCATCTTAACCTTCCACAAGGCCTGCGCCAGACAGTTGGCTCCGCCCCAGATGGTTACCCATACCGGCCGGCTGTCGGGTTTGTCTACAACCGAAATAATCCATTCGGACCCTTCGGAATCCTTATCCGCACCGACAGCCGACATTCCGTACCCGGGGTATCCCCGTTTGATGACACTTTGCAGGAAGGCTTCTTCCGGAAATCCCGGTTCATGCAGCAACAGGTTATCCTGTACCTTGCCATAAGCAGCTACTATATCACGGATTCTCCAGTCCGCAATTTTCTCACGCTGGTGCGTGGAGGTGGTGGCAATCAGTCCCTCCACCTCCCATTGATTGGAATAGGTGAGAAATCGGACCAGCGACATGGCGTCGTCGGGTTCGTTTTCGATATCAGTCAGGACCAAAACCCTCCGTTTCGGCAGGTCCTCGGTTGCCAAACTGTTCAGGGCTGCGACAACCACCAGCAACCATCCCACATTAAACCTGAAAAATGCTCGCATCATCCGGATTTTTTTGTTCTGTTGTACCATTCTGTTAATCATTCACAGCCGGGTCGTTATGAATGGTCCGGAAGGTATCCAAACAGGCACTGCCGCCGGTTCCCTCCTCATTGTAACCAAAAAGCCCAACCCGGGTTCGTTTCCGGAAGCCGGGGGGTTTCCAATGCCGTTTCTGTCGATGTCAACCCCAATCACCGGACGGTTGTCGTGCCAGTACATGGGTTGGAGGTGTATCAACTGGAAACGTCGAATCTTCTGCATGGTAAACCTTTATTGAAATTTCACCCATTGCAGCAGCGTTCTTCCCTGTTCAAAGGTAGCCATAGGATCTGTTACTTCAAAGATATAGTAGGGTTCAATAGCGATTTTCGGGAGAGAAACTGTTTTTTCCCTATTTTCGTTTACATTTACAGAAAGAGGGGAATGGGCAATGATAAAGCTTGCCGGAAACCTGAAGAGGAGATTTCTGCCGTACATGGAAAACAGCTGTCAGACAGGATACGGGCAGGGACACTGCATACCTCAGGTATTCCTGTCTCCTGGTACCAGGGTAAGGGGAATAAAGAGGATTAACACCAGGCCATGATTGACGATACTGGTACTATCGGTTAACAATAAGGGTTAATGATGAAAAGAGTTCTGTACTGGATTGGTATTATGATACTCCCCTGTTTGTCTACAGGAGAAAACGGGTATGACCTTTGGTTAAGATATAAGCCTTTGCCGGAATCCCTGGCAACGGAATACAAAGGGTGCCTTTCCTCGGTAAGGGTAGCCGGCAAGTCCCCGGTTCTTGAAGCTGCAAGGGCGGAGTTGGAACTGGCCATGGAGGGAATGACGGGAATCAAGCCCGTAACGACGGGGAAGACACTTCCGGGAGGTCTGGTGATGGGTCCACACCTCGAGAAGCAGTTCCGGCAGCACCTGAAACCGGAAGAGGTCGAAGCCTGCGGACCCGAAGGATATATCCTGCGGACCATTGATTTGCAAAAAGGGAAGGCACTATTGATTACGGGCACTACCGAAGCCGGTGTTCTTTACGGGGTATTTACGCTCATACGGATGATGCAGACAGGGAAAAGCATCGCGTATCTGGACCTTCATCAGGTGCCGGCATGGCAGCTGCGGTTGCTCAACCATTGGGACAATCTCAACGGTACCGTGGAGCGTGGCTATGCCGGCCGTTCCATCTGGTGGAACCGGGAAGAGGATGCCCCCACCCTGGCTGCACAGTATAAGACCTATGCCCGAGCCAATGCTTCCGTGGGGATCAACGGCGCCGTCCTCAACAATGTGAATGCCTCGCCTGCAGTGCTCCACCCGGATACGATCCGTACATTTGCCTTTGTGGCAGATCAGTTAAGACCCTATCACATAAAGGTATATATGGCGGTCAACTTTTCCTCGCCGGCTCTGCTTGGTGGTCTTCCGGATTCGGATCCCCTGAATCCGGCCGTTATCCGGTGGTGGAAGGATAAGGTGAAGGAGATCTATACGGTTATTCCCGATTTCGGGGGTTTTTTGGTGAAGGCCAATTCAGAGGGGCAGCCCGGTCCCCAAAATTACGGGCGGACCCATGCCGATGGCGCCAATATGCTGGCGGAAGCACTGAAGCCTTACAATGGTGTGGTGATGTGGCGGGCCTTTGTGTATGAACCATCCGGGGAAGACCGGGCCAAACAGGCCTATAAGGAATTTGTACCCCTCGACGGTAAATTTGACAGCAATGTGATCATCCAGGTAAAAAACGGACCTGTGGATTTCCAGCCCCGGGAACCTTTCAGCCCGCTGTTCGGAGCCATGAAGAAGAGCTCCCTGATGGTTGAATTCCAGATCACCCAGGAATACCTGGGGTTCTCGGATCATCTGGTCTACCTGGCCCCCCTTCAGAAAGAGTGCCTGGACAGTGATACCTGGTGCTGGGGCAAAGGGTCTTCCGTAGCCAGAGTCACCGACGGTTCACTCTTCTCCTCAGGCGTTACCGCCATCGCCGGCGTTGCCAATACAGGCAGGGACACCAACTGGTGTGGCCACCACTTTGCCCAGGCCAACTGGTATGCCTTTGGCCGGCTCGCATGGAACCACCAACTCACCGCCCGGGATATCGCCCAGGAGTGGCTGGCCATGACCTTCACCCCTGATCCCTCTTTCACGGAGCCGGTCCTCAGCCTGATGATGCGGTCACGCGAAGCTGCCGTCAGCTATATGACCCCCCTGGGACTCCACCACCTCATGGGATGGAGCCATCATTACGGACCGGAACCCTGGACCCGGATCCCCGGAGCTCGCCCCGACTGGCTTCCCGCTTATTACCATAATGCATCACCCAAAGGTATCGGGTTCGACCGTTCTCCCTCAGGAAGTAACGCCGTCGATCAGTACCATTCCCCCCTGAAAGAAATGTTCGGCAATCCGCAAACCTGCCCGCTGAACCTCCTCCTCTGGTTTCATCACCTCCCATGGAACTACCCTTTGTCTTCAGGGAGAAACCTCTGGGAAGAACTTTGCTTCCGCTACCAGTCGGGTGTGGAGGAGGCAAGACAATTCCAGATTATCTGGGACAATTTGGAAGGATTTATTGATCAGCAACGATTCAGCGAAGTGCAGTACAAACTTAAGATCCAAACCCGGGAAGCTGCCTGGTGGAAGGATGCCTGCCTGCTTTACTTCCAGACCTTCTCCGGCATGTCCTTTCCCCATGACATGGAACGCCCCGTCCACGACCTGGATGAGCTGAAAAAACTGAAATTCAACCTGACTCATCACAACTGAGGAATCCAATGGCAATATCGGGAATGGGCATTGAAACAAAACTGTTCAAGAATCAGGCTTTCCGGAAACCTTGAAATGTCCATCCCGACTCGGTCGGGACCAACCGGGATGATGAAAACAATGGACAAACCATCTGTTTCACGAAATGAACCCTAAAAACGCAATAATTTAAACAGATGAACAACAACCGCATAAAAGAGTTCTCAGGGAAACTTGGATTCCTGGCATGTGGAATTCTGCCGGCTGAAGCGTTGACCGAGGAAGCAGAACACCTTTCCCGGTGGCTGACTGATGGAATGCACGGCACGATGACCTACATGGAAAGGAATCGGGAAAAACGGCTTGATCCCAGGCTTCTGATGGAGGGCACCCGGACCGTGATTATCGTCCTGCAGAACTATTTCACCCGGGAAATCCAGACAGATCCTTCCGCTCCCATCATTTCAACTTATGCTCTGGGGCAGGATTACCACGCAGTGATGAAGGCAAAACTGATGGGTTTGCTCGGCTACATCCAGACGGACATCATCGCCTGCAACGGACGGGCTTTTGTGGATTCAGCCCCTGCACTGGAAAAAGCATGGGCCCGCAAGGCCGGCCTCGGCTGGATTGGCAAAAACAGCCTCCTGATTTCACCGCAATTTGGAAGTTTCTTTTTTATCGGAATTCTTTTAACCGACAGGGAAATTCCACCAGACCATAATTGGGACAACAGGCAAGGAGTCACCCTTCCACCACAAGAGGAAAGATTCAGGCAACCGGTGGTTCCGGAAAGGTTCAGGGAGCACCGGGAATCGACGACGGGACTGCCCGATCGCTGCGGCACCTGCACCCGCTGCATCGATGCCTGTCCTACAAAAGCCATAGTCGCCCCCCGCGTGGTCGACGCCCGACGCTGCATTTCCTACCTCACCATCGAACACAAAGGAGACATCGATCCTGAATTCATGGAGAAAACCGGTAACCGCGTATTTGGATGTGACATCTGCCAGAATGTGTGCCCCTGGAACAGAAAATCTTTGCCCCACCACGAACCCGCATTCAATCCCCCCGCAAAACTGCTTGACCTTACCAGATCAGAATGGGCTGAAATGGATGAACCCACTTTCAAAGAACTCTTCCGCCATTCACCTGTGAAAAGAAACGGATTCAGCCGGTTACAAAGAAACATCCGCTGGGTACTCCGTAACTCCCCTGATCCGGCAATCCCTTATAAACCTTAACCCGTTACTCCACCTTGGGCAACTCTTATAACAAGCCCCGGGTGGACGGTCAACGAAAACCCACCTGCCTCTCAACAGGAGTTTCCGGCACAAACCTGCATTTACAGGCAAACCACGCATTAACCCGGTATTGAGACCGACCTATAATAGAAGATTAATATATCTTTATTTCTATTTTTAGACTTTTTTGGTCACATTTTCGGGCCGGTATCGTTTTTTTTTGATGATTATCGTTGTGGTTGGATAATAAATGGCTCAGCTACGATCGTCTGAAAATAAAAGATTAAATTGCCTTTAATTCTTATTATGAAATAATCGCAAAAAAAATTAAAACAAATGACTATGATTTACAATGACAAAATGGCCCAGGGCATTACAAGCCCTGAGTGCCGCGAAAAAGAAAAAAAGCCCTGTTGTGGTTTGAATGTTAGGGTCTTCGCATTGATCCTGTTGTGTTTGGTGGGCATCCTGAGTCCCGGAGTCTCCGGAGCTCAGACCAGTTCGAACGAAGCAGAATGGAGCGGTGAAGGGTATTCCATTAAAAAAGTAGTAAGCAACACATCGATAGCCAGTGGTGTCAATTTCAGTTACACCATCCTGTTTTCAGCTCCGGCAGGGGTAACGACGGTTTCCATCCAGGACCTGGTTCCCGTGCCTCCCCTGACGATCGTGAGTGTGACGGCTGCGGGGCCCGTATTAGGTGTCAGTCCGGTGATTGGATTCAGCAATATTACGGGACAGGTGACCTACAATCTTACCTCCCTGCCGGTTAATCTGGGGCCTCCTTCGGGGTCGTTCACCATTGTGGTGAAATTCCCGGAGGGTGTGACCTGTAACGGTGCAACAGCCAGAAACAGGGCGGAGATACTGGTAAACGACAAATGGCAGGGCACGCCTTTTGTATCCACCACAGCCACTGCTGTTGACCCTTGGGTGGCCGGCAAGACCATTCTTTCCGGTGCGGTGGTAAATCCGAATGGTGGTACCTGCGGCTACCTGATGAATCCCGGGGATACCATCACCTATCGTCTATCGGTGATGAAGGCCAACGGGTACTACGGTAATACTGTAGGGCAGCAGAATATGACGAATGCGGTGGTTACAGATAACCTTCCGGCGGGAGCCAGCATGGTACCCACCACCAATCCCTGTATCACTTATTCCGGGGGTACCGGGGGCACCATTACCTGGAATGTAAACTGTCCATCGCAGCTTTTAGATGCTGCCGTTCCCTGGGCTTATTATTTCGTGGATGTGAAGGTTGTTTACCCTGCTGCCGCCTTCCCGGTGAGCAGCCAGGTTCTGAACCAGGTCACCCTTACAGGTACAACGTGTAACCAGCAAGCCACACACATCAGCAACCAAACGTGTATTGAGGTGGCCAACGTACAACCCAATGCACAGGCAACTTTCCAGAAATACCTGTCGATGACCAACCGGGTTCCGGGATGCACGGGACTCTATTACATCGTGTTCTGTAACAATGGCAATGTGCCGCTCACGGCTTTCGACATCAATGATGCCGTACCGTCAGGGATCACAGTCAATCAGGTCCAGATCTGGGGAACAAACAGTACGACAACGATGGATCTGAACATCAACAATACACCCTATGCAACCGGCATCAACAATTATTACAATTCCGGCAGCATTCCCTCCGGGGTTACGAACCTCCAGTTTCAAATGACCGGCAGCCTGCCGGTGGGGGCATGTCTCTATTTGTACGTATATTTTACCGTGAATCCGAACCCCACGGGTACCATTGTCACCAATTGTGCCACGTTTACCCCATTGTCTAATGCGTTGACCCTTCCACAGACTTGTGTTTCCTTTACCGTAGATGCCGGTACACCGAGTCCCTGTTTGCTGAAGGATATATGCTCCCCCCAGTCGAGTTATGACCCGGGTGATATTGTAAGATTCCGTCTGAGAGTCCAGAACATTGGCAGTGCCAACCTGACCGGAGCTTCCATTCAGGACCTCCTTCATGGCAATTTTACTTACGTTGGCAATGAAACCTACTACCAGTCATCAAGTTACAATCCGTCCTGTTCCACAGGAGGGAATCCTCCGGCGGGAGCCACGGCTTGGAGTGGAGTCACCCCTTCGCACAGCGGGAACAACCTGTCTTGGTCGCTTCCGGTAATACCGTCTGACTGCCAGTTATTTTATGCCGCGTATTGCGGATATTACGGCACCTGGGGTTTGCCCTTCTATTACATCGAGTTTGATGCAATGGTAGACAGCCTGGCCATGCCTGGGGTAACGCCCAACGTGTATACCATCAGCGGGGGGAACCTGGTTTCTCCTGTCCAGTCGAACACCGTGAATATCCTGGTTGCTGCGTCTTTCGGGCAGGAAGTGCATAAACTGCTGAGTACCGATAACGGGGCGTCCTATGCATCCTCCGGGATCACCACCCCGGGGAGCACAGCCCGTTTCAGGCTGAATTACAAGAATACCTCGAATGTGGGAGTCTCCTCGCTCCGTCTGGTGGATCTTCTGGCGCTGGATGCATCTCCCGGTGATAAGCTGATATTAAACCGGAGCATCAACCGGGGCAGTCAGTTCGACCTCTCCTACACAGGGAACCAGGCCACCTCCCTTTTACCCCCCGGTCCCGCTCCCACCCCATCCCTCTTTTGGGCTTCCGGTGAAGACATCTGTCTGCCACCCTACGTTGTTTCATCGTGTGCTACCACATCATGGGGACCAACGGTTGACAGCAATGTCCGGATGGATTACGGAGCCTTTACCCTGGCACCTAATCTCAACCTGTACGAAGATTTTGATGTAGGAATCCCGGTTACTGCAAAGAATCAGGAGAAAGTATGCAATGATTTTGCAGCAGTGGCTTCTGCCAACTTCCTGCTCAACGGAAACCCGCAGACTGTCACCCTCACACCGGTGGCTGCAGCCCCTGTTTGCCTGACCATTGACACAGCCCAGGTTTCGGTATCCTGTTGTGACAGCATCCGGATAGAAAGGGCTCCCGGCGGAGACGGTGTTATAGGATGCTGTGCCAGGATGACCGCTACCTGCCCGGTGGATTCTGTCACCATTTCAGTATCGAACGGTACCATTGTATCCATCAATTCGAATTGCGGACCGCTTCCGTCCGGTTATGCAGGGCAAAGCACTTTCACCTTTGCGACCAATGGGTGCATTCCTGATATCACCACTTGCGTAAATCCCGGGCAGACGGGCACTGTAGCACTGAATTACCATCTTGTGTTTTCCAACGGGGAAAAATGTGATAAGAGGATCATCCTGGACTGCGAAGCAGGTACTTCCCACTGTTGTGACAGCATCCGCCTGGAACCGGCGGTCAGTGCCGACGGCACCGACGCCTGCTGTGCAAAGCTGACCACCACCTGTGAGGTCAAATCCATCGATGTTTCCGTGACCAACGGAACCCTGGCTTCCGTCAGCTGGAACTGCTCCACACCCCTGCCCTCCGGATATGCCGGACAGAGCTCCTTCACCTTCGCCCCCGGCGGTTGTGCCGTCGAGATGACTACCTGTGTCACTCCCACCCAAACCGGTATCGTGGTGATCAACTACATCATCACCTTCACAAACGGTGAAAAGTGCGAAAAACGAATCGAACTCGACTGCAAGGCTGTTTCCTGCTGCGAGAATGTGAAACTCACCGCTGTCGGCGACGCTGAAGAGTGCTGTGCCAGGCTTGTTACGGATTGCGAGGTGAAGAGTGTTGAGGTAAAAATCACGAACGGCACCATTGGAAGTGCAGGATGGAATTGTGGACCGTTGCCTTCAGGCTATGCCGGGCAGAGCTCTTTCACCTTTACTCCCGGGAATTGTGTTTTGGATCTCAAGCTATGCGTCAAGCCGTTACAAACGGGACCGGTGACCATCAGCTATTTTATCACCTTTGCCAACGGGGAGACCTGTGAAAAAAGCATTACTCTGGATTGTACGGTAACCTCCACCTGTTGTGCTGTAATGGACTTCAAGCTGAAAACCAAATGGCCCAGCTGGAAAACCCAGATTGGTTCTTTCCATGTTGTGAATGCCGACCCCACCGTCTCGATTTGCTATATTGAGATTTACCCGTCACCTGCCGGTACTTTCACTCCCGGTGGATTGATGGTGAACGGAAGTCCCTCTGCCCAAAGCTGGACCCCGGCAAGGATTCCTGCTACCGGCAATTTTTCTCAAACTTCGGTTAACACCGTCGATTTCAACCTGACTGCAACACAATACAAAGGTGTCATAACCGTGTGTGTGGTCAAATGCGACGGCACCCGCTGCTGCTTTGATTTCAAATGGAACAACGGGCTTGTAGCCGACGTGGAGATCGGTATTGACAAAGGATCAGGGAATTCGGGACTTAAGGCTCTCAGCATCAGCCCGGTGGTCAAGACGCCCATCGAGGGAAAAATCCGGTACATTTCTTTCGGCTTTACCGATGAAAAGGAGATTGCTGAAGGCACTTCCGAATTTTTCGCAATTTCGGCAGCTTCTCATGACGGTGATGAATACCCGGCAGACCTGGAACCGGTTGCATCCGGATACATGGGACGACACATGGTCTTCTTTGAACTGAAGGAAGCCAGAAATGCGGCAGAAAATTTCGGCCGTTTCAATCTCGTCTTCAGGGGAATACTACCGAAACTGGGGGCCACCCTTTTCGACGAAGAAGGGAACATCATCTATTCAGGCACCATCGCCATTCCGGGAGCCGATACCCTGACCAGTTCTTTGACCATTGAGACGGAAAATGCACAGGGTATGATGTTCGAATTCATGAATGTCTATCCCAATCCCAGCAATGGTTCCTTCAAACTGGCCTATGCCACGGGAACCCCGCGCGAAGTGGAGGTAAGACTGGTAACCACCACCGGACAGGTACTCTTCTCCAAACTTAATCCGGAGAAAAAAGCCGGTATCCACCACCTTACCATCGATGCAGGAGCCATCTCTTCCGGACTTTACAAAGTTCTGTTAATTTCTGAAGGAGAAACCAGAAGCAAATCCCTGGTAATCCAACAGCGTTGATGGCTTTTCTTTGATTCCGGGCCAGTGGGTGGAGGCCCCCGCAAAAAGCAGGGAAATCCGTCTTCATAACATCAAAAAGGCACTCTTTACGGGGTGCCTTTTTGTTTGCTTCAACTGTGTTCTGCAAACCAGCCGGTGCCATTCAGTATTTTGCTATATTGTACCCAAATTGGAAGGAAAAGAGATGGATCCGAAGCTTCCACCGGACCCTGCCGGACGGTTTGAATTTGAAGGTGACATTTACCTGGGGCCAAGGGGCGGTTATTATGTCGACTTTCCCTTTGATGCGGAGAAGGTTTTCGGGACCAAAAAGTCCATCAAGGTAAAAGCCTGGATCAATGGTTACTTCTTGCGGAAAAGCCTGCTCCCCAAAGGCGACGGGAGCCATTGGCTGAGTGTTTCCACGGATATCCGCGCTGCCATCGGCAAAGGCGATGGCGACAGGGTCAGCGTGGTGGTGGAGCAGGATACCGAACCCCGCACCGTCGACCTCCCGGAAGATCTGAAGTGGCTTCTCGACAATGAGCCCGATCTGATGACGCTCTTTCTGGCCCAGGGTTATTATACCCAAAAGTTCTTTTCCGACTGGATTTGCCAGTCCAAAGACCCCGACACGCGGGTCAACCGTATCAACCACCTCTTTTACCGGCTAAGGCAGCAAAAGGCCGGAAAAAGGGGGAACATCCTTTCCGACCCATTATAAGAGAAAACGGCTCATTGTACCAAATGGAGGGCAGGAAATATAGGAGCTATCTGTTCCCGGATTGTCTGTTTATCACTGCTTATGACTATTCCTGACCGGAAATGAACCCTCCTGTGAATGCGTTTTTGCTGTTTTCTTTCCGCTAATCAAAAAAACGGTTCGGGAAGATGCGAACGGCAATGAAGCCGAAGATCCCGGTAAGCAAAACGATGGCCAGGTCGGCCACGTGCCCCCACAGGTTATTTCGGTAAGGGTGAGATTTCAGGGAGGAGCGACTTTGAGCAGAGGAATGGTCAGATGCCTCACCCTGCAAGTCTTGCCGGCTTTCCGCAGAAGAAAGGCTAACCTCAAGGGGCTGGATTAGCGAATTCTGGCTCCCCGGTGAAGAGGAGATTTCCTCTAAAGAGGCGGTTTTCCGGGGGGAGAGGGTTTTCCGTCTGAGGAGCAGCAAAAAGTGGACCGCTGCCAGTACCAGGCTGAGCCAGATCCACCGCACCACCGGATTGCCTTCGAAGCGGAACTTCAGGAAGTTGCTGTTATCATCAGCCAGGATGAGCTCACCGGGAAACAGCCAGGTGAAAGCCTTTCCTTCGGGCCGCTCTATGGCTGTCTTCCAGGTTTCGTTGTATTCGTCAACCTTCGCATAATCCTTGTCGAGCACCACCACCCTGATAAATCCATCACCGTTAAAAATCATATTGTAGTGGAAGAGGTCGCCATAGATTCTCAGATCTTCGGAAGCAGGATTAAACGACCCGGCAGGAAGCTTCACCAGTTCATAGTCGTCCTGGGTAAGTATCCAGGTTTCGCCGTTCTTGTCGATGAGGTAGGCATAATAAAGCTTGTCGCGAAAGTCGACGCAGGAGATGTGTTCGAAGCGGAGTCCTTCGGGAAGTTCCACGGGGCGGACATATGGTTTTCCCTTCACCATCTTGACGTGGAAGAGCTGTTCAGCGGCATCGACCACCAGGTACCCCTCATCGCACGATTTCCGCGTGGTGGGAAGACCGGCGATTTTCAGGGCCGGAAACTGAAATCCTTTGTGGTAGAGGGCTGCTGAGAAGAGCTGGCTTTTCTCCTCGTTCACCCGGTTGGTTTTGGCGTCAATGAATTCCATCCGCCAGGTGATGCGGAAGTAGTCTTCGGGCATTTCGAGGTTTGCCCTTCCCGATTCCGACTCCAGAAGGGGATAGAGTCCCGGCTCTGGGGTATAGCGGTCGGCAGGCTTATAGCGGAAGGTAGAGCGGGCCATGTTAACTTCGCGGGCGTCGACAGGTATTCCCCGGATGGTGTCGTACATCGTACCGGAGAGCATCAGCTGTCGCATGTAGAGCAGAGGCAGCTTCTCTTCATACTCCTCGCGGGTGTATGTGTTTCCGCGGGTATCTTCCCTGACAATGGGATCATCATTCCGCTGGATCATGAAAACGTCGTCGACGCAGCTGTACATCACAAAGGGTGTCCGGACCGGTTGTCCGAAGAGCATCCAGTAAAGCTGCGGAAGGGCGGTGGCGGCAGCCATCAGGGCCACCAGCACCAGGATATATCTGCTTAAACGTACCATCACATTTCCCCTTTTCTGAAACGATAACCAGAAAACAAAAGTGACGCACTCAGCAGGCAGGTCATCAGGAAGAGGACCAGGATCGCCGGACCGTAGCCTGCAGGAACGCTGTCCCTGAGAAAGAGCGGGACGAAGGCGGCAGCTACCAGGAAGTAAAGTATCCGTCGGAGCCACACCGGTTCCAGAATGATCAGGGAGCCCAGGTAATAGGCGGCATAGCCTGCCAGGAACCAGGGAGTCACCGTCACGACAGCCGACCAGATGATCTCCTTCGGAAACCAGAAAAGGGAGAAGCCCAGGAAAAGGAGGAAGAGCAGAAGGTAACTCGCCAGGAGGCAGAGGGTGCCGAACTGCATCATCATCAGCAGGCTGCGGTTTTCTTCCACAGGGAGGTGAAAGGTTAGTTTGATCCGTTTGTTGACGGTCTCGGGAAAGTACTGGGCCACCGCCAATGCCAGTCCACCCAGCAGGGGGATGTACTTGAGATATTTAAACCAGACATACCCCTGGAAGAGGATGAGGTACCAGTAGTTTTTCGCCTCGTTAAAGGCAAAGTCGTGCCTCACTTTTATGACGATGTATCCTACGGCCAGCATCGCCAGCAGGGTGTACAGGAGAAGGAACCACCGAACCTTGATCCACTCCTTGAAAATCATCGAACGTACCACCATAATGATAAAATATCAAAAAAATAACATCAGCATTTCAAACAAAGGAGGAGACGTGCAGGGATCGTCCTTTTCCTCCGGCTTCACCAGAGGTTCCTGACTTACAACCCCTGCGGAGATGGCATTAATATTTCCCCGTAAGCCCGATAAATGCGTCCTCCAGCCCCATCTCCTTCTTATGGAAACCCTTAACGGCAATACCTTTCTCCTGCAGGTAGTTGCGGACGGCATCCTCCGTCTGGTAGGTATAAAGCTCCACCTTGTCCTTAACCCTTTCCAGGTTGGTAATGAAACCGTTGCGCGGGATCTCTGCCCTTTCATCCTCAAGCTCGAAGCAGAACTGTTTGAACTCCCGCATGAAATCCTCCACCGGCCGTTGGGTCAGCACCCTGTTGAAGTCCATGATCAGGACATCGTCAATGAATCTTTCCATATCCTGCACAATATGGGAAGTGGAAAAGATAGTTTTCTTCTTTGTTTTGGCATATTCGCGCAGGTAGTCGATGAAAAGCCTCCGGTAACCCGGGTCGAGGCCCATGGAGAAGTCGTCGAGGATCAGGAGATCGGGGTCCTGGGCGAGGATCAGGCCAAGGGCTACCTGCGACCGCTGGCCGCACGACATGGTCGATATTTTCTGGCGGGGAGATACTTTCAGCTTCGACATGAGCTCCCAGTAAGGCTCGTTATTCCATTTCGGATAAAAACCGGAATAGAACTTCTCGATCTGGTGGATGTTCAAAAAGGAGTACTGGATATGCCCCTCGATGAGGAATCCGATCCGGGCTTTATTAGCGGGAGACAGGTGCTGGGAATCTTCCCCGAAGATCAGGCACCTGCCGCTGCGTGGCTGCAGAAATCCGTGCAGGATGTTGATGGTGGTGGTCTTACCCGCCCCGTTCTTGCCCAGCAGACCGAGAATGGTCCCCTCCGGAACGTGGAAATTCAGATTCTCGTACACCAGTTTTTTTCCGTAGTAATGGGTAAGGTTGATGCATTCAATGGCGTTGCCCATGATTTTGCTGATTTATTGAATCCTGTTTATCGTTTTTAAAAGTTCCTTTCTGATTTCAGCCGGTTGCCCCTCTTCTGCCAGCTCCCGGACACAGAAATCCCTGATCTCCTCCCTGCGAAAGGAATGGTTGAACCATCCCAGCATTTCAATTCCTGTGAGTTTGAGATTTATGCTGGAGGTGGTATCTATAAAACCCATCAGTTCCCCTGCAAAAGGATGGACCGTCTGGTTTCTGAATGCCTTCAGGTTGAAAAATTTCTCCTTTTCCGCAACGGCGGGATCCAACAGTTCATCCACCATTTTCCTGGCACTGTTGGATTCAATCGTATTTTTCAGCGTGGCCACCCTTTCCTCTAGGAAAGCGTGTGAAGGGAGTTCCGTGCTTTGCTTTTCAAATTCGGGAAGCAGAAGGTCTTTGCTGAACATCCCGGCGGCATCGCGGAGATTGTACGACACCCGTTTGGAGAGGTTGTTCCGCAGCAGAGCCTGAATGAGATACGGGACATGGGCGGGTTCGCCGGTTTCGCTCATATAAACCGCCGACATGCGCTGGATAAGTTCATAGGAATCGCTGATCCCCAAATTGAGGGCTTCAATGAAATTGGCATCCTTGCAGCGGCGCAGGAGCGTGAGGGCTTCCATCCGCACCGGATAAAAGGGTGATGTACGAAAAATTTCCAGTAAACGATCCGACATCCCCCTGCCGGATATCCGGAACAGCATACGGGCGGCCAGTGCCTGCACATCGGCATATGGCGACCCGAGCTGCCGGTTCCAAAAACGTCTGTCTCTCTTGTTCCGGACTATCCGGTCATTCAGGTTTATCTTTTTATCGAAGTCGGCAAAAGCAAATGTAGGATCGCCGATGAGATGCGTTTCCAGCAGGCAGTTCATCTGGTGCCAGAAGCCCGCCCGGACTCCCAGGCCGATCAGTCCGGCCATTTCGTCCGACCACTTATCCTGAATCACGTTGACACTGTTTGCCTGAACGAGCAGGGTTTTCCCCTCGTCGAAGATATAGGCTCCCGACAGGTATTCATCGAGGTGGAAGGAACCCGTGAAACAGGCATCGAGCATGATGAAGGGCACCCGGGAGACATAATCCCCATGGTCTTCGAGGTAGATGTCCAGGTTGTGGTTGTAAATTGAATCCAGCGCGGTCTGTTCCGGATCGAAGGCGCCGTTGAACCAGGCTTCGGGCACCCCCAGGGAGGAGGTGAAGTCGGCAATCCGCTTCTCCCTGGCGGCAGGATCATTGCCCGCATCACGGAGTTTGGACCGGAGGTAGTATTTGATGCCGAAGAGTTGGTCCTGCACGGAAGTCACTTCCGGCATTCCGTCAAGGTACTGGGCCCGGGGTCCCCCATGGTGGTGCAGCAGGGCAATGTCCAGGTCCTCCCGCGCCAGTTCGGCCATAAGCCTGAACCTGATGTGTTCCTCATCCTGGAAGTTGATGTATTCGAGGAAGTTCTGCTGACCGGCAAGGTAGGCGAACTGCTGGGTCACCGCGATTTTTTCATCCATCCAGGAGCGGGGGCACTGCGAGTTGTAGCCATGACCGGTAAACAACAGCAGCTGGCGGGCTTTCTTCGGGCTGGCTTTCCAGGCAATGACCTTCCGGAGGTAGTTCCGGAGTAGTTCATAGGAATTTTCCCCTTTGGGAGGCTTGATTCTGGCAGTGTAGATATCTACGTCGAGCTGCTGGGGCGATTCGGCCTTCAGACTGTAGTAATGAACCAATGGGTATATCGAATCCTGCTTCAGATAGTCAAACTGAAGGTCGAAGTCGTCGTAAAACCGGTCGGAGGGAACTGAGGAACGGTACCAGGGATATCGCTGCTGATCCATTTTAAAGGCTGACGTCAGGTGTTGGGCATCCCGGAGCATGGGAACAGGAATTTCTCCGATAAATACGGCACCTTCCAACGGATAATCTTCCGACTTCCAGAGTTGTTTCAGCTGCAAGCGTATAGAATCGGGATGCTGCCATTCATCGGGAATGATGCGGGTTTTGAGGCCCTGGCGTTCGATTGCAGCGGCATAGCCTTCAATTTCAGCCCTGGCCTGTCGGTAACTCTCCCGGTCTACGACAATGGCAAAACTGCTCTTTACAACCTTTGCCTCCGCAAGGAAGGGGGCCATCAGCACGCACAAAAACAGGATTCTAAGAATCATCATCACAAGGTGCAAAAGAATACGATAAGGTTAATAAAGTCAGGGATTCCCATGAGGTCCTCAGAAAACAAATCCCATGGTGAAACAATGAACAATGAAATCGGCGTCCTGGCCCGAGGGCTTCAGGTAATCGGCCTTATAGGTGAGGTTTACCTGGCCGATTTTCCCGAAAGGCGGGGTTAAGCCCACCTGCATTATTCCGTGAAGCCCCAGGACGGAAGCCACGGAGTGGTCAAAATCATGCCTGAAAATTTCAGGTCGCTGTTTTATTGTAATCTCCGGAAGGTCGGAAAGAGATAAGGATTCCGACAGGTTTTGACGCCAGGAAACTCCGAGCGAGGGAGCAAAATGAAAACTTCCGGTGTAGAGATTCTTCTTCACCGTCGCATTTCCGGTAAGGTTTAACCAGGAGGCCGTGAAAACCTCCGGGATGTAATAGTATTTCTCGCTGCTGCGGGTAACGTTCACTCCCCCCAGCAGGTCCCAGTTGATCTTCCTGTCTTCTTTCAGCGTCAGGTAATTGAGGTTAAGATGTCCATCGGCAATCTGCCGGTTGAATTTCAGGTTTTTCCCGATGGTAACATATTCCTCATTGTTCCCCACGTAGACCACCTGTTGGGTATATTCAACGCCGTCGCCGTTGAACCAGGAGGCTCCGCCGTCGAAGGACCAGCCCTTGTTGCCGGAAAACCGTTTCAGGTACTGATGGAAATCCACCTGCCAGGTTTTCCAGTCTCCGCCGTCTTCACGAATAATCACGGAGCCGCCGTCTTCGATTTTCTCAAACCCGTACCTTCCCCGAATTTCGGAAAGAGAAGAGCTGTTTGGAAAATTCTTTTCGAACTGAAGACCGGCAAAACCCTCGTGAGAAGTCTGGAACCTGTAAAAGCCGTAGTCTATCTCTTTGGAGAAGAAGCCGAATCCTTTAAACATAAAGAAAGCCGGCGTAAAATTGCTTTTATAGGTAGTATAACTGATTTCCTCTTTCCGGTTGGCATAACCGGCATCGAAACCGATTTTTGATTTATTTCCGATCAGGAGGAGGGAGGGGTGGAATTCCAGGAAGGTGACGTTTATTTCGGGCCGGGGGTCTTTTTGTTTGGCAGCCACCGAAACCCTGTATTGCAATCCTCCTCCGAGAATAAGCCGGTCAGAGAGGATCCAGGCCGCCTGACCGCTGATCCGGTAGGCTTCCTTGTGGGTTTCCACGCCGGTGAGACTGTCGGCCAGAAGATAGGGATTTCCCCGGTAGGGATCGTAAGTGCCGGTCCAACGGGCCCCCGATTCATTTATAAAATCATAAGAAAAACTGCCCCCGACAAAAAACTTGTCATTGACCGTCTGGTAACTGGAAGCTGAAAAGAACCAGCGGTTCTGCAGGGAAGGGTCCATTGTGCGGTGAAAGTCCCCGGAACGGGAAGTCGTCCCCGCATCAAAGGTGGAGAATTCATTTTTCCGATTGAAAGCCAATCCGGAGGCATTTTCAGTATGTAGCCACATGTTTTCCAGCCTGCACCACTTCGGGGAATTGAAAGAAACCAGGTTAAGGCTGTCTCCGGCCATGATCGACACAGGCCACGCCAGGAGAGCCGTGACAATCAGGCAGCTTTTCAAATTAACCATCGGGATTGTATTTCATAAGAGTAAAGCCAGGCAGCCTTTGGTGCGGCGAAAACCACCTGGCTTTCTCTTCGTTCATTAAATTTCAGGAGACGTCGGATGGGTACCCGGTGTCGGTGTCACATCATGAAGGAAATCCTCCGTCGAGTTATTGGTATCCTTGTATATCACCCTGCCGCCAACGATGAGTTTGGCCTTTCTGCGAACCGATTTACCGCAATAGGTTCCGCTTTCCATATAGGTATATCCGGCATCCAGTTCGTTATGGAGCCTTTTGTAACGGCTATCCTCTTCTACACGAACGATTTCCACGGCATCGATCACAAGGCTTTTATCCACCATGAAATATTTGGTGCTGGCCGTGCTCCCGGGCAGCGTCATGAAATTATCGGGATTGGCCACATAGGTCTCCCAGGCAACAGGAAGCCTGAAAATGATGGTCGCATAGCCAAACACCGAGTGCAACCAGTCATTCATCGTGGCGGAGGTTGTGTACATCATGGTCAGGTTGGGAACGCCGGGAAAATCAATATCCTTACCGGAAATCTCTACATACGATTCCCAATCGGCATTTCCCAGGTTAACCGGTGAATTGGGATTTCCGTTGGCATCTGTTTTATGGTTCATTCCGTCCTGTGCGATAATGATACTTTTGCCCGGATAGACAGGATGCTGTTTCCCGGTTCCGGGTATGATCCATACGTGAAAAGTGATGGGAAGCTTATCCATAAAAGCACCACCATCCTTGACCCACACATTGGGTTTGGTACTGGTTTGCTGCAGACAACCGATGCAGAGTCCGTCGGCATACAGGGTGTCGCTCGAATTGTTATAGATCTCGTGGAACTGGTCATCATAATAACTCTTGTTATCAGGTGTCTTCGATCCCGGATAATAGATCTCTTTAAGGATAAATCCTCCGGAATTGTCAGCCAGGACCAGCTGAAGCGGGGCTGTAGCATCCATGGCAAGGAGGAAATCATTCAGCACCCCGTTGAAGACATACTCATCGGTGCCCAGGGTAATGGTAAAATTCGTGGAAATGTTATAGCTACCCTGCACCAACAGTTCCGACACAGAACCCGACGCATTGGTGAGAAGCTTGGTTTCCCTGCCTGTCTGCGTATTCAGTATCTTCACTTCAACGCCTTCCGGAACAGCCGCCAGAGTAAATCCGTCAGGCAGCACCAGATTCACCGTCATCGTGTAACTCGGAGTGACATCATCCTTGCAGTTGTTCACCACAAAACCGAGCATAACAACCAAAACAATCAACAAGTACTTTTTCATCTTTCCAATTTTTGTTAAACAGTTATAAGGTAAATTTTAATTCAGCACCAAAATAGGCAGACTGGTTCCTGCGAGACCACGAGTCAGACCGTTCGTATTTGTATAGCGGACGGTAATTAAAAACGTTGTTCGCAAAAAAGGAGAATTTGGCCTTGTTACCCAGCTCCTTTGATAATTTCAGGTTTATCTGCCAGGTAAAAGGAAGAACCTCCGAATCAAAATGATTGTACTTTTCATCTTTCACCATGGCATAATAGGGCGTTTCGAATGCCAGCTGTTGCTCCCAGGGATGATACACATATTCCATATCGTAATACCCAACCGGGTCGATATAAATTTTCTCCACTCCTGAAAACTGGCCATAGAGCTTCTCCTTTTGGGGTCCCAGGGAATAAGCCAGGTGGTTTCCGTTTTCATCCCGCCAGTAGTAGTTGGTTTTCTCAAACCATATGATCATGCCTGTTATGGAAGTTACCATCTTCAGCAACGGAATGTGCGTATTAATCTTAATATTTGAATTCAACCGTTGTCTCACGGTCCCCTTGTTACCCGGGTAGACCGGAAGGTAGGGGAATCTGCCCCCAAGGTAAGAAATATTGATCTGCTCCCTGAAAGGGTTCAGATCGTCAATCCTCGCGATATGGTAATACGCCCCGTCAATGACCAGGTCGGACCGAAGATAGGGAATCCTGCCGGCATTGATCACGTACTCAATGCCCTTTTTCCGTATCTCGTAATTGTTAACCGGAGAATTGAATGATCTGAATTTGGTCTGGGTGGTAAAATCGAGGGTTTTGACCTTCCCGTCTTCCGTGTAACGGATGTTTCCGTTTTCAAACACGGGTTGTTTCCCCGCCCCGTCCAAGGGGGTCCATTTCCTGAAATTCATGACATAATACTGCCCATCCCAGGCAAAGCCGTCCGTAATATCCTCCTTGAAAGCAGTGATCATCACCCCCATGCCAAAAAGGCGGAAGTCGATACCCGCTTCGAATTTGGCATTGGTGGTGGGTTTCAGGTCAGGATTTGAAGTATCATCAATGACATCGGTGGTAATCACGATCAGGTCGGGGTAGTAGTTGAAGCTGAGCTCATCCTCGTACGACTTGTCGGGATACAGGAAGATCATCCCCGGTGTTTTGGAGGTTTTCCCGTAACCGAACCGCAGGGAAAGATCGGACAGGTTGTGCGATTTCCGATTCCGGAAGATGTCGAAGGAGGTATTGATGCGGGGTTCTACAGAAGTAAACCCATCGGTCGAAAATATACCCTTAGGAAGGAGATTGTTGTATCTGACCCCGGCCTGCGCCTGCAACCGGGTAGTACCTATCGGAATAGTCACTTTGTCCTCGAGGTAGAGGGAGAGTTCCCGGCTGGCCGGGATATCCTTAAATGCGCGCGGTCGCGTCGAGGTGGCGCCGGAAGGAGGACGGGTGAGGTCATAGATCTTTCCCTCCCCGTTGTTCCCGGAAACCCGCCACTCGGTGCCTGCCATCAGGTGATTGTCGATCTTCCCGTACCGGCCGGTAATAGTTGCCTTGATGTTGGCAAAATAGTTGTAAGGCTTGCCGTCGATGGTCAGCTCGCTGAAATAACTGGAGGGAAGGATCTCCCCTACCGACTCTCCCGATACGACAGACAGGGGCATTGGGGTGGTACTCCCCGATGTGATTTTGTATTCGTAGTAATTTTGATTTTCAAAATTCCCTGAAAAATTGTATTCGATACCTGTGAGCCAGGGTTTTTCAATCGCCCAGTTGCCATATAATTTCAAACCCATGTTCTCCTCTTTATTCCTGTAAATTTCCTCTTTCAGCATGTCGGGATCCGTTTTGTTGTTGTCGAAGGTGCTGTAGTAGGAAATCTTAGTATTGAAACTCAGAGGGGTGCTCCCCCGGAGGAAGGTGTTGGAATAGCCCAGCTGGCCTGTCATGCGGCGGTAGCTTCGCGTAGGAATCCTGATATCGTCGAAGGCGTGGGTATAGTCCATGTCAACATTTATGGCTCCGGAATTCTCCCCGGGCAACAGGAAACCTTTGGAGATTCCCGTCTGCTTGATATTGGGATCGGCTTTCACCTTGGCTTCCAGCCTGGTCTTCCCCGACTTGGTCTTCACCAGCACAGCCCCGGTGGTGAGATCGCCATACTGTACCGATGGAATGCCACGGATTACCTCTACCGATTCGATGTTATCCGTTGAAACCTGACGGAGATCCACTCCCTGCCCTGCGGTGGAATAGCCCTGTGCTGTACCCGCCGAAGCCGTATTCAGCGTCTGCATGTTGGCCGTGTTCATTATGGGCGTCCCGTCGATAATCACAGCTGTACCCATTGCGCTGACAGCATCCGGGTTACTGATGGTGTTAATATCACGGATGGTGATCTGGTTCGTTCCCGACATGTTGGGATTCAGGGTGATCTGCCCGGGAACCAGCTGCATGACATCGGCAAGACCCGTTGGCTGCACATGCTCCAGTGCAGTACTCTCGATCCGGGAGGAAGAACTCAGACTGGTATTCTCCTTAGCTGTTACCACCACCTCTTCCAACCCCAGGGTCAGGGCATCCATAATCAACCTGTAATCTTTGATGTCCCGGTTGATGGAGATGCTCCTCTCATACCGGTCGAAACCCAGACACGAAGCTTCCAGCGTGTAGGTCCCTGCAGGAATGTCGCGGAACACAAAATTCCCATCCATGTCTGAAGTGGTCCACTTTCTGAGTTCTTTCAATTGTATAGCGACCATCTCGACAGGTTCGCCGGTTTTGGACTCGCTGACCTTCCCGGTTAGCATGTACCGGGTTTGCGACATAGCCATGCCCGGTAACATAAGTAAAAGCCAAAACAGCCGTTTCTTCACTTCATCAGTTTTTTATCCCTTGGGGTCCACCTGGCTTATTGAACAACCTCAGGCTTTCCCTCTTTTGCTTCTTTATTATTTTTCTGCTTCCCCTGCTTCATCTTCCTTAAAGTTAAACAGGTTCTCAACCCGTGCCTTTTCTCCCGTATTGTAGGTGATAGTGAGAGAATCAGCATACAGGGCTTTGATGATGTTTCCCTCATTGGTGAGGGTGTCAACATAAAGAATGTGTGCCACCTCCTGCTCCTCATCGTTGAGAAGAGTTCTGAATTCCACAATGCCAGTATCGTTCGACAGGTGGCTCACCAGATAGGGGAACCGGTTCCTCAGGGCACTGTTCTTACCCAGAACAACCTCATAAACCCGCAGCACCGGATCAGAATAAATTTCCCGGTCGTTAAACTCCTGACTAAACGCTTTGAACAGCAACCGGATATACTCACCCCGTGAGATTTTTGCATATTCCAGGGAACTGGCAACTCCATATCCCAGATCAATGGTGGTTTTTGTTCCGTTCACATCATAGGTCAGCTTTTCGGATTCCAGGATTTCTTCAAGGGTTTTCCCATCGGGCAGGGAATCACCGGGGAAGCAGATCTTCACCACCACCGGACAGCCAAACTCGGAAATCAGGCCGACGGCGCTGGTTTCCTGTTTCAGCAGTCTGCTGAGATAATTAAAATCGTAGGTGTCGAAAAAGTTTTCCAGGCTGAGGCTTACCACAGTGACCGAGTCTATTCCTTTGGCAAGGGGTTCAATGGGGGCCTTCATCGGTGTGAAGATGGCCTCCTGGATTTTCTCCTCATCCAGTATTTCAGGATTGTAATAAATTTTTACCTTGTGATTTTTAACGTATGTAGCCACTCCCACAACGCCGTCCACCCGTTTCATCTGGTTGGCGAATGCAGTGGAACTGCCAAAGCATTTGATGTTTTTGAGTCCTTCGCGGGTATAGACACTGGCATCAGCCATGGCCGCCTCATCTCCCCATTTCAGATCAATGGTGGGAAGTTCCCATAAAGATCCGAGGCTGATGCCTGCAGCCACCAGCACTAAGGCGGCGATGGGGGAAATCCACTTCAGGCTGTTTCGCCGGTTAATCTGGAGCGTATTCTTCACCGGGCATACCAAAACACAGTCGCCGCAGAGGTTGCAATCGACATGCCTGACCACATCGACCTTGTCGACATCGATGGCCTGGTGGCATTTTTTGGCACAAAGGCCGCAATCGATACAACTGGGAGCATTCCGGGTAATCTTCACTACAGGGACAAACCAGCTTTTCAGGCGGCTTACCTCGATGATAAATCCCCCGGCACACAGGATCGCCAGCGGCCACGCATAATGAATAGTGGCCCCCGCCTTCAGGGCAATTAAATAGGCGGCTATCACCACGATGAAAAACCAGGCAAACTTAAAGATATTGGAGAGCGCTCCCAGCGGACAGAGGTACTTGCACCAGAAAAGACGCACAAAAACAGACCCCAGGATCAGCACGGCAATGGCAATCACAGCATACAGGGTGTTCACATCGGAATTGAAGCCCGACACCGACGCGTAATAGGGGTCGAACTTCTTGCAAAACAACTCATTCGACTGAAGGGAATAGTAAACGGTGATGAAAAGGAGGGCATATTTCAGCAGCCGCAGAGCCAGGTCGGCAACCCCGGTGATGGTGAACCGCACCTTCAGCTTATCCCCCAGTTTTCCCAACCACTCCCCGACAGTCCCAAGCGGACAGATAAAGGAACAGAAGAGCTTGCTGAAAACCAGCACCCCCGCGAAGAGCAGGATACCCATGACAATCTGGGTGGTTGTCATGGTGCAGGCCAGCGCCTGGTTCAGCAGGTAACTGCCCAGTGCCTGGATCCCCCCGAACGGACAGTAGGCCTCAAAATCAGCTGTGTGGTTCCTGAAGACAAACTGCCTCAGCAACAGGTAAACGACAAATACAATCACTCCCCACTGAAAGATCATCCGGGGCCAATTGGTTTTTTTGTTCCGCTTCATAATTATATTATGTAAACATTATAAACAACACATGAAAAATCAATATTCCAAGTGATTTATCTCATTGAAGTTGCATAAAAAGGTAAATCCGTGCATCATGAAAATCCTTCCTGAAGAATCCGGATACTTACTGTTCGGTGTAGCTGCTCATTTTGTTTTCAGAAGGCCCCTTTCACTGAGCCAGGCCGCAGCCTCTTCCCGGGTGCGGAACAGGTCGCCCTCCTTTTCCCACCAAATCTCCCCTTTCGACAGCCCCATTTTGGTACATCCCTTCACCTCAGCCAGGCTGACCATCTCCATAGCCTTCACCTTGATACTGTCGTTGGCCAGGGAGATGACCTTTGCCTTGACGGTTTTGCCGTTTAACAGATTTCCACCCTTGTCAACCCCAACTACCAGTCCATAGCAAACCATTCCTTCTTCGATCCACTCCCCCAGTTTTGCCTGAAGACGGGGACTCAAAGCAGCACGTTCCTCCTGATAGGTGTAGTTTTTTATTTCTTCTGATTTTTTTTTGTTCCCTGAACAACCGGTAAACAGGAGGAACAGGCAAATGGTGAAGATAAAGCGGACAGGTTTAGCCATGATTGCCATTGTTGGTTAAAAAGAAAGCAGAAAATTAGAAAATTGCCGACAAAAAAAACAATAACGGAAGCGGCAATTATCTTTCCTGTGTACAAAGTTAACAATCCCACCCTTTTTTGAAGAAAAAAAATGCCCTGTTTCCTGAAATGCACAGGATTTTTTCGCTTTTTCCGGTACCGGCCGCCGGCAGCTTTGGCTCCGCGCTCCGGAACCGGAAGTTATTTGCCTGGCAGCACGAAGGCAGAGAAAGGCATTCCTATCTGAATTCAAGGAACAGTTGTGCCCATTTTTGTTATATTGCAGCCTCAAACAATAATCTCATGTTCCCATGATCAGGATTTATGCCGTTCATACAGCCATGGCCCTGGTAGAGCCGGTCACATTGCTATTCCGGGAGGTGTTGCCGGAAGCGAAAGTCAATCATATTGCCGATGACAGCCTCATCCAGGAGGTGATTGCTGCCGGTGAGGTCACCCGGGCGGTTCGGAAGAGGTTGCTTTCTTACTATTTTGCCGCAGTTGACGGTGGGGCTGATATGGTCTTCAACACTTGTTCCTCGGTGGGGGAGGTGGCAGAGGAAGCACGTAAACTGGTGCCGGTACCGGTTTTCAGGATCGATGAGCCGATGGCAATTCAGGCTGTGGAAAGCGCTGTCCGGATAGGGGTGCTGGCCACCCTGTCCACCACGCTGGAGCCTACCATCGCCTTGCTGCAGGCTAAGGCCAGGGACAGGGGAAAAAAGGTGATACTTACAGAAGGGCTTGCTGCGGGGGCCTTCCAGGCAGTCATGGCAGGAGACCGTGACACCCACGACCGGCTGATATTGGAGGCTGCCTCCCGGATTGCCGGAAAAACCGACCTGCTGGTACTGGCGCAGGGCTCTATGGCCCGCATGGAGGACCAGTTGGCACTACTCACCGGAAAAAGGGTACTCTCCAGTCCCCGTTCAGGGGTGATGGCCATCCGTGATTACCTCGCCGGCAAGCCGGCATAAACCGGTCTATTGGACAAAACCAGCCATGAAAAAACGGAATACCGTCCTGCTGTTCCTCATACTGATCGGGGTAATCACCTTCCTCGACCGGATCAACATCAGTGTGGCGGGAGCCACCATCATGGCAGATCTCGGACTGTCGGCAAAGCAATGGGGATGGGTGCTGAGTGCCTTTATCATTTCGTACGGGCTGCTGCAGGTGCCCCTGGGACTCTGGGGGGATCGTAAAGGACACCGGATGGTGCTGGCTGTCATTGTTTTGTGGTGGTCGGCTTTCACCGGATTCACAGGAATGGCCTCCGGATTTATGATGTTGTTACTCACCCGTTTTATGTTCGGCATAGGAGAGGCAGGTGCTTACCCGTGTATGACCGGTGTCATCGGGCGGTGGTTCCCCCCGGGGGAAACGGGCAAAGCTCAGGGATACATCTGGGCTGCCAGCCGCCTGGGAGGGGCCCTGACCCCTTTCCTGGTCATCCCTGTCATCATCACCCTCGGCTGGCGGATGGCCTTTTTCCTCCTCTCCCTCCTGGGTATCGCCTGGGTGGCTGCCTGGTATGTCTGGTACCGCGATGACCCTTCGCGCGTAAAAGGAATCGCTGCAGCAGAACTGAAAGAACTGGAAGACCGGAAAACTCCGGGCAGCAAAGCGGTGATCCCCTGGAACAAGATTCTCCGCAACCGGCAGTTTTGGCTGATCCTCGCCATGTATTTCTTTTATGCGTGGGGCAGCTGGTTCTTTTTTTCCTGGTTTCCCACCTTCCTGGAAGCAGGCCGCGGGTTTTCCAAAAGCGAACTTACCTATGCCATCGCTGTCCCTTTCCTGATGAGCATGGCCGGAAACATCTCCGGGGGCTATCTCAGCGACCGGCTTTCCCTGAAGTACGGACTGAACCGGGGGAGAAAGATCCCCGGAGTCACCGGCCTGGCCGTTTCTGCCATCTTCATGTTCCTGGCAGCATTCATCCCCGGTAAACTCCAGGTCTTCATCTTCCTCTCCCTCTGTTTCGGGGTCATAGACCTCATGCTGCCTTCTGCCTGGGCTATCTGTGTGGACGTGGGAAAACGTTTTTCAGGCGCCATCTCAGGGGCCATGAACACTGCCGGCAACATCGGAGGGTTTATCTGTGCCTCCCTGTTTGGATACCTCGTCGAAGCAACCGGAAATTATAATTTCCCCCTCTACGTCATTTCGGGGATGCTCCTCATCAGTGCATGCCTGTTCCTGTTTATTAATCCCTCCAAACCCCTCGACAGCAGGGATTAACCAACCCTGCCGCCACAAGGTCACTGCCCGCACGACAGTTTGGCGTATACGCTTGCGAGACCCTGTTCATCTCCTACATTTCCCGGGAAAATGATATAGGGCATTCCCGGGAAACGGTTACTATCCCCTGTGATAACCACAGGGACTCCCGGGATGATCTGGCCTGCAACCCTGGCCATGTTCACTTCCAGTCCCTTCACCAGAATATCGTGCGAGGTGATTCCTCCCTTGGCAACCAAAAAAGAGGGAGCCCTGGGCAAAGCCCTGACGAGGTTTGTCAGAAACAAGGATATCTGCTCCCCGTAACCCAGGGTTTTGTCGGGTTCTCCGGCGACGAACTGCTCCCTTGACGTATAAACCACAGGGGTGATTTGTTGGTCCATCAATTTCTCTATGCGTTGTAAAATGGCGAGGGACAGCCTTTGGGGTGAAGAAAGAATCTCCCGGACTCCGGCTTCCACACCGGCTACACCCTTAAGGGCCAGCAACTTTTCCAGCTGGAGGGTGGTCTTCCTGACATGGGAGCCGGCAATGATGAGTCCTGGCCCTGCATGGTTCACCAACTCCGCACCCTCGAGCAGGGGTTTCTCTTCAAACCCCCCCAGTGCCCGGGGCAGAGAAGAGGAGGTGCGCCATACGGAGCAACCCCCGAGGCTGCCAAACCAGGTCAGGTAAGCCCGGCAAAACCGGTCCAGCTCCGCATACCGGGTTGCATTGACGATGACATATTCCTTTTGCCCCGGACCTTCTGAGATTTCCTGAAAATCCGGGCTCCACCCTTCCCCTTCCGTTGGCACCGTGACCGATCCGATCTTTTCTGCAGCAATGGAGCCACCCGACTTTTCAAGAATATAGGCTGCCAGATCAGCATTCCGGTATCCAAAAACCGTGTCTCTGGCAAATTCGGTTTCTGAAACGGGAACCAACCGATCTTTTTCCTTCAGGTATTGAACATTGCCGGTGGTTACCCTGCCTGCCTCAAAAAAAGCGGGAACAAAAAAAACCGGTGGATGCACGGTTAATCCGTTTTCCCGCGCCGCAGAAAGGATAGTTTCCGGTTCCAATGGAAAATGGCCCCGCAGGGTTGAATCGCTGCGGCTGATAAAGATCAGCCGGTACCCGTAATTCCTGTTGGCCCGTATAACCGACGTTACGGTTTCGCGCAGTTTTTTTTCAGCTTCGGCCGGCCCCATCGACCGGGTATTGGTCAGGATATAAATAACAGGAACCTCATCGGAAAAAAGCTGAGATAAGGTCTCATCCTCCGTATTGGTAGCCAGGAGACAACCATGGACCGTCTGGATCCCGGTGGGGTCGTCATCGAATACAACCATCCGGATAGATTGCCGCCTGAGAAAGGCAGGAATCTTTTCTCCCGGAAGGATCTCTGTGCAAGATGCAGGGCCCGGGTCAGACACCCCGAAAAGAAGATTTTTCATAGTTGCCATTCGCAAAGAAATGGAAAACTTAGCCAATAAAGATTTCTGGTCCGGGAGTATAACGGAATAATGGAAAGGGGATTTCAGAGACAGGTTAGCCCCGCAGTCGATTCAACCCCAAGATTTCCCGGGCTTCTGCAGGGGTTGCAGGTTCCAGTCCCATCGAACGGACCAGCGTCACCAGGGCCTCCACAAGCGCGGCATTGCAGGATGCCAGTCGGCCGGGGCCATAATAAAAGCTGTCTTCGAAGCCAACCCGGACCACTGTGGCCCCCATGCTAAGGGCCAGTCCCAGCATGGCCAGTCCCGGCATCCCGTCGTGGTTCAGCCCCCAGTGGGCTCCCTGCTCCGTGGCGGAGGTCAGCAATACCAGGTTACGGGGCGAAGCAGCCAGGGCACTGGCGTTACCTTGGCCAAGGCAGAAATTGTAATGCAACGGCCGCGGTATCAGCCCTTCATCGGCTAACCTGCTGCAGGTCTCTATCATGCTGAGGTCAAAAATCTCCATCTCAGGCATAATCCGCTTTTCCTTCATCCGGGAAGCCCAATACCGGATTTCGGGCAGCTTGTTACTATAGACCGTCTCCCCGAAATTCACCGACCCCATGTTGAGCGAAGCCACCTCCACCCCGGGAGCCTCCAGACATACAGACCGTTCTTCAGGCGTCAGCGACGACAACCCACCCGTGGATCCCTGGATGATGATGTCGGTACCGGCGGCAATCAGGGCCACAGTCCGATGGAAGATATCCAGGTCAAAGGTGGGATTCCCCTTTTCATCCCTTACATGCAGGTGCACCATCCCGGCACCGGCACCGGCACAGGCAATCACATCGGCGGCAATCTCTTCGGGCGTCAGAGGATTCCTGCATCCCGGAGGTATCGACGTTCCAGGATGACTTACCGGCGCCACCGTGATCACCACCTTCCCTGATTTTTCTGATTTTTCCATTATTGATTTGTTTTTGTATTCGGCCAGGCCCGGAAAACAGGTAATTCCATCGTCCGGTACACTCAGTTTCCGGGGCATATATAAAGTAAGCTTCCGCTTCGATGGCAGTCAATTACCATATCGCACCCCTCATATCATTCTTCCCGTTCGACCGGGCTTTCTTTGTTTTCATTTCCCGGTGTTTTATGCTTCTCAGGAATAATTCTCCTGTCAAATGTACCGATTTTTTCCCTTTTCACTCAATTTCCGGAGAAAGGTTCAAAGTTCATAAAAACCGTTTACTTTTGCTTGTGAACCGGACGAAAGAGTCTCAAGCCGGAATCCGGTTAAAAATTACAGAATCATGACCGCGTCAACCCTGATACGTGCAGGCAAAAAAGCCACCTCGCCCGAAGATGTGGTTATTTCAAAAATCAAGGAGCTGATCAGGTCCGGTGTTTTAAATCCCGGAGACCGGCTTCCGGCAGAGCGGAAACTGGCGTGTGAATTCGGATTCGGCCGCACCCAGATTCGCGATGCCCTGCACAAACTTGAATTTTACGGAATCATTAAAACCCTCCCTCAAAGTGGTTCTGTCATTAACGGCCTTGATATCAATACACTTGACGGACTTATTTCTGACGTGCTGAACCTGCAGCACTACGATTTTTATTCATTGGTGGAAACCCGGCTGGTACTTGAAATGAATACCATCAGACTGTGCGCAGAACGGTGGAACGAATCGGACATGAAAAATCTTAAAAAAAACCTGGACCGCTACGTTAAAAAGTACGATACGGATGAACGCGACAGCCTGGACTTCGCTTTTCACCGGGCTATCGCAGAAGCCAGTCACAATCCGGTATTCAGAGCCATGCTGATGATCATCATCCCGGATATCATGACCATATACCGGCGCGAGCGCATTTGCGGAACCAACCCTGCCCTGGTGGAGGAACACATCGGGATGTATGAAGCGATCCGCTTACGAGACGGCACTCTGGCTGCCAGGCTGATGGAAGAGCACCTTCAGGGAGTGTTGAATTTTGCCAGGACCAGGGCAAACCTTCAGTAATTGTCACTTTACCCTGTTCCCCTTTGACATTCCGCAAGTCAGTGAATTAGCGTAACGGTTGGTATTCAGTAACGGCACCAATTTTTTTGGACAATTATTTGGATGGTACAAAACTAAAGCATAAATTTGGTCGACCAATTATTTTTCGAATTATGGAAATAAATTGGTTTACTTTAAGTTAGGCTAATTCCCTGATGCCGGTAACAGCGTGCAAATACAAATAATCCGTTATATTCAGCCAAATGAAGAACCGATTTCAACCTTATCTCTTCTGTAAAGTCGGGTGGTTTTCTGTACTCATCCTTTTCGCAGGATTATCCACAGCCTACGCCCAGGTCATCATAACAGGAACCGTAACCGACAGCAACCAGGAGCCCCTCATCGGGGTGAACGTGACCGTAAGCGGTACCCGCACAGGCACTGTCACGGATGGAAAAGGAAAATATTCCATTCAGGTCCCTGACAACCAGGCAGTACTGGTATTCTCTTACATCGGTTTTAAGACGGCAATTCGTGAAAGTGGAGGGGCAACCGTTGTGGATGTGGCCCTGGTGGAAGACGCCATAGAAATGGATGACGTGGTAGTGGTGGCTTATGGCACCCAGAAAAAATCGCATCTTACGGGGGCTGTTTCTTCGGTGAAGGCTGAAAAACTGGAAGAGGTACCCGTTTCAAGAGTAGATCAGGCCTTACAGGGAAAATTGGCCGGTGTACAGATCCTCAACCATAATCCCGAGGCCGGAGCAGCACCCAGGATCCGGGTCCGGGGTATGGGTTCCATCAGCGCCAACAGTGACCCGCTGATTGTTGTGGACGGATTTCCTGTTCCCGACGGCCTGTCCATGGTCAGCATGGCGGATGTGGAATCGATTGAGGTGCTGAAAGACGCCGCATCCGCTGCACTCTACGGGTCTCGGGCAGCCAACGGGGTCATCCTGGTAACCACCAAAAGCGGAAATAGTAAAAAACCAAAGTATACCTTCAAAATGTATTCAGGAATCCGGAATGCACTTAAACTTCCTGATATACACTCCACCCAGGAATATACCGAATTGCTTTTCCGTGAAGCAGCACAAAGAAAACTGGATCCCTCGGTCAACGGCATTTCTTCAGAGACCATGGCTTTCAATAAAATTACCGATCCTGAGAGAACAGGATATCTTATCATGAAATACCTCGATGACCAACCCACCGACTGGCTGCATGAAGGTTTAAGAAACGCTGGAATGATGCAGAACTTCCAGCTCAGTGCTTCAGGAGGGACCAGCAGTCTGAAGTATTTCATCTCCGGAAATTACGTAAGTGAACAGGGTATTATGAAAAACAGCACCTACGATAAGTTCACCTTCCGGGCCAAGGCTGATATCAATCTTTCAAAAGCAGTAACCGTGGGGTTTAACTTCACTCCTACTTTCAGCCGAACGGAAAGGCCGGCCACAGACCTGACCGATTATATGCGGTTCCCCTCCTGGCTTCCCGTGCGGCACAATACCGCCACAGCTGCCCTGACCGGGAAAGTGGCCGGAGAATATGCCCAGCCCAGCGATTTTAACGGCATTTCTATCAGCGGCACCGGCCTGGATGGGGAAGTCTGGCATATGTCAGCCATTTCTCCCTGGACCTCCAGCAACCAGAACCCTGTGTCGATTCGTGAAAGAACCTCCATTTTCACCGATGATTATAAACTCCAGGCAAATATGTACCTGACGGTGAAATTATCACCGGAACTTGTGTTTACCACCGCCAATGGAGCCTATTTTCTCTTCAGAGAGTATAACAAAAAGGAGGAAACCTCGGCCAACAAGGCTGGTAATCCCAATTCACTGACCAGGTTATTAGATCTTCGCAGGGAACTCCTGTCTGAAAATACCCTGAATTACAACAAAAGCATTGGACATCACGAAATTGCCGGGTTGCTGGGAGTTACCTTTCAGAAGACCAACAACAATGGCAACGATATCGTGGGTACCGGTTTCCCCGATGAAAAAATGCTCTCTTTTAACCTGGCTTCCCAGATATTGCTCGACAGTCCTTCCCTTCCGGGAACCACCTCCTTTTATTATTCCGAATCGCTGATGTCGGTGCTGGGACGGGTCAATTATGTGTACAAAGGCAAATACCTGGCATCGGCAAGTTTCCGTGCCGATGGAAGCTCCAAGTTCTCGAAAGGGCATAAATGGGGAACCTTTCCCGCCGGATCACTGGGCTGGCGCATCTCGGAAGAGGATTTTCTGAAAGATTCCAAATGGCTTTCCAACCTGAAAGTGAGGGCCAGTTTCGGCTTGACAGGGAACAACAATATTCCGCAGTACTCCTACATGAACTCTGTGAACACCAGCAATTATGTCCTTGGCAATGGCACCGGCTCGCTGATTCCGGGGATGGCATCCAACAGTTCGGCACTCGGGAATCCTGACATTACCTGGGAACAAACCGGCGAAGCCAATTATGGCCTCGACCTGGGATTTTTCAAAAACCGGATAACTCTGTCCCTGGAACATTACAATTCCAACACGATCCGGTTGCTGCTGCTGCAGCCGGCCATGTACATCACCGGGCACCAGTCGTACTGGAACAACATCGGCAAGGTAAATAACAAGGGTATCGAAATCGAAGCCGGATTCACCCTTGTGGATGAAAAGCATTTCACCTGGAAAACTACCGCCAATTTTTCGACCAATAAAAACACTCTCAGAAATTACGGGAACAAGGAGAAAGAAGATAATTTCGGCGAAAGGAACGAGGTCTTCCGTGCCATCGTGGGGCAGCCATCCATTCAATATTTTGGATATAAAAGCGACGGGGTTTATACCACTTTTGAAGAAGTGGCAGCCGCAAAAGCCCTCAAAGATGACAAAGGTATCCCCTTTACCTACACGAAATTCGTCCCTGTGGTAGGTGGTCTGAAAGTAGTCAACACCAACGGGGACAACCAACTGGATGCCGACGACAGGGTATTGATCGGCGATCCTTTTCCGGATTTCACCTGGGGAATCAGCAATAGCCTCACATTTCGCAATTTCGATCTTACTTTTCTTTGGCAGGGAGTCCAGGGTGTCGACCTTATTAATGGGAATGTGAACTATAATGAACAATTGCGGTTTAACGGAGCCTATACCAAAAACCGGTACGTCAGTCCGATGTTTCCCGGAGACGGGAAAACTGTCTATTCCAATACCACCGCCGGAAGTGACCTTCTGCTGAGCGATTACTGCATCGAAAACGGTTCCTACGCTGCGTTGAGAGATCTTACGCTGGGATACAATTTCCCGAAAACACTGGCTGCAAAAGTCAGAATCAATCAGCTAAGGGCCTTTTTTTCTGCTGAAAACCTGGTTTACCTGATGGCTTCCGGTTACCGGGGCATCAATCCCGAAGCCCGGAGGACCACCAGCCAATATGCCAGCCCGCTGATAGATGGGTACCAGCGCGGAGCCTTTCCGCTGAACAGGACCTTTACCCTTGGAATTGATATAACTTTTTAATGGTTTATCCCTGTCTGTTGAATGAAAATTCTGAAAATTATGAAAAGAGTCAAATCCATCCTATTCATCCTGTCGGCATTCACAATTTTCACAGGATGTGAAGATTACCTCACAGACAAACCGGAATCGGTATTGACGCAGGTGGATTTTTACACCACTCCGGAACGGATAAATCAGGGCATCATCGGTTGTTATGCAGGAATGGCCAGGGTTCAGTCCGACGAATGGATGTACACAGAACTCAGGAGCGACAACACCTGCCAGGATCAGACCGGATCGAGCGCCACTGCCCGGATTGACCAGACCGACCTGTCGGTTTTCCGGGTGTCGCCAAGCCTTCCACTGCTCCAGACTTACTGGTACCGCACTTTCCAGAACATTTCCAACGCAAATGCCATCCTGCCTTCGGTAACCGATAACAGGTACATCAGCAATGAACCCCTGAGAGCCCAATACGAAGCGGAACTGCTGTTTATCCGTGCCTATCATTATTATATCCTCACGAGTCTTTTCGGGGATATCTTCAAAATTACCAAGGTGATCGGCCCGAACGAAGCCAAAAAAATACCGAGGTCACCGGTAGCTGAGATTTACAAGGAGATTATCATTCCTGATCTGGAAAAGGCCGCCAACGGGGCCCCCGCCTCGTATTCCTCAAATGAAACCGGCCGCGTCACCCGTTGGGCTATTAAGGGATTGCTGGCAAAGGTATACATGATGCAGGGGGGTACCGAGAACCTGAGAAAGGCAAAATTGCTTCTCGAAGAGGTCATGGCTGCCCCGCAGCACGGCCTTCTCACAGGGACCAACGCCTACGCAAATGTGTTCAGCACTGCCAACGAATCTAACAGGGAGATCCTTTTTTCCATCCGTTACAAAGGCGGCAGCCTTGGGATAGGTTCCCCCTTCTGGCCGTCGTTTGCCCCACTGGGATCAGCCAACCTCTTCCTGAAAATCGGCACTCCCCTGGGATACAATGCCCCCACCTATGAACTCATGAACCTGTTCAACACCAACCCCTCAGATACCAGAAAGGACGCCTGTTTCAGAATCTGGAACAAATCAGCCTCCGTTGCTGTACCCTATATTTCCAAATATATGGATGCCTCCATGACCCAGGCCAACCAGGCTGAAAATGACTGGATTATTCTTCGCTATGCCGACATCAAACTTCTGTATGCCGAGGTGCTGGCCCAGAACGGGAGCCATGCCACCGCCCATCTGCCGGTGAATGAGATCAGGGCACGGGCCGGACTTGAACCGGTAGGGCCTTTTGGCTCAAAAGAGGAGGCCCTGGATGCGGTTTACGCTGAACGGAGATTGGAACTGGCTTTCGAAAACCAACGCTGGTTCGACCTGCTCCGGATGGCAAAATCCTATAACAATCCCGACAAACCCGTCGAAATTATGAAACAACATGTCTTCATCACCGATTGGGAAATTCTCTATTCGAAGTACAACCCCATTCAGCCACCGGAGGAACGGTTCTTCCTGAAAGAGAGACTGCTGCTTCCTATCCCGCAGACGGAACGGGATACCAACAATGAAATGGACATACCACAGAATCCGGGCTATTAGAAACAGGGATCTTTCCCCAGTAATTTCACGATTAACAAAACGGACATGAAATTCAAAACACATCAAACAGTCATCTGCCTGCTGTTATCCATCACCCTGCTATCAGGAGGATTTTCAGGTTGCACAGGCGATGAAGGAGAAACAGAAGTTATTCCCAAGACCCTGGAGGAGTACAAACAGGAACTGACCCGGTTTGTGGAAGCTGAAAAAGCGATCGTCGAAAAGTGCGTGGTGGGATACAACAAAGGCGATTACAAGAGTGCGGCCACTTACGAAGAGACCCTATCGGCGTACCATGGCGTATTGCTGGCTGCCGAAGAATCGTTAAAGAAGGCCGACCTTACTATTGCCGAAGTGGTTAACATCAACAAGACCCTTGCCTCTCCGGGGAAAGCCTTTGTTTCCAACCTGTGGATATCCGACCGGCGACCGCTCCATGAAGCGATTGTATCAGCAGAAGAGCTCAACACCAATACGGCCGAAGGAACGGCAAAAGGCCAGGCGCCCCCGGCTGCCAAAACCGCCTTTACCGATGCCATTACTGCAGCCAAGGCTGTCAGGGGTTCCTCCTACACCATCGACCGTCAGGTCACCGAAGCAGTCGATAAATTGTCGGCTGCCCGGCAGGCATTTCTGAACGCAGTAGTTAAATAACCCCTATTGAATACAAATCATGAAACAACTTGGGATACCCATTGCTGCCCTCTGCATTTTCCTCTGGTCGGGCTCTTTTGCCGGGAGTTATAAAGTCAGTAACCCCGTGGAGTTCAAGGAAGCGGCCAAAACCCTGATAGCCGGTGATTCCATCATCCTGGCAGAAGGAATATGGAAAGATGCCAACCTCATACTGAAAGGAAAGGGAACGCACGATAAACCCATATACCTTACTGCCGAAACTCCCGGTAAGGTCTCGCTGGAAGGGAATTCGTCCCTGAGGTTGTCAGGGGAATGGCTGCACATTTCCGGACTGATATTCCGCAACGGTTGTGCCCCGGGAAAAGCAGTTATCGAATTCAGGACCAGCTCCAGGGATTATGCCTGGCATTCGGTACTTTCTCAATGCGTCATCGACGGATTCAGCAAAACGCCCAAAGATACCGCCGACCACTGGATCGGCATCTACGGCAAATTTAACACGGTGGAGTATTGTTATTTTGCCGGCAAGAGCAACTCGGGAACGACCCTGGTGGTATGGCCCGACAACGAAAACAGCGACCACAACAAACACCATATATACCGGAATTATTTCGGCCCCCGGCCCAGGCTGGGAAGCAATGGCGGGGAGACAATCCGCATCGGGACCAGCCAGGTGTGCATGAACAGTTCGGAAACCATTGTGGAAGGTAATTTCTTCGAACGGTGCAACGGGGAGACCGAGATTATTTCCAACAAGTCGTGCGACAACCTATTCCTGAATAACACTTTTTACGAATCGGAAGGCAGCCTGGTGCTCCGGCATGGTGACCGTGCCACTGTTTCCGGAAATTGGTTTATCGGGAATGGTAAAATCTTTACCGGTGGCATCAGGGTCATCAATGAAGGTCACCGCATATACAACAATTTCTTTTATAAACTCCGGGGCGACGACTTCCGCTCAGCGCTGGCGGTAATGAACGCCATTCCCGACAGCCCGCTCAACGGGTATGCCCCCGTCAGAAATGTGGTTGTCGCCCATAACACTTATTACGACTGTGCCACCCCCTGGGCTTTTGGCGTCGGTTTCGGAGACAGGAACCGTGTGGTGAAACCTGAAAACACCCTTCTGGTCAACAACCTTGTCTATTCACCGGGTGAATCAGAACTGATCAGGTATTACGACCCGACCGAAGGGGTTCTCTTCGACAACAACCTGCTTTTCAGCAGCAAAGGATTGGCCTCCGAAACCGGCACAGTGCAGGGAGAAACCCGGAAAGCCGTTTCGTACGGATTTGAGACGGTACTATCGACGGCAAAGGCGAAACCCCTGCCTTTTGTGAAAGACGACATCCTCGGCAGGCCCCGGAGAGAAGCCGTAATCGGGGCATTCCAGGAGGACGGGGAAAACCCGGCTGTTATACCGGCTAATGCTGAAAACTGCGGCCCCCAATGGTACAGGAAACTCCTTGCATCCGAAAAGGCAAAAAATAAGCAAACCGGAGCAGTGATCCCCGTTTCCGCAGGGAAAAACCTGTTGACCACGGCAGTCGAAAAAGCCAAAACCGGTGACATTCTGGTCCTGTCTGAAGGAAAACATAGTAGTACAAAAAAAATCCTGGTATCAAAAAACCTGACCATCCGCGCTGCGGAAGGAGTAAGATCCAAACCCCTTATTTCGCTCGAGGCAGAAAAGGAACATACCGCCCTGTTCGAGTTGTCTGAACAGGCAGTTTTGACGCTCGAAGGACTCGAAATTGACGGGAATGGAGAGTCATCATTCCCCGGTAAATACGCCTTCATTGCCAAGGAAACTGCTTTCGGATATTCCCTCTTTATTGATCGTTGCGACATTCACGGGTTCTTGGAACCTACAGGCTCCGTTTTCAGGGCATACAAAGGTTCTTTTGCCGACAGCCTCGTCGTGCGGAACTCGGTTATCCGCGATGCTATCCGCGGCTTCAGCCTGTCGGATGAAACAGAGGATACGGGTAAGTACAATGCCGAGAACCTCGTTTTTGAAAACAGCGTTTTCAGCCGAATTCAAAAACATGCACTTTATTTTTACCGCGGAGGAAACGATGAATCTACCCTGGGTGGATCGTTGCTGATCGACCACTCTGTCTTCGACCGCATCGGGGCAGATCAGGAGCAGAGCATTTTACGCGTTACGGGAATGGTAAGGGTGTTAATACAGAACTCCATCTTTCACCTTTCTGCTGCCAAATCTTCCGTTAAATTGGGAAAACCGAAAAACCAGATTACCCACTCCTGCTTTTACCAGTGCCCCATGCCCCAAACGGAAAACGGAGCGGTGGCACAGAATATCCGGAATCAAAATCCGAAATTTGTAAAGCGCAGTTTTCAATTATCAAAAAAATCGGGTCTGAAAGGAAAAGCCACCGACGGCGGGGATATAGGATTGAAATGATTGATGCGATGAAAGCCATCAGCAGGATACTGGCATTTTTCTGGCTTACTGCCGGTGTTCCCACCTCCCTGGGCGCCCAAATCATACTGGATGCCGACGGACCCGGGAACACCTATGAGTTGATAAACAGTGTTCTTGCTCCCGGGTACGATGTGGTGGAACACCCCGAATGCGCCCATCCTGAGTTCGGAAGGCATATCCGTGAAGTTTGGGATTCAGTGCTGAACCGGTATGTCTTTGAGTTCTACATCCACGTGACCCCCGACAACGACCGGTGCATCAATTTTGACCGGCAAAGGATGGAAATCAAAACCTATCAGTCATCTCCCGCCAACCTGAAGGGCATCGTGGGTGAAACAGTGGTTTATAAATGGAGGTTCAGGCTCCCTGCAGGGTTTAAGACCTCCTCCAATTTCACCCATTTACACCAGATAAAAGCGGTGGGCGGCGATGATGACGATCCGGTTTTTACCCTCACCGCCAGAAAAGGAACCCCCGACAAAATGGAACTGATCCATAACAATTCCCAAAAAGTAGCCGTGGTAAACCTCTCACTCTTTGTGGGGAACTGGGTGGAAGTGACAGAACGGGTAAAGATCGACACAGTGAATGGCTCCTACTCCCTGGAAATCACTAATATGGCCACCGGCGCGTCCGTATTGTCTTACAATAACGTTAAACTCATGACCATCAGGCCCGACAACAGTTTTGTAAGGCCTAAATGGGGGATATACAGGAGCTTACTGAAAGCAGGAGATCTCAGGGATGAGGCCGTACGCTTTGCCGGATTTTCCATCCGCGAAGAACCCCTGACCCCCACAAAAAACACCGATGAATCCGGATCCCGGATCAAAGTTTTTCCTAACCCTTCCACGGGTATAACCGCCATAGAGCTTTGTTCACCTGAACCGGAACCATTAACGGTACTTATCAGCAACCTCAATGGTCAGATCGTGGCCTCCTTATGCCATCTTCCGGTTTACCAGGGCTTATTCCGGGAGACCTACGACCTCTCCTTTTTATCTCCGGGGATGTATGGGGTGATAATCTCCACTGGAACCACCAATCAGGTACACAAAATGATGATAACAAACAGATAGAAACAAGCGATGGTTATTAATTTTAAAACAGAATGTCTATGAAAAAGAGAATTTTACTTTTATTATTATCGACATTTGTTCTTTATTCTCAGGGGCAGGTGTTTACCGAGAATTTTTCCACTCTCAAAGCAGGCGATAAGGTGGAAGGATACAACGGATGGTATGTTTCAGCGAAAGCAGGGGACGCCTATGGGGTAAGTCCGGTGATTCAGGAGGACCCTCTGTTTTACACCAATTATCCGGGATCGAACCTGGGACATGCCGCGGTCCTGGATTCTGCCATTGGGGCCTCTTCCTCAACCCAGCGGATATCCACAAAGAAAATTGTGTTTGCAGAGGGTGACACGCTGAAAAATGTCACCGGAGGGACCATCTATGCTGCATTTATTGTCAATGTTTCACCGGTATCTTACCGTTCGTACCGCGATTTCTTCAACTATGAAGGTTCAGAGACCTCGAGCATGACCCGGGGCCGGGTATTTGCAAAGAACAACCTTACCGGCGACGAGGTTTTCTTTGCGGTTACCAAAAACTCCTCGTCAGCTGCTGATTATAAGGAATCCTCCTCTCTGGGGCTTACCCTGGGCACGGGAGTGAATCATCTGCTGGTCCTGAAATATGAAGGAGTCAGTGACAATAACAACGACAAAATCAGCCTCTTTGTTAATCCGGATCCCACGAAAACCGAAGCTGAACAAACCAACAAACTGGAGGCTGCTGATGTACAGTCTGATTATTCCTCAACAGCTAAACTGGGTATCAACCTGCGACAGAGAGGGATCGGAGCCCTGGTCAGCGGTATACGGGTTGGGAGAACCTGGGAAACAACCGTAATGGGTCAAAATACGGGATTGCCTCAAGTCAGGAACAACGGGCACCTGGTATACGCTTCAGGCAAGGAGATTATCACTGGTACCCCTGGTCGGTTGAAAGTCTATTCCATCCTGGGTGCCGAACTGATTTCTGCTCAGACCGGAGGAAGATTCGCTTCCAACCTGGACAGGGGATTGTACATTGTGTTATTCAGGGATCAACAGGGAACCACATCCAAAAGCAAAGTGGTGATCAACTGATAGCACCCGGAGAGGCAGCCTTTGGTCTTTTTCCTGACTCACAGGCCTCCTTGGTGGCATGGGAACGGTGCAACCAAAGGGCTCCGGAGAGTCACAGGGTTTCTTAGTCTCCTGTTAACAACCATAAAATTTGGTGGTCAGCCATGAAGGGTTTAATTTCGTGGATAGTAATGCTTTTCTGTGTCGGGACGCTGTATGGACGCCGTACGGTGGTTAGCGGGGCTTCAGGCATCAATTCCGGTACCTGGGGTCCCGGCGATACCATTGTCATGGAAAACAGGATATGGAACAACCAGGTGATTTCCCTGAAAGCCACCGGGACGGAAAGCCATCCCGTAGTGCTGGAAGCCGAAACTCCGGGTCAGGTTATCCTTAACGGCAGCTCCAGACTCTCCTTTTCCGGGAAATACATTGTGGTTTCAGGCCTCTGCTTTCTGGATGGAACACTCAGCGGTTCGGACGTGATATCGTTCAGGACCTCTTCGTCGGTTTTTGCAGAAAATTGCAGGCTTACCCAGACGGCCATTGTGAATTATAATCCTTCCTCCAATAGTGTCGACAGCAAATGGGTTTCTATTTATGGGAAAAACAACCGGGTGGACCATTGTTCGTTCGAGAATAAGAACAACTCAGGAACGCTGATGGTGGTCTGGCTGGTGAATAATACACCAGCTAACCACCTCATTTCTGATAATTATTTCGGATACCGGAATGCCAATCTCGATGGGAACGGGAACGAACTCAACGGACAGGAGATCCTCAGGATCGGCGACAGCAGCACCTCCATGACTACCGCCGGGGTTACCGTTGAAGGTAATTTTTTTGAGCGTTGTAACGGTGAAATAGAGATCATCTCCAACAAGTCGTGCGGAAACATCTACCGCAACAACCTGTTCCTGGAGTGCCGCGGGATGCTTACGCTGCGGCATGGCAACAACTGTCTGGTGGAAGGGAATTATTTTATCGGAAATGGTGTCACCAGCACAGGAGGTATCAGAATAATCGGCGAGAACCATAAAGTATTCAACAATTACTTCCAGGATCTCAAGGGGACCAACTTCCGGTCTGCTATCTGTATGGTCAGGGGGAAGGAAAACTCAGCATTGAATGAATATTTCCAGGTAAAAAACGCCCAGGTGGCATTCAACACCATGGTGAACTGCGCACAGTCTTTCAGCATCAATTACAACAGCCAGTCGGGGATGACCCTTCCCCCGGTGACCTCTGTCGTTGCGCATAACCACGTCTTTAACCCCTCGGGATCGAACAGCAATGTGGTGATAGACCCCACCAACTCCGCCACCCTTGATGTAACCTGGAAGAACAACCTGATGAACCAGGGGAAATATGCCAATTTCGTGTATACTCCTCTCCAGGTTACTACAGGAGTGAATCCGGGCATGTTACTGGCTGCCACCCCGCTGAAGATGTCAGAGCCCGAACCGGCTTCCCCGCTTCAAAATTATCCTACCGGAGATTTCCCTGAAGTTACCGGCGATATTAGAGGCAGAAGCCGGCCTACCCTTGCCAAATGGCCCGGTTGCAGCCAGTTGCCGGGCGACCCGGTTAAGAACATGCCGGAAAAAACCAACACCGGTGCATCCTTTTTCAACAACCCGGGCACAGGGGCTTCCATGATTCAGAGAACCTTCGCTCCCCGCATCTGGGTTGACGGCATGAATATCTCCGTATGTTCCTCGGAAAGAGGAATTTGCAGAATATACCGTATTAATGGCGTCTGCCTTACCCGGCATACCCTTTCCCCCCAGGAAACCCTTAAGATAGCCATGAAACCCGGGATTTACATTGTCCATATCACCTGCGCCGGAAGGGAAATGATTTCAAAAAAACTGCTGATATGTTAACCTAAATCCGGGAACTTCAAGCATGAAAAGAAAATCCTGTTGGGTACTTTTTTGGCTCCTGATCTGCGCCTCACCGGCATTTCCGGCTACCCGCCCGGGACTGTTGCTGACACCCGGCGGGGTGAAGGAGATCAGAAAATGGTCTTCCCGGTTACCAGCGTTCGAAAAATCCCTGGAGGAACTCAAAAAAACCGCAGACCAGGCATTGACGAATCCAATCCTGGTGCCGGTTCCGAAAGATGGCGGCGGAGGGTATACCCACGAAAAACATAAAAGCAATTATACCGAAATGGTTGCAGCCGGCGTCCTATACCAGATTACCGGCCGAAGGGATTATTCTTCCTTTGTCAGGGATATGCTGATGGAATATGCCCGTATCTACCCGGAACTGGGGCCTCACCCCATCGTCAGATCCCCGGTGCCCGGAAAGCTGTTCTGGCAGACGCTGAATGAATCGGTATGGCTGGTAAATACGGCCTGTGCTTACGATTGCGTGTTTAACGCCATTCCCGAACCGGACCGCAGGTATATCGAAGATAACCTGTTCTACCCCATGGCTGGTTTCATTTCCAACGGAAATCCCGACAACTATGCGGTTTTCAACAGGATGCACAATCACGGGACCTGGGCCAATGCAGCGGTCGGAATGATCGGATATGTCATGCGAGACCAAAACCTGGTGGATATGGCCCTGTATGGCTCGAAAAAAGATGGTTCTGCCGGCTTTTTCAAACAACTGGAAGTTCTATTTTCACCGGACGGCTACTTCACCGAAGGACCTTATTACCAGAGATATGCCTTATGGCCCTTTTTGGTATTTGCACAGGCTATTCAGCATCAGCAACCTGAACTGGATGTTTTCGGTTTCAGGAACGGAATTCTCTACCGCGCCGTAGATGCCATGACACAACTGTCGTACAACGGGGAATTGTTCTACCTGAACGACGCCTTGCAGAAAACCCTGAAATCGACCGACATCATCAGTTCGGTCGATATAGCTTTCAGGAACAATCCGGAAAAGAAAGAGTGGCTGGAGGTTGCCCGCTACCAGGACGCCTTTCTGGTTTCAGATGCCGGAATCTTCACGGCAAAAGCCATGTACCGTGAAATGTCCGCTCCTGTGGTCATGAAACCGGCATTCCTTTCTGATGGCCCCGCCGGAGATCAGGGAGGCATCGCCATTCTCAGATGGGGATCAGGGAATGACCACACCTGCCTGACCTTTAAGGCCACCTCTCACGGACTCTCTCACGGACATTACGATAAGCTTTCCATTTCGTTTTTCGACAGCGGAAATCCGGTACTTACCGATTACGGTTCCGCCAGGTTTCTGAATATCGAACCTAAAAGCGGAGGCAATTATACACCCGAAAATTATTCCTGGGCGATGCAGTCCATCGCTCATAATACGGTTTCCGTCAATGAGGGATGCCAATTTAACGGTCAAATAAAAGTTTCTTCGCTCCACCATTCCGAAATCAACTTTTTCGATTTTTCTGATCCGGCTGTTCAGGTAGTGTCTGGGACAGAAAACAATGCGTTTCCGGGCGTGTCGATGCAACGGACGCTGGCACTGCTCAAACTGTCTGACCTGGAAAATCCGGTGGTCCTGGATATTTTCAGAATTGTTTCTGATACGCTCTGTCAGTTGGATTTGCCCTTTTATTTCAGGGGGCACCCGGTATCATCCTCAGTGAACCTGCAAAAGAGCTTTGAGGCACTGAAACCACTCGGGAAAGGGAACGGGTACCAGCATTTGTGGCTGGAAGCAGAAGGAAGGAGTGCCGCCAACACGGCGGTTTTCTCCTGGGTTAACGGCAGCCGTTTTTATCATATCACCACTTGTACCAACCCGGAAACCCAATTACTGATGGCCCGCACGGGTGCGAACGACCCGGGTTTCAATCTCCGGTCAGAACAGGGTCTGATCATCCGCCAGCCCCAGGCTCGCAGGCATACCTTTGTTTCGGTCGTTGAGCCTCGCGGCATGTACGACCTGACCCGGGAAATGACGTCCGGATTCCAGAGTAACATTTCCGGATTACAGTTGCTGAAGGAGGAGGATGAGTTTTCGGTCATCAGGGTCACGCTTCCCGAAAACCGGTCATTCCTTTTCATTGCCGTGAACCGCGATTTTGGTGAAGAAACGGAACGCTCGGTGAAAGTGGACAACAAGGTCATACGCTTTAAAGGAAATTATCAGTTAATCCAGGAGTTAAAATGAAATACCCATCCCGACTGAGTCGGGGCCGACAGTGATGATGTACCACATGGCTAACGAAACTTGACTGAGCCAGTACCATGTGTTTCACCGATTTTACCTTATTAACTCAATAATTTGAACAATGAAAACAAGAAGTGGAAATTTTTTAATCGGTGCGGAGCTTCCCTGGGAAACCCCGTCACCCGGGCTGACACGCCAGATCATGGGATTCGATGGCCAGATCATGCTGGTAAAAGTAAAGTTTGAGAAAGGGGCCATCGGATATGTTCATGAACACTACCATTCGCAGAGCACCTACGTTGTCAGCGGGACCTTCGAGGTGATGATCGGCGGTGAAAAGAGGGTGTTACAGGCCGGTGACGGGTTTTATATCGAGCCGGACATTTCGCATGGAGCCGTTTGTCTGGATGAAGGAATCCTGATCGATGTCTTCAGTCCGGTGCGACAGGATTTTCTCAAATAGACAGCCATGAAACGAGCATGGTGTACGCACTGCAAAAGGCCATGTAAATAACCCCCATGCGAGTTCCATACTGAGCAGTTTGTTCAGGAAAAGAGCGGGTTTATGTAACGCAATGATATATTAACTGTTAAGACCATTATTAACGTATGAAGATAAAAGGACTGCGTTGGTGGGTGATCGGGCTGATTGTCCTGATCACCATCATTAACTATCTCGACCGCGGAACCCTCAACTACATGTGGGTGGCCAACATAGAATACAGGCTTACAGAGCAATTCACACCCGGGTCAAAAGCAAATGAGGCGGTTTACGATGCTGAAAAACAGGAATATACCCTGCGTAACAGCCGCGGGTTCACCCAGGTGCAGACAGCCAGCCGGGTCAGCACGAAAAAAGAAGGGATGATCGTGGTGAACCGTGAGGGCATTGCGCATGACCTGGGGATCATCCATCCTGCACTCACTCCTGAGGAGTCGTCCCGGCAGGCCAAGGACATCCTGGGGAAGATCACCATCTTTTTTATGATTGCCTATGGAATCAGCCAGCTGTTCTCCGGAAAGCTCTACGATAAAATCGGAACCAGAAAAGGCTTTCTGCTGTCGGTATTACTGTGGGGATCGGCCGATGCTCTGACCTCGCTGGCCAGGGGGAAGCTTTCACTGACCGGGTTCCGGATGATGCTCGGGTTGGGAGAAGCGGGTCCCTGGCCCGGCACCACCAAGAGCAATGCCGAATGGTTCCCGCAGAAAGAGCGGGCACTGGCTCAGGGATTATTCGGTGCCGCAGCTTCCACAGGATCCATCCTGGCACCCATCGTCATCCTGATGCTTTATGTTTCACTGGGGTGGAAACTCACCTTTGTGATAGTGGGTTCTTTGGGGCTGATATGGCTGATTCCCTGGCTGATCATCAATAAAAAAGGGCCTAAGGAGCATCCATGGATCACCGATAAGGAACGCGATTACATCCTTTCCGGACAGCCCGAGGCGAAAGTGGTCAACGAAGTTGGCAAAAGCTGGGGTCAACTGCTGTCGGAAAAAAAGAATTATTCCGTCATCCTGGGCCGGTTTTTCCTGGATCCGATCTGGTGGATGTTTGTGACTTTCCTGCCAATGTACCTGGTAGAAGAATATAAACTGAATATTAAGGAGTTAGCCTTTTCAGCCTGGGTGCCTTACGTGGGTGCCATGGTCGGAAGCATCGCCGGCGGATGGTTCTCGGGGTACCTGATCCGCAAAGGCCGTACGGTTGATTTTTCCCGGAAAGCGGCTATGGTGACCGGCGGGGTGGTCATTGTTCCGGCGGTCATCGCCTCTGTCCTGGCACCCAATGCCGTTCTGGCCGTCATCCTCATGGCTTTTGTTCTGGGAGGGTTCCAGTTCACCATGACCAACATTCAAACCATTCCCAGCGACCTGCACTGCGGCAAATCGGTGGGGTCGCTGGCAGGCCTGGGCGGAGCTTCGGCGGTACTGGGAGTGATACTGGCCATGCTCTTTGCAGGTCAAATCGACAGCTGGCCTCTTCTCTTCGGCCTCCTGGCTGCACTGGTGCCGTTGTCGCTGGGATCCATCTTCCTGACCGTCGGAAAAATTGAACAGATTATTAGTCTAAAATAAAAATAAGAAATCTATGAAACTCAAAGGAAAAACAGCTGTGATCACCGGCGGCGCCCGCGACCTGGGACGGGCCATCTCCCTGAAACTGGCCGCGGAAGGGGCTAAAGTGGTGATCAATTATTTTGACAATCCACAGGATGCTGAGGAAACCCTCAGATCGATCCATGCTTCCGGCGGCGAAGCCATCGTTGTACAGGGTGACATGACCCGCGCCGGCGATGTGAAAAAACTGTTCGAAGAAAGCGAAAAGGCTTACGGCCATGAAGTGCACGTGCTGGTCAATGTGGCCGGGGGTTTGTTCGGAAGAAAACTCATCACGGAACAAGATGAAGACTGGTACAACCTGCTGATGGATGTAAACCTCAAAAGCTGCTGGCTCTGTACCCGCGAAGCGGTACCCCATATGCCGGCAGGTTCGGCCATCGTCAATTTCTCCTCTCTGGCAGCCCGCGATGGCGGAGGCCCGGGCGCCTCCATGTATGCCACCGCAAAAGGCGCCGTCATGACCTTTACCCGTTCCATGGCCAAAGAACTGGGACCCAAAGGCATCCGGGTCAACGCTCTGGCTCCCGGAACCATCGCCACTTCCTTCCACGACCGCTTTAACACTCCGGAAAACAGGGAACGCATGAAAGGTGTTTATCCCCTCCGCCGTGAAGGAGACGCCGGCGACATTGCCGACCTGGTCTTGTTCCTGGCATCCGACGATTCGGATTACATCACTGGCTCCAACATCGACATCAACGGCGGCATGATGTTTACTTAATCTGCTTCAGCTGCCAGATTTACAAAGCAAACAAACCACTGCTTATTTTTTCGGAGCACCCCGGAAACCACACGCCTGAATGAACGGACCTTTTTATCCGTCCCGGAAAGAGCTATCTTACCCGGGACGGGATAACTTGATCCTGCCATCAATGCCACTCCTATACATCCAGGGAGACCAGAAAAAAATCACCACCCGGTGCCGGCATCCGGGCACTATCCGGCTTTCGCACAGACGGAATAACGTAGAATTATCCGAATCGGTCGTTATATTAACCCATTGGTTATTATCGGTTTGCCTTTCCTGACTTAAAAAATGGTCTGAAAATCCCGGGTGATTCTAAAAAAACATACCTTTGGGAAGGTTTCCATTCATTACCTCTGACGGATATAACCAAAAAAAGGATCAAAGATGGAGGTACAAATGAATTACCTGAGCAACAGCCGGAATGAATCAGCCACATGGGAAGCTTTGCTCGGCGGAGCCATAACCAGGGTTTTTACAAGATACACCATTAAAACGTAACCCATATGAAAAAGACATTTACTTCTATTTTCCTGTTTCTCACGATTCTGGGCCTTCATGCGCAGGATATAAACATTTCATTCCAGTCTAAGGAGACCGGCACCCCCATTGACAGTGTTCAGATCACCAACCAGAAAACCGGACAAATGGTGACTGTTCCGGGAAACGAAACCCTTGTTCTGAAGAACACTACCGGACTGAAACCTCTCCCGGCGGGCCAGGGGACAGAGACCCTATTCCCCAATCCGTCTTATGGTGTAGCAACCGTTCGTTTTTCCGTTGCAAAGAGGCAGGAAGTCTCGGTCAGATTGTATAATATGGCCGGACAGTTGCTCAGCATGGTGCAGCAGGAAGCAAGCCCCGGAGATCACCTATTCACTGTCAGATATCCTCAGATGGGATGGTATACGGTGACGGTCATGAAAGACAACAGTTCCCTGACCTTCAAGGCAGCCTGTGTGGGCGTCGGCTTACAGGAAACCCGGATATCCTATGCCGGTAGTGAAAGCCCCGGAAAGATAAAAAGTGCAACCGTCAGTAAGACCCTGGATTTTTCGCAGGGCGACATTCTCCAGTTCCTCTTTTCGTCCGGATTGAACAAAACCGTCATAGCAGATTCTCCTAAAGGGGATAAAACGTATACGGTTGGATTTTTTGAGTGTAAGGATCCGGATAAGAACAGTTATCCTGTTGTTCAAATTGGAACCCAGTGGTGGATGGCAAAGAATCTTGCCTACCTGCCATCGGTAAATCCATCAACTTTGGGATCAAATACGACGCCTTATTATTATGTTTACGATTATTCGGGCACTGATGTGGCTGCTGCAAAAAATAATCCGAATTATGCCACCTATGGGGTTTTGTATAACTGGCCGGCGGCCATGTCCGGTTCGGCAAGCAGTGATAAAAATCCCAGTGGGGTAAGAGGGATCTGTCCGGAAGGATGGCATCTGCCCAGTGATGTCGAATGGGCTCAACTTGTGAATTATCTGATTGCAAACAGCTATAATCATGATGGCACTACCAGTACAAACAAGACAGGTAAATCGGTAGCTGCCACAAATCTTTGGGTGACCTCCACTTCTTCTGGTGATGTTGGCAACGATCTTTTAAGTAATAATAAGAGTGGTTTTTCCGGCCTTCCGGGCGGTGAACGGAATCTTTTAAGCGGCAAATTCGACTCACTGAAAGAATACGGCAGCTGGTGGTCTTCCACAGAAAGCGATTCTGACCTTGCCTGGGACCGGAGCCTTTTCTTCGCATCTGGTGATTTCTCGCGCGACAATAACGCAAAAGAGGGCATTTCCAGTGTCCGTTGCATCAGGGATGGAGAACCGGTTATTGATCCGGTTACCGTTTTTTATGAAGATTTCAGCTGGCTGAACTATGGCAGTGCAGTGCCCTACACCACCACCGGAGAAAAGCGCATTGACCTGTGGACCCAGGAAGAAAAAGACAAAGGATGGACCAGCACGGTCAACGAGGTCAGCGGCAGCGGCACCACTCCCCTGTGTTACGCCCGTGCCGGATTTGTCAAAGTGGGAAAAACGGGCTACGGCGGGGACATCATTTCCCCGAAACTGGCAAACATCGAAGGCACGAAAAATGTAAAAGTCACCTTCAAAGCCGCGGGCTATGTCTCCTCCGGGGGAACCGTTATTGACACCAGGGTGCTGAAGATCCACATTCTGGGTGCCGGGACCGCCAGTGTTGACAGCCTGATGATTGAAAATGTACCCAACAACAAAGCCCAGGATGACGAGGGGATCGTCAATAACATCTGGGATCCGGCCAGGGCTTTCCATTTCACCATTACAGGAGCAACGGCCGAAACCCGGATCCAGTTTCTCGGAAAAGCCTGGGACCTGACCAAGGAAGCCGTGACAACCAACCGCATTTTCCTCGATGACATCAGGGTGGAGATCATCGAATAACCGGCTGCCTGCATAATCCCCCTCTTTACGCCTGAGCCAACAGAGGTGGAATGAATCTTACGCGACGGGTAAAGTATTGTAACCAAGCGTCTGCAATACTGTATGCGAAGGGAAAGATCCGGTCTTGCCGGAAAGACTCCTTTGATCCTGCGTCAGCCCATTTATTAACCCATGTGTCGGAAATGAACAGGCCTGGGGCAAAATGAGGGCCGAGGATTGGCTGGCAATAGCCTGGCGTATTTTCCGGCGGCAAGTCCGCTTTCGCTGGGTACGATAAATAACCACACTCATCTGTGTGTGGCTGTGACTTTACCAACCTGGCAACAGCCAAGGCCCATCCGGAATATCTCAAAGGATTTTGTACAGGCAGGAGGCTATGACCGGATCTGCAGGCACCATTCAGGATCCCGGCTGAGTACAGGAGATTTGTCCTGCAGACTGGATTCAATTCCTGATACACGGAAAACCGTAAAAACAGCTGTAAATTTACTGTAACATTATCCTATCAGGTACGTCATATAGTCATAAGATTCAAAATTACGGGTAGGGTTTTAAACACGTTACGATTATAAAAATGAAATTGTCATTCCTTATCGTTTTCATCTCCCTGGGTTTCATTATTGCGGGATGCGATGAAATTTTTATTGAAGGAAACGGGATCGTAAAAAGCGAAACCCGGAATGTTGCACCTTTTGATAGGGTGATCTCAGGAGGGGATTTTAAGGTTCTGATCACCTGTGGCGATGACTTTGATGTTTCAGTTGAAGCGGAAAGCAATCTCCTTCCCTATATAATTACTGAGGTGAACCGGGGCAGGCTGGAAATAAGAGTAAAGGGAGTTAACAATCTGGACAATACCCTTCCGATGAAGGTTTTTGTTGTCATGCCCGTGTTGACTGGCCTTGATTTAAGTGGCTCAGGGCAGATCACCACAGGATCATTCATTTCCGATTGTGTTGATATGATGGTCTCCGGTTCGGGAAAGATTTACTCATCTCTGGAAACAGATTCGATCGGTGTAATCGTTTCGGGCTCCGGGAATGTAGAGATAAAGGGACAAACTGATTTTGCTGATTTGCTGGTCAGCGGATCGGGTAAGATCTATTTGTATGAATTCCCGGCGAAAAAGTGTCAGGTGAAAGTTTCAGGATCAGGTAAGGTTTTTATGAATGTATCCGAATTACTGGAGGTGGTCATTTCAGGCAGTGGGGCAGTCTATTATAAAGGTCACCCGCACGTTGATTCCCATATTTCAGGATCAGGGAAAGTGGTTGACGACAATTGACAAGGGATTTGGAATTCATTTCCGGGTTCCGGTGATTTCAATTCTCTGATGGTTAGCAAAGGGATAAGTAGTCCGGCATTAATCATGCATATTGCTTGTTTGATATTTCTTGGGTGTCATTCCATAATGCTTTTTAAACGATTTCGAAAAATAGGAATAAGAACTAAAACCCGTTTTATCAGATATATCACTGAGTGAAAAGGAACCTTCCTGAATCATTTCCGCAGCTTTTTTCAATCGGAAATTCCTTAAAAAATCGATTGGGGTCATATCCATCAATCCCTTTATTTTCCTGTAGAAACTAGCCCTGCTAAAGCCAAGGTCTTTCGCTAAATAATCAATAGTTATTTCAGGGTTGGAAAGATCCTCTTCCATTATGAAGATGAGTTTGTTCATCATTTTTTGATCATACTCGCTCAATTTGACGGGTATGGGAATTTGTTCCTGTGTTTTTATCTGAGGCGTAGAATAATAAAGCCGAAGCTTGTTCCGGGCATTGAAGAGATTCTTGATAGTAAGCAGAAGATACTCTACATTGAATGGTTTACAGATATAAATATCTGCTCCGACTTCCAATCCTTCAATCTGGTCAAAAATGGTGCTTTTAGCAGTAAGCAGAATAACAGGGATATGGCTGAGCTCTGGATGAGATTTGATTTTCCGGCATAAATCGTAACCTGATAATCCGGGCATAAGTACATCGCTGAGTATCAGATCAGGTATTTGGTTCTGCGTAATCTCCCAGGCTTTATCGCCATCAGCTGCTTCCAGCAACTGATAATGAGGGATTAATATATTTCTAATAAATTCAAGAAGTTCTGAATTATCCTCAACTAACAAAACAGTATACTGCTTTTTTATTCTGTTCTCAATATCTGGCGAGACGAGCTCACTATTGTCATCCGACCGTATGATATCTGGACAAAGTTTCTTCTCATTATCCGAATAGATATCTACTACGGGAAGAATGAATGAAAAAGTCATTCCCCCACCAGGTTGGTTGCAGGCAATAATCTGGCCTTTGTGGTTTTGTACCAGGTGTTTGGTATAGTGCAATCCGATGCCGCTTCCTCCATAGTCTGGTTTAAGTCCCGATGGTCCGTTAATCCTTCTATAACGCCGAAACAATTCTCCCAGTTTGCTTTCGGGGATACCTGGTCCTGAATCGGTTACTTCGACCTCAAAGAAAGTATCACTTTCTGAATCTGCAATCCCAAGATATTTTCTAGCAGCACTTGAATGATCCAAAATGTTTGTCTTTATCTGGATGGATCCATTAACAGGAGTATGCTTTAAGGCATTAGAAAGAAGATTATGCAGGATTTTTTCCAGTTTGTCTGTATCAATCCAGAAACAATAATTACTGGTATGTGGGGTGAAAACCAAAGTGATTCGTTTTTTTTCAGAGGGATATAAATAGAGCTCCTGGATACTTTGGATCAATTTAATAATATCACTCTTCTGTACCTGTAAAGACATGATTCCGTTTTCGATAATTTTGAAATCCAGGAGCTGATTGATTAATCTCAGCATACTCGCCACATTTCTGGTAATTGTACTTAAGAGTTTCCTATTAGGCTCTGACAATTCATTCTGGGTAGTCAGTTGTTCTAAAGGTGCAGAAATCAACGTCAGGGGTGTCCTCAACTCATGCGAAATGTTTGTGAACAGATTAATTTTCATGTCGGAAATTTCGTGTTCACGAAGTCTTTCATTATGTTCTATTTCAAGAAGTTGCTGGTTCATTTTTACCTTAAGGATCAAGTGAAAAAGATAATAAACGGCCGACAAAAAGGCTAAGATGTAAAATGCTACAGCCTGCCATGTGAACCAGGGGGCTGGTTTAATTACAATCTGAATACCCGCTGGCCGCGTACTCTCAACCCCATCACGGTTAATTGCTTTAACGTAAAAGTGATACTTCCCTGCTAAAAGATTGGAATAAGTTGCCCTTCTGAAATTACCAACATAACTCCAGTTTTCATCGAATCCCTCCAGCTTATAGGCATAAGTAAGCTTATCTGGTGAAATGAAATTAATTCCTGAATAATCTATAGAAAAAACGGATTGTCTGTGATTCAGTGTGATATTGCTGGCGTAAGCGATACTCATGGGCAGGGTTGAATTATCAGGCCTGGGTTGAACGCTCCGATTCAGAATCTTCAGATCCTCCAGAATTACATTGGGAGGACTTTGGACCGGCATTTCAGCCATTGGGTTAAAAAAGGTCAATCCGTGGTTTCCGGTGAAAAAAATTCTGCCATCAGAATGGGTTAGTCCTCCCTTCTCATGATATTGATTCCCCAGTGTACCATCATTGATAGAATAGTTTTTGAAAGTTCCGTTTTCCTGATCGAATTTTGAAATACCATTGGAGGTACTCATCCACAAACAACCAACCTGATCTTCCTGAAAACACAAAACATTATTATTAGGCAAGCCCTCCTCCTTGGTAAAAATCAAACAGGTGTCCTCCTCCATACATATCATCCCGTGTCCATAGCTACCCGCCCAGATCCTGCCTCGTGAATCTTCAAATAGTGTAACACAGGTTTGTGCTGCAGGCTGCGCCTTTACAGGCACTGCGATGAGCCTTGGTATGGTATCTCCCTTGGAGAACCTGAAAATACCCTCACCATAAGATGAAAATATAACTTCTCCGGAATCAAGCACCCATAAATCAGGTACATTCCCCTGATAAATCCTTTTTTGCTGACTAGTAGATGATTCACCCTGATTAATCATTATCAGCCCCTGCCAGGAACCGATCCATAAATGCCCGGAGTGATCTTCTTTCATCATCCTTACCTGTTCGATTCCCTTTCGGGAAGACACAGTGATCTGCCCGCTCGCAGAAAATGAACCAGTAACCAGCTGGTTTGGCAGACCAATCCAGATCTTGTCTTCAGAATCTATAAATAAAGATTCTATTGGATTGTTTTCCTGGAATAATTCTGAATTCTCAGCATTAAATACCGTCACCTTTCCTGAAGGAGTATAATGATAAAGGCCGTGATACCGGGTGCCAAGCCATAAATTCCCGAACCTGTCTTCAACAATCCTTGTAACAAATTTGTCTTTGACAATCTTGGTTAACTGATATTCAGAATTGAAATATTCCAGCGATTTATTCCATACTGCAAACCCCTTATCATAAGACCCAATCCAAATATTACTATTTTGGTCGGAGTAGCAGCAAAGCAGTTCACTGGATTGAAATTCATTCAGGCGCCAAGGATTATTGTTCTCAAGAGTTTGCGAAATGATGTCATATTGAAAGAGACCCTGAGACTCAGTGCCAATGATGAGTTTTAACCGGTCTGTTTCCTGAATAAAATTTATCCGGGATTGAGCCAGCCTGGTGTCTTCCAGACAAACTGCCGGTAGCTGTTCAAAGGTTCTTGAGACAGGATCGAAACAGACGATACCTGCATCTGTTCCTAGCCACCAGGTTCCGTTCGGATCAATATAAACCTTTGAGGTAACCTGCTTGTTCCCGGGCAAGGGATAAAACTCCAGCAAGGAATGGTTTTTGCACAAAGCAAGCCCCTTGTTAGTTCCCATCCATAATCTCTGGGAATTATCCTCCCAGACAGAATGAACAATACAACTAGCCGTATAAGGGAACAGAATCAGCTCATGGACAGTATCCAGCAAAGCTGGTCCGGAATGAGTGGCTGCCCAGATATTTCCAGTGTGATCCTCAAAAAAGGAATACACGTTAGATCCGTATGTTTGTTTGTTTTCGTACCTGATAAACCTGTTACGTTTAAAATCAAAACAATTGACCCCGGTTAATGTCCCCACCCAAAGCCTGTGAAACGAATCCAGGAACAATGCAAAGACCATATCATTATCCAGAGAAGTGGAATCCTCCGGATCATAGTAGTATTGATGAAACTCGTAACCGTTATAACGGTTTAATCCATGTGACGTGGCTATCCACATATATCCCAGTGAATCCTGGCAGAAAGATTGGATATTGAGATAAGAAACCCGGGTGGATAATTTCTGCCAATTAATGGTATCTGTATCAGCTACTTCGATGTTTTCTTTGCATGAATTCAAAAAAGCCGATAAAACAAGGGCTGCTAATAATACTTTGAACATAAAGGCTCTCATAAAATACTAAAGTACTAAAGACTTCCAAAAAATCAAACCACTTTACAAATGTTGATTCATTTTTACAACTCCTGAATGGAAAGTTCCAAAAAAAGCCGGAAACTGCCAAAATTTGATAAAAAATCACCTGTGTTGCAAAAATATACTCTCTAAATTTACTTGCAGAGAGCAAACCGATTGATCCAATTCATAAACAGGAGATATGAAAGTACTTGTTGTTAGTTTGTTTAGCTTGTTGTTAAGTTATTCAAATGCCCAGAATACTATAATGGTTAACAACCTGAAATGTGAGTATTCATTGAATCCCATCGGACTGGACATTACAGATCCCCGTTTTAGTTGGTCTGTTGAATCAGAGCAAAGAGGGATTATTCAAACAACGTATCAAATTATCGTTTCCAGTTCAGAAATAATGCTTTCAAGGAATAACGGAGATGTGTGGAACAGCGGTAAAGTCTTTAGTGATGCGTCTTACGGAATTGTGTATAGCGGACCAGAATTAATATCCAGACAACGCTATTTTTGGAAGGTTGTTGTCACAACCAATAACGGTCAGACGGTAGAATCATCTGAACCGGCGTTCTTTGAAATGGGATTATTGAAAACCCAAGACTGGAAATCCGGATGGATTGCCTATGTCCCGGGTATGCCTGGTAAAGTACTTTATTTTAAAACTTCGGTTAATAACCAAAAACCTGTTAAGCGTGCCAGGGCTTATATTTCAGGCCTGGGATTTTATGAAATGCACATCAATAACAAAAAAGTTGGAAATCGCGTTTTGGAACCAGCTCAAAGCACGTATTCAAAAAGAGTTTATTATTCAACTTACGACGCAACAAACTACTTACAGGAAGGTCAAAATGTATTATTGGTTTCGGTTGCTCCGGGGTGGTATGGTATCCCATCTCTGAAAATTCAGTTGGAAATTGAATTTGAGGATGGAAGCCAGAACTTGGTTACATCAGACAATATGAGGCATGTTACCACCGGGCCAGTGGTATATTCCTCAATATTCGACGGAGAAAAATATGACGCCAGACTGGAAACTCATGAATTATATCAGCCAAATGTCCCCAATGGGTTGATGAACCAGTATTGGGCATGGGCTCATAATACTGCCGATCCGGGAGACAATATGGTTTCACAGCTCGTTGAACCCATACAAATTGTCGATACAATCGTTCCGTCCTCCATCTCCGAACCTCAACCCGGAATTTATGTAATAGATGCAGGTAGAAACCTTGCCGGGTGGGCAGCGATAAAAGTAAAGGGTAAATCCGGTGATACTATTATCCTTAAGTTTGCTGAATCACTGTATGAAAATGGATTGATAAACCAGGAAAATCTCAGAAATGCCAAAGCGGAGGACATTTACATATTAAAGGGTGAGGGAATCGAGACCTGGAACCCGGCATTTACCTATCATGGATTCCGGTATGTTCAAGTGGAGGGATTTCCTTATCCTCCCAAAGAAGGAGATATTACAATCCATGTCGTCCGCACAGCAGTTGAACCCGCCGGAAAGTTCAAATGCAGCAATCAGCTTTTAAACGATATACATCAGATGATTGTCAATACAGAGGCAAGTAATCTGCACAGTGTACCCACAGACTGCCCGCAGCGGGATGAAAGGATGGGATGGCTCAACGATCTGACGGTAAGAATCGAACAGGCCATTTATAATTATGACATGTCGAGGTTCTATCCCAAGTTTATTGATGATGTGGCAGATACCCAGGATCCCGACGGATCAATCACCTGTGTGGCACCTTTTCGTTTCGGAATGCGGCCGGCAGATCCTGTTTCTGCAAGTTATCTCCTTCTGGCTTGGAAATGCTATGAGTTTTACGGAGATGTTCGTGTTGTCCGTGATCACTTTACCGGAATGAAAGCTTGGGTGGATTTCCTATATTCCCGTACAGAAAACGGAATTGTCAATTACAGCTATTACGGAGATTGGTGCCCACCCAGGGATTTTCTGATGGATCCCAATGGTTCAGGCGTATCACGGGATACTCCCGGCAAAATGATTTCTACCGGTTATCTCTTTTACTGTGCCAGGATTCTTTCGGAAATGGCTTCGGTTATCGGAATAGAAGCTGATGCAGCATTGTACAAAAAAATGGCTGCTGAGATTGCCGCTGCTTTTAACCGCGAATACTGGGATAACCAGTCAGGGGGTTATGCATCAAATAATCAGGCATCGAATGCGTTTGCCTTATATTTGGGCTTGGTTGCCGGGGAAAATATTCCCCGTGTTGCCTCCAACTTAGCTGAAAATGTCAAAATGCACAACTACCATCTGACCACAGGGAACCTGTGCACAAAGTATTTATTGGAAACACTGACTGAGCATGGTTATGCTGAAACAGCCTATAAAATTGCAAATCAAACCACCTATCCCGGATGGGGATTTATGCTTTCGAAAGGGGCGACCACACTTTGGGAACGCTGGGAATATGCTACAGGTGATGCTATGAATTCACATAACCACCCTATGATGGGGTCTGTGGATTCCTGGTTTTATAAGTATGTGCTTGGCATACGGCCAGATATAAATCATCCTGCATTCCAAAAGTTCGTCATTCGTCCGGTAATATTTAATGATTTGAATTTTGCGGAAGGGGAACTGAATACCGTAAAAGGGCTTATCAAAACTTCGTGGAGAAAACAAGGCAAACAACTATTACTGGGGATTACTATTCCTGCTAATACACTTGCCAAATTGTATATCCCAGCTAAAAAGCTGACTGATATCACAGAGAACGGAAAAAATATCACTAAATTGAAAGAGATAAAACCCTTAGGAACAGAGGATGGTAGTCTTGTTGTGGAAGTAGGATCCGGAACCTACCATTTTTTAATTAGAAATTATATACAGTGAGACAAATGATTGCAATAATTACATGGCTTGTGATGGTATGCAGCTTGTTATCAGGATGCTCGCAGGCACATCCTCTTATACCTGATACGCCAAACAAAGGAAATCCGACTGCGCAAGATAGTCTTGATAACAAAGAGGTTGAAAAAATTGAACCTTCTGCAAACTCAAAATACAATGGATTAAACGTAGTCGGAGTCGACCATTTCGGACGTAGTTTTAGTACTATTTCTGCCTTTAAAAAGGATCGTCAGGTTGGGATGTTTTTTTGGCTTTGGATAGGACAGCCTTATGCATCAGATATTTACGATGCAACTAAGATTGCAGCATTGCCGAATGGAGTAAAAATCCTGACAGATTTCAATCACTATAATGCAGCCATAAGCCCGAATGGACAGGCACATTACTGGGGTGAACCGCTTTGGGGATATTACAATTCGGAAGATGAATGGGTCATCCGCAAACAAATGCAAATGCTGACAACCGCAGGAGTTGATTTCATTTATTTTGATACATCCAATGCTGTTATCTACTCTCATGTATTTTTAAAAATATGTGCGGTTATTGATGAAATGCAACGGAATGGCTGGAGTCCTCCAAAAATTGTGTTCTACACACATTCCCACTCATTTCAAACGGTCAGGGATTTATACCGGGAACTCTATCAACCGCAGCGTTTCCCCAACACATGGTACAGGGTGAACGGAAAACCTTTGATTATTGCTTACACCAATCCTGAAGACGACCTAAGGGAGGCTGCATCAAGAAATGATACAGGATATAAACCCGGAGACCTTGCTTCAGAAATTATCAGTTTCTTTTATTTTTTAAAACCGCAATGGCCTTTCGACCCGATCTATCCGGATGGTTTCCCCTGGATAGAATGGACGTTCCCGCAACCTTTTCATACCCAGTCAAAAGCAATGAATGTGACGGTTGCAAGCCATCCGATGGTGCCCATGTCCTTTTCACTGACCCGGCCTAATTGGGTAAACTGGGGCCGTGGTTGGGATCCCACCACCAGAAAAAATATTGAAGCAGACGTTGACCGGGGAACTTTCTTCCAGACACAATGGAATCGCGCCATAAACGCGGATCCTCCATTGATATCAGTGGGCGGATGGAACGAATGGATTGCCTATAAACAACCCTGGGATGGAGAATACATGTTGTGTGATGCTGCCAATAAAGAGTACTCCCGTGACATTGAACCTATGGCAGGTGGATACCAGGATGCCTTTTATCTTCAACTGATCAGTAACATACGCCGCTACAAGGGGATAACCGGAACACAGGAACCGGAAAAGCCTGTAACTATTGACATAAATGGTTCAGACTCCCAGTGGGACAGTGTTAAATATGTTATCCGGAATATGGATGGAAAGCAAATGGCACGCAATGCAAATGGTGGTGCTCTTACTGTACATTATGACCAACCCGCACCAGCCAATAAAATCGCAGAAATGAGAGCTGCTCACGATGGAAATTACATCTATTTTTACTTAAAGGGGAAAGATGGTTTCAGCAACTTTTCGGGAGGTGATAACTGGTTGAATATTTTCATCGGAAGTGGAAATCCGGAATTGAAATCCTGGGAAAGTTATGATTTTGTCATCGGAAGGAAAATTGAAAATGGAATAGCTTCTGTAGACAAATTCGATAATGGCTTTAACGCTAAAAATTGCGGAAATGCCAGAATTGTCCTGAATAACAATAAAATTCTACTGGCGGTGCCGCGCACTGCTCTAGGCCTCGCCAACACAGAACAGTTTTATTTCAAGGTTGCAATGGGAGTTACTAATGCATCTGATATTATGGATTACTACAAATCAGGAAGTGTATTACCAATGGGCAGACTAAGCTATATGTATATCCTGGGAAAATAAGATACTGTTATATTTTCTAACCATTTTTAACAAACAATCCAATGAAATTGAAAAGAACCAACCTTTAGAAAGTAAAATTATGAAGACAAAATTGTTATTGGTAGTTATTCTGTGTGTATTGCAAAGTTTTGCAATATATGCCAGTCAGAGTAATCAATTTTCTGTTACAGGGAAGGTCGTTGACAGGAGCAACGTTCCATTGCCTGGTGTAACGATTGTGTTAAAGGGAACGACACAGGGTACAACGACAGATTCAAAAGGAGAGTTCATGATTGCACTTTCCAAAACTGACGCAGTACTTGTATTCTCGTTTATTGGATTTGAAACCCAGGAGATTACTGTTGGCGGACGACAAACCATCAATGTGACTTTGAGGGAGTTGGTCACTGAATTGGGAGAAATGGTGATTGTCGGCTATGGGGAGCAAAGAAAGGAGAGCGTTGTTGCAGCTTTGTCAACCATTGAAGCAACCGGTTTGAGGCAAACTCCTGCATCTAATCTCGGAATTGCCCTGGCAGGACGTTTGCCTGGTCTGACCGTACTCCAACGTTCCGGTGTACCGGGGGGTGAGGCTATGGAGTTTTATATCCGCGGCCGCAGCACTGTCAATGGTCAGGAACCTCTCGTTGTGGTGGATGGGGTTGAACGTGATTTTAAGGCGCTCGACCCTCGGGAAATTGAAACTATTACCATCCTTAAGGATGCTTCCGCAACTGCTGTTTATGGGGTACGGGGTGCCAACGGAGTGATTATGATCTCTACCCGCCGGGGGAAAGCCGGGAAAACAGTCATTGATATTACAGGGGAAAATTCCTGGCAATCACCTACACGGCTTCCGGATATGGTCTCCGCTTATGATTACGCCTTGCTGCGCAATCAGGTGGAAACACAAAACGGGAGGAATCCCATTTACAGCGACTATGCTTTGGAAAGGTATCGCCTTGGAGATAATCCCGAACTTTATCCCGTCAGGGACTTTGTCCACGAATTCATGAGAGATGCTTTCCCGATGCAAAGGGTTAATATCAATATCAGCGGAGGAAGTGAAAGAATGCGCTACTTCACTACTGTGGGCTATTTGTACCAGGAAGGTATTTTCAAAACTGAAAAATTTTCCGAATACGACTACGATCCGCAATCAAAAGCTAACCGCGTGAATTTCCGCTCTAACTTTGATATAGACCTGACTCAATCAATGAAGATGTTTCTCAATGTAAGCGGGTATATGCAGAGAAAAAACGACCCCGTTATCGTGCCTAACAATGCTGCCTATTTGGGCGATGTCGCAGGTTATTCTATCGTAATTGGCTCATTGATTCAGACTCCCAGCAATTATCATAACGACAAAACTCCGGATGGAGAAGTACTCAGTTCAATGCAGAAGGGAGGGAATGTGAACAATGTCCCTTATGGCATGCTCAATCGTACCGGATTTCGAAATACACAGACAAATCAGGTAACTACGACTTTAGGACTGGAACAGAAACTGGATTTTATTACAAAAGGATTATTTGCTAAGGTAGTGGCTTCTTATGACGCTTTCTCCAGTAATCAACAGGTAAGACAAAGAAGTTTCCAGCTGTATGAGGCAGTGTCGAATCCTTCAGCCCCTGATTCCGTCCTTTATCAGCCAATCGGAACAAATACAAACAGTTCATTGACGGATAATCAGTATCAGAGTTTTAACAATCTGTTCAACGTGGATGCGTCAATAAATTACAATCGCTCTTTTGGGTTACACGATGTGACAGGAATGATTTTGTTTAACCGGTATCAGCGGGTTATCAATATTGATCTCCCTTACAATTACATTGGTTTTGTCGGACGTGCAACGTATGGTTACGCTAACCGTTATTTAGGCGAAATTAACTTTGGTTATAACGGGTCAGAACAGTTCGCTCCAGGTCATAAAATGGGTTTTTTCCCATCTTTATCTCTCGGGTGGGTCCTCTCTGAAGAACCATTTGTCAGAGAAGCTTTACCATGGCTTTCTTTTGCAAAACTCCGGGCTTCTTTCGGTCAGGTGGGAAATGACAATATGAATGGTTCACGGTTTGCATTTCTTACCCTTTGGAGTGGAAGTTATGAGTCTCAGATTGGAAACACACAACTGGAATGGGAAAAGGCCAATAAATTCAACGTTGGCTTAGAAGCCCGGTTTTTTACCGATTTCAGATTAGATGCTGATGTTTTCTACGAAAAACGAAATAACATCCTGATCCCGGCTACAGGTTTGGTCCCAACCGGTGTTTTCGGAACGGGGGGTGTATTCGTATCGGGAATTCTTCCCAAGGTCAATGCAGGTGAGATTGAAAATAAAGGTTTTGAACTTTCTCTGGGCTATGAAAAGGTGTTTAATCAGGATTCCAGACTTGACATTAAACTTAACACAGCTTATAACCGAAATAAGGTGCTTTATCTGAGCGAAGTACTGCTGCCTGAAGACTATGCTGTACGACTGAGAAGTACAGGGTTTCAGCTTGGTCAACCCTTCGGATATGAAACCGCAGGTTTTTTTAATACCGAACAGGATCTTTTTGACTGGTACAACCAGTCTGAATTAGGTGCATCGCCCAAGCTGGGGGACTTCAAATACAAAGACAAAAACGGAGACGGTATTATCAACGATAAAGACATGGTTCCGATTGGAAAACCGGAAGTACCACAATGGACATTTGGAGGAGCCTTCAGCTTTCAGCATAAAAGCTTTGATTTCAGTATGATGTGGCAGGGAGTCGGCAATCGTAGCTATTTATTGACAGGACAAAAAATATGGGAAACCTACAATTTTAACGAATGGCATAAAGAAGCCTGGAGCAAGGAACGCTACGACCAAGGGTTAAAAATTAGTTATCCCCGGTTGGAACCGGGAAGTAATGCAAGCAAATTACGGGCTGATTTCTGGTATGTCGACGGGAGTTATTTACGACTGAAAAATGTGGAGTTTGGCTACACCCTTCCCGAAACCATCTCGAAAAAAATTGCTGCATCTTCGGTACGGTTTTATGTTAATGGATTAAATCTACTGACATTCGACAACTATCCGGTGAAATACCAGGATCCGGAACAAAACAATGAATTATTGTATCCGGTCTTCAAAGCCTATAACATCGGGCTGAATGTTACATTCTAATGTATATTTCAAATAAATCAAAAATCATGAAAAAGTCATTGTTGTCCATCAGCATAGTGTTGGTACTTATCTTCCAATACGGATGTGAAGGTGTTTTGGAAAAAACACCCGACAGTCAGATCACTATCGATAAAATACTGACCAATTATAACCAGAGCAAGGGTCTTATCGATGTTGCCTATAATGCAATTTATCTTAGCAGGGACCAGATCTCCTTTGTTATGAGTCCGATTGAGTGTTTAACTGATAATGCATTTTGGGCCGCCACCTACAATGCTTACGAATGGCATAACGGTGCATTGTCGCTTACCAATCCGGTAATTAATTGGCCTTGGTCTTCTCCAAGTGAGCAATTATGGCCGGATTTCTGGCGGGGTATCCGGCTGGCCAATAATGCTATCAAGTATTTACCTCAATCCAAGGTTATTACGGAACAGGAAAGGACCACCTGGGTCGCAGAAGCACGCGTGCTTCGTTGCTGGTATTATATGAACCTTCTGGAGTTTTACGGCCCGGTGCCATGGGTTGAAGAGCCATTTGAAGCTACGCATGCCGGATGGAATGAATTGACCAGACCCACATACAACGAAATTGCTACCAAGATATCTGATGAATTGATTGAGGTTATCAATTCGGGTATTCTGCCTAACCGGCAAACTGCAAACGAGTCCAGACATGTCGATAATGGGATTGCCTACGCAATCCGGGCCCGGGTTCTGCTCTACAATGCCAGTCCGCTCAATAATCCCGAAAATGCCAAGGAAAAATGGCAGCGTGCAGCAGATGCTGCCCAGGATGTTATCAACATGTCCGAATACAGCCTTGTTCCCATGTCAGATTACAAAAGATTGTTCATCGGTACATTTGCATCAATGATTCCGGAAATAATCTGGAGGTCCTGGAGTGATAATTCACACATAAACAACACAAATGGTGTGGATGTCGGAACGTATCCACACGCTTCAATCCCTCATATGTGGAATTGTGGGGAATCTCCTACCCAGGAACTCGTTGATTGTTTTGAAATGACCAATGGCGCACTGCCAGTTACCTATGATGATGCAAGCAGAACAAAAATCACCGTGACACCTGGAGCTGCCGCAGTGGGTTACAGCGAAGGAACTGGAGGGGATCCCTACAGCAACCGCGATGCACGTTTTTATGTTAATATATTGTATAATATGGCCAACTACGGAGTGCCGTATAATTGTACCGAACCTTTCATTGTCGAAGCTTTTGTTGGCGGAAGAAATGGAATTAACGATGTGATTTCACAAGAAACCCAGCGTAGTTGTACGGGTTACTATAGCCGGAAAGACAAGCAGGTAAAATTTTGGGGTCCCGGAGGAAGTGGCCAGGGAAATGAGGCTACCCACTGGGTATTTTTCCGTTTGGCTGAATTCTACCTTAACAGGGCAGAAGCCCTGTGTGAACTGGGTGACCTGGATGGAGCAATGACCATGGTGAATGTGGTCAGGGAACGGGCTTTACAGCCTAAAATCCAGGATGTTCCCGGATTCCAGAAGAATCACGACTTTCTTATCAACCGGATACGTAACGAACGCCGGGTGGAATTCTGCCTCGAAGGCCACTACAGGTTCAACGATCAGCGCCGGTGGAAAATTCTCAACGAAACCAACCGCTTTATCACCGGCATGAGGATAACAAAAGACGGCGATGGCAAATTCAAATATCAGCGCAAAAAGATCCGCGATTACAATTCCTATACCGACAAATACCTGGTAATGCCGATCCCCCTTGAAGATGCGAAAAAAATGACGGGAATGAACCAACCTGAAGCATGGCAGTAAAATAGACAACACCTATAAACAACTCTTTATATTGTTAAAGATGAAAAGTACAAGTAGTATTATATTATCCATTGTGTTTTTTGCAGCAACGTTTACAGCTTGCGAAAAAGACAAAATAGACGTTCCTTCTGTTGTAAGCGATATAAAAACTTATGCTGGCAGGAATCGTGCTAAAGTAGAATTTAACGTACCCGAGGAGTCTGTTTCGGGTAAAGTATTTTACGGCAACGGGAAATTTGTTGAGTTTTCTGTGGCTGATACAGGAACAGTTCAAAATGTCATTATTGATGAATTATCAGAAGGCAAACAAATCCTAAGAATAGTTACTTTCAATGCCGAAGGTCAGGTCTCCGATCCCAAAGGTGTATACGCAAATGTTTACGGGGTCAATTATCAGAACGGACTGGTCAGCCGGCAGTTGCTCAATCAAAGTACCATATCGCCAACTTCTGTGGAGATATTTTTTAAAGAAGCACAAGCAGGTGAAGTCGGGGTAAGAATTCTGTTCACCAATCTCTCAGGAACCAAAGACAGCATTATGATGAACAGTTCCCAGACTTCTATTCTTGTCAACAACATCAAACTGACCGAGCAATACTACTATTATTCCGTGTTTAAGCCGGAACCAGATGCTATCGATGTGTTTACCACCACCAGAATCAATGCCAAAGAAGCCGCAATGCTCAGTTTTGAGAAAACCAAGTGGAAGTTGGCCAGTTTCTCCTCGCAGGAGCCGGGAGGGGACGGAAAATGGGCTTTGGCATCATACATTATTGATGATAAGGTGTCTACCTTCTGGCATTCCGAAGTGGTTGCCTCCTTAGCACAAATGCCACATTGGCTGCTTGTTGATATGAAATCTGAGAAAAAATTCAACGGGTTCCATTTTGTACAATCGCAAGATCTCAATGAACAGGGATTGGCTAAAGGATTCAGGTTTGAAATCAGTAGTGACAACAGTACCTGGAAGAATGTTCTGGAAGGAGAATTTACCACCTCACGGTATAAACAAACCTTCACATTTGGAGAGTCAGTGGTTGCACGATATTTTAAAATCACAATTCTCAGCGGGTTTAATGATGCATTCTGGTCTCAGATTGCCGAGATTGACCTGTTCAACGAAGCAAATGTCAGTGGAGATAATGGAGTAGATCCTCCGAAAGAAGTCCCACTTATAAATGCTAAAAGCCCCTTTGTAAGTGACGGTTCTGACTTGTTTCCTGCTGTTGGTGAAGGCCGGATGCAGAAGGTATCCGGTTGGCAGCATAGCAATAATGCCTATATTACATACGACAAAAACAGTCCGAATTCAATCACACTTTGGAGCGCAGCTGTCTGGGGAATCGGCAATGTCACTAACGGGAAAATATACCAGACAGTCAATCTTCAGCCCGGGAAGTATGTGTTGAATATTGACGTCGGGTATGCAACAGATCCCACTTGTGCCGACGCATTCGGGGTGATCGCCAGGGGAGCAACCCTACCCGATTTTACCTTGGTAACCTCATCTGCAGATGTATTGGGGTCTAGCGACTTAATTGCAAATCAAAGAACAATTAATTCCATCGCCTTTACCATGACAAGCGCATCCCCGGTTACCATAGGCATAGTTTACAATACCCATAGCCTGTATGAAACCCTCGGCGTTCCTTGGAGTGAGTTGCATATCAACGGCTTCGAATTATTAATTCAACCTTGAATCAATGTCCGGCAGGCAAAAAAGCCTGCCGGATTTATTAATCAATGCAAACCGGTAAAATTTTGACAGCATTCATAGTACTATCCCTGATGTTGTTCCTTGGATGCCAAAGAGACAACATTCCGTTAGATTATCAGATTCAAAGCATTCAGACGAACAAAAAATCTCTTTCTCTTGAAGCAGGTCAGCATGAACAAATCAAGGCTTTTGCTGTGCCGTCTGTTGCTGTATCCCCTGTTTTTACATGGGCTTCCTCAGATGAGGATATTGCTGTGGTAAGTGATCTTGGGATGGTGGAAGCTCGTTCCCCGGGGAATACCGTTGTTACGGTGAGTTTTTCTCACGTAAGCGCTTCTGTTCCGGTATCTGTTTCTCCCAGGAAATTTGTTCCGGGAACCTATAGCGATACCATCGTACATATAGTTCTGAAAGGTGCCGGATGCCCTTTTGCAGATTCTGCCCACTACGGGATTTATCTTCCTGCCCGGGAAGAACCTTTGAGAGGCGTACTGATCTTGCAACACGGATGTGGTATGGAACAATTCGGAATTACCCGTCCCTACGATCTGCAGTATCAGGCTTTTGCGAGGAAATGGAAATTAGCCGTCATTGAAACTGCGCTGTACGGAAATTGTGGTCGCTGGCGTGATCCTGCCTCCGGTACAGCCAATGCGCTGCTAAAAGTGTTGGAAGACACGGGAGCTCAAAGCGGGCATCCCGAGTTGAAAAATGTTCCCTGGCTGATGTGGGGGCATTCCGGAGGAGGTTATTGGACCCTTGCCATGCTCAGGGAATACCCGGACCGTATCCTGGCAGCAGTTTGTTATTCAGCAGCCTGGAACCCTGCCTGGGCCTATCCGGAAGCCACTGCTAAAATCCCTGTGCTGATGCGTCATGCAGGAGCGGATGACGGTGGAGAGAGTGCTGTTTGCTGGGCGACTGCAACCAACACCTTCCTTCGGCTGAGGAACATGGATGCACCCATCTGCATTGCCCACAATACCGGCCAGAACCATAATTTCAGCTTTATCCGCTACATGGCTATTCCCTTTTTTGAAGCAGCCATGGAACAGCGGATGCCTGCCGAAAATTTGACTCCCATGCGCGACCTTGATCCATCCCGCATGTGGCTTGGCGACACACTTTCCTTGCAGCTGTACAAAAGATCTGACTTTAAAGGAAATACCAAAGGCATGTGTTTGTTTCCGGATGAGACGACGGCCAAAAGATGGAAGGAATTTGTTATTACCGGTAAAGTGGAGGATAAAACTCCACCTCCCAGCCCATTCAATGTCCTCGCGAAATGGCGGGATAACGCATGGGAAGTGACGTGGGAAGCCGATGCTGATATTGAATCCGGGATCTCAAGGTTCAACATCTTCAAAAACGGAATTCTGATTGGGAAACTACCGGATCAAGGTGCATATCAATACTTTGACACCAATGGAGATAATACCATTCCTGTAAAGGTACCTGACATGAAGTTTTCATTACCCGGAGCGAAATCAGAGAAGCTGACAATTTTCGTTCAGACAGTGAATCAATTTAACCTGGTATCAGGAATGACCGAAGCTATTTTTCAGTAAGTGCAAGAGTAAATTTTTCAGCCTTGAAGAGAAGGTCCCTTTTTGATTTGGCAGCATGGGTAGTGCTTGTAATATCTGCAATTGGATGCAGAAGCAATACACTTTCAAAAGACTGCAAGCTAATGGATATCCATGTAAATCGTTCATCGCTTACCCTGAGTGTGGGTAGCCGGGAACACATTCAGGCCTCACCGGTACCAGCGCTTGAATATCCACCTGAATTCCACTGGAAGTCGGAAAATGTTGCAGTTGCTGCTGTTTCCGATGGATGGGTGGAGGCCATTGCAGAAGGTGTTACCTCTGTCACTGTATATTATCAGAATATTCGTATTTCAATCCCCATTAAGGTAGTGGCTTCAGTATCCGGGAGCAACGTGGTACTTTATGATCAAATACTGAACGAGAGTTTTCCTTCCCCTGAAATACTCGTGCAAAATATCGGACACTATACCTCAGAAGGTCTTTACATTAACGGGAAAGGGCAAGTGGCAAAACTGGATAAGTTTTACGCCCTCGCGGAGCGAATGGTGCAATACCGTTTGCTTTTTTCATCCGATGCAATTGCTGTCTTTAAAAGCAGCGAAGGGGATTTCCAGGCATATATCGATGTTGAAAAAAAGAAAATGTCAATCGCTACAAATCCGGTAATGGAGAAATCGGTTGACTTTTTAGATAGCAACCGGGAATATCTGGTTGAAATTTATCATATTTATCAACAGGCGATTATCAGGATAGTCGATGTGGAGACAGGCGAAGCAGCTGAACTGTCCGGCACACATAATGGGCAGGGCGGATGTGGAAAGGGTGCCGTTCAAAAAGGATTCCATGTAGGAATGCAATGGGATAAGTACTGCTTCGGATTATCAGGCGGTTCATATTTGCTGGTAAAACGCATTATTGTATATGCTTTAAAAAGTAAAGTAAAGCTGCTGATTTATGGTGACTCAATCTCACAACCAGAGGGTTATTTCCCTTCCTATGACTTTTCTCACGCATGGACGCAACTGGTTATTAAAAAACTGAACGGAAATGCCATGTCGAGCGGCCGGGGTGGTGGAACAATTGACCTGTTACTGGATTATATCAGGAACGAGTTGCCTTTCATAAAAAGCGAGTATGTGATGGTAACCATTGGAACAAACGGGGGCAATACAGCGGATAAACTATACAAATTAGTCGAATACATCAGGGAACAGGGATCAATTCCTATCCTGAATAATATTCCTTGCAATGAAAGCGGTACTCAGATAGAAATTAACAGGATGATCGAAATTGTGCGTCACGACTTATCCGTGGGAGGCTGCAGGTTTGACCTTGCCACATCGGTTAACGGAGATGGCAAAGAGGTGGACAAATCCATGATGTATTGGGAAGATTATTCAGACAGCTATGGATGGCAGATTTACCATCATCCCAACAAAAAGGGCAGTTTAGAAATGTATAAATCTACGCTGGAAGATATTCCTCAAATCTATAGATAATATGAATTAAATATTGTTCAACATTTAATACGTAATAGTATGTATAAGTATTCTGTAATTCTAGGCAACTTGGGTAACACTTGCGATCGTTTTTGCAAAGGGTACAAAGACAATCCCTCAACAGAAGAAATGCTGGCGCAAGCTGTAAAAATCCCTTATGTAGAAGGTATTGAATTAGTGGGCACCTGGGACATCCGCTCGGATAATGTAAAAGACATGAAAAAACGGATGAATGATTATGGGAAAGCCTGTGTTTCAATTATTCCGGATGTTTTTACTGGTAAGGAATACGGGAAAGGCTCCCTGACCTCAACGGATCCCGCTATCCGTAAGGATTCTCTTGACTACCTGAGGAAGATGAGCGAAATCGCCCTTGAAATGAATTCAGGTGTTGTGAACCTTTGGCTGGGACAGGATGGTTACGACTATTTGCTGACTGCGGATTACAACCAGGAACGCGATTGGCTGACAGAAGGAACGTCAAAACTGGCCAATGAATTTCCGGAAATGAAATTTGCCCTTGAGTACAAACCCAAAGAACCCAGGAACTTTTCCTACCACGCCCGGATGGCAGATACGATTCTTGCTGCTAAGGAAACAGGCTGCAAAAATGTGGGCGTCTGCATCGATACCGGACATAGTTTTGTGGCAGGTGAAAATGCGGCCGAAGCCGTTGTCCTTGCAAAACGTGCCGGTGATTTACTTTTCCATATGCACTTCAATGATAATCACGGTTCCTGGGATGACGATATGATTGTAGCCTCAGTCCACAGTACCATCTACATCGACTTGTTGTTTCACCTGAAGAAATGCGGTTATAACGGATGGCTCTCTATGGATCAGTATCCCTACCGGGAAAATGCGATAGATGCCATCGGAGAAAGTATTTTGTGGGTGAGGGGCTTTGAGCAGATAGTGGAGGATCATTTCGGGGAAATTGAGTCTGTCGTAAAAATGAACGATGCTGTTAAAACCTCCCGCTTTATCAGAAATATATTGTTTTCAAAATAGTTGTTCTATGAGAAAAGCATTGATCACCCCTCGAAATATTTCTTTTATTGTTCTGGTAGGATTGTTTTTTATCTGGGGATTCATCATTTCCATGAATGATATCCTCATTCCCTATCTCAAAGAGGTTTTCGTATTGAATCATTTCCAGTCGATGTTGGTTCAGTTTTCTTTTTTTGGTTCCTTCTTTATTGGTTCATTACTGTATTTTATAATTTCAGTACGATTGGGTGATCCTATCGCAAAGATCGGTTACAGAAACGGGATGTCATTGGGACTTTTTGTTGCAGGTATAGGATGTTTTGGCTTTTATCCCGCAACTGTTTTTCATATTTACGGCCTCTTCCTGGGAGCTCTGTTTTGTTTGGGATTTGGGATCTGCATCCTTCAGATAGCAGCAAACCCTTATGCTGCGCTGTTGGGAAAGGAGGAAACTGCCTCTTCCCGGTTGAATCTTGCACAGGGAGTTAATTCGCTTGGTACGGTAATTGGTCCGCTGCTGGGAGGATTTTTAATTTTTGAATATTTTTTCAACCCTCAAAGTACGGAAGCAAATGCAGTAAAAATTCCTTACCTGGTCTTTGCTGTTATTTTTATTGCTGTGGCAGTACTGGTAAAAATGACACCTTTCCCGGAGTTTCACAAGAGTGATGCTCCGGCAAAAGGATTGGGCATTTTCAGGTACCCACAAATCAAACTTGGAGTAACTGCGCTTTTTCTGGCTATTGGTGCAGAAGTTGCCATTGGAAGCATTATGATTAATTTCTTAGGGCTGGATAACATAGCCGGACTTAGTCATTCTGACGCCAGCAGATTTGTGGCATTCTACTGGGGAGGACTTATGATCGGAAGGTTAATGGGGGCTGTGTCATTTAGCGAAATGAAGACGAATTCCAAACTGGTGTTTATGGGAGCAATTTTCACGATTGCTTTGATTATTATCAGTTCGACTTACGGTTTCCAGACCGCAGGGATTTATTCAATATATATGCTGATCAATTTAGCGGCATTCAGACTGGGTAAATCTCTTCCGGGGAAAACAACCGGGATGTTCTCAATATGCATTATTGCTTTAATCTCGATTGCTGTATTCACCAAGGGTCAGATAGCTATGTGGTCGGTAATTGGTGCAGGTTTATTCGCATCCATTATGTGGTCTAATATCTTTACGCTTGGCATCAGAAGGCTCGGAAATTACACCAGTCAGGGCTCTTCTTTGTTAATTATGGCAATTTTGGGAGCTGCCTTAGTGCCGCCTTTACAGGGGATTATTGCAGATTTGATAGGTGTTCAGAAATCCCTGCTGGTGGTGGTATTTTGTCATTTGTTTGTTGCATGGTATGGGCTATTTGGTTCCAAAAGAATCAAATCTTAATAACACGTAATGCCAGCCAAACGGCAGTGTTTTTCCAAAAAATGCAAAACATACAAAACCAGAAATCCCGGTAAATGTCCCACCAATACGCTTTTCAACGAAAAGAAATTCCGCATTTGTCGTTATCAATTTGATTATCAAAAATTAATACATTCATTCCTATTGAAAATAATAGACTGGCTGCTCCTTATAACTGTGCTTTGCCCCATTTCAGTCAAAGCCCAAAGAATCGACAGGATTATGGATCTCAGGGACTTAAATGAGACTGAGTATTCCATTCTAAACCTATCTTCCACCGATGCTTCAGGCAGAAAATTTATGGTATCATCCGGCCCATCAAAAGAGAAGAGAACTGTCGGATTATTCTATTCACTGTGGCTGGGACAACATCATGCCCAACAACGTGGAATCTATGACATTCAAAAGCTTTTAGACAAAAATCCTGAGGATTTAAACAATCCTGAGGGGACCGTGAAAAGTCCCTTGCATGAATTTCATTTTTGGGGTGAGCCACTTTATGGGTATTATAGCATGAGCGATCCCTGGGTAATCACCCGGCATATTGAATTATTATCCAATGCGAGTATTGATTATTTATGTATTGATGCAACCAACAATGTTGTGTATCCGGAATCAACAGGCGCTCTTTTGCAGGTTTTACTAAGTTTTCAGAAACAGGGATTTCACATACCCAAAATAGTATTTTATACAAATACGAAATCCGGGAGTACCATCGATTCCTTATTTGATCGTTATTACCGCTCAGACGAATATAAGAGCCTGTGGTTCTGCCCGAAAGGCAAACCTATGATCATCGGCATCACAGAAAATAATGGCAATGCTTCGGATATGACAAAATACCACTCATTCTCCGACTTCATTAAACCAGAGATGTTAACCTTTTTTGACGTACGTGAATCACAATGGCCTAATGGGGATTATAACCCCGTTTCAATTCCCTGGATGAGTTGGCAATATCCCCAATGGAATCACAGTGGATCCGTTGCCGTACCTGTCGCACAGCACAGTCATTCAGTTATTTATGCGAGCAGCAGGCATCCGGAGTGTAGTCGCGGGTATAACCAGATTACAAAGGAAGTTGAAAATGACTGGACGGTTGGAGCAAATTTTGAAACTATGTGGATGTCTGTCTTTTCAAGTAAAGATCCCATTAACAACGTTCTGGTTACCTCATTCAATGAATGGATGGCCATAAAGTACAAAGGACAATCTGAAGGAAAAAACAATGTTTTTTTTGTTGATGTGTTTAACCACGAATTTTCAAGAGATATCGAGATGATGAAAGGGGGTTATAACGATAACTTCTACCTTCAGCTTGTTCGAAATGTAAGGAACTTCAAATTCATGAAAGCCATTCATTATCAATACCCTCACAAAACCATCAACATTCATAAGGCGACAAAAGACACCTGGAAAAGCGTAAGGGCAACCTACTTGGATTACGCAGGTGATGCAGTTCCCAGGGATTTTATTAATGCAGTGGGTACTGATCGTTACACCGACAACAGTAATCGCAATGACATCACGCAAATCAAAGTGGTGCACGATCGTAAGAATGTCTATTTCTTTATTAAAACCAAGGATCCGATTACCAGGCATAATGACAGGGATGTCAACTGGATGAATATTTACCTCAGTACTAGCGGAGACAATTCTTTTGAAGGTTACCACTATGTGATCAACCGGAAACCTGCACAGAACGGTATTACCTCGGTGGAAAAATCAACCGGAGGCTATCACTGGGAGGTATCAGGGGAAGCAGAATATCTTGTGAATGATTGTGTTATGCAAATTTCTATTCCTCTGAAAGCAATCGGATTAAGTAAGGATAACTTTTCCTTTGAGTTTAAGGTTTCAGACAATGTGACAAATTATTCCGACATAATGGACTACTATATCACTGGAGACTCTGCCCCCATCGGACGTTTGAATTTCAGCTATGGGTTTTAGCAGATACCACTGGTATTTTATCTTTTTGATAATTGTTCTTTTACTATTTTCTAATCACCTTCAGATTTGACGATATGCTAAGTAAACCGAATGGCCTTTTGCTACTGTTTTTGCTTTGTTGTTTTTCATGTTGCAAAGATCTTCCCCCTGTGGAGGCTGTAAACTTGCGATGTGAACTATTAAAGAACCCCAAAGGAATTGATTGTTCCAATCCGCGTATGAGCTGGGAGATCGTTGCAACTGACAGGGATGTAAGGCAAACAGCATTTCACCTGTTGGTGGCATCTTCACTTGACAAGTTGAATGCCGGTGAGGCAGATTTATGGGACTCCGGGATCGTTCAAACCACTCAGTCTGTGCACGTACCCTACCTTGGCCAACCCCTTAAAAGCCGGACTGACTGTTTCTGGAAGGTAAAAGTATATACCAATAAAGGGGTATCTGATTGGAGTCAGCCTGGCCAGTGGTTTATGGCCTTTATGCAGGTTGATGACTGGCAAGCCAAATGGACAGGTCTTGATCAAAGCTTTCCCGGAGATGTTTTGAAGGGAAAAACAAGACTTGCTGCCCGCTACTTCCGGAAGGAATTCATTCTGGATAAACAAATTCAAAAAGCCACGCTAAATATTTCAGGACTAGGACTTTACGAAGTATTTATAAACGGAACCAGGATTGGAGATCACGTTTTAGCCCCCACCCCTACTGACTATTCAAAAACCATTAAATATAATGTCTTTGATGTAAAGCCTCAGCTTGTAACCGGCGAAAACGCCATGGGAATCATCCTGGGCAACGGTCGTTTTTTTAACATGCGTACAATTGAAGATAAATCGTATCCCCCACTTCCTCCTACCCAAAACTTTGGCTTCCCCAAAATGATCCTTCAGATGGAAATTGATTTCTCTGATGGATCCCGGGAGATTATTATTAGCGATAATACATGGAAAGTTACTGCTGATGGGCCTATTCTGGCAAACAGTGAATGGGACGGAGAGGAATATGACGCCCGCAAAGAAATGCCGGGATGGGCCAAACCCGGATTTGACGACCATACCTGGCTTACCGCTCAATTAACGGATTCTCCCGGTGGAAAGCTGGAAACACAAATAAACCGCAACATCAAGGTTATGGAGACGGTAAAACCAAAGGGAATCACCAGGGTCTCCGGAAATACCTATATCCTCGACATGGGCCAGAATATGGTTGGATGGGTCCGAATCAACGTGAAAGGAGCAGCCGGCGATTCTGTAAAACTGCGTTTTGCAGAATCCCTGAACCAAGATGGTTGTCTTTACATGGATAATATCCGGAATGCACTGGTTACCGATAAGTATATTCTGAATGGTTCTGCAATCGAAACATGGGAGCCATCTTTTACCTATCACGGATTTCGTTATGTGGAAATCTCCGGTTATCCGGGGGTCCCGACCATCAATGACTTCCTTGGTAAAGTCGTTTATGATGAGATGGAAACCACGGGACTTTTTGAAACTTCCGATTCGACGATCAATCAAATTTATCATAATGCTTACTGGGGAATCCGTGGCAATTACAGAGGGATGCCTACTGACTGCCCTCAACGGGATGAGCGCATGGGTTGGTTGGGTGACAGGGCAACCGGATCTCACGGTGAAAGCTTCATTTTTTCCAACCATAGCTTATATGTAAAATGGCTTGATGATATTGAACAGGCCCAGCTGGAAAATGGGAGCATTCCAGATGTTGCTCCTGCATACTGGAAGCTATACAACGACAACATGACCTGGCCTGGCGCTTATCTAATCATAGCGAATATGATCTATGAGCAATTTGGTGATAAACAGCCAGTTATTGAACATTATGAATCGATGAAAAAATGGATCAATTACATGAGAACAAGCTATATGACCGATAACCTAATGCCTAAAGATTTGTATGGCGACTGGTGCATGCCTCCCGAATCTCCACAATTAATCCATTCTGTGGATCCTTCCAGAAAAACAGAGGGAACTGTATTAGGAACTGCATTTTTTTTCCGTATGCTTTATTTGATGGAAAATTTTGCCAGAATACAGGAAAAAACAGAAGATGCTGAAGCTTTTGCAAAAGAGGCTGCAACCATCAAAAAGGCCTATAACGATAGGTTTTTCAATGAAGAGACAGCACAGTACAGTAATAATACGGTTACAGCAAACTTGTTGTCATTATGTTTTGGAATGGTCCCTGTTGGATATGAATATAAAGTCTTTGACAATATCGTTGATAAGACCGCAAACGAGTTCAATGGACATGTAAGTACCGGGCTTATCGGGATTCAGTGGTTGATGCGTGGATTAACACAATATGGCCGCCCCGATTTAGCTCTGAAAATTGCCACTAACCGCGATTATCCCAGTTGGGGGTATATGATCGAAAACGGAGCATCCACAATCTGGGAACTATGGAATGGTAATACCGCTGACCCTGCCATGAATTCGCACAATCACGTTATGCTGTTGGGTGACCTCATCGTTTGGTTCTATGAAGATCTTGCAGGTATTCAAAATAAAAAAGGAAGTGTAGGATTTGAAAAAATTACCATGCGGCCTTATGTGGAGGGTCTGAATTATGTGTCAGCAACGTACCATTCGGTCAAAGGGAAAATTGAAAGCAGATGGGAAAAAGATGGCAGCTGTTTTGAATGGGATATAACCATACCTGGCAATTCTATTGCCACGGTTTACATTCCGGTAATGAAAGGAAAGCAAATTTTGGAAAGCGGACACAGGATTTCGTCCTCCCAAGGGATAAATTTTATCAGAAACGAAGGAAAATATTCAGTTTTTGAGGTAGGATCAGGGACCTATAGTTTTTGTTCGGAATAAGTCTTTGGCTTTCCAACCTTTTCTTTATATGCCTATTCCCAGGGAATACCCCCACCTGTATATTACCCTTGCAACGGTTGTGCTCTGCCAGACTTCGGGGTAAATCGTTCGTGTACCCGGTATAATATCCAAGGTCGCACTGTATAGTATGTAGAGCGTGCCCATCTATAAAATGCAAAAGGAGAAGGTGCCGTCGCATCTTCTCCCTGATTTCGTGACCCAGCTGGGATTCGGACCCAGGACCCCATCCTTAAAAGGGATGTGCTCTACCAGCTGAGCTACTGAGTCATCCTTACATGCTTTTACTTGCTAAAAGCGGGTGCAAATGTAGAATAATTTTATTTTACCACCAACCTTTTGCGGTCTTTATTTGCGGAAATCCTGCATCCTGTCCGGCAACTGCGCTCTCCGACACACACCCGAACACCCGGACCGGAAAAAGATCCTCCTGCTTTCCAATCCCTCATTTTCAAGCCCGTTTCAAAGGCAAACGTGGCCGGTTGTACTGCTTTTGAACAGCACTCAGGAGAAACCGGGAAATATTACCGGGTATTTGTTTCCTGTAAATCCCCATTTTTGTGTATTTTGGCAAACGAAAACGGATTTAAACCCTTGTACATGATAAAGCTGTTAAAACCACCCCCCTACAAGGAATTGCTGGCAGAAGACAAAATCGGTCCCACCTACAAGCGGCTGCGGCTTCAGGTATTTATGGGAGCTTTCATAGGGTATGCCGCCTATTATCTTGTAAGGAAGAACCTGGCGCTGGCTATTCCGGGGATGATCCAGCCGGTTGAAAATGGCGGACTGGGGTACACCAAGCTGGAACTCGGCATTGCCCTTTCGGCCATCTCTATAGCCTATGCCTTCAGTAAGTTCCTGATGGGAGCGCTATCTGACAGGTCGGATGCCCGGAAATTCCTGGTTATAGGGCTGGTACTCTCATCAATCCTGATGATGTCGGTAGGACTTTTCCCGTTTGCTACCAGTGCAGTTTGGATTATTTTCCTTTTCATGCTTGTCATCGGCTGGCTTGCGGGCATGGGATGGCCACCCTGCGGACGCATCATGGTACACTGGTTTTCGCATAAGGAGCGAAGCTTTAAAATGGGAATCTGGAATACCTCCCACACCGTCGGCAGCGGCCTCATGGGCAACCTGGCGGCCTGGGGAACACTCCTCCTGGGCGGGCTTTTCCTGGCCGACAGCGGCGGCGGGGTGATGGTGGAGCAAAGCTGGAGAGCGGTATTTGTCTTCCCCAGCGCCATAGCCCTCCTGCTGGCCCTCTTCTGCTGGTGGGCACTCAGAGACACACCTCAGTCCTGCGGACTCCCCGCCATCGACAAGTACCGGAACGACATACCTGTACAGAAGGAGATGAGCTCCGATAAGAAAATCCCGGTGAAAGAGCTCTTCATCAAATATATTTTCAAGAATAAAATACTGTGGCTGATAGCGCTGGCCAACGTCTTTGTCTACCTGATCCGGTATGGTATCGGCGACTGGGCTCCCACCTACTGCGAGGAGGCCGGCCTGCTCACCAGCGAGCAGAGCAAGATGGCTTTCTCCCTCCATAACTATGCCGGCGTGCCGGGCATGATCCTTATCGGATGGATCTCCTCAAAGGTGTTTAAAGGCCGCTGTGCTCCTGCCAACGTGATCTACATGGTGCTCGTGCTGCTCAGCGTGATCCTCTACTGGAAAGCATTGCCGGTGGCATCCTTCTTCGTCAGTACCTTTGCTACCGATCCCGAAACCACCAGGATTGCCGTGGTTTATGCAGCCCTCATAGCCATCGGCTTCTTTATCTATGGTCCTGTGGCACTCATCGGCGTCCAGGCCATTAACCTCGTTCCGAAAAATGCCGCAGGCACAGCTGCCGGATTCGTCGGCCTCTTTGGATACCTCATCGGCGACGCCCTGCTCTCAAAAGTGCTCATCGGCGCCGTGGCAGACAACGGTAACCTCGGGTGGGGAGCTACCTTCTGGATTTTCATCGCCGCCAGCATCCTGGCAGCCCTCTTCTCGGCAACCACCTGGAAAAAGGAAAAGGAAACCTACCTGGGACATTCAACATAAAAGTGAATAAGATGAAACGACTGATACTTACTATCCTCGCAACGGCATTCTGCGTCACCCTGACGCTCAACGCCCAGACCTACAGGCCTGTCTCCGGGTGGTCAGAGGTGATCAATGACCAGATCGAAGCATTCCTCAACTCCACCATCACCATGAGCATCAGGAAGGTGGCGGTATTCGACAGCGACGGGACCACCTTCGGCCAGGTGCCTTATTACCTTGCCGATGAAGCCCTCTACCGCTATGCCGACAAAGTTCTCAAAGAAAGTAAGGACAAGGAAGCCCGCGATAAGCTTAAGATTCTCGAACGGATGGTGAAGGATGGCAACAACGTGGGCAAGCCCTATGTGGAAGACAGAGTCCATTTCCTTGCCGGACTCACACCGGAGGAAATAGCGACCATAGGCTACCAGTGCTACCAGGAGTCGTACAGGAATAAGACCTATCCTGAAATGAAGCAATTGGTGGCCAACCTCAAGGAGTACGGGTTCGAGGTTTACATCCTGACTGCCTCGCCCGAATTCCTTTATCAGAAGTTTGTCTCCGAGGAGTACGGTATTCCCGTCACCAACATCCTCGGAGCCAAATGTGTGGTAAAGAAAGGGATGACCACAGGGGAGATTATCCCCCCCATACCGCAGGATGACGGCAAAGCCCACACCATCGAGACCTTCATCAAGGAGAGGCCCCTGATCGTCGGGGGCAACAGCCGCGGTGACATGGATATGCTGAACGAGTCGGCAGGACTGAAAATTGTGGTTAATCCCGACGATGTCACCGTCCGCGGCTCCGAAGACGGCCCCATGAGCGGACATACGGTAAAATCTTACTGGGAGAAGGAAGGCGCCCTGATTGTGCGATGCAACGACGTGAGAGACCCGAAGGTGACATTCCATACCGAAGCGTGGAAGATACGTCAGAATGTGGCAAACCCTAAATAAACAGGAATAATGAGAAGGAGAGGACTCTTTATTTCGGCGATGCTGGCGGCACTGCTGCCGGGTTGCGCCCAAAACAAAACATCCGCAACGGGAGGAGTGCAGGATACCATGCCTGATAACGCCGTCGTGGCTCACAGAGGAACCATCTACTGGGCTCCCGAGCTGACGGAGGCTGCCTTCCGCTGGGCCCGTAACACGGGTGCCGACTACCTGGAGCTCGATGTGCACCGTTCAAAGGACAGCGTCCTCATCATCATGCACGACAAGACCTTCAGACGTACCACCGACGTGGCGGAAAAGTTCCCCGGCAGGGAGGCCGACCCGATAGGGAGCTTCACCCTCGAAGAGATCCTTACCCTCGATGCCGGCAGTGCCTTCAACAAGAAAAACCCCGACCAGGCAAGGCAGAGCTTTACCAGCCTGGATGTACTGGTCTTTGAGGACGTGTTCCGCATTGCCGAAGGAATGCGCATCAGGCGTAATCCCGACGGAACCCGCCTGATGACCAGGGACGAAACCGGGAAGGTTCACTTGTATTACGAAGACGACCCGGCCGACAACGGCCACAGACCCGGCATCTACATAGAAACCAAGATCCCCGATGAATACCCCGGACTGGAAGAGCAGGTCTGCGACGAGCTGACGCGGATAGGATGGAATCCCCTGGAGGGGGAGGTTCCTGCTGCGGATGAGCCCTTTTTCAAAGAAGGAAGGGTAAACATCGGCAAAACCCGCGGTAAGATATTGGTACAGACCTTCTCACGCCAGGGAATGCTGAATTTCAAAAGGGTTTTTGGTGAAAAGGTGCTGGCCAGTTTCCTCGTCGGAAACCCGAAAACCAACGAGTTTGCCAAAGAGGAGGTCATGGATGAGATGATCGCCTTCGCCAAGGAGTGCGGTGCCCAGTTCATTGGCACCAACCTGGGGGATGCCAACGACGGCCTCACTCCCCGCTTTTCGGAAAAGATCCGCGCCGCCGGGCTGAAAGCCAATGTGTACTCCTTCAACACCCTGGAACAAATGGAAAAATACTTCGGCCACGGAAAGGGGAAAAAGGCAACCCCTCTTACCGACGGCATGATTACCAACCGGGCCGACCTGACGATTTCGTTTTACAACGAGCGGGAAGTACGCAGATTCAAAACCACGCAGACCCCTCAGGAGATCCTGTCGGAACTGGGTTACAACCCGTGACGGCAGATCCGGAACATCAGGCAGCCGTGGCTTCAAACAAACAGAAGGATGCCGGCTTGCTTGCAGATACCCATGACTATCCAACACTTCCTGGCAGATCAGCTTTCAACGCGAAGATTGTGTGGCATGAGAGAGGCTGGATACCCATATCGGGGTATGAAGACATGGTCTTAATATCTTTACTCTATAACTGAATAACAATTTAACGACAGGAAAGACAGGAATGAAAATACTGGTAACCGGTGCTGCCGGCTTCATCGGCTTTCACCTGGTCAGAAAACTGGCCGGACGGGGCGACGAAGTGACAGGGCTTGACAACCTCAACAACTACTACGATCCTGGTCTGAAGATAGCCCGCCTGCGGGAATGCGGAATCCTGCGGGAGGAACTTCACCCCGGGGAGCTTACAGGCAGCCGGATATTTGACAATTACCGCTTCATCCGCGCCGGGATTGAAGATAAAGAATTGATTCAAAGTGTTTTTGAGAACGGGAAGTTTGATGTGGTCTGCAACCTGGCCGCCCAGGCGGGAGTCCGCTACAGTCTCGAGAATCCTCAGGCATACGTCGACAGCAACGTGACGGGGTTCCTCAACATCCTGGAGTCATGCCGCCGTTTCCCCGTGCGCCACCTGGTCTATGCCAGCTCCTCCAGTGTTTATGGCAGCAACACCGAAATGCCGCTATCCACTTCCCATCGCACCGACACCCCGGTAAGCCTGTACGCCGCCACCAAGAAGAGCAACGAACTGATGGCTCATGCCTATAGCCACCTGTTTTCCATACCTGCCACCGGATTGCGCTTCTTCACCGTCTATGGTCCCTGGGGCCGCCCCGACATGGCCGCCTTTCTCTTCACCCGGGCCATCCTCGGAGGGAAACCCGTGCAAGTCTTTAATAACGGAGAGATGGTACGCGACTTTACCTACATCGACGACATCATTGAAGGCGTGGTGCGGGTTATTGACCAACCCCCGGCAGAGAAAACCCCACCTGCAGCCCTCTACAACATAGGAAATTCAAATCCCGTGAAGCTTACCCGCTTTATTGAAGCCATTGAAAACAGCCTCGGCAGGAAGGCCATCCTGGAATACCTGCCCATGCAGCCGGGGGATGTGGTAAAGACCTATGCCGATGTGTCAGACCTGGAATCCCGTTTCGGATACCGTCCCCGCACACCCATAGAGACCGGTGTGCAGCGTTTCGTGGAGTGGTACCTGGCATACGTCAGATAGAAAAACCTTTTCCCGGCAAGGCCTGGTTGCAAAATCAAAACCTCCGCAGCAGGAAATAAGTCAGCAGGGAAGAAGTGAGCAGGTAATTGCTCTCAGATCCGGGAGGAAAAGGCTGATGAGGGCTTGTCACCCCCTTCACCTGTCTCCCCCGGACCCGGGAACAAAAAAGGCAGACCTGTAAGCCGGGTTCTGTATTCTCCCGAAGGAGAACCTCTGTCATTTATCTGGCCGCACCATCACTGGTACGGTCGTGCAGCCTACCCCTCCCGGCAGCCCCCGGCATTCCTGCCGTTGGCAGCAAAGCGGGTCACTTTGCCTTGCGACCGGGATATATTTGGCCTTGCAACCCATGAGTCGTACGGCCTCCGGTGTTACCACCCGAGCCGGTGCGCTTTTGCCGCACCTTTTCACCCTTACCCCGCCAAAGACAGGGCGGTTATTTTCTGTTACGTTGCTTCAGGCTTTCGCCCGACTTCCCGTTAGGAAGCATGGCACCCTCCGTTGCCCGGACTTTCCTTACCGGCTCCTGCCGGCACGACAGAGCGGTCTGCCATTGCAAAGATACACCAAAAGTTCCAACCCGGGGAATAAACCAGTCCCCGATTCACTCTTCCCCGAAGAGGAACACCTCCCCGATGAGCAATCCAAAGACCATGGCAATCTCATGGGCCAGTTTCAGAGACGGATTGTACCTGTTCTGCTCCAGGAAGACAATGGTCTCACGCCGAACCCCCACCTTCCTGGCCAGCTCAAGCTGCGACATATTCTCCCTGGCCCGCAGCTCCCGGATCCTGTTATTCATCTTTCAACCCGAAAAACATGACCTACAACCAGCTGAGCAGGAAAACCACCGCCATCCCTGCCATTCCTGCACCCATCAGCGTTTGGGCCCCCGGCGGAGGATGACCAGGGTAGCCCCGTAGCCATATTCACGGAAGGAGGCGTCCTGCATTTCATATTTCCTGTAACGACGTTCCAGTTCCCGCCGCAGTTCATTTTTCAGGACCCCCTGCCCCACCCCGTGGATGAACACGATGCGCCGAGTGCCTTCACGGATGGCAGTATCCATCCCGGAGCGGAACCGTTCCAGCTGCAGGTCCAGAATCTCTTTGGGCGACAGTCCTTTATCTGATTCGACCAGCTCACCGATATGAAGGTCAACCTCTTTCAAATCAGCGGTAACCTTTATCGGCGTTGGAGGCTGAACCTGGTCGCCGCTTTCCGTCATCACTTCCGGAGCATTGAAATCGTGCTGCTTCAGCTTCTCCAGCTCCTCTGAAAGATCTTTCTCCCTGATGTCCACGAGCATCACCCTTTTTTCAAAATAGGGATTTTCCGTAAAAGAGGTTTCCTTGTACATTTTTACAGGGTTGACTTTTACCGTTTTCACCAGGGCAGGCATCAGGCGCGAGCTTTGGTTTTCGAAGGGCAGCAACTGAAATCCGAATCCGGGGAATCTGCTCAGATCCTCATGTCCGAAGCCTTTCAGGGGAACGCGGGAATAGGGAGGCATCCTGCCTGACTTCTCCGACACATAGGAATTTTCCTGCAACAGGGAACAATGAAAAAGAAGGGTGAACCGGCTATCGTTGACGAGCCATGCTTTGATCTCCCCGGCCAGGGGCATGGTGGGCACCTCCGGGACAAAAGCCAGGAAATAGGAGGGGCTTTGCGATGCCGGTTTTCCGGCCGAAGAGGCAAAGAGGGGCAGCCACTCCTTTTTGTGTTTGGGAACCTCCTCCCGGGGCCGCTGCCTGGGCGAGGGAGCGGGCGACGGCAGAAGCTCCCCGAACCGCTCCTCCCTGATAAGTTCCGTTATCAGGCAGGGCACCTCGAAACCCTGGTCATCCTCGACATTCACCATTTTGGGCGACACATACCCTGTTACCCTGCCGCCGCCTACGGCATTGAGAAATTTCACCCGCTCACCGACTTTAAACATGGTCCGATCTTTTGCGCAAAAATAGCACAAAATATCCATACCGGGGCCGGACAGCCGACCTGTATGGCGCAACGCAGGAATGGCTGAATGGTATTTTTTGAAGTAGGCCATGTGCTTCCGGGTCGTCTGCCGGAGTTGAAATCATCAGGTTCCTCCATATTCATCCTTCAGAAAACAGATTGCACGATCGGCCCGTACCGCGATTCTTCTATTTACATCCGAATTACACACTTCCATCGGGCAATTTTCTATTTTTGCCATGAAAAACGTCGCTGTGCCCGAGATTCCCAACCTATCCATTCATTCGTACACGTATGCCCTTCCGGAAGGGAAAATAGCCCGCTATCCCTTAACGGCCAGGGACCAGTCCAGGCTGTTGGTCTGGAGGGAGGGTGTCCTGTCAGAAACGCTCTTCTCCCGAATTGGCGAATTCCTCCCCGGGGGTTCCCTGGTGGTCTTTAATAATACGAGGGTGATTCCTGCGCGGCTACTCTTGGAGAACGCGACGGGTGCCCGCATTGAGGTTCTCTGCCTGGAGCCCCACGACCCCTCAGAATACCATCTCTCCTTCCGGACTGCGGGAATGGTGGAATGGAAGTGCCTGGTCGGGAATGCCCGGCGCTGGAAAGAAGGCCCCCTGACCATGGAGGTGGCTGCCGGGGGAAAGAGCCTCCGGCTGCAGGCGGAGATGACCGGCAGGGCCGGAAATGCCTTCATTGTCCGCTTCACCTGGGATTCTGCCGATTCTTTTGCCACTGTCATCCATGCAGCTGGGCAGATGCCCATACCTCCCTACCTGAATCGTCCGGCGGAAGCGGTTGATGAAGACCGCTACCAGACACTCTATGCTGCTGTTGACGGGTCGGTAGCAGCTCCCACAGCCGGCCTCCACTTCACCCGGGAGGTTATGGAGGAACTGGTTAACCGTCAAATTATCACGCAGGAACTGACGCTCCATGTAGGTGCCGGCACCTTTCAGCCAGTGCGTACGGATTGGATCGCCGGCCACACCATGCACACGGAAACCATCACCGTAAAGAGAGAACTCCTCGTTACGCTGCTGGGACATGGCCTTCCGGTGGTCGCAGTGGGCACCACCTCGGTACGGGCCCTCGAAAGCCTTTACTGGCTTGGCGCCAACCCGGAGACTTCACTCCACGCCAACTTTCCTGCCTCATCCTTTTCCGGAGACCCCTCCTCACACAAACATCCCGGTGGCCTTCCCCACGTCCGACAGTGGGAACCTTACCGTTCCCTGCCAACCACAGAACCAGCCCACGCCCTCCGGAACCTCCTCCACCTTATGGATGCAGCCGGCACTTCCGAACTCTCCTTCTCCACCGCCCTGATGATTGTCCCCGGATACCGGTTCCGCATGGTCCGGGGGATGATCACCAACTTCCACCAGCCACAAAGCACCCTCCTGCTTCTGGTGGCCGCTTTCCTGGGCGAAGAATGGAAAAATATCTACGACTATGCCCTCAGCCATGACTTCCGCTTCCTGAGCTACGGCGACAGCAACCTTTACCTCCGGGGGGAAGACCCGGCTAAATGACCACCGCCACAGGCCGTACAACCATAAACCTCACAAACCATTATCCTGCTCCTCCAGCAGGTCACTGTACGACCGGTCTACCAGGCAGGAGGCATCCAGCCCGAAAAATTCCAGATACCGGTCACACTGCCCGCGCAGCTGCTCTTGCGAAAATGCACCCTTCTCATCGATGGCTTCCACCTCCACAAAGGTCCCCAGGCCTTTCACCCGGTCAAAATGGAATTTCACATTCCCGATGAAATAGATATTCCTTTCTTTGTCCACAACCGTACGGACACCCAGATGATGGCAAAGGATCTCTTTCAGCGAGGGATCGGGAGTATGCCGGTAGAGCAGGATATCGGAAGCCTTGATCCCCGCAGTGTCTGCCCGTTCATAACTGATCAGCGAATTCTCGATGTTGCCCTCCCGCAGTTTCAGCCGGCCTGCGGCTACCCTGAAATAGGTATCCCTCTGACGGTCGGTACCCACAAACCGGGGGCCCAAAGTTTGCAACTGCCGTTCCAGCCGGTCCGGATCCTCCACCCGTGCTTTAAACTCAACATTCCTGATATTCATAGGTACCTATTAGTCTTAACAGTTTATTAATCAATGGACTACGAAAAACACTCTTATGTATGTGCTTAAAATAGTAAGCTTTTATGGCTTTGCTTGCCATTCACCTATAATTGGCTCCGCCGGACTTTGTTTCTCATGAGGCGTAATCATTTCGGTTGACTTTGTCTCAGACGACATCGTTATTTCAGGAGAAACCAGCCCGGCAGGGAACTCGCCTGCCGCCAGGCAAGGCAGGCAGGCACGGGAGATTCCGGGGAGCGCAGGCCATCTTACTATTTTCGGGCCCGGAGTATGGTAACTGCTGATTCAACCCTCCAGTATTCCGGAAGCATGCAACCTGCACCTCTGCGGGCTTTCAAATTTGGGAAAAATACACCACCCGGCAACCAATAACCGATGCTGCCTGAAAGAAAAAGTTTGAAAACTCCCGATGTTGATGCGAGGGATTCCTATCTTTGTTCAAAGCAAAGTAAATAAAACCTATGAAGAAGATCCTGATATTCAACGCACTACTGCTTCTTTTCCTGTGTTCCTGCAAATCCGGGAAGAGACAGCCCGAACAACCTTCGGGCGACACTCTCAAGATGTATGAACTGGTTGAAGTCTGGAAAACGGACACGACGCTGCTGACCCCCGAATCGGTGATTTACGACCGTAAAAGGGATGTGCTTTATGTAACGAACCTGAATTCCGAGCCCCGCAAAAAAGACGGGAACGGGTTCATTTCCATCCTCTCCAAAGACGGGAAGATTCTGAACCTTCACTGGATCGACGGGCTCAGTTCCCCCAAGGGGATGGCCATCGTAGAAGACACCCTGTTCGCTGCCGATGTGGATGAGGTGGTCCTGATGGATGTCAACGAGGGGAAAATCATCCGCAGAATTCCTGTAGAAGGGGCGGGAATGCTGAACGACATTACCTCCGACGCACGGGGTAACCTTTACATTTCAGATACGGATGCAGGGAAAATCCACCTTTACAGCCACGGCACCCTGACAGATTGGTTAACGGAAGGACTGGACGGTCCCAATGGCCTGCTGGCAGAAGAGGATAGGATCCTGGTGGCATCGCAGGGAAGTATGGACTTTGCGGCAGTAGACCTGGCAACGAAGAGCCGCACCCTGCTTGCCGGCAACGTGGGCAGAGGCGACGGCATCGCCTTCACGGGAACTCCCGGGTACTACCTCGTCACCGACTGGACCGGCGAGATCTTCCTCATCCGCCCCGGCAACAGCAGCCTCTCCCTGCTCGATACAAAACCCCGGCAAAGCAATACGGCTGATATCGAATTCATCCGGGAGCTGAACCTGCTGCTGGTCCCCACCTTCTTCAAGAACTGTGTGGCAGCTTATGAGCTGAAGGAGAAATAACCCTTACCAGCTGTCGGAAAGCATTCCGACCCATCCGGGAGTGCCCCAATAACCAGGGGGCTGCTGGGTTGAACATCAGGAATCCGGACGGCTGTTCTTGACCTCCAGGTTTGCGCCAGGACCCGAACCGAACGCTCCTCCCCCTTCAGAAAGTGACTCTTCCGGGATGAGCATAAACGTTAAAATTCCCGCCGCGGGCAAAACCCACCAGCGTAATCCCGTATTTTTCAGACAGATCCGCGGCGCTGACTGTCGGTGCACTCTTGGAAATGATCATGGGAATGCCTGCATAAAACACCTTGAGCACGATCTCGGAAGAGATCCGGCCGCTGGTAAGCAAAATCTTGTCATCCAGGTGGACTTGTTTCAGGAACAGGTTCCCGATCACCTTATCGATGGCGTTGTGCCTGCCGATATCCTCCCGCATGACCAGGACCGATTGTCCGTCCGACAGGGCAGCGCTGTGGACGCCACCCGTGGAGGAGAACACCTCCGATGACCGGGTGAATTCCTCCATCAGGCTGACAATTTTGTCCTTGGAGACGGCAACAGGCACAATCGGTGTCACAGGCTGTCTTCCTTCGGCAAACAGCAGGGTCCCCGTCGCGCCCCCTACCGGCCTTCGCCGGATAAACAACCGGTCATCGGGGAGAATACCGGCGCTGAGCTGCAGAAGAATGGTTTGGGTGGCTTCATCGTACCGAAGTCCCGATAATTCTTCAGGAGCGGAGATAATCCCGGAGGTGACCAGGAACCCGGCAGCCAATTCCTCGAGATGACCGGGAGAACAGGTCAGGGTGGTAAGTTCTTTATTCCCTGCGGAAAGAGAAATAACAATCTCATTGACAAGGATGTCGGTAGTTTCTGACCTGACCTGGTTGCGGTAGCGGATAATGGTTTTCAGTGACGTTATTTCCATGTTGATGAAAATTCCTGAACAAAGGCAAAGCTATCGTTTTCACGATGTTTAAGCAAATGCTATCTGTGGTATTTGCGGATCAGACTCTGGCGGGAAAGCTGAGGAGCGTCCGCTGAAAGCTCACTCAACTGAAAGCCTGCACCGACAGGTAGTGTTCCGGGGAAAGAAAAGCCCTGGCATACTCAACGCTCACCTGCACGGATTTCACCACGGCGCTGCCGGTCTCCTGATGGTACTTCTCTGTCATCCGGCCCCACCACAGCGAGTCTTTCAGGTCCTCCACCTGACGGTCGGCAAGCCCCTTGCGCCTGACATTCCCAAGCCTGCTAAGGTCAACATCGATTCCCTTTTCCCTGTTCTTGCGGCTCTCCCACAGCCACAGCAGCCGGACCGCAGCCGGATAGGAGACATAGGCGGCAGCAGTTGTCAGGATGGCACCCCTGTACCGGCCGATGATGTCCACAGCCCCCATGAGCACCTTCACCAGCAGGCTCCCCTTGTGCACCATCCCCCGCACCACCGGGACCCGGGGATTTCCGGAGGGGTGTTTCACTGAAACGCTGCCATCTGCCTTATAACCCCGGCCGACTCCCTTGTGTACAAACACCCCGTGCCACTCAAACAGGAACCCCACCCCGTCGATCGCTCCAAATTCCCGGTGCGATCTGGAGTCCAGGCTCAGGATCAGCTTGAACTCCTTCTGCTTCCCCACCTTCCGTTTACGGATGATGAAGGATTGGGTCTTCCCATCCTGAAACTGCAGCGCCGATGTTTTCAACTGGGAACGGACCTTGGGGTTCAATCCCAATCGGGGATTTTATCTGTTTGCCAATAACTTAAACAATGGCTCATTGATATAATAGTTACCTGTTCCGATTTTTTCCTTTTTAAGCAATCCGTCATCAGCCAGTTTATTTAGATAATTTGCCGCTGTTATCCTCGAGACTTTCAAATCATTTATAATAAACTCAATTTTGGTATACGGATGTTTAAAAAGGTTATTCAATAAATCCTGGCTGTAGAATTTATAGTTGTCACGTAGCTTAAATTTGTATTCCTGCATCAATTCTTTTATTTGCAAGATTAAGTCAATTGTTTCCCGGGATGTTTTTTCAATACCCCTGATTATGAATAGCAACCATTCTTCCCAATTTCCATTATCACGAATCTGTTGTAAAAGCCGGTAATAATCTGTTTTATTTTTGATGATATAATTACTCAGGTATAGGATGGGCATTGTTTGCAGCTTTTCCTGAATCAGATAGAGAATATTGATAATCCTGCCGGTACGTCCGTTGCCGTCATAAAATGGGTGAATGCTTTCAAACTGATAATGTATGATAGCCATTTTAACGATCGGGTCACAGTCACACATGGCAGGATCGTTGATGAAATTCTCAAGATTTGACATCAGACGGTTAATGTCCTTAATGTCCTGGGGAGGAGTATAGATAGTTTCCCCGGTTGATGAACTTTTAAGTGTGGTACCTGGAAGTATCCGGAATCCGGCATTGTTACCCTCCAGTTCCTTTTGAATCTCGATAATGACATTATTGGTAATCAATCCTTTATTCTTCACTAACTCAAAACCTTTCTTCAGTGCAGAAATATAATTCTGCACTTCTTTAGCTTCGAGGGAAAAAAAACCTTCAAAGTTTAACTCTGATTTGAACAAATCATCATGCGTGGTTATGATATTTTCAATGGCAGAACTGTCTTTTGCTTCCTGAAGGCCCAGGGTATTGATCAAAATGATCTGATTGGGTATGGTGGAAGCAATTCCTTTCAATTCAGCCAGTGCAGCATGTGCCGGAGGTAAGCTCTTCAGAACAGCTTTTGTTTCCACGTCAACATTCAACGGAAGTTCTTTCAATACCGGATTTTCATTTTGCTCCATTATGTAAAGATTTCTAAATTATCTTTACAAAGATAATCTTATTTGTAAAGATAAACGGATTCTCTTTACAAATAAAACCCGAAATAGAAAGGATTTTTACTTTTTTTAATCGTCATACTATCCTCAACCTTGCCGCATTCAGCACCGCATCCGCGCTGATCTGTGCCAGCCGGTTAGCTAATTCCGGAATATATTTGTTCACCACCGGATTGAACCACTCTTTTGGAACCCGGGGATTCCCACAGGGATGCCTGACACTGACAGAATTTTGCGTTTGTATAACAAAATTTGCTCCCTCAAAAAATATATCAGCGATTAAAAAACATTTGGAAATAGTTGTCTGAATAGTTAACTTTGTGCCAGGGATCAAATCAGACAGGTCATCGCATATAAAAACTATTTTCTGGATTTTTACCATGAGCAGGCTGCTCCTGTCCAGAAAAAGATCGTCATGGTGCTACAATTGATCCGTGTTACCAAACAAGTACCCGAAAAATATTTCAAGCATCTTGAGGGAACAAAAGGGATTTACGAAATAAGGATTGAAGTTGAAAATGGTGCATACAGGATTTGTTCATTTTTTGACAAAGGAAACCTTGTAATTCTTGGGAATGCATTTCAGAAGAAATCACAAAAGACGCCAAAACAGGAAATAAAAAGAGCAGGTAAAATCATGGAGGAATATTTCAATGAAAGAGGGAGTTAATAAAAACCTTACCACCCTGGATGAATTGCTTGACCAGCAATATGGACCCAGGGGGACTGAGAAAAGGGAGAAATGGGAGCAGGAATTTGAGGTGTTCCGGTTGGGAGTGCTTCTTGAAGAAGCCAGAAAAAAAATGGGCATGACCCAGGAAGAATTGGCCTTGAAATGCGGAACAAATAAGTCATATATTTCTCGTATTGAGAACAATGCAAGCGACATCAGACTTTCAACCCTCCTCAAAATCATTCAGCAAGGTTTTGGTGGCCATTTAAAGCTGACGCTTCAATTGTAAGCGGTTCAATCAGACAATCCTCAGCCTCGCCGGATTCAGCACCGCATCCGCGCTGATCTGCGCCAGCCGGTCGGCCAGCTCCGGGACTTTCTGCTGCATGATGGGATTGAACCACTCCACCGGAACACGTGGATTTCCGGAGGGGTGTTTTACTGAAACGCTGCCATCGGCCTTGTACCCACGCCCCACCCCCTTGTGCACAAACACCCCTTGCCGTTTATAAAGGAACCCAACGTCGTCAATGGCCCCATAATCCTTGTGCGATCTGGAGCCCAGGCTCAGGATCAGCTTGAACTCCTTCTGCTTCCCCACCTTTCGTTTGCGGATAATGAAGGATTGCGTTTTCCCGTCATTAAAGCAGCACGGAGGTTTTCAGCTTCGAGCGCACCTTGGGGATCCAACCGAGGATAGCTAGGTTGAGTTCCCGGATCTCCTATATGGATGCCGGATGCCGATAATCCCGGAACAGGAACCACAAGCAGCAGAAAAAGCAGAGGCAGAAGAAGACAATGAACCAGCACCCAGGGGCACCCCCATAGTCTGAAAAACATGCGAGGACCCATACCCCACCAGCGGAACCCCCGCTTTGTTAAACACCACATCAGCCATAGTCAGAGGATAACTTTCATTCCGTTCCACTGCACAAGCGCATCGATATCCACGGCCACCACATGTCCCGTCTGATTAAGCGAGGAATCCACCGGCATCACCCCCCGCATCCGGTTACCCGAAACATGGAAAGGGAGTCCCGAGGCCACCCCCCGGGGAACAAAGGAGAGTTCCCCATTCTTCTTGACGAACTTGAGGGAAAACACCACCTTCCTGGCCGAGGGCAGCGACTTCACATCGTACTCAAGCAGTGCCAGGTTGCGGCGAATGGTTGACGGCATATACCTTTGGCTTGTTTATAAAGCCAAAGTACAGGAGCAGACAAATAAAATAAAGGACAAAATGATGAATCCAAATTCTACATTAAATCATTATAAAACAGGACCGGAAAAATTGGACAATCCGCTTAGTTTGATTACCTTAATAGAGGATTTAACCTTAAAAGCATAATTATGGAAAAAGACACCAAACAACTGAACAAAATATTGAATGCCGTCGGCCTTGAAGAGCGGATGAATGTAAACGAAAATGTGATGAATGCCTGGGACGATACCAAGTTTAAAGTATACAATTCAATCAGGCCCCGGGGGGAATACATCCGGGAAATGGATGAAATTTACGGTTTCAGCGAATCATGCATTCTTCATAACGAAACAGGTTTAAGGATAACCTATTCCATTTACGAAAGTGGGTATGGAGGGGACGTGGAATTCTACTTTTTTGAAGTTTTCATCATCACCAAAAACAATGAAAGGCATACAGTCCAGGACATCGACATAGAAAAGCAACTGTTCTACATAAAAGAAAGAGTCATTCCCTTTTCAGAAATAGATAATGAAAACCTGCATCCGGAAATTAAAACGGATTTTCGTTGATTACAAATATAGAAAATTGCAAAGTGAGAATTATAGTTGCCATTCCTTTATAAACTATTTAAAAACATTTATAAACAAAAATAGCATTTTCTTCAGAATATGAAAACAAAAAAACAAGGACCTCAAAATTGAAATCCTTGCTATTACTGATTTATAAGCTTTTACTGTTGTCGGGGTGAAAGGATTCGAACCTTCGACTCCCTGCTCCCAAAGCAGGTGCGCTAGCCGGACTGCGCCACACCCCGGGATGGTGGCCCGCCGGTCCGCGGGATATCCGGTTTGCCGGCCCGGTAACCCCAACCGGCAAATGGCGGAGAGGGGGGGATTCGAACCCCCGGTACAGTTTCCCGTACGACAGTTTAGCA
>CAZYUA010000003.1:0-181040 GCA_964650525.1 uncultured Prolixibacteraceae bacterium
AGGGCTTCACTTGGATCACAAGTCAGGGCTTCACTTGGAGTGAAACCCTGACTATCAATATCATTTCTTTGTGCAAGTCTTACAACCCCCAGAGGAAAAGGATTCCGGAAACTCCCCTGAAAGGATCATTCAGACCACGGGCCGGGCGGTCAGGCCTGTCTGACCAGCTGCACGTCGGCACTGATCTTGACCTCGTCGCTCACGAGCACCCCGCCGGTCTCCAGGGCGGCATTCCAGTTAAGGCCCCACTCCTTGCGGCTGATCTTCCCTGACAACGAAAAGCCCGCCTTTTCGTTCCCCCAGGGATCTTTGGTGATGCCCCCCAGTTCCACATCGAGGGTTACCTCCCGGGAGATGCCCCTGATGGTGAGCAACCCTGTAAGCAGATACCGGTCATCCCCTTCCGAAGAAAAGGCGGTGGACTGAAAAGTCAGTTCCGGGTAGGTCTCTGCGTCAAAAAAATCGGCACTCCGCAGGTGGTTATCCCGTTCTTCGCTGTTGGTGAATATCGAAGCGGCCTCGATGGTGACATGCACGGAAGCATCGCTGAAACCGGCGCCGGTAGCGACTGCCCCGCCGCTGAATTTACGGAATTCACCCTTCACATTGGTGATCATCAGGTGTTTAACTTTGAAAAGGATCTCGCTGTGCCCGGGGTCGAGGACCCATGTGGATTGGTTTGCTGTTGTCATGTTCAAATATTTATATTGTAAAACTTTCGGTTGTTGGTATCTAAACAAAAAAAGAGGGGTTTGGTTCAATGATTAACGGGAAGTTGGCCAGCAGCGCATAAATCCGGCACTCAAAGGCAGCGGAAGTTTGGTTCAGGGAGCCTGCACGGAGGGAAGACCCGGAGATCCGTGAAGGACTTTCAGTCGCAGTGCCCGGGTGCGCGGACGGAAGGGTTGAGGAGGCGTTTTCTGGGTTTGGGGCCGGTGGGTGTAGCGGGTTTTGATATCAATAAAAAAGAATTTATCTTTGCCGTATTATTCAACCATGGGGTGCCTTAGTCCGGCAGTTGCCGGCATGAAATACAGGCTGAGATCATACCCTTAGAACCTGATCCGGGTAATGCCGGCGGAGGGAGGAACAACCGGATATTTCCCCTTTGGTTGGTTATCGTGACCGAAAAAGAACTGTTATGAGGAAATATGCCAGTTTGCTGATGGGGATCTCATGGATGGCCATTCCGGTATCTGCCCAGTATACGTTGCAAGGGTGGGTGATGACTACCGGCGGGGAGCCGCTGGCGGGAGCCAGTGTAGTTCTGGCGGGTACTTACTACGGCATGCCAGCCAACGGGGAGGGGGCGTTTGCCTTCCGCCACCTGAAACCAGGGGATTATGTGCTGGAGGTGAGCTTTATCGGGTTCGAGAGGTACCGGGCTGACCTGACCATAGAGGGGAACCGGGAGGTTTCGGTGGTGATGGTTCCAGCGGCGGTACTCACTGGAGAGGTGATGGTGCAGGCTACGCGGGCCGGGGAGAAGACGCCGGTGGCGTACAGCAACCTCAGCGGGGAGGTGCTGCAGGACCGCAACATGGGCCAGGACCTGCCCTTTTTGCTGTCTCAGACGCCCTCGCTGGTGGCCACCTCCGATGCCGGCACCGGCATCGGGTATACCACCTTCCGGGTGCGCGGTACCGACATGAACCGCATGAACATCACCGTAAACGGCATTCCCCTGAACGATGCCGAGTCGCACAGCACCTATTTTGTCGATCAGCCCGACCTGGCCTCTTCGGCCGACAGGATCCAGATCCAGCGGGGTGCCGGCACCAGCACCAACGGAGGCGCAGCCTTCGGGGCCACCATCAACCTCCAGACCCTGGACGTAAAAAAAGATCCCTATGCCCGGTATGCTGCCAGTGCGGGCTCCTTTCGTACATGGAAGAACACCTTTTCGGCCGGCACCGGGTTGGTGAAAGGGCGGTTTTCGGCCGACGCCAGGCTGTCGTCCATACGCAGCGACGGCTTTATAGACCGGGCTTTCAGCAATTTGCGCTCCTGGTACCTGTCGGCAGGCAGCTATTCAGCCACCACGGTGCTCAGGTTGGTGGCCTTTTCCGGACAGGAGGAGACCTACCAGGCATGGAACGGGGTACCCTCGGTACGACTGAGGAACGACGTGCCGGGAATGCAGCGTTACCTCGAACACGGGCTTTACAGCCCTGAAGAGACAAAACACCTGCTTACCTCCGGCAGCCGTACCTTCAACCTCTATACCTATCCCAACCAGGTGGATAACTACCTTCAGAGCAACTATCAGCTTCATTTCTTCCACCGTTTCAACCAGGCCCTGAACCTGCATACGGCACTCCATTACACACTGGGGAAAGGTTACTACGAACAGTACAGGGCCCGGCAGAAATTCAGCAATTACGGCCTCCCGGAGCCTGAAATCAATGGTTCGACCCTTAGCCGCGCCGACCTCGTCAGGAGAAAATGGCTGGACAACGATTTTGGAGGACTGGTATTTGCGTTCAGCTACAGGAGGGGCCATACCGACTTTTCATGGGGAGGGGGCCTGAACCACTACATCGGGAACCACTTTGGAAGAATAATATGGGGTAGCTGCCTGGGAACTTTGTCACCGGATTATGAATGGTACCGAAACCGGGGAAAGAAAACCGACCTGAACAGTTATGCCAAGATAAGCTACCAGGCTACCCCTTCGCTAAACCTTTACGGGGATCTTCAGTACCGGCACATTGATTACCGGATCGATGGCGGTGATGACGATCTGCGGGAGCTGGCAGTGGACCGGCAGTACGGGTTTTTCAATCCCAAGGCTGGTTTGTTCTGGCAGGCCGGCAGCGCCCATGCCCTCTATCTCTCGTTTGCCCGTACCCACAGGGAGCCCAACCGCGACAATTTCACCGACACCCCACCGGGGGGGAGTCTTCCCCTGCCGGAAAGGCTGAATGACCTGGAAGCAGGCTGGACATTCCGCTCGGCCACGTTTACGGCAGCTATCAACCTGTATGGCATGTTTTACGACCACCAGCTGGTGCTTACCGGGCAGATCAACGATGTGGGAGCTCCCGTCATGACCAACGTGGAGAGCAGTTACCGTGCCGGCGCTGAGCTATCCTGGGGTTTCCGGCCGCTGCCTGCCCTCCGTTGGGATGGCAATGCCACCTTCAGCCGGAACAGGATCCGCGGATTTACCGAATTTGTCGATGACTGGGATCAGGGGGGCCAGCAATCTTTCACCCTGGGAACCACCAACCTCTCCTTTTCCCCTGCCTTACTGGCTAACAGCCAGCTCTCCTGGAACCCCGGCCGGTATTCGTTGAAACTGCTCTCCCAGTATACCGGGAAACAATACATCGACAACAGCCGTTCGGCCGACCGGATCCTGGACGCCTGGTTTGTGAACCACCTCCAGGCAGAATATACCCTCACAATCGCGAGGACCGCGGTAATAAACTTTTACCTGCAGGTCAACAACCTGCTGGACGAGGACTACGAGAGCAATGCATGGGTTTACAGTTACCTCCTGGGAGGAACCCGCTATAAGATGGATGGCTATTTTCCCCAGGCAGGGAGGAATTTCATGGCAGGGATCACGCTTTCGTTCTGACGACCGGCCGAGAGGCTACACTTTAACCAGCCTGGTACCGCGGCCTTTGGCAAAGTTTTCAGGATTGGTGATGAGGACTTCGGCGACCCCGTTTTGCAGGGCCATAAATCCATTGGATAATTTGGGGATCATGCCGGCAGAGATGATGCCTGCATCCCGGAGTCGGGTAAATTCTGCTTCCGATAGTTCGCCCAATCCGCTGTTTTCGTCGAGGGGATCGGCCAGGACGCCTTTTTTTTCGAAGCAGTAAAAAAGGAGTACCTTGTAATAATTGGCCAGTTCCATGGCCAGTCGGGCGGCAATGGTATCGGCATTGGTGTTGAGCATGGTTCCGGCGCCGTCGTGGGTCAGGGGGGCCACCACGGGGATGACATTTTCGGCGATCAGAAGGCGCAACTCCAGGATGTTCACGTTGGTGACGTCGCCGGCGAAGCCATAGTCAACGGGGGTAGCAGGCCGTTTAACAGCCCGTATGAGGTCCAGGTCGGCTCCGGTAAGTCCCAGAGCATTGCAGTTCCGGGCCTGGAGACCGGCAACGATCCGTTTGTTCACCAAACCGCCGTAGACCATGGTCACGATCTCCAGGGTTTCAGCATCGGTGATGCGCCGGCCCTCCACCATTTGTGTCCCGATGCCGAGCCGGTCGGCCAGTCGTGTAGCTGCCCTGCCGCCACCATGCACCAGAAGTTTATACCCAGTGATGGTGGAAAAATTGTCCAGCAGTTTGTTCAGTTCTTCCGGTTCCTCCGTGACACTTCCGCCTACTTTGACGATGGTTAATCTGTCCATGAGCCAGGTTATATTTTTAAAAAATTTTCCAATATCGCAGCCCCGAGGATTCCGCTTTTTTCAGGGTGAAACTGGGTGGCATAGAAGTTATCCTTATGGAGTGCGGCACTGAAAGGGTTCAGATAGTGACATTCCGCGGCCGTATGTTTCCCGGTTTCGGCATAATAGGAATGAACGAAGTACACATATCCTCCTTCTCCGATAGTGCGGAAGAGATCGCCCTGCAGGTTATGGAGGGCGTTCCATCCCATGTGGGGCACCTTATCGGTGGTTTCCCGGCCCCGTTGGGGGACAAACTTTCTTACCGTTTCGTCAAAGATGCCCAGACAGGGGGTATCACCCTCCCCGGAACGGGAGCACATCAGCTGCAATCCCAGGCAAATGCCCAGCACAGGTTGCCGTAAAGAAAGGATCACCTCGTCGAGGCCGTGGAGGCGGAGGTACTCCATGGTGGTGGAAGCCTCTCCCACCCCGGGGAAGATCACCCTGCGCGCCGAACGGATGACCTCCGGGTCTGAGGTTACCACCGCCTCCACACCCAGCCGGTGCAAGGCGTTACGCACTGACTCGACATTTCCTGCATTGTAACGGATAATTACCGTCTTCATGGTTCCAACAAACTGGCTATCACCTTTTTCATTTGTTCAAACTCCTGTTCCTTGAATAACCGTGTCATGAATACGATCTTCCCGGCCGGATCTACGATCACATTACGGGTGACCCCGGCACCCTTTGCCGCAAAGGAATAGAAGATAGTGCCCCCGGGGTCGGTTGCCAGTGGATAGGTAATACCGGTCTCCCCGGCAAAGCGGATCACCTTTTCGCGGGGTTCGTCCAGGTCGATGCCAAAAAGGGCAAAACGGGGATTATTCCTGTATTTCTGCCATATCTCCTGTTCGATGTGGGGCATCTCTTTGCGGCACACACCGCACCAGCTGGCAGTGAACTGCAGCATCACCACCCTGCCCCGCAAAGATGCCATTGTCACCGTTTCACCACTGGTAAGCTTCATCTCAAAACCGGGAACCTCCTGCCCTATTTTCACTATGTACCCATAATCTGCCGGAACCTCCTGCCGGGTTGAATTCTGGGAAAAAAGGGGAGAAAATGAAAGGAGAAAATGTACGCTGATCATTACACGTAATGTTTTCATAACCATTATTGTTTTCATTTCAGCGAAGCAGTACCGGCAGGCATTGTGAACCCAACCATGGTAATCTTCCGTGCGACGGTGCTTTTTCGGGTTTCGGTTCCGGCCCTGCTTCTGAAAATGGATATCCTTCCTTGCAACCATTGGATACCCGCCTGCGAAAGTATTATTTTTTCGGGCTTCTGTTTTACAATTGGTTTGTTTTCTCCATAATCTGAGTGGTTTGTGAGATGGGGCATCCCGAGGGAGGTCTGTGTTTTCCTTCGATGGGCCTTCAGAAAAAGATGGAGTAATTCCGGTGGGGCTAACAGGATAACCGCAGGAGTCGGTATGCTGCCGGATGGTATCGCAGACCGCATGGCTGATCGTCACAAATAATTCACAATCGCTATTTATCAAAGGGTTCCCTTTGTTGTGGGAAGCTCAAAATTAAAAACATCGCGCCGGACGGCATTTCGCAAGGCCCGGGCAAAAGCTTTAAAGAGGGCTTCGGCCTTGTGGTGGTCGTTATCGCCTTTAGCCCGGACATAAAGGTTGCACCGGGCAGTATCGGTGAAGGATTTAAAAAAGTGGAAGAAGAGTTCCGTGGGCATGTCACCCACCTTATCGCGTTTAAAGGAGGATTTCCACTGGAGCCAGGGTCTGCCGCCAAAGTCGATGGCTACGGTGGCCAGGGCGTCGTCCATCGGCAGGACAAAACCGTACCGTTCTATCCCTCTTTTGTCACCCAGGGCTTTGGCGACTGCTTCTCCCAACGCCAGGGCGGTATCTTCGACGGTATGGTGTTCGTCGATATGGAGGTCGCCCCGGACCTTAACCGTCAGGTCGCAGCCGGAATGCCGGCCTATCTGTTCCAGCATGTGGTCGAAGAAGCCCAGACCTGTGGCGATATCGGTTTGTCCGGTACCGTCCGGATCGAAGGTAATGTGAACATCCGTTTCCCGGGTTTTTCTCCCGGCGATGGTTTTGCGGGAAGGGAAGGCAAGACACCGGTATACCGCATCCCAATCATTGGTAATCAGCAGGCAGTGCGCCTGCCAGCCGGCAGCTTCGACCTCTGCCCATGTCAGATGGCCGGAATAAAGGATGGACTTAGCACCCAGGTTTACGGCCAGCTCCAGGTCGGTGAGCCGGTCTCCGATCACCACACTCCCGGCCAGATCGCAGGGGCCGCTGAGGTACCTGGAAAGCATACCGGTCCGGGGTTTCCGGGTCGCAGCATTTTCCTCAGGCAAACTCCGGTCTACCAGCACCTCATCGAAAACGATTCCTTCGTTCTCCAGGGTCCGCACCAGTTTATCCTGAACCTGCCGGAAGACTGCTTCAGGGTAATCCGGGCTGCCCAGCCCATCCTGGTTGGTAACCATGACCAGATCAAAAGCCAGGTTTTTCCGGATCAACCACAGGTTCCGGATTACCGCGGGGACAAATTCCAGCTTCTCCAGGGTATCTACCTGGAAGTTTCCGGAAGGTTCACGGATGATTGTTCCGTCACGGTCGATAAAAAGCACTTTTCTCATCTTTACAATACCATTGTTTGGGTTCAGAACGTACAAGCGAACCAGGAGGTTGTCCAGAGCAGGGATACGTGCACCTCAGGGCTGGGTTACCCGTGTTGCCGGTATTCTTGCAGGGTTTTCACCAGCAGCCGGTTTTCGGCAGGGGTACCCACCGTAATGCGGAGGCTGTTTTCGCAGAGGGGTGCTGCCGAGCGGTCGCGGACGACAATTCCGAGATTGGCCAGGTGCAGGTAAATCTTGCGGGCGCTGGTCATCTTCACCAGCAGGAAGTTGGCATCGGAAGGCCAAACCTTTTCGACAAAGGGCAGTTGTTGGAGTGCGGCAGTGAGCCTGGTACGCTCACGGATCAGGCGGGCAACCCACCGGTCTTTTTTCTCTGGGGAAGAGAGGGCTTTAAGGGCCTTTTGCTGGGTGAGGGTACTCAGGTTATACGGATATTTGATTTTGGTGAGCAGGCTGATGAGGTAAGGATGGGCAAAGGCCATGCCGAGGCGTAAGGAGGCGAGGCCCCAGGCTTTGGAGAGCGTTTGCAGAACGATCAGGTTACGAAATTCTGCCAGGCGGGGAAGCCACGAGGTGGAGGGGGCAAAGTCGGAGTAGGCTTCGTCGACGACCACTGGTCCCGGAAAACCGGTAAGGATTTTTTCAATTTTCGCCGGGGCAAAGGTGTTCCCCGTAGGATTGTTGGGTGAGCAGAGGAATATCAGCCGGGTTTGGGGTGTCACGGCAGCCAGGAGGGCTTCTTCATCAGGCTGAAAGTCGCGGTTGAGCAGGGTACGGGTCACCGCAACGTTGTTGATGCCGGCGGCTACCCGGTACATACCATAAGTAGGCTCCACCAGTAGGATGCTATGGATGGCAGGTTCGCAAAAAACCCGGATCAGCAGGTCTATGGGTTCGTCGCTGCCATTACCCAGGAACAGGCATTCCTGGGGTGTGCCCTTGAGGAACGCCAGTCTGGATTTCAATTCCCGCTGCAACGGATCGGGGTATCGGTTCAGGGGGTGGTTAAAGGGATTCTCGTTGGCATCGAGGAGAGCCCTGGCTTCGCCCCGGAATTCGTTCCGGGCGGAAGAGTATGGTTCCAGGAGAAGGATGTTGGGCCGTACCCAATTTTTCAGCTCCATAGGTGCGATTCTAAGGAATGATGGTTTTAAGCCTGACCGAAATGGCCCGGGCGTGAGCCTCGAGCTGTTCTGCCCTGGCCATCGATTCGACAACCGGGGCAATATTTATGAGGCCGTTGAGGGTGATCTCCTGGAAGGTGATTTTCTTCACAAAATGATCCATGTTGACGCCGCTGTACGAGCGGGCCCATCCGTTGGTGGGCAGGGTGTGGTTGGTGCCGGAAGCATAGTCGCCGGCACTTTCGGGAGTATAGTTACCCAGGAATACCGAGCCGGCATTGGTAATCCGGGCAGCCATCTCCCCGTAGTTATCGGTGCAGACGATCAGATGCTCGGGAGCGTACCAGTTGATGAGGTCCAGCATGGGCTGCTCGCCGCTGAAAATGAGGATGCGGCTGTTTTCCAGAACCCGGCGGGCAGTCTCCTTTCTGGGAAGTTGTTCCAGTTGCCGGCTCAGGGCAGCTTCTATCCGTTCCAGGAGGAGGTCACCCTTCATGACCAGTAGCACCTGGCTGTCGGGGCCATGTTCAGCCTGGGAGAGGAGGTCAGCTGCAATGAACTCAGGATGGGAGGTGGCATCGGCGAGAATAGCCACTTCAGAGGGACCTGCCGGCATGTCGATGGCCACATCGGTCATGCTCACCAATTGTTTGGCTGCCATCACGTACTGGTTTCCGGGGCCAAAGAGTTTGTCGGCTTTAGGGGTGACAATGCCGTAGGCCATGGCAGCGACAGCCTGAACTCCCCCCAGTTTGAAAACCCGGGTAACCCCTGCCAGGCGTGCGGCAAAGAGAATGGCCGGGTGTACCGACCCTCCGGGTGAGGGAGGCGTACAGAGGAAGATTTCGGGGCATCCTGCCAGTTTTGCCGGCACTGCCAGCATTAGTACCGTGGAGAAAAGTGGCGCCGTACCTCCCGGAATGTAAAGTCCTACCCGGTCGATGGGTACTGCCTTTTGCCAGCACCAGACCCCGGGCATGGTATTCACCTTGTTCACAGGATGAAGCTGGGTTTGGTGAAACCGGGCGATATTGCCTGCAGCCTGACTGATGGCCTCTTTGAGCCTTCCATCGAGTGATGCTGTGGCCTCCTCCATCTCCTTCCCGGTGACCTCCCAATGCTCCGGCACACCCCCGTCGAAACGGAGCGTGTATTCCCGCAAGGCATCCTCACCTCTGGATCTCACGTCATCAAGGATGGCCCCCACCTGGCCAAAAAGCTCTGAAGTGTCAATCAGTGGCCGCTGTAACAAGGCAGGCCATTCCTGCCGCGGAGGATCATAGAAGGTCTTCATCGGGTAAGTTGTTTAACATAAATAAACCACTAATAGATCATTTTCTCAATGGGCACCACCAGGATCCCTTCGGCACCTGCCTTTTTCAGTCTCCCGATCACATCCCAGAAGTCCTCCTCGCTGATCACCGAATGGACCGAACTCCATCCGCTTTCCGCCAGGGGCATAACTGTCGGACTTTTCATACCCGGAAGGATGGCGGTGATAGCAGCGATTTTTTCATCGGGAGCATTCAGCAGGATGTACTTTTTCCCTTCAGCCCGCTGCACCGACTCGAGGCGGAAGATAAAATCCTCCAGGATCCCGAGTTTGCTGGTCTGGAGCTGCGGGTTGGCAATCAGGACCGCCTCGGAAGCCATTACCACCTCCACCTCTTTCAGGCGGTTGCTGACAAGGGTGGATCCGCTGCTCACAATGTCAAAGATGGCATCGGCCAGTCCGATACCCGGGGAGATCTCCACAGAGCCGTTGATGACATGGATGCCGGCATCTATGCTGTTGTCGGTCAGCCACCGGCTCAGGATCCGGGGATAGGAAGTGGCTATTTTCCTGCCCCGGAACCAGGCTTTCCCCTCATAGGTAAGCTGCTGGGGTATGGCCAGGGAAAGACGGCACCGGCTGAAGCCCAGTCTTTTGGCGATCCGTACCACCTCATCTTTTTCGACTACCTCGTTTTCTCCCACAATGCCCACATCGGCAGCCCCGCAGGCCACTGTGTGGGGTATGTCATCATCGCGCAGGTACAGTACCTCAACCGGAAAATTCCTGGCTGGAGATACCAGGTTTCTGCGACCTACGACCAGGCTGATGCCCGCTTCTTCCATCAGCTTTACCGACCCTTCGTTCAGCCGGCCTTTGGTCTGAAGTGCAATTCTCAGTAAATTCTGCATAACTGGTATTACAAAAAAGGCCTACCGCCAATGGTAAGCCTTCAGGTTTTATTCGATTACAGCAATACATCTAAGGCCTGCCATGCGGTAGGTGATATCCGTGATGCCTGCTTTGATGTGATCGCATATAGGTTTCAATGCTTTACAGGCAATATTATCAATAAATCGCTTGTCAACTACAAAAAACAGTGACAATTTACAAGGTTTTACCTTAAATTAATATTGATTAACCTTGCCCAGGGCTGCGCATGCTGCCGGGGGGCAGGGAAAAGGCTAAAGGCCGGGGGTATGGCTCCCGCGCACCCCGACATACCGCAGTATCACCAGAAACAGGACGGTAGCAAATGCCAGTTCCCTGAGTTCGGCCGCCTTCATCAGGTTATATTGCGATGCCAGGACCACGGCAATGATCATTGCCAGGATATGGTGCCAGCAGGGCACCGGCAACGCGAATTTTGCAACAGTGAGCCGGAAGAATTTACTGTTCCGGACCAGCAACGGTAGGAAGATAAAGTACAGAACCATCCCTGCGGTCAGCAACTGAGAGAAGACCAGTTTGTTAATTTTGACGCCACCCACGACCAGATTATGGAAGTTGGTCTCTTTTTGCAGGTTTTTTTCGAGGAAGAAATCAGGAGTTTCGATGCCAAAGATCCGTTGACCCCAGCTGATCTCCTCTCCTGCGGCAAAGAGAAAGAGCAGTGCCAGTAGAATCCAGGTGATCACCGGGTATAAGCGGTTCTGTCCTGCCTCTCTGACAGCCTGCACCATGGCCAGGACAGCCGGGGCAAGCAGAAACAGGAAGGTCAGGTACTCAACGAGGCCGTCTTCTTTCAGGAATTCCAGGAAGGCCTCCTGGCCGCGTGCGGCAACCACAAACCCGGCAATAAGGAAACTTAGCACCATGGCATAGCCTGCCAGGTGGATACCATCCACAAGCGTGGGTGTTGGGATTTTCTTCAGCATCATGGATGCAAAAATAGGAAAATAAGGCTTAAACAGGCTATTAACGGTTTCACAGCGGGAAAATGGTAGTATCTTCGCGCCGTCATCAGGAAAAAGATGGAAAAGATACAGAAGGGGGTGCTGACCCTGAACCCGGCATTCTGGTGGATGGCCGCGATTCTGTTTATCGTGATCATCGGCACCATGCTGCCATTGCCCATGGTTATCAATGCTGCCAAGTATGCCCAGGTAAGCCGGGAGATCCTGGAAAGCGGAGACTGGATCAACCTGACCATCGGCGGAGAAGCCTACGACCAGAAGCCACCGCTTTTATTCTGGCTGGGGTCGTTATTTTTTTCCGTCTTTGGCGTCTCCACGGCAGCCTGGAAACTGGGGGTCCTGGCAGTATCGGCAGGAGGTGTTTACGCTACCTACCGGTTGGGGAAGCTGCTCTACGGGGAGTTAGCCGGCAGGCTGGCAGCCTTCTTCTGGGCATGCAGCCTCGGGTTTCTTTACTACCATAACGATATTCATACCGACACCCTCCTGGCCGACACCGTAATTTTTTCAGTCTGGCAACTGGCTGCCTTTTTCAGGGATAAAAAGAAGATCCATTTTTACCTGGGCATTGCCGGAGTTGGGCTTTCCATGCTGGCCAAAGGCCCTGTAGGTCTGGCAATACCGGCATTTGCCACAGGAACCCATCTTCTGCTCCACCGGCAATGGAAAGAAATTTTCCACACCCGCTGGCTCATAGCCATCCTGATCGTAGCGCTCATGATTACGCCTGCCTTATGGGGGCTCTTCAACCAGTTCGGCACCGAAGGCATCAAGTTCTACTTCTGGACCAACAATATGGGAAGGATCACCGGCTCCTATTACGGAAAGAACAACGACCTGTTTTTTTATCTCCACACCATGATCTACCTGCTGGCCCCCTTCACCGTTTTTGCTGTGGCTGGGCTGGTGAAAAATGTGGCGACGCTGTTCCGGTCTGCAGCCAGGAAGAAAACCCCGGTTGAATATTATACCTCAGGGGCTATTGTATTTTTCCTGGTCATCCTTTCCATCGCCAAAACAAAAAACCCGCATTACCTGCTTCCGGTGATGCCTTTTTTCATGATCCTCGCAGCCAGGTTTATGCTTTCGGTCTCTTCAGGTGAAACCGGGACGCTGCTGCGTAAAGCCGCTATGGGGTTTAACTTTTTTCTGGCCGCGGTCCTGTGGATCATCCTTCTCCTATTTATGCTCTGGCTCTTTCCCGAAAGGGAAGCATGGATCTGGGCAGGGCTTGTTATTTTCATGGTCCTGATGGTAGTTTCCGCCACGAAATACCACGGAGTATCCAAACAGGTAGCCCTGCTTTCGGTAGCCCTGTTTGCCTTTCTGTTCAGCCTCAATGTAAGTATTTACCCAAAGCTCGCAGATTACCATGCCCCTTTCAGGGCGATACAAACGTACAATGAGAAATCTCTTCCCGGCGAGGAAATGCACCTGTTTATGCATGGTTCCAGAAACTGGGAAATCTTTTTTTACACAAGGGACCCGGGACTCTATTTCGGATCGCCGGACAGTTTACCCGCCTTGCTCAGGCACAACAACGACTGGGTTTTTACGGATACCAAAGGCTGCGAGGCAATCATAAAGGCGGCCGGCAACGCACGCATCGTTGAAGAATACAAACACAACAGCCTGAGCCAGATCAGGCTTCCCTTTCTTCTACCCAAAACCAGGGAATCGAAGCTGGGAAAGAGATTTTTGATAAAGTTGCCTTAAACAAAAGGGTTTCAGAGCGATTTGAACCACTCCTGAAACTTCAGCCCGATCCACGGTACCGGCTTCATTTCTCCTGAAATGGACCATATCAGGCTCATAAGCCAGAATATGAAGAGGATAATGCATCCTACCACCCATACGATCTGACCAAGGATAGGAATAATGTTAAAAATTCCCAGGACAAAACCGGCCAGCAGAAGCCCCAGGTTTTGCCGGATGTAGTAACTGGCAAACTCTTCCTTCTGATTCATGTTGATGACCAGGGCAATGACCCACCCGATGCCGAACAGATGGGATACAATGGCTTTTGTTTTTGCATCCATAAATTTGAATTTAAGTTTTATCAAAAATAAATAATTTGACCGATTAAATAACAAGATAATAAAAAAACAGGGAATGGGAAAATAAACCGGTAAATTGCGTTGCCGGAATTCAAACGGCAGCCGGGGCCGGAGCGACAGACCTGCTATAAGGTATCCTGGCGCCAACTGTAAAAAACACATCTTCCGATGTTTGAAAAAGACTACCTGATGCGCCAGCTGATGCAGTTGCTGGAAGTTTTACAAAAGATCCTGATCCACCGGAAGAGGGGGGAAAAGGAGCAGGCCTTGGAGCAGGCGGACTATTTTTACCGCATTCTGGAGCTGGAAGGCGATCCGTTAAGCTTTTCGTTGGCTGATATGATGCGATGGATGGTTGACGAAAAGAAGATGACCAACAGCCAGCTCGAGTTGGCAGCCTTTGTCATGAAAGAGCAGGGAGAGATGGAAGAGGAGGAATCGCGGCGGAGGAACTATTTCGTACGGGCTTGTTTCATCCTTGAAAAAGTGGAGCAGGAGAGCATTATCTTCTCCATGGAACGGGTGATGAAACTGGGGGAGATGAAGGGTTATCTGTCAGAGAAAGAAGATGAGCACACCGCCCACGGTGATAAGGGCTCCGGCCATTTCTTTCCAGGTGATCCGTTCGTGGAAGAGGATCACGGCGGGAGGGATGATAAGGACAGGGACGATGGCCATGATGGTGGCAGCGATGCCGGTGCTGGTATGCTGGACCGCCAGGAGTGAGAAGGAGACGCCAAGAAAGGGACCGAAGAGGGATCCGAGGGCAATCCGTTTCATGGCGCTTTTATGATGGAGGGCTCGAAGGAGAGCGCCTCCTTTTTTAAAGATGAGGATGATAATGGCAAAGCCTATAATGCCGGTGAGTACCCTTATCTGGGCGGAGGCAAAGGCGTCGAAATTGCCCATGCCCTTTTTGCTGAGTACAAGACCGGCAGCCTGACCTGCGGCACCGCCCAGGGCCAGCAGGATTCCTCCCAAAGAGTGCGAGGTGGTCCACCGAAGCGATTTCAGTCCGTTGCTGTTTCCTGCTTTGCGTTTCAGAACCACCAGTGAGATCCCGGCCAGGGTGACAGCCATGCCGAGCCAGTTCAGGAGCGATAACCGTTCATCCAGCACCATCCATCCGATCAGGGCGGTCAGGGGCGGCGACAGCGACATGACCAGCATCGACACACGAGCCCCGATGACCACAAATGCCTGGAATAACAGCAGGTCGCCAATGACAAAGCCTATCAATCCCGAGAGGCTGAGCCAGAACCACCGCTCACCTCCTGCATCGAGGGGAAGGGGTGAACCCCGCGTGATCTGCAGATACAAGGTGTAAAAAAGAAACGCAAGCACCAGGCGGATGAGGTTCACAGGCAAAGAGCCCACCTTCTTACCGGCCGACTCGAACGACAAACTCGTGATGGTCCAGAAAACGGCGGTACACAGAGCAGCTATCTCACCTGCATACTTCATCAGGTCTCTTTAATTCCGTTAAATTGAAAACCCTGGGATGTCCGGTACCAGCAGCGAATGACCATGAACCCGCCGGTTACCGCTGAGCAGGGTAATACCGCAGTGAGTGCCGGGATGCCGGGTGACAGCATCCAGGGAAAGGGTAAAGCACACTGCCCCTCCTCCGGCAGAGAAGGAGCAGCGGCAGATCTTGCGCGACGGGTTTAAGGCAGCAGTTCCGCCATTTTTTCACGGAGAGCAGCATCGCGGAGGTTCCGGGCGATAATCTTACCTGTCCGGTCGACCAGGAAATTGGCCGGAATGCTGTTAACGGCATAGAGCCTGGCCGCTTCGTTCTGCCAGTACTTCAGGTCAGACACCTGGGTCCAGTCCAGTTTATCGTCGGCAATAGCCTTGAGCCACCGGTCACGATCCTGGTCTAGCGAAACGCCCAGGACGCCGAATCCTTTGGCTTTGTAGTCGTTATAGACAGCCACAACATTTGGGTTTTCCTGGCGGCAGGGCCCGCACCAGGCTGCCCAGAAATCGATCAGGGTATAGGTATTTTGGGAATAGACACCGGAGAGTTTCACCGGTTTTCCATCGGGGTCGTTTTGTTCAAAGTCAGGGGCCATCTGGCCCACCGCCACCTTTTTAAGGATTTCAATCCTTTCTTTCAGGGCAATTACCGCGGGGACCACAGCCAATCGGGGATCAAGGCCGGAAACCAGACTGTCAAGGGTTGGCACCTCCTGGGAGTATTGCACCTGGCTCAGCAAATGGGGAGTGACCCAGGAGGCCGGATTCTTCCGGATAAAGTCGAGCATGGTACTTTCCTGACTGTCGAAAAAAGCCCGTGCTTCATCCATGAGGCTACGTCCGCGCACCGTGTCACCACTCTGCATGGCTGCCTGATACTCCCCGTATTTGGCCATTCCCTCCTCTTCTGCTTTGTTAAGAATTGCCGTGACAGACTGATATTCGTCGTTCACCGGAGAACCGGAAATCCGCAGGTTACGCAACGAATCCACATGGCCTGACACCTTGATGCCGGTATTTTCGACAAATAAAAGCCCTTTCTGGTTTTTCCCCTCGACCGATAAGTAATAGATTTCGGGGAATTCGACCTTTCCTTCCAGGAGAGCGGTTCCATCGACAAACTCGGCGGTGTCGCGGGCGACAAAAATGCCGTCCTGTCGTTGTTCCAGGTATACCTTACCGGCAGCACCGGTGAGGTTTACTTCGATCTTGTATCCTGAGGGTTTCGTGCAGGCAAAGGCCATGGCTGCCAGCACTGCAACAATAAACAGTTTTTTCATTTCTTGCATTTGTTAATGGTTTGGGACAAAAATACCCATTTATACAAAACATCGACAGAAATTCCATCAAAGTTAACATTACAACTCTGGAGCAGTTTCGCCAATTATGTATATTTTTGTTGAAATGCTGCTGTATGGTGCTGAAGAATATTTCTGTTGACTGCGTCATTTTCGGTTTTGACAGTGAGCGGCTGAACGTGCTGCTCTGGCAGGCTGATCCTCAGCTGCTCATAGGGTTGCTTCAGAAAAACGAAAGCTATGAGGAAATAAGGGTCTTGTACGACACCCATCCTTCGCTTTCGGACGAGAAGACCTGGGGGCTGATAGGGGCCCATGCTTCGGATGAGATGAGCCTGGATGCCTTTGCTCAGGAACTTGCCACCAATTGCACCGGACTGAGCCATGTGTACCTGAAGCAGTTCCAGACTTTTGGCGACAGCAACAGGGTGCCCTACTACAGGGTCGTTACCGTCGGTTATTATGCCCTGGTCAATCCCCGTTTTGAGGATATCCGCCAGTCACCGCTTACCCGTAAAATGCAGTGGTTCGGGATCCACGATTTGCCTCCCCTCTGTTTTGATCACCGCGAGATCATAAACGCTGCACTGTCGCACCTCCGGGAAATGGTGCAATACCATCCGGAAGGGTTTCACCTGCTGCCGGAATGTTTCACGCTCACCATGCTTCAAACCATGTATGAGGTCATCCTCGGCGAAAAACTAGACACACGGAATTTCAGAAAGAAGATTCTTAAGATGGACTTTCTCGAGGAGACCGGTGAAAAGCAGACCCATGTGGCACATCGTGCAGCCCGGTTATACCGGTTCGACCATACCAATTACGAAAGACTCGTCAGAGAAGGGTTGACCTTCAGGATTTGATGAGGTCATTTAAACCTTTTCAGTTTCCTGTTGTCTCATGTTAAAATCATTATATGCCGGAGCGGGAACTGATGGATAACCTTCGGAATGCCAATACCCGGGAGGCGGCATTCAGGGAGATCGTCATGGCCTATCAGGAGAGGCTCTACTGGCATATCCGGAAAATCGTACTTGTCCATGAGGATGCGGATGATGTCTTACAGAATACACTCCTGAAAGCCTGGAAAAATCTGGAAAGTTTCCGTGAGGAATCGTCGGTATTCACCTGGTTGTACCGGATAGCCACCAACGAATCGATCACTCATCTCAACAGCCGGAAACGGCATACGCTGGTTTCTCTGGGCGAAGAAAGCGATTACCTGCGGAACCGGCTCGAGGCGGATCCGTATTTTGAAGGAAGCGAAATCCAGAAGAAACTGCAACGCGCTATCCTGGGCCTGCCTGAAAAACAGAAGCTGGTCTTCAATATGCGTTATTTTGAAGAGATGCCCTATCAGAAGATGTCGGAAATACTGGATACCTCCGTAGGGGCTCTGAAAGCCTCCTACCATCATGCAGTGAGAAAAGTCGAAGAATCGCTTTCCAACCAGGAATGAACCTCTTGATTAAACCTTTTTGGAAATAAACAGTCAAAACCAACAAATTGATCACATGGAAAAGCAGGAAGAGATAACCGGGAAACTGGCGGAAGCAGGCAGGGAGCTTCCGTTCACGGTTCCGCGCCATTATTTTGAGGATTTTCCTGCCCGGATGGAAGCAATCATGGCTCCGGAAGCACCGGCGCAGAGTCCGAAAATACCCAGAGGCTGGTCCCTGTACCTGAAACCCGTCTTTGGAATGGCGGCTGCCTTTGCTGCCGTTTTCCTCCTGGTTTACTGGCCTGCCAAACTGATTACCAACCCCTCGGCACTCTCTGCAGCCAGAACCTCCAACAGTTACGATGAAACGATTATCAGCCTGGTGGAACAGGTCGACGACCACACCTTCTTCTCTCTTCTCCAAAATGGTTCTGCCAGTGAGAAGCTGGATACCGAAGAACTTGAAAATTACCTCGCTCTCAATTACAGCGATTATGAAATTTATATGGAAACCAAAAAATAGGATGTGATGAAAAAACACTTATCCATACTTGTTCCTGTTATCATGCTCCTCTCTTTCCACTGCCAGGCCCAGGAGGGCAGGGTGCCGGGTGACTTTGAAAAATTCAAAAGTCAGAAAATTGCTTTTTTGAGCGAGAAGATGAACCTGACTCCCGGGGAAGCCCAGGAATTCTGGCCTGTTTACAACCAGTTTGAGAAGGAAAGGATGGAGATTCAGCATCTGCGGCGCCAACTGGAGCAGAAGACCAGGGATGAGAACCTGAAAATGTCAGACCAGGAAATCATCAAGATCACCAGGGACATCTCCGAGAGTTTTAAGAAGGAAGCAGCGTTTGCCGCCAGTTACAACGAGAAATACCTGAAAATTCTTCCGCCTCAGAAGGTTCTTCAGCTTTATCGTGCAGAGAACCAGTTCAAGATTCACATGTTTAACCAGTTCCGGAACAGGAAAGGGGAAGAATAGTCCATCTCTGTGGTTCCCGGCAGGGCGTATGACCTCGGGGCCTGCAATAATCAGTTGCTGGCGAAGACGGGGGTTTCTTGTGGTATTGCATCCCCAACCTCTTTTGTACCCTTACCAAAGACTTTCTGAGCCATCGTGCGGTAAGCCGGTCGTCCGGATGGTCCTTCAGATCACGAACCTGCTCTCTTCGAGAAAATCTATGGTTGCATTAATGCCAACGTACATAAGGGTATCCTCCTGAACGAAAGGCACCCGGCGCCTGTACTGCACCAAAAGATCCTCGAGGAAGGGGGAAGTTCGGGCAGGCCGCCGGAATTCAAGAGCCTGCGAGGCGTTGTACAATTCAATTGCCAGAATTCTCCGGAGATTATCGGACACTTTCAATGCTTTGACAGCCGCGTTGGCACCCATAGAGACGTGGTCTTCCTGTTCGTTGGAGGAGGGTATGGAATCGACCGAGGAAGGAGTGCAGAGTTGCTTGTTCTGACTGACGATGGCGGCCGCTGTATATTGAGGAATCATAAAGCCTGAATTGAGGCCCGGGTTGGCTACCAGGAACTCAGGGAGGCCTCTTTCGCCCGAAATGAGCCGGTAGGTTCTCCTTTCCGAGATGCTGCCCAGTTCGGAAAGAGCAATAGCCAGGAAATCGAGTGCCAATGCCAGGGGCTCCCCGTGAAAGTTACCGCCGGAAACAATTTTGTCTTCGCCGGGGAAAACCGTTGGATTGTCGGTAACCGAATTGATTTCGATGCTCACAACGCGTGACACATAATCCACGGCATCCTTGACTGCCCCATGGACCTGAGGGATGCAGCGAAATGAATAAGGATCCTGGATATGCTTTTTCGCCCGCACAATCAATTCGCTGTCTGTGAGAACTTCACGGAAACGGGATGCGGTAAGCAACTGGCCCGGATGGGGGCGGATCAGCTGGATATTTTCCAGGAAAGGTTCAATAAGGCCATCGAACGCATCGAGAGAGAGGGCTCCGATGATATCGGCCTGTCGGAGAAGACGAAAGGCCTTAATCAGGGTATAGACGGCATGGCTGCTCATGAATTGGGTACCGTTCAGCAGGGCCAGGCCCTCTTTGGCTTCGAGGCGCAGGGGCTCCCATCCCTGTTCCCTGATGACTTCTGCAGCACTTCTCTTTACGCCCCGGTAATATACTTCCCCTTTCCCCAGAAGGGGGAGGAAGAGCATGGCCAGGGGTGCCAGGTCTCCGCTGGCACCCAGGGAACCCTGTTCACATACTACCGGCAGGATATCACGGTTGAAAAGCGCGGCAATTCTCTGTACCGTTTTCAGCTGGACTGCCGAATTGCCCCTGGCCAGGGCATGGATCTTCAGCAACAGCATGAGCCTGACGATGTCGTGGGGAATCTCAGGACCGATGTTGCAGGCATGCGAAAATACAAGGTTCTCCTGCAACTTGCTAAGGTCTCCCAGGGAAATCCCGATGTTGCAGAGGGCACCGAAACCGGTGGTTATCCCATACAATGGCCCCGTGGCCTCCCGGATTTTCCGGTCCAGATAAGCCTTACTCTGCTCAATCAACGCTTCCGACCCGGGCGACAGCTCCAGGGTGCATTTTTCTTCGAGGATCCTTTCGATATCTCCAAAAGTCAGGGGAGCCGGTGAAATGGTAAAAACGGTTGAGTGGGTCATGGTAAGGCAATAATTCGTTAGTGTAACAGGAATACTGTTGGTCTTTTCTTTGGGATTACAGGCCGGGCGGGCGAAGAGCTGCTCAGGGAGCCAACAGCCTGATCAGATCTCCGGGAACCACCGTTTGCTGGGCCCCTGAGGCCATCTCCTTCAGGGTGACCTTTTTATGGTCTATTTCATCCTGACCGGCCAGAATTACGTAAGGAATCTCCTTCCGGTTGGCATAGTGCAATTGTTTTTTGATTTTGTCGGCGTCGGGATAGATCTCCGTGTTGATATGGTTTTTCCGGAGCATGGCCGCCACCGGGAGGATATAGGATTCTTCGGCTTTCCCGAAATTGAGTACCAGCACCCTGGTAGACTCCTGCGACTGGGCGGGGAAAAGATCGAGAGAAGCCAGCACATCGTAAATCCTTTCTGCCCCGAAGGAGATACCCACACCCGAGACCCCGGGCATTCCGAAGACACCGGCCAGGTCATCATACCGGCCACCTCCACAAAGGCTGCCCATTCCGATACCGAGGGCTTTTACTTCAAAAATGGCCCCGGTATAATAATCGAGACCCCGTGCAAGGGTCAGGTCAAATTCCACTTTGGATGCCAGGTTAAACGTGTCGAGGTAGGAAAATACGGTTTTCAGCTCGTCAATACCCTGAAGGCCGACAACCGATCCGGCCAGTATCCCCGTCATATCATCCATTTTTGATACGTTGCTCCCCCTGAGAAGCAACAAAGGTTCCAGCTTTTCGAGTGCTCTGACCGGAATGCCTTTTTGTATCAATTCTTCGCGCACCCTGGCCAGGCTGGTTTTTTCAATTTTGTCGAGGGCAACCGTGATATCGGTGAGTCTCTCAGGGAAGCCCATGATTTCGGCTATACCGGCAAGTACTTTGCGGTTATTGATTTTAATTACTGTCTGTATGCGGAGACGGGTAAAGATTTCATCGGCAATCTGAACCAGTTCTGCCTCATTCAGCAGGCTGTTACTGCCTATCACATCGCAATCGCACTGGAAGAACTCCCGGTATCTTCCTTTCTGGGGTTTGTCGGCCCGCCAAACCGGCTGTATCTGGTACCTCCGGAAGGGAAGGACCAGGTCGTTACGGTGCTGGACAACAAACCGGGCAAAGGGCACGGTCAGATCGTACCGGAGACCTTTCCCCGAAACCGAGGGGGCTACCCCGGCAGAATCCCTGGCAGCCAGAAGCGTCTCATCGGTATCAGCCAGAAAATCACCCGAGTTTAAAATCCTGAAGAGCAACTTATCACCCTCTTCGCCGTACTTCCCCAGCAGGGTGGAAAGGTTTTCCATGGCAGGGGTTTCGATGGGCTGGAACCCAAACCGTTGGAATACCAGCCGGATGGAATCGAAGATATAGTTCCTGCGGGCCATTTCTATCGGCAGAAAGTCCCTTGTTCCCTTGGGTATTGAAGGCTGTTGAACCATGACCGGTACCGGAAATAAATTGGTTAATCACCCGCAAAAGTACAATTTTCCTTCACAGTGTACTGTTCTGGAGGGCGAAGTTTGCCGGCAAAGTGCCTTGTCTGTTTTCCGGTGAATGGGGTCCGAATTGCATAGTCCGGAAAAATCAGAAACCACTATTTATTACCTTTGCAGGGGGGTTGCAAAACCCTGCGGGGGCATTAGTACCAGATCAAAACAGTTTCCTATGGACCGTTCGAAAGAGAAGCAAAAGAAAGAAGGGCAATACAGGCGTATTTTCGCGCAGTTAGCAATCCTGACGGGGAAGATCCATGATCCTGATGCCCGGATGGCCACTATTGTTGCGGTCTTGCATCACAAAGCAGCCGGTTTTTTCTGGACAGGCTTTTACCTGCTCCGCGAAGGCAGGTTGCTGGTCAGGTGTTACCAGGGTCCGCTGGCATGTCCTGAGCTGGAAAAAAACAAAGGAGTCTGCTGGGCGGCCATTAACCAGGGTGAAACCATTGTGGTAGACGATGTACATCTTTTCCCCGGTCATATAGCCTGCGATTCCCGCTCACAGTCGGAAATCGTGGTACCGGTGAGAAACCATTCCGGTGAAATAACCGGTGTCCTGGATGTGGACAGCAAAGAAAAGGCTTCGTTTGATGACATCGACAGGTTCTGGCTTGAAAAAATCGCAGGATTGACCGGGAGTGGCGATGTATAATCGCCAGGTCCGATCATCACGGGATGCAATTCGCTGCACCCGGAATCAGCTCTCCCGAATGGCTCCCTTCCCTCTTACCAGGTTCTGATATTTCAGCGACGGACTGGGAATCCAATCGCCCAAACCCAGCGATGACCATTTCGTGTCAATAGCAGCCATGGTAGCGTCATCCATGGTTACGATATTGGGCCACTCCCTCTGAAAATGGTCGTGCTCACGCGTTTTGAAAGTGGCATCTGCCAGAACAGTTTTTTTACCAGCTGAAGCGCTCAAAACCGAGATATCCCTGTCAGGCTCCAGGTTGCCGCCTAACAGCCACACCAGAGAGAACAGATCGGTCAAGTCAGCACCATGATTGAACAAAATGACAAGTTTGAAACCCGCCATCTCCGGGTCCTTTGCCAACCCGTTTTCCAACTCAGCCTTGCTGAAGGCCTCCTTCTTATTAACAGTCAGTAAAAGTACCGGCAGGGAATAATCAGAAAATAAGCTCCGGGCTCCTGTCACTGCCGGACTTTTCATAGCAACCGCCGGATCAGGTGAGGCACCCCGGACTGGTGCTGCATTCCCCTGCCTCTCTTCCGGAAAGGGGGTGGTCAGGTCAACCCCCAGCTTTGAACCAAAGGAATAGTTCTGAGAAGAATGATCCAGAATATCCAGCGGACCTTTGGAAAAGTGAAGGCTGGTATCAGGGTCGAAATTCTCCAAAAACAGGTTTGCTAAAGCGGAATAATCGTGAATATCAAGAAATGGTTCTGGTTTCAGGTGGCCGGATTCTGTAAATCCCATGTCTTTTCCGGGTTGGACCACCCTTTTGCAATGGGGGACGAAGGCATCATCGACCACCACCATGATTTTGTTAAACATCATCTGTCCTGCCCCCCAGAGGGAATGCATCACCTTTACAGCCTGTCCCGGGTAACTTTTTCTGATTTTTACTATCGAAATGTTGTGGGCCACCCCGGCAAAAGGCAGGTCCATATCCATCAGTTCAGGGATCATCGTGAGCCGCAAGGGGGAAAGAAAGATCCGCTCAGTAGCTTTCCCGATCCAGGCATCTTCCATGGGGGGTATGCCCACAATGGTAGCCGGGTAGACCGCATCCCTCCGGCAGGTGATGCAGGTGACATGAAATTTTGGGAAATAACCAGCCAGGGAATAGAAACCGGTATGATCGCCGAAAGGCCCCTCCCAGATCAGCTCTTCAGCAGGGTCGACATACCCTTCGATTACAAAATCAGCACTTTCAGGAACATACAGGTCATTAGTCAGGCATTTTACCAACCGGACCTGTTTTTTGCGCAGGAATCCTGCCAGCAGGTATTCGTCGATATTTTCCGGCATCGGTGCTGTTGCCGCGTAGATATACACCGGGTCTCCTCCCAGCGTGACGGTCACGGGCATGCGTTTCCCAAGGGTTTTGTATTTTGCGAAATGGGCAGCACCCGTTTTGTGGGGATGCCAGTGCATACCTGTAAGGTCGCCCGCGAAGATCTGCATCCGGTACATCCCCACATTGGGGAGGCCTGTTTCCGGATCGAGGGTGTGGACTGCAGGAAGGGTGATAAACCGGCCGCCATCGGCAGGCCAGCATTGTAAAACGGGAAGTAACCCCAGGTCGGGTGTGCCCATGACCACTTCCTGGCATGTGCCCCGGCCGGAGATTTTTTTTGGCATCCACGAAGCGACCTCTTTCAGCAAGGGAAGCAGCTTCAACTGATCCCACCAACCTGCCCTGGGTGAGACCAACCCGCGGAAATACCCCGATATCTCCTTTTCCACCTCTGAAACATGAGGCCTTCCGAAAGCCAGCGCCATGCGGTTTTCAGAACCAAGCGCATTGATCAGGAGAGGAAATGAGGTTCCGTTGTTTTCGAATAACAGAGCCTTTCCGCCATCACGGAGTTTTGAAATCCGGTCGGCTACCTCAGTGATTTCCAGCATGGGGTTTATAAACTCCCGTATCCTTATCAACTCCCCCTGTGTTTCCAGCCGTTCAATGAATTGGCTTAGCCCGCTGTATGCCATAACTGGAATTTTACGATGTTTCTGAAGAATGATGAGCAACCCGCCGCAAGCAGCGGGGTATCTTGATGGTTTACTTTATTTATTTTGCGCCGGAGAGCGGCGGAGAAATGATCCCATAAAGATAAAAAAAGGCCGGCAAAAGCCAGCCTTATGCGATTTTCGGATAATCGGTTATTCCTGTGTCTCTTCCCGGGTCACCTCAGGTGCTGGGCCGGTAATAGCAGGGGCGGCAGGAGCCTTTGCAGAAGCCTTGGGAGCCTCTTTTTTGCTTTTTGCGGCTTTGGCTACCGGTGCCGGGGTATCGGCTTTCTTCCCTGTACCACGCCGCGCCCGCTTGCGTTTTCCTTTCGCTGCCTCCTCACCTCCGGAAAGCATGGCCTCATTGAAGTCGACCAGCTCCATCATGCACATTTCGGCATTGTCGCCCAACCGGTTTTCGGTACGCAGAATCCGGGTGTAACCACCCGGACGTTCCCCGACACGGGCCGAAACCTCACGGAAAAGCTCAGTCACCGCCTCCTTGTGTTGGAGATAACTGAATACGATTCTCCTTGAGTGGGTTGAATCATCCTTCGATTTGGTGATCAGCGGTTCCACATATGTGCGCAGGGCTTTGGCCTTGGCAAGGGTGGTGTTGATCCGCTTATGCAAAATAAGCGAAGAAGCCATGTTCGACAACATTGCTTTCCGGTGGGCACTCTTCCGCCCCAGATGGTTAATTTTCTTATTATGTCTCATTACAGTCTAATCCTTGTCTAATTTATATTTCACAATATCCATCCCGAAATTGAGTCCCAGACTTACCAACAGATCATCCAGCTCGGTCAGTGATTTTTTGCCGAAATTGCGAAATTTCAACAGGTCGGTGCGGTTATACTGAACCAGTTCCCCGAGGGTTTCCACGTCGGCTGCTTTAAGGCAGTTCAGAGCCCTGACCGACAAATCCAGGTCTACCAGTTTTGTTTTCAACAGTTGACGCATGTGAAGTACTTCTTCGTCAAACTCTTCATTGGCAAATTTCTCACCGGCATCGATGGTGATTTTTTCATCCGAGAAAAGGAGGAAATGGTAAATCAGGATTTTGGCTGCCTCTTTAAGGGCATCCTTTGGCTGAATTGAACCATCGGTCGATATTTCCAAAATCAGCTTTTCGTAGTCCGTTTTCTGCTCGACGCGGAAATTCTCTACCGAGTATTTCACCTTGGTGATGGGAGTATAGATAGAATCGATAGGGATGACGCCGAATTCAGCTTCAGCGGGTTTGTTATCAGTAGCCGGGATATACCCTCTGCCGCGACTGATGGTAATTTCGAGATGCAGCTTCACATCGGGTTCCATTCTGCAGATGACCAGTTCAGGGTTCAGCACTTTGAATCCGGTCATGAATTTGTTGATATCACCGGCTGTGAACTCTTCCTGGCCTCCGATGGTAATATTGACCTTTTCGGTTTCCACATCATCGATTTCACGTTTGAACCGGATCTGTTTCAGGTTGAGGATGATTTCGGTGACATCCTGGATAACCCCCTTGATAGTGGAGAATTCGTGGTCTACGCCGTCGATTTTGATGGTGGTGATGGCATATCCTTCCAGAGAAGAGAGCAGAATTCTCCGGAGGGCATTACCGATGGTGATGCCGTAACCGGGTTCAAGAGGCCGGAATTCGAATTTTCCATACCTGTCGCCCGATTCGATCATGATGACCTTGTCAGGCTTTTGGAATGCTAATATTGCCATAATACCTCCGGTAATTAGATTATTTGGAATACAACTCGACGATCAATTGTTCTTTAATTTCTTCGGGGATTTCATCCCTTTCAGGGCGGTTAATGAATTTTCCTGCCATTTGGGTGGTATCCCATTCCAGCCAGCCATAGCGGCTGTGTCTGCGTGAATGGAGGGATTCATTGATGATTTCGAGCGATTTGGATTTTTCTCGTACGCCCACCAGGTCACCCGGTTTTAGCAGGTAAGAAGGGATATTTACAATATTCCCGTTGACGACAACGTGCCGGTGTAACACAAGCTGCCGGGCTCCTGCTCTCGATTTGGCCAAACCAAGGCGGAATACCACGTTGTCGAGTCTGGATTCGAGCAACTGCAGCAAAACATCCCCGGTTTTTCCGGTACTGGAGGCGGCTCTCTGGAAGAGGCCCCGGAACTGGCGCTCCAGCACCCCATAGGTATACTTGGCTTTTTGTTTTTCCATCAACTGGAGTCCGTATTCAGACTTTTTCCGGCGCCGGGCATTCAATCCGTGCATTCCCGGAGGATGGTTTTTCCTATCAAAAGATTTATCGGGACCGAATACCGGAACCCCGAATTTTCTAGCAATCCTCGACTTTGGTCCTCTGTATCTTGCCATTTCCTGGTCTTTTATGATTTAAACTCTTCTTCTTTTCGGGCTTCTGCAGCCATTGTGCGGAAGGGGTGTCACATCCACAATTTCGGTGACCAGGATTCCGGTATTGGAAATGGCCCTGATGGCTGATTCCCTTCCGTTTCCGGGTCCTTTCACATAGGCTTTTACTTTGCGAAGCCCCAGGTCGTAGGCCGTTTTTGCGCACTCTTCAGCCGCCACCTGGGCTGCATAAGGGGTATTTTTCTTCGACCCCCTGAATCCTTTTTTGCCCGCCGATGACCAGCTGATCACCTCGCCGTTCAGATTGGTGAGCGTCACGATAATATTGTTGAACGAAGAGTGTACATGAGCCATTCCATTGGACTCCACAACCACCACCCTCTTTTTGCTTGCTCCAGTTTTCTTTGCCATATTGTTAACTCCTTATTTGGTCGCTTTCTTTTTGTTGGCAACAGTCTTCTTTTTACCTTTCCTTGTCCGGGCATTGTTTTTGGTCGACTGTCCCCTGACCGGTAAACCGATGCGGTGACGGATACCCCGGTAACAACCGATATCCATCAGACGCTTGATGTTAAGCTGCACTTCAGAACGAAGTTCACCTTCCACCTTGTATGTTTCTGAAATGATCTGCCGGATTTTGCCGAACTGTTCGTCGTTCCACTCCTGGACTTTCATGTTCCGGTCCACACCGGCCTTCTCAAGAATGGTAGCAGAAGCACTCCTGCCAATTCCGAAGATATAGGTCAGAGCTACTTCTCCCCTCTTGTTGTCAGGTATATCAACACCTACGATACGTGCCATATGCAATGATTTGGTTTTAAATTTATTACCCTTGACGTTGTTTATATTTCGGATTCTTTTTGTTGATTACGAACAGCCGTCCTTTTCTGCGTACGATCTTGCAGTCGGCACTGCGTTTCTTGATGGAAGCCCGCGTTTTCATTCCCCAATGTTTAAATTTAGTTACTTTCCTTAATTTGTTTTCGCAAAACTGATCTTTGTATTCCTGTCTGCCTTTCCAACCGTTCAGGGGCCCTGTCACCATCGGCAGGGCATCCCGTTGTGGTAATTAATTCTTATACCTGAAGGTTATTCTTCCCTTAGTCAGATCGTAAGGCGACATCTCCACCTTAACCTTGTCGCCCGGGAGAATTTTGATATAATGCATCCGCATTTTCCCTGAAATATGGGCAGTTATCACATGTCCGTTTTCGAGCTCGACCCGGAACATGGCATTCGACAAAGCTTCGATGATCGATCCGTCTTGTTCTATGGATGGCGTTTTGGCCATATTTTGTTATACTCTATGTTTTCATTGGAAAGGGTACCTGCCGCCAATAAGCCGGCGGGATGCCTTCCCGGTTCATTAATACATGGACTGGCTGCCGGTACGTCCTTTGATTCTGCCTGATTTCATCAGGCCATCGTAATGGCGCATCAGCAGGTGGCTTTCGATTTGCTGCAGGGTGTCGAGGATAACCCCGACCAGGATCAGCAAAGAAGTTCCGCCATAGAAATAGGCAAACTGGGTATTGATGCCGATCAGCATGGCAAATGCCGGCAGGATGGTAACGATACCGAGGAATATGGAGCCAGGGAAGGTAATCCTGGACATAACGGTATCGAGAAATTCGACGGTTTTCTTGCCTGGCTTAACCCCGGGTATGAATCCGCCGTTTTTCTTCATATCTTCGGCCATCTGCACGGGGTTTACCGTAATAGCCGTATAGAAATAGGTAAAGGCAATGACCAGGATGAACTGGGTGAAATTGTACCAGAATCCCGTGTTATTGGCAAAGGCAGCAGCAAATTTCCCCATGCTCTCGGAGCCGGCAAAACCAGCCAGAGTCAGAGGCACAAACATGATAGCCTGGGCGAAGATGATAGGCATAACACCGGCCGCGTTGACTTTCAGGGGGATATATTGGCGGACGCCTCCGAATTGCTTGTTGCCCACGATCCGCTTGGCATATTGCACCGGTATCCGGCGGGTACCTTGCACCAGCAGGATGGTGGCCACGAATACCAGGAAGAGGAGCACAAATTCTACCAGGAACATAACCAATCCGCCACCCTGCTGCGATAACCGGGAGGCAAATTCGGCAAATACCGCAAAGGGCATGCGGGCAATAATCCCTATCATAATGATGAGGGAGATGCCGTTTCCGATACCTTTATCGGTGATCCTTTCGCCGAGCCACATGACGAACATGGAACCGGCTGTCAGGATGATGGTGGAAGAGATCGTAAACCAAACCCCGGAGATGGCAAAAGCGGTCTCAGGAAGTTGATAAGAGAGGTTGGCCAGGTAGGCGGGAGCCTGGAATACCAGGATCAGTACGGTCAGGTACCGGGTTATCTGGTTCACTTTCCGGCGCCCGGATTCTCCTTCTTTCTGCAGCCGTTGGAAATAGGGTACGGCGATGCCCAGCAGCTGGATTACAATGGAAGCCGAGATGTAGGGCATGATTCCCAGTGCAAAGATGGAAGCATTCGAAAAGGCACCACCCGAGAACATGTCGAGTAACCCCAGCAACCCATCGGAAGTCTGGTTTTTGAGATCCCCGAGTTGTGCAGGATCAATACCCGGCAGGGAGACATAGGAACCCAAACGGTAAATCAACAGAAAGAAGAGCGTAGTCCCGATCCGGGATCTCAGGTCTTCAATCTTATAGATATTCTTCAGGATTTCAATAAATCGTTTCATTACAATTTAGAGTATTTCGATGGTTCCTTCTGTCTTCTCAATGGCTTCCCTGGCGCTTTTTGAAAATGCATGGGCTTTCACGGTCAGTCTGGATTTCAGCACACCCTTGCCAAGGATTTTCACTTTGTCCTTGGGAGATACGAAACCGGCAGCGGCCAGTGTCTGCAAATCGATAACTGTTAGGTTCAGGCTTTCGGAAAGCTGCTGCAGCACGCCGATGTTGATGGCTTTGTATTCTATTCTGTTGAAGTTTTTAAAACCTGATTTGGGGACAACGCGTTGCAAAGGCATCTGGCCTCCCTCGAATCCCATCTTGCGGGAGTAGCCCGAGCGCGACTTGGCACCCTTGTGACCGCGGGTGGAGGTTCCCCCTCTGCCGCTGCCCTGTCCGCGACCCAGCCGCTTGTTGGTGGCCGTAGATCCTTTTGCCGGTTTTATTTGACTCAAGTCCATATTACAAACATTAATTGATTTCTTCAACCGTTACTAAATGTCTCATCTTATTGACCATGCCCATGATGACGGGAGTATTGTCGTGTTCGACGGTCTGTTGCATCCTGTGGAGTCCCAGGGAGGCCAGAATGGCCTTCTGGTGCCGGCTGGCGCTGATGCTGCTTTTGATCTGCCTGATTCTTATTCTTGCCATTTGCTGTTAACCTTTAAAGACTTTCTGAAGGGTTATGCTACGCTGCTGGGAAACCATGTAGGCATCCCTGAGTTCCTGAAGTGCTGCCATGGTTGCTTTTACCAGGTTGTGCGGGTTTGACGACCCCTGCGATTTGGCGAGGATATCCCGGATCCCGACGCTTTCGAGAACAGCACGCATAGCGCCTCCGGCCTTTACGCCGGTACCGGAACGCGCCGGTTTCAGCAGCACCTTGGCGCCGCCGAACTTGGCAACCTGCTCGTGGGGGATGGTCCCCTTGTAAACCGGGATTTTCACCAGATTCTTTTTGGCTGCATCCACACCTTTGGCAATGGCCGATGTAACCTCGCTGGCTTTGCCCAGGCCCCAGCCCACAATGCCGTCTTCATTTCCAACCACCACAATGGCCGAAAAGCTGAAGGTCCGCCCCCCCTTGGTAACTTTCGTAACCCGGTTGATGGCTACCAACCGGTCTTTCAACTCCAGATCGCTGGTCTTGATATTCCTGATACTGTCTGTCATGCTCTTTAAAATTTGAGGCCTCCCTGCCGTGCGGCGTCTGCCAGTTGTTTTACTCTTCCATGATAAAGGTATCCGTTGCGGTCGAAAACCACTTCGGTAATGCCGGCAGCCAATGCCTTTTCAGCGGCAAGCTTACCCACCAGGGCCGCTTTTTCACTCTTGTTGCCCGCAGCACCGGCAATCTCCTTGGCCTTTGAAGAGGCTGCCAGCAGGGTCACCCCCTGGACATCATCGATCAGTTGTACCGATATTTGTTTGTTGCTCCGGAATACACTCAATCTCGGTCGAAGGGATGTTCCGTTCACAATCTTCCGGATCCGTTTCTTTATCCTTTCCCTTCTCTCTAGTTTTGTCAGTGACATAATCAATCCGATTTTACTATTTAACACCTGCAGCTTTTCCAGCCTTCCGTCTCAGCTTCTCATTGACGAACTTTATCCCCTTGCCCTTGTAAGGTTCCGGTTTCCGGAACGACCTGATCTTGGCAGCCACCTGCCCCACCAACTGTTTATCGATCGACTTCAGTGTGATGGTCGGGTTGGACCGTTTTTCGGTTTTTGCTTCCAGGGTAATCTCAGGAGGCAGCTGAACGTACGTATGGTGGGAATACCCCAGTACCAGGTCGATCACGTTGTCGGGCAGCTGTTCCACTCGGTAGCCGACACCGACCAGTTCCATCTTAAGCTCGAAACCTTTGGTTACCCCTGTCACCATATTGTTCAGCAAAGAACGGTAGAGACCGTGCAAAGAGCGTTGGTTCTTTTCGTCACTGCTCCGCACCAGTTCGATCGTATTGTTCTCCAGGGTCACCCTGATATCCTGGGCAACCTGTTGGGTTAAGGTTCCCAATGGCCCCTTTACCGTTACCAGGTTATCGTCACCGATGGTCACTTTAACCCCGGCAGGAACAGTAATGGGTAATTTCCCTATTCTTGACATGGTTATCCTCCAATTAATATACGTAACACAATACTTCGCCACCGATGTGCATTTCGCGGGCTTCCTTATCGGTAATAACGCCACGGGAAGTGGACAAAATGGCGATTCCAAGACCATTCAGTACGCGCGGAATGCTTTCCGAGTCGCAATAATTACGCAATCCCGGCCTGCTGACCCGCTTTAACGCCTTGATGGCGGGAGCCTTGGTTTCAGGATTGTATTTCAGGGCTATCTTGATATTGCCCTGGAAATTAACCTCCTCTTCATACTTGTAATTCAGGATATACCCCTTTTCTTTCAAAATCCGGGTCATCTCCTTTTTCAGATTGGACGCAGGAATATCGACCACCCGGTGTTTCGCCCTGATGGCATTCCTGAGCCGGGTAAGATAATCTGCTATGGGATCGGTGACTTTACTCATCTTATCTTCGTTTATTCTGTTACCAACTTGCTTTTCTGACTCCCGGGATCAATCCTTCTGACGCCATTTCCCTGAAGTTGATTCTGCTGACCCCGAACTGGCGCATATATCCCTTGGGGCGGCCGGTCAGTTTACAGCGGTTGTGCAGTCGCACCCGGGAGGAGTTTTTGGGTAGTTTCTGCAACCCGATGAAATCGCCTTCGGCTTTCAGGCGCAATCTTTTTTCCTTGTATTTTGCATAAAGCGCCGCACGCTTGACTTCCCGTGCTTTCATTGACTCTTTGGCCATATACTAACTTTTTTTGATGTTCTTAAATGGTAAACCCAGCTGTTTCAGCAGTGCGTAGCCCTCTTCATCGTTACGGGCCGTGGTGACGAAAGAGATATTCATCCCGTTGATTTTGTTCACCTTGTCGATGTTGATTTCCGGGAAGATAATCTGTTCCGGTACCCCCAGGGTATAACTTCCCCGTCCGTCCATCTTGCTCTCGATGCCACGAAAATCGCGGATCCGGGGCAGCGCTACAGATATCAGCCTGTCCAGAAATTCGTACATCTTGTCGCTGCGCAAGGTTACCCGAACGCCGATAGGCATCTTTTTCCTCAGTTTGAAGTTCGAAATGTCTTTTTTGGAACGGGTCTGCACCGCCTTCTGCCCTGTTATCAGGGTCATCTCTTCGGTGGCCACTTCGATGATCTTCTTATCGGCAATGGTAGAACCAACGCCCTGGTTCAGGACGATTTTCTCCAGTCTCGGCACCTGCATAACCGATTTGTATCCGAACTCTTTCATCAGTACAGGGATGATCTCCTCCCTGTATTTCTTTTCGTAGGTGGGTGTGTAATCCATTACTTGATCTCCTCTCCAGATTTTTTGGAATAACGAACTAATTTCCCCGCCTCGTTTTTCTTCCGCCCGATACGGGTGGGTTTTCCCGTTTTGGGATCCACGAGCATCAGGTTTGAAATGTGAACGGGAGCCTCTTTCTCGATGATACCGCCCTGCGGGTATTGCGTATTGGGTTTGGTATGTTTTTTTATCAGATTCACCCGCTCCACAATCGCTCTTTCAGCTTTGCGGTCAATTTCGAGTACCCGGCCTTTGGTACCAAGATAATCTCCGGCGATGACCACCACCGTGTCGCCTTTCCGGATATGTAATTTCTTTTGCATGGGTCAGCGTTTAACAGTTAAAGGACTTCCGGTGCGAGTGAAATGATCTTCATGTTCATATCGCGGAGTTCTCTGGCCACAGGTCCAAAAATACGGGTACCCCGCATTTCGCCCATATTATTCAGCAGAACCACCGCGTTGTCGTCGAAACGGATGTAAGATCCGTCGTTTCGTCTGACTTCCTTGCTGGTTCTGACGACGATGGCTTTGGAGACAGAGCCTTTTTTCACTTCAGCACCGGGGGTGGCGCTCTTCACTGCAACGACGATGGTATCGCCAAGCGAGGCGTACCTCTTCCGGGTTCCACCCAAAACCCGGATACAGAGCACTTCCTTGGCTCCGCTGTTGTCGGCAACTATACATCTGGTTTCCTGCTGTATCATGACTACTTTGCCCTTTCAATGATTTCTACCAATCTCCAACACTTATTCCTGCTTAACGGCCGGGTTTCCATAATCTTCACCTTATCTCCGATGCTACAGGTATTCTCCTCATCATGAACATAAAACTTAGTGGTTTTATTCACGAACTTCCCGTATATCGGGTGTTTCACCTTTCTTTTTTCAGCCACGACAATGGTTTTATCCATTTTGTTGCTGACAACAATCCCGATCCGTTCTTTTCTCAGGTTTCTTTTTTCTGTCTCTTCCATCTGCGGATTCATAATAGTTAATTGACTTCCCTGCTGCGAAGGATGGTTTTCATCCTGGCGATATTCCGGCGCAGTTCCCTGATCGACATCGGATTGTCGAGGGGTGAAATGCTGTGGTTCAAGCGGTAGCGGATCAGGTTTTCCTGTTCCGTCTGCAGGCGCTCTGCGATTTCCTTGCTTGTCAGTTCTTTTATTTCGGACGTTTTCATCTCTCTATCTTTGTTTTACCGTACCGGGGTGTGGCTCCGGAGTCCCTGGGCAATTACAGGGCCGGCGGGTACTTCCCGGATTGGTTAATTTCACTTCCTGCTATTTTTCTTCCTCAACATAGTCACGTCGCACGACAAACTTGGTGGAGACAGGCAATTTCTGGGCTGCCAGCCTTAAGGCTTCACGGGCTATTTCGAAGGATACTCCTTCTGCTTCGATGATGATACGTCCCGGTGTAATCGGAGCCACAAAAGCTTCCGGGGCGCCTTTCCCCTTACCCATACGCACTTCAGCAGGCTTTTTGGTGATCGGTTTATCAGGGAAGATCCTGATCCAAATCTGACCCTGTCTTTGCATATGACGGGTGACTGCCACCCTGGCAGCTTCGATCTGCCGGCCGGTAATCCAGGCTTCTTCGAGCGACTTGATGCCGAAGGATCCGAAAGCCAGCTGGTTTCCCCGCTGGGCGTTTCCTTTCATCTTACCCTTCTGTACCCTTCTGAATTTTGATCTTTTCGGTTGTAACATCTCTTTAGATTCTTACGTATGGAACCATTACTTTCTTCTTTTCCTGCCTGTGCCTCCCCCGCTGCCTTTCGGAGCAGCAGTACGACCCGGTTTGAGTCCGATATTGGGGGAGAGATCGGGAGTTCCGTAAACCATGCCCTTGCATATCCAGACTTTCACCCCGATCAGTCCTGTTTTGGTCAGGGCTTCTCCCAGGGCATAATCGATATCGGCCCGCAGGGTATGGAGCGGGGTTCTTCCGTCCTTGTACATCTCCGACCGCGCCATTTCAGCTCCGTTGAGCCTTCCCGACACCAGGACCTTGATCCCTTCAGCCCCCATCCGCATGGTTGAGGCAATGGCCATTTTCACCGCTCTCCGGTAGGCAACCTTGCCTTCTACCTGGCGGGCTATATTACTGGCCACGATCCGGGCATCCAATTCCGGCCTTTTTATCTCGAATATGTTGATCTGAACTTCTTTATTGGTAATCTTCTTGAGTTCTTCCTTCAGTTTGTCGACTTCCTGGCCCCCTTTGCCGATAATAATTCCCGGGCGGGAGGTATGCACCGTGATGGTGATCAGCTTCAGCGTCCGCTCGATGATGATCCTGGAAACACTCGCCTTGGAAAGCCGTGCGTTCAGATATTCACGGATCTGCTGGTCTTCGACCAGCTTATCCCCGTAGTTATCTCCGCCAAACCAGTTGGAATCCCATCCCTTGATAAATCCCAGACGATTGGATATTGGATTTACTTTTTGTCCCATCCTTAATTACTTAATATTATCAACAACTTCATTTTTGCGGTCAACGAAAATGGTCACATGGTTTGAACGTTTTCTGACCCGGTGGGCACGGCCCTGGGGGGCTGGCCTTAACCTTTTCAGAATACGCCCCGAATCCACCATGATCCGGCTGACAAAGAGAGGATTCTCTTCAATGCGCACTCCCTCGTTTTTGGCCTGCCAGTTGGCTATGGCCGACATGAGCAGTTTCTCCACCCTGGGGGAGGCTTCTTTGGACGAAAACTTCAGCACATCCAGGGCTTTGTTCACTTCCATGCCCCGGATCATATCTGCCACCAACCGCATTTTCCTGGGTGAGGTAGGACAGTTTTTCAAAACGGCAAAATATTGCTGCTTCTTCAGTTCCTTGCGTTTTTCAGCTGATTCTCTTTTTCTGGCTCCCATCGATCTTCTTTTTTTTCAGTTAACTGGCCTATCGTTTATTTCCGGTTCCCGGCATGTCCCCTGAATATCCGGGTGGGAGCAAATTCTCCCAGACGGTGTCCTACCATATTCTCGGTGATGTACACCGGGATGAACTTATTCCCGTTGTGCACGGCGATGGTGTGACCGACGAAATCAGGTGAAATGACCGAAGCCCGGGCCCATGTTTTGATGACCGACTTTTTCCCAGCCTCATTCATGTCCAGTACCCGTCTTTCCAGTTTAAACGCGATATATGGGCCTTTTTTTAACGAACGACTCATCTCTTTACTTCTTTAGAATTATTTCTTTCTCCGCTCCAGAATGTACTTGTTGGATGCCTTTTTGGGTGTCCGGGTTTTGTATCCCTTGGCGAGCAATCCTTTTCTTGACCGTGGATGGCCACCGGAGGCACGGCCTTCGCCGCCACCCATGGGGTGATCCACCGGGTTCATCGCTACTCCCCGGGTACGGGGACGGCGTCCAAGCCAACGATTTCTTCCGGCCTTACCCGACTTTTCCAGGATGTGATCTCCGTTTCCCACGATCCCTACGGTGGCGCGGCATTGGGTCAGAACCATCCGGACTTCACCGGAGGGTAACCGCAAAGTGACAAATTTGCCTTCGCGTGAGGTAAGCTGGGCATGGCTGCCGGCACTCCGGGCCATGATACCCCCCTGTCCGGGCTGAAGTTCAATATTGTGAACCAGGGTGCCCAGAGGAATTTCCGCCAGCGGCAGGGAATTGCCTATTTCCGGGGCTACCCCGGTGCCACTGATAACTATCTGCCCCTGTTGGAGCCCGTTGGGGGCCAAAATGTAACGCTTCTCCTGATCCTCATAAACCAGAAGAGCGATGTTGGCCGTCCGGTTCGGATCGTATTGCACCGACTCTACCACCGCAGGCATCCCATCCTTGTTCCGCTTGAAATCAATCAGACGGTATTTCTTCTTATGACCCCCGCCTATGTATCTCATTGTCATGCGGCCCTGGTTATTACGTCCACCAGTTTTCCGCAGGGGTTCCAACAACGATTTCTCAGGCTTTGTCGCAGTAATGGCATCAAAGGCACTGATAATCTTGTGCCGTTGACCCGGTGTAACTGGCTTTAATTTCCTTACTGCCATTTCCTATCAGATATTACTGTAAAAATCAATACTCTCTCCCTTGCTGAGGGTAACAATCGCCTTTTTATACGATATGGTCTTACCCGCAATCACGCCTGCCTTGGTGTACCTCGATTTCCGTTTTCCACCACAGATCATCGTATTCACGCTTTCTACCGAAACCTTATACAAGCTTTCAACGGTCTGCTTTATCTGCTGCTTGGTGGCCTTCCGGCGCACGATAAAGCCATAACGGCCATACCGCTCGCCCTGCTGGGTCATCTTTTCGGTAACAATAGGTTTTATCAAAATATCCATTGGGTGATGCTATTATTGCTTGAAAACTTCTTCAATTTTGGCTACTGAACCCTCCAAAATCACAAGTGTTTTGGCATTCAGTATCTGGTATGTCGTTAAATCAGAAGCAGTTACAACCGAAACATCCTGTAAATTTCTGGATGACAAATATATGCTTTTATTTTCTTCCGGTAATATGAACAGTGACTTTTTTCCGGATATATTAAGCTTTTCTGAAATAGCAACCATTTCGCGGGTTTTCGGGGCTTCCAGGCTGAAATTTTCCAGTATCACGATCCCGTTGTCCTTCGCTTTGTAACTCAGGGCCGATTTCCGGGCCAGCTGTTTGACTTTTTTGTTTAGCTTGAAGCGGTAATCGCGCGGCCTGGGTCCGAAAGCACGGCCCCCTCCGACGATGGTAGGAGAGGTAATCATCCCTGCCCGGGCTGTTCCGGTACCTTTTTGCCGTTTGATTTTCCGCGTACTGCCGGCAACTTCACTGCGTTCCTTGGTTTTGTGTGTTCCCTGCCGCTGATTGGCCAGGTACTGCTTCACATCAAGGTAAATAGCATGGTCGTTCGGTTCGATACCAAAGATCGTCTCATCCAGACTGACCTTTCTACCGGTCTCCGTTCCCTCTAAATTATAAACACTTAATTCCATTGTTTGCGGATTATAATGTACGAACCTTTGGCCCCGGGAACCGATCCCTTGAGGACAATTAAATTTTGTTCAGGAATAACCTTGATCACCAGCAGGTTTTCGAGGGTCAACTGTTTGTTTCCCATTTGTCCGGCCATGCGAAGCCCTTTGAAGACCCTCGAAGGCCAGGAAGATGCCGACACCGAACCGGGAGCCCTCAGCCGGTTGTGCTGGCCATGAGTCTGCCCTCCCACACCGCTGAAACCGTGACGTCTTACTACTCCCTGAAAGCCCTTTCCTTTGGAAACGCCTTCCACGTCGACGTAATCGTTTTCATGAAAAATGCTTACATCAATTACATCTCCCAGGTTGAAATGCTGTCTGAAGGTGTCTTTAAATTCCACCACTTTCTTTTTAGGGGTAGTACCAGCTTTACTGAAGTGTCCCAGTTCAGCCTTCGTAGTACTTTTAGGCCTCTTTTCATCAAACCCCAGTTGCAGGGAGTGATAGCCATCGTTTTCGGCCGTTTTCACCTGTGTGACCACACAGGGTCCGGCCTGAATCACAGTGCATGGGATATTTTTCCCCTCAACACTGAATACGGAAGTCATTCCGATTTTTTTACCAATTATACCAGCCATTACAGACTATTTTATTTAATGTTATCACACTTTGATTTCTACCTCCACGCCGCTGGGTAATTCCAGTTTCATCAGGGCGTCGATGGTTTTGGCCGTTGAACTGTAAATGTCAATCAACCGCTTGTAGGAAGAGAGCTGAAACTGTTCCCTTGATTTTTTGTTGACAAAGGTCGATCTCAAAACCGTAAAGACCCTCCGGTGAGTAGGGAGCGGTATAGGTCCGCTGACAACGGCACCGGTAGATTTAACCGTTTTTACGATCTTTTCAGCCGACTTATCGACAAGGTTGTGATCGTACGATTGCAGTTTAATCCTGATTTTCTGACTCATGGTGAGTGAATGTTATTAGGTTTTCAATAAGTCTATTCTGCCGCTGACGTCGGTCAGCACTTTTTCCGCCAGCATTCCCGGCACTTCGGCATAATGGCTGAACTCCATGGTGGAGGTAGCTCTTCCGGAGGAGAGGGTCCTCAGGACGGTGACATATCCGAATTGTTCAGCCAGAGGAACCTGGGCATGGATAACCCTGGCACCCGATTTGGTTTCCATACCGGTAACGTTGCCTCTTCGCCGGTTCAGGTCCCCGATGATATCGCCCATATATTCGTCGGGAGTAACGATCTCCAGGCGCATAATGGGCTCCAGCAGGCGTGGGGCCGCCTTGGGAGTGGCACTGCGGCTGGCCTGCCGTGCACAGATCTCAAAAGCCAGCTGGTCTGAATCTACCGGATGGAATGAACCATCCAGCAGGGTCACCTTCAACCCTTCGAGCGGGAAGCCGCCCAGCGGACCATTGGTCAGGGATTCCCGGAATCCTTTTTCCACCGCAGGGATAAACTCCTTCGGCACGTTTCCGCCTTTGACCTTGTCTATGAACTGTAATCCCGTTTCTCCGGGTTCCACAGGTTCTACCCGAACCACAATATCGGCATATTTGCCCCTGCCACCCGTTTGTTTCTTGAATACTTCGCGCAGTTCAACCGGCTTCGTGATGGATTCCTTGTAAGCAACCTGGGGCATCCCCTGGTTGCACTCCACTTTGAATTCCCTCCTGAGCCGGTCAATAATGATTTCCAGGTGCAGCTCCCCCATTCCGCTGATTATCGTTTGTCCCGAATCAGGATCGGTGATTACCCGGAAAGTGGGATCCTCTTCAGACAGTTTGGAAAGGCCGGTCGACAGCTTGTCGATATCGTTCTGCGATCGGGGTTCAATGGCGATGCCGATAACCGGCACCGGGAAAACCATACTCTCCAGCTCGATCGGATGGTCTGCGGTACAGAGGGTATCACCGGTACGGATATCTTTGAGCCCTGCAGCCGCGCATATATCGCCAGCTTCAATAAAATCCTTGGGATTCTGTTTGTTCGAATGCATCTGGTACAACCTCGAGATTCGGTCTTTTTTGCCTGTCCTGGAGTTGAGTACCTGCTGCCCCGAATCCAGCCTTCCGGAGTAGACCCTGATATAGCACAACCGCCCCACAAAGGGATCGGTGGCTATCTTGAAGGCCAGAGCTGCCAAAGGCTCTGTCACATCAGGCTTCCTGATGACCGGGTGATCTTTGTATCCCGGTACGGTACCAGTTACGGCATCGATATCGACCGGACTGGGCAGAAACGCACAGATCCCGTCGAGGAGTTTCTGAATGCCTTTGTTTTTGAAGGCTGAGCCACACAACATGGGCACTATTTTCCCGCTGATGGTAGCCTGACGTATTGCTGTCAACAAATCCTCCCCGGTGATGGAGTCGGGATTGTCAAAGTAACGTTCCATCAGGGCATCGTTGTTTTCAGCTGCCGACTCAATTAGTTTTCCCCTCCATTCAGCGACCAGTTCCGCCATAGATTCGGGTACCGGTCCAAGGGTAAATTTCGACCCCAGGGTCTCATCATCATACCACCGGATAGCTTGCAGGCCGATCAGATCGACGATCCCTTCGAAAGTCTCTTCAGCGCCGATGGGGAGGGCAACAGGTATCGGGTTGGCTTTAAGCTTGTCCCTGATGTCCTGGTATACCCTGAAGAAATCAGCACCCTGCCTGTCCATTTTATTGACAAAAGCAATCTTCGGAACGCCGTATTTATCGGCCTGTCGCCAGACGGTTTCTGATTGGGCTTCAACACCGCCGACGGCACAAAAGAGGGCCACCGCCCCGTCGAGGACGCGCAGCGATCGTTCCACTTCGACGGTGAAGTCAACGTGGCCGGGGGTGTCTATGATGTTGATTTTGTAGTTGTGATCGGAATAATTCCAGAAAGTGGTGGTAGCGGCTGAGGTAATGGTAATACCCCGCTCCTGCTCCTGCTCCATCCAGTCCATAGTGGCTGCCCCGTCGTGAACCTCGCCCATCCGGTGGGTTAAACCGGTATAGAACAAGATCCGCTCCGAAGTGGTGGTCTTGCCGGCATCGATATGCGCCATGATGCCGATGTTCCTGGTATATTTCAGATCCTGGACAGCCATTGGTTACATTGAGTTCCTGATTGTAAGGGATGGTTCTGGCTGTTAAAACCTGAAATGGGCAAAAGCCCGGTTGGCTTCCGCCATGCGGTGAGTATCCTCTTTTTTCTTGTAGGCTCCTCCCTCCTGGTTGAAAGCTGCCACAATTTCAGAGGCCAGCTTGTCGGCCATTGATTTGCCGGAACGTTTACCGGCATAGAGGATCAGGTTTTTGATACTGATGGAGACTTTGCGCTCATTACGGATTTCCATGGGAACCTGGAAATTGGCGCCCCCAACCCTGCGGCTCTTGACCTCCACCTGGGGGGTGATGTTTTCCAACGCCTTTTTCCATACGTCCAGCGGAGCGACATCATCGTTTTTCATCCGTTTGCCCACCAGTGCGAGTGTATCATAAAATATGGTGTAGGCAATCGATTTTTTCCCGTCTTTCATCAGGTCGTTCACAAAACGGGTGACCAATACGTCATTGAACTTAGGATCGGGAAGAAGATGCCTCTTCCCCGGTTTTGTCTTTCTCATTGTACGATTTTTAGTGTTATTTAAATTGGCTGCCCACAGGCGGTGTCTTCAGCGCTTCCCCGGAAGACGGAGGAGAAGCTGCTTACTCAACCAAACCACTTAGCAATAACTTAAATGAACGTTTTTATTTCTTTTTCCCGGCGGCAGCAGGAGCTTTTCCTGCCTTGGGCCGCTTGGCCCCGTATTTTGAGCGGCGCTGAAGCCGGCCTTCAACCCCTGCTGTATCAAGCGCTCCACGGATCAGATGGTAACGGACACCGGGAAGGTCCTTGACCCTGCCACCCCGCACCAGCACGATGGAGTGTTCCTGCAGATTGTGCCCTTCGCCGGGAATGTAGGCATTAACCTCCTTCTGGTTGGTCAACCGGACCCTGGCCACTTTCCTCATCGCTGAATTCGGCTTTTTGGGAGTAGTGGTGTATACCCTTACACATACCCCCCGGCGCTGCGGACACCCGTCCAAAGCCGGCGATTTGCTCTTTTCCGCTTTGGTTTGTCTTCCCTTTCTGACTAATTGTTGAATCGTTGGCATAAATACCTGTTTTTCAATTTACCTTTATCTCTTAAAAAATGGACTGCAAAAGTATGTATTAATATTGAATAACAATGATTTTCAGAAAAAAAATCGCAGATTTCCCCTGAAAATGGCACGCAAAAGTAGCACTTTCCGTTGAACATCAAACAACAGGGAAAAAAAATACCGGTAAGAAGGCAGGTTTTTATCAGCCGCCTGTCAGGCGCTCCCTGAACAGAGAGACCAGAGGAGCAAGCAGCCGTTCGATCAACCTGCGCTCTTTCGTTACAATCCCGGCCATCCCCAGCATCTCCTGATCGGAGGGAAGAACCTTATGATAACTGGTGACCATTCCCGAAGGCAAAATCACTTCTGCGGTGTAAAAATTCCCCCCGCTGGTGGCAACTGAAACCTTGGAAAGGGTTGAAATCCTGCCCTCCAGGTAACCAAATTCCATGTGAGGGAAATTATCGAGCTTGATGATTACCCTCTGCCCGGGCGCTACCTTCCCCGCTCCGGCAACCGGCACCAATGCCTTGCCGATAATCGTTTGAGGATCGGCGGGAACCACTGAAAAAACAACACTCCCGGCCGGAACATTCTGATTGGCAGCCCAGATGGCGTTAAAAGTAATGTTCCCGGCAATCGGAGATTTCAGCACATACGTCAGTTCCCACGTTTTCAGCTGGTTCACCAGATTGTCGAAATGCTCCTTCAAGGAGGCCTGAAGCTTTTCCTCCGTTTCAGCCGTTGTTACCTCCAACTCCCGGATCTGCTGTTGCAGGTTGTTGATGGTAATATCTGTGCTTACCAGGCTGGTGAGGGCATTCCGATAGGTGAACTGCTCTTTCAGCAACGCCCCCTTGGAATTTTCAAACTCCAGGTCAGAAATCACCAGGCCGTCATGCAAGGCCGAATCACGCCGGTACTGTCTCTCCCTGATGGCATAATCTTCCTCTAACACCTCGGCCTGGTCTTTCAATCTCTCATAATACGTGGTGTAGTCTGCAACCTGTTTTTTAAGGGTCTGCACCCTTTGCCGGGTCGGATTGAATTGCAGATATATATTGTATTCCTTAATCCGTGCGGAAAAGGAGGAAAGAAAAGACTGATATTCCCCGATACTGTAGTCCTCAGAGCATGAAATTTTGCCCTGACCTTCCGGCCTGTCGAAAAAAAGCCTGATCGAATCCAACTCTCTGACCAATGCAAATGCATCGATAAAATCGGCAGGATTTTCAATAATCCCGAGCAGCGCCCCTTCTTCCACCATCTGCCCGTCCTCAACGAACAGGGTATCGATTTTCCCGGTGGCCTTGGCCATCACCGGAACCGGAGGGTTTTCAGGAAGTATCGTCACCCGGGACCGGATGATGTCGGGGTACCTGAAAAAATAACTCCCCGCGAGCAAGACGATAAGAATCATAAGAATAACCGTAATTCCCCAACGGATGATCCAGTGCGGAAAGGCGTCCAGGATTTCCTGAACCTCATCGGAACGCAATTCAATAGGGCTATTTTCAGACAAGATTAATACGGTTAGAGCGTTAAACTGTTTGTTCCCTTTTTATGTTATGGCGCTTGATCACTTAAGCCAATTAATTTCCCAGTTCCAGTTGATTCCTGATCAGTTCATAGTACTTCCCCTTTTTTTCTACCAGCTCCGCATGTGTTCCTGATTCTGCGACTCCCCCATTTTCAAGGACTATGATCTGATCGGCATTTTTCACTGTGCTCAGGCGGTGTGCAACAGTCACTACAGTGCGGCCCTTAACATACTCCCGGAGGTTTTCCATGATTTGATTTTCGTTGTTCGCATCAAGTGCATTGGTTGCCTCATCAAAAAAGAGGAAGTCGGGATCCTTATAGACCGCCCGCGCGATAAGAATCCGTTGTTTCTGGCCCTGGCTCAATCCGGAACCTTCCTGCCCGATTTTGGTATTGTAACGCAACGGGAGGGATTCAATAAACCGGCCGATGTGTGCCACACGAACAGATTCCTTCAGTTTCTTCCCATCCGGGGATTCATCTCCGACAGCAATGTTGTGGGCAATGGTATCAGAAAACAGGAAACCGTCCTGCATCACGGTTCCGCACCGGCTCCTCCACATTTCCATACTGAATTGTTGAAGATCGGTCCCTCCGACGGTGATTTTCCCTTCACCGGGGGGATAAAACCCCAGTAATAGCTTGATCAGGGTAGTTTTTCCGCTGCCGCTGGGACCGACAATGGCGGTGACTTTATTCCCGGGAATGACCAGGCTGATATTCCGCAGGACAGCCGGTGACCGGGGCCCCTCATAATGAAAGGTAAGCCCTGATACCGCGATGGTTTTGTCTTCAGGCAATTCAGTGATCAGGTCAGGTCCCGATTCCTCCTCCTCCCGGTTGTGGATTTCACCCAGCCGTTCCAGGCTGATCCGGGCATCCTGGCCAGCCTGTATGAACCCGATAAACTCACTCACCGGGCTGTTCAGTTGGCCGATAATATATTGCACGGCCATCATCATTCCCAGGGTCATATCACCGGTTACCACTGCCCTGGCAGCCAGGTACGAAATCAGAATGTTCTTAGCCTGGTTTATCAGGGTGGATCCAGCCTGCTGGTTTTGCCCGAGGATCAAACCCTTAACGCCCACCCTGAACATCCTGGCCTGGATACGCTCCCACTCCCAGCGTTTTTGTTTCTCACAATTGTTCAGTTTGATCTCCTGCATCCCGGTAATCAACTGATAGATATTGCTCTGGTTTGAAGCAGAAACTGTGAACCGTTTGTAATCCAATTCCTTGCGCTTTTTGAGGAAAAGAAGGATCCAGCCGGTGTACAGGAGGCTCCCGGCATAAAACACAAACAAAATGACCAGGTCGTACCATGCCAGTACAAAACTGTACACGATAAAAATAAACACCCCGAACGACATTCTGATCAGGTTGCCGGTCAGGAAAGACTGGATGCGCTGGTTGTCGTCGATCCGTTGCCTCAGGTCACCAATGTTTTTGGTATCAAAAAAGCGGACCGGGAGTTTCATCAGTTTGATCAGGAAATCAGAAATCAGTGAAATACTCACCCGGGCACTGGTATGAAGCATGATCCAGCTCCTGATAAACCCCACAGCTTCCTCACTGACTGTCAAAACCAGTTGTGCCACCAGTACAAGAACAATAAAACTAAGGTCGTTGTTGGCTATGCCGACATCGACAATAGCCTGGGTAAGAAAAGGAAAGATCAGGCTTAGCAAACTTCCCGTCAGAAAGCCCAGGAGTAGCTGGAATATCAGTTTCCGGTAAGGCCGCAAATAGGAAAACAGGTATTTGAACCCTTTCTTATCGGTTATTTCGCCCTCTTCCCTGAAAAAATCGGGAGTGGGTTCGAGGAGCAGGGCAATTCCCGCCGGTTCGCCTTCTTGCATGGTGGATGCCCAGTGTTTCTGGAATTCATCTCTGGAATAGGTTATCAAACCATGGGCGGGGTCTGATAGGAAGAACTCCTCCTCCACCGGTTTTTTCCCACTGTGAAACAGCGAAGATGTCTTCTTTCTGATTTTATAAAGGACCACAAAATGGTTTTGGTTCCAGTGAAGGATGGCCGGAAGGGACATAGTGGCCAGCCTATCACAGGGTATCCTGACTCCCTGAGTCCGAAAACCGATTTTCTCTGCTGCATCGCTGATGGTAAGCAGTGAAACCCCTTCCCTGCCCTTCCAGGTCAGTTTACGCAAGGTCTCAAGGTTATAATGGCGTCCGAAATGCTTTGCCACGATCCGCAGGCAAACGGGACCGCAGTCCATGGCATCGGGCTGAAGATAATGCGGGAAAATCGGCATGGTCCGGTCAGAAATTGTATTCCAAAAGTAACCATATTGGCCTTACTTTGTTAATCATTCTCCGGATACTTTCCATTTCATCCAGGATTTTTTAGTCAGGCAGTTTCTACGGCAGTTCAAGAAATTTATCTGAGGGAACACCTTCACCATTTCGACATATTTGAAATTATTGCTATTTTTGGCGCCTTATTCCTGCTTGTAAGAATAATTAATTATAAATCAGATACATTATGAAAGTTTATAAAACCGGACAAATCCGGAACATTGCTTTGCTCGGTAACGCCGGCAGCGGAAAAACCACCCTTGCGGAAGGCATGCTTCTGGAGGGTGGAGTTATTAACCGCAAAGGAGAAGTCACTGCCCGGAATACGGTTTCTGACTTCAACCCCATTGAACAGGAATACGGGAATTCCGTTTTCTCCTCCCTGCTGTACACGGAAGTAAAAGACACTAAGCTGAACATCCTCGACACCCCGGGTATGGATGACCTGAATGGCGGAGTGGTCTCCTCGCTGGAGGTTTCCGATATGGGGGTGGTAATGATCAATGCTTCCAACGGCATGGAGGCAGGTACGGATGCGGCAATCCGTCATGCCGATTCCAAACACACCCCATTAATGCTGGTTTTCAACCAACTGGATCATGAAAACGCCAATTTCGAGCAATCGCTCGACCATTGCCGGTCGGCCCTTGGCAACAAGGTAACGGTTGTTCAGTATCCTCTGGAGACAGGCCCCACTTTCAACAGCTTCATCGATGTTCTGAAAATGAAGGTTTACAAGTATGGGAAAGAAGGCGGCAAACCCCAGATCACCGACATCCCCGATGCAGAAAAAGCGCATGCCGAGAAGCTCCAGAACCAGCTTTTCGAGATGGCCGCCGAAAACGATGAATCGCTGATGGAGCGCTATTTTGAGGAGGGATCGCTGTCTGAAGAGGATGTGATCAAGGGAATGAGAGTGGGAATCCGCCTTCGCGACCTCTACCCGGTATGTTGTGTTTGCGCAAAGAAAAATATCGGTGTCGACCGGTTAATGGAGGTTCTCAGTGAACTGGCTCCGGCCCCGGACGAGATGCCAATGAGGAAAATTGAAGCGGGGAAGAGCGTTGTTATGCAGGACAGTGAAGTTCCCAGCCTCTTTGTTTTCAAAACGGCGGTTGAGTCGCACGTCGGAGAAATTACCTATTTCAAGGTCATGTCGGGAAAGATTACCGAAAGCCTGGACCTTATCAACATGACCAACAGTGCCAAGGAAAGGCTCTCCCAGTTGTTTGTTACCGCCGGCAAAAACCGGGTGAAAGTTCCCGAGATTATGGCCGGAGACATTGGCTGCTCCGTAAAGCTTAAGGAAACAAAATACAACCACACCCTGACGCTGAAGGAGGCAGGTACGCTTTTTGCCCCCCTGGAATTTCCGGCACCGCGTCACCGGGTGGCTGTGAAGGCAGTCAGCGAAACCGACGACGAAAAGGTCGGCGAAGTACTCAACCGCATCAAACTGGAGGACCCCACCTATGTGATCGAATATTCCAAGGAGCTCAGGCAGCTGATTGTCCACAGCCAGGGTGAATACCACATGAATGTGCTGAAATGGTACTTCGACAACGTCCATAAAATAGACATCGAATACAAGGAACCGCGGATTCCCTACCGGGAAACCATCACCAAATCAGCGCAGTCTGATTACCGGCACAAGAAACAGTCGGGAGGAGCCGGTCAGTTTGGCGAAGTCCACATGATCATTGAACCCCTTGAAGAGGGTGCTTCTCCCAAAAACGGATTTGTGCTCGATGGCAAGGAATACAAAATTTCCGTCAGGGACACCCAGGAGATCAATCTTTCATGGGGAGGCAAACTCCTCTTTTGCAACTGTATTGTGGGGGGCTCGATCGATGGCCGGTTTCTTCCCGCAATCCTGAAAGGAATCATGGAGAAAATGGAGCAGGGCCCTCTGACGGGATCGTATGCCCGCGACATCATTGTATACGTCTACGACGGGAAAATGCATCCCGTGGATTCGAATGAGATCTCCTTCCGGCTCGCCGGCAGAAATGCCTTCAGCATGGCTTTCAAAAAGTCAGCTCCCAAGATTCTGGAACCGATTTACGAATTGCAGATCTGGGTTCCCGGCGAAAGAATGGGAGATGTTATGAGCGACCTCCAGGGTCGCCGCGCCCTCATCATGGGTATGGGCTCCGAAAAGGGATTTGAAAAAATTACCGCCAGGGTGCCCCTGAAGGAAATGAATAAGTACCATACCTCTCTCAGCTCCCTGACCGGCGGACGGGGAATGTTCAAAATGGAATTCTCAGCATACGAAAAAGTACCTGCCGACGTGCAGGAAGCCCTCCTGAAAGCTTACGAAGCCGAACAGGATGAAGATTAATCCGGATAAAAAAAGAGGCTGTCCCTGCGGGCAGCCTCTTTTTTATTTATCCTTTTCGCGGATCAGGTACACATTGCCGTGCTTCCATCGCTTTGCACCATCCCTGCCTAACCCTTCCACCACATAAAAGTATACACCCGGACTGGCCATCCTGCCCCCGATGCTGCCATCCCATACGGTCTCCAGCCAGGTCTTCTCAAAACCCCTGACATCACCACTCTCCCAGAAATGGACCACCCTGCCCCACCGGTTGAAAATGGAGATCTTCACCTCCTTCATCGACCAGAACTTGACAACAAACTGGTCGTTGGTGCCATCCCCGTTGGGAGTAAAAACATTCGGCAGTGCAAAATAGGAGGTGTCGGCCACAATGTAATCCTCCAGATAGACCGTATCGAGGCAAACACCCTCGTACACCGTATCCGGACTGAAATGGGTTCCTCTTTTTTTGGCAACCAGCTTCACCATATAGGTGCCGGAATTCTCGTAGGTAAACGACGGTTCATCGTTGTAGACTATCTCCAGAATGCTGTCAATGGGCAGCGTGGTGATTTCGGATTCGCGTTTGATATCGTCCAGGTCGCGGAAGAAAAACCACTCATACGACAGGGGGTCTCCATTTTCCGATTCGTTTTTGAAAGCCACCTCCAGGGGGGCTTCTCCTTTCATCGGGTCGGCACTGAACAGTGCCTTTGGTACGATCGATTCATAGGTAACCTCAGCCGCACCCTGGCATCCAAAACGGTCGGTCGCCACAAACGAGTAAGTGGTGTTCCTCGACGGAGGGTCGTATATCCTGGGGGATGCCAGGGTGGCAATAATCACCTCTCCTTCCTTCCATTCCACCCTCACATTTTTAAACAGTTCCACGGGTTCTCCCGTCTGCAGGTCCCGGTAAACCAGGCGGGCTGGCTCCACCGCGCCGTTAAGCTGAAAATAGTCGCATTCCGATGCAGTGATAGTGGCAGTAACGTTGTTCCAGTTGTTGAAAACCCAGGCACGGTACTCCAGAAGAGTATCCTGTTTTAAGATCGTTAACCGGTAGCAGCCGTCGGCCAGTCCGCGGATCTCAGACCGGGTGCCTTGGTTGATGTCGGTACGGTAATCCTCAAAATTGCCCGTTTCAGGATTTAACTTCTCCCACTTCCAGGTTTTCTCTCCTACAAGGGAGGTTTCACCGGCCAGAACTCCGGATGGGACGTTTTCTTCTGCACAGAACAGGAACAGAGAGTCCTGACCGGTAAATACCGGGTATCGGGCCGCTTCCGAAAAACCGGCTCCCGGTGCTGTCAGCTGGCTGCGGACAGTTGCAGGGAGCAGGCTGACAAAACAGGTAGCAGTCAGGAGACCAACCAGTAAACTGTTTTTCATTATTCTTATACTGTTTTGCTTTACTAATAACGGATGAATTCCGATTAATTGCCTGTGCAAAGATAAAAAAACAAGGACAAATCAGACAGATAGGCCGGCTGCAACCAGATGTTGATAAAGAGTGGCAAAAAGCCGCCAATGGTAGCGGCAGTTTTGTAATTTTGACGGCTCTAAAGCCTTTTCATTTTGTTTGATTACCTGGAAGAGTTAAACGAGGCACAGCGGGAAGCTGTAATCCGTACGGAAGGCCCATCGCTGATCATTGCCGGCGCGGGTTCCGGAAAGACCCGTGTTCTCACCTACCGGATTGCCCACCTCCTGAAACAAGGCATCCGTTCCTCGTCGGTGCTGGCACTGACTTTTACCAACAAAGCCGCAGGGGAGATGAAAGAAAGAATTGCCGCCCTGGTAGGTGGTCAGGCAGCCTCTCACCTGTGGATGGGGACCTTTCATTCAGTATTTGCGCGGATCCTCCGGTATGAGCACGAGGCTACCGGCTTCTCTTCCGATTTCACCATTTACGATGCCTCCGATGCCAAAAACCTGGTCAAAACCATCCTGAAAGAGATGAACCTGGATGATAAAACCTACCGGCCCGGAGTGGTGTCTAAAAAAATATCGATGGCCAAAAATAATCTGGTAACTCCCGGTTTATATATCCAGTCGGCCGGAATGCTGGAGTACGACCGCCGGATCCAGATGCCCCGCATCCACGAAGTATACAGGGAATACATGAAACGTTGCAAGCTGAGCAATGCCATGGATTTCGACGACCTGCTGATGATGACCTATCTTCTCTTTCTGAATCACCCCGGGGTTCTCGACAAATACCGGCAGCGGTTTGATTATGTGCTGGTCGACGAGTACCAGGACACCAATCTGGCCCAGTATCGCATCATCCGGGAGCTGGCGGCTGTGCACCGCAACCTTTGTGTAGTCGGCGACGATGCCCAGAGCATCTATTCCTTCCGTGGTGCCCGGATCGAAAACATCTTTAACTTCCAGAAAGACTATCCCGACCACAAGGTTTACAAGCTGGAACAAAATTACCGCTCCACCCGGACCATCGTCAATGCCGCCAACAGCCTGATTGCCCATAACAAACGGCAAATCCGGAAAACCATCTTTTCAGAAAAGGAACAAGGCCAGCAGATCAGAATATTACAGGCTCTCACCGATGCGGAAGAAGGGTTCCGCATTGCAGGCACAGTGGCGGAGATCCTGTTACGAGACCACCTGAGGTATGACGATTGCGCCATCTTATACCGCACCAACGCCCAGTCGAGGATATTCGAGGAATCGCTCCGGAAACGGAGCATTCCCTATAAGATTTACGGAGGATTGTCGTTTTTCCAACGCAAGGAAATCAAGGACCTGCTCGCTTATTTCCGGATGATCATCAATCCGGACGACAATGAAGCCCTGAAACGGATTATCAATTATCCGGCACGGGGAATCGGACAGACCACCCTTTTGAAACTGGAAAGGGAATCGGCAGCCGGTGAGCGCTCCATCTGGCAACGGATCGGCCTCCTGATGGAGAGCAAATCAGAAGGCTATAACAGCGGCATTATAGAGAAACTCAGGAATTTCCACGCCATGATCGGGAGGTTCAGGGAGTACGCTGGCCACACATCCGCTTTTGACCTGGCCAAGAAGGTGGCCACTGATACAGGGATCGTGAGAGAATTATACAACGATCAGACACCGGAAGGGCTCAGCCGGTACCAGAATATCGAAGAGTTGCTGAGTGCCATCCGGACCTTTGATCTGACCCTCCTGGAAGAGGGCCGCAGCGGGGGAATCGGGGAATATCTCCAGGAAGTGGCCCTTCTGACCGACCAGGATAATGAAAAGGATACCGACCGGAACAAAGTTGCCCTGATGACAGTTCATGCAGCTAAAGGTCTGGAGTTTAAAGTGGTTTTCATTGTCGGACTGGAAAAGAACCTGTTTCCTGCGGCTGCCCCGGGGGAGGCTCTGGGGGAAGAAGATCTCGAAGAAGAAAGAAGGCTCTTTTACGTAGGCCTTACCAGGGCCCGGCAACAAGTGTTTCTCTCATTTGCCCTTCAGCGCTTCCGCTGGGGAAAAACAGAATTTTGCGAACCAAGTCCTTTTATCAGCGAAATAAACCCGGAATTCCTGGATCATCCGGCCCCTGCTGGCGGGTTCCGTAAAACCGGAACAACCCGTGAAAGAACCTACCCTTCGCCTGCAGAAAGACCGGGAATGTCCAAGGTTCAAGGCTCACCTGAGTTGACCAGCCATTTTCGCAGGAAAATCTCTCTCCTGAACCAACAGGAAGAGGGAGACGGAGAATTCGGGACCCCGGATCAGCATTCGATCATCCCCGGCATGATGGTGGAACATCCCCGTTTCGGAAACGGTAAAGTCATGCAGGTGGAAGGAATACCCCCCGATAAAAAGGCTACGGTATTTTTTCAGAATGCCGGTCAGAAACAGCTGTTGTTGCGTTTTGCAAAACTCCGCATCATTCCCTGACCGGAAATTATCGCCGAGACCATTGCGGATTTCTTGGAAAAGGTTACTTTTGACCCATCAACCCCTTTCAATTTTCTTGTCATTCTGGAATTGCAGGTATGGAAAGTACCCCGAAAGATTACAACACCAGCCGGAAAAAACTGGCACTGCCCGAGTACGGGAGGAATGTACACAATATGGTCGATTTGCTGATGCCAATCGAAGACCGTGAAAAAAGAAACCGTGCAGCCCAGGCCATTATCGATGTAATGGGTAACCTGAACCCCTATCTTCGGGATATTCCCGATTTTAAACACAAACTGTGGGACCACCTGGCCATCATGTCCGATTTTAAGCTGGACATCGATTATCCCTATAATCCCCCGTCGCCGGAGATCCTGTACGAAAAACCGAGAAAGGTACCCTATTGTCAGCGAAGCATTAAATACCGGCACTATGGGTATACCATGGAGCTGATGTTAAAAAAAGCCGAGGAGTTTGAAGATGAAAAAGAAAGGGAGGTTCTGATATACCAGTTGGCCAACCACATGAAAAAATCTTACATAGCCTGGAATAAAGATGCGGTTGAAGACGACAAGATCCTGGAGGATCTGGGGATCATCTCCGGGGGAAAGCTGAAATACCCAAACCTGGAACTGGCGGAAACAAAAAATATTCCGGTACGGCCTCCTTACCAGGTCAAACAAAAAATGTCAAAAAAGAATGTCCAGGGTAAAAGGCATTAGGGCAAATCCCCGCCAAACCCTGCTAAGCCGGCAAAAAGGGAAACCGTCGGGCTCCATGCTGTCCGGAAATAAGGAGACTTTCCGTAGAGATAAGGAAGGATTCTCCATTCCTAAATGAGAAACCTTTTTTTTGGCATAAAGGTTGTAAGGTTGGAGACCGGAGCAGAAAGATCTTACCGGGAGCCGATACGATTTGGTACCAGAAGCCGGTAACTGCAGTTGTTATGACTAATACAAAAACCTTATAAAGATGAGAACGACGATTCTGGCTGCCTTTTTAGCCCTCCTTTTTCCTTTCATGAGCAGTGCCCAACCCGTTACAGCCGAGCTGGGCACCGGAATCGGCAACCAGGCACCCGAGATTATCGGGAATTCGAACACAGGCCAGCAGATGAAATTGTCTGAGACGAAGGGCATGCTGGTTCTGATCGACTTCTGGGCAGCCTGGTGTGGCCCGTGCCGCCGGGAAAATCCCATTGTCGTACAGGCCTATCATAAATTCAAGGATAAAAAATTCAGCGTCGGAAACGGTTTTACTGTATTCAGTGTTTCACTCGACCGAGACGATGTTCAGTGGAAAAAAGGCATTGAAGCCGACCAACTGGCCTGGCCTTACCATGTCAGCGACCTCAAGGGCTGGTATTCCAAACATGCCGCGGTGTACGGAGTCCGTTCCATTCCGGCCAATTTTCTGGTCAATGGTCAGGGGATCATCATAGCCCGAGATTTAAGAGGTCCCGCTCTGGAGCAGGCTCTCACCCGGCTGCTCAAATAAAACCGCAACCCTGGCTGCTGGTTTTTGCAACCAACCACCCCTGCCGGGAAAAGCATTCCCTAAACAGATTCTGACACGTTCGCGCATCAGGAATGTGTCATTTTGTCGCTTTTGAATCATGGCAAAATATTTGACATAGGTGAACAGGAAAAATATCAGTACTATGGAGGAAAAGAAAACAAGCAAAGAGAAGCCGGCCCAGGAAACAGAGCTCACCGCAGACGCCACAATCCCCAATACTCCTGAGGATGAAAAGGATACGCCTGCAGAACATTTGAAAGGGAAACAGGATACCCGAAAAAGCAGGGAAGGCCATCATAAGGAGCCTAAAGATAAATCAACCGAAAGGATAGCTGAACTGGAAGATAAGATAGCCTCGATTTCCGACAGGCATCTCCGGCTTCAGGCGGAATTTGACAATTTCCGTAAGAGAACCCTCAAAGAAAAAGCGGAACTGATCCGCTGGGGCGGGGAATCCGTACTTTCACGGATTCTGCCGGTAATCGACGATTTCGACAGGGCCATAGCCACCATGAAGGATCTGCCCGGTGATGACCCGGCAAAAACAGGCTTTACACTGATCTACAACAAGTTTCAGGATTTTCTGAATTCTCACAATGTCAAGGAAATCGAAGCCGTGGGTAAAGCATTTGACGTAGACCTGCATGCTGCAGTCAGCAAAATCCCCGCCCCTGCCGAGGAATTAAAAGGGAAGATTGTGGAGGTTGTGGAAAAAGGATACCTTTTGAACGACAAAGTGATACGTTTTGCCAAAGTAATTATCGGAGAATAAGTCGATCGAAATGTCAAAAAGGGACTATTACGAAGTACTGGAAGTCGGCAAGACGGCGACAGCCGAGGAGATAAAAAAGGCTTACAGGAAGAAGGCCATTCAGTATCATCCTGATAAGAACCAGGGAGACAAGCAGGCAGAGGAGAAGTTCAAGGAGGCGGCCGAGGCCTACGAGGTGCTGAGTAATCCTGAAAAGCGGAGAAAATATGACCAGTACGGACATTCGGGGCTGAGCGGATCCGGTGGGTTCAGCGGTGGTAACATGACCATGGATGACATCTTCTCGATGTTCGGGGATGTCTTCGGGGATGCCTTTGGAGGTTTTGGCGGATTCGGGGGTTTCGGGGGCAGCCGGGGCGGACATACCCGCCGGGTAAACCGCGGATCGGACCTGCGTGTGAAAGTCACCCTGACACTAAAAGAGATAACCACAGGAGTAGAAAAAAAGATCAGGGTTAAAAAATATGTGGCGTGTACCCATTGCCACGGTACCGGAGCACAAGACGGTTCTTCGTTCACCACCTGCAGTTCCTGCCGCGGTACGGGACATGTAACCCGTATTGCCAACACCCTGCTCGGTCAGATGCAAACTACCTCCACCTGTCCTTCCTGCCAGGGAGAGGGACAATCCATTACCAGCAAGTGCGTCCATTGCAACGGCGAAGGGGTAGTGCGTGAAGAGGAGGTGATTACGATCCGGGTTCCTCAGGGTGTGGGCGAGGGGATGCAGCTCAACGTATCGGGAAAGGGAAATACCGGCCGCCGGGGAGGCGTAAACGGAGACCTGCTGGTGGTGATCCAGGAAGAAAAACACCCTGAACTGATCCGGGAAAACAACAATTTGATTTACAACCTCTTTCTCTCATTTCCGGAAATCATCCTTGGCACCACCGCCGAAATCCCCACCGTCGATGGCAAGGTAAAAGTCAAAATTGACCCGGGAACACAACCGGAGAAAGTCCTCCGGCTGCGAAACAAGGGGCTTCCCGATGTGAACGGCTACGGCCGTGGCGATCTGATGGTCAGGATCCATGTCTGGGTGCCCCAGAAACTGAACGCGGAAGAAAAGCGATTGCTTGAAAAACTGAACGAGATGCCCGGCTTCCAGACAGGACCTTCGGAATCAGAAAAGAGTTTCTTCGAAAAGATGAGGGATATCTTTGACTAAGTCCCGGCTAATGCCGAAGGCACATCCCTGCTGCAACTCCCTTGAGCGGATGAGGTTGCCGGATTAAAAACGTATCCATATGCGGGGATTTCCAACCGTGGATATTCGATTCTTGTCAGGAAGAGCCCCTGGGGCGGAACACTCATTCCGGCAGCACTCCGGTCGTGCTTTTCCATAATTTCTCTAAAACCCTCTACCGGGAGTTTCCCTTTACCAACCTCCAGCAGGGTGCCGACAATAGCCCTGACCATGTTTCGCAGAAAACGGTTGGCTGTGATGGTAAAAACCAACTGGTCAGCCTGCGTATTCCAACGGGCTTCCATAACACGACAAAAAGGGGTGGACACCTGGGTGTGCAGTTTGCTGAAACTGGTGAAATCGTCGTGCCGGAGGAGCAATTCTGAAGCCTGGTTCATCCGGTCCTCATCGAGAGGCACCTCACAATGCCAGGAAGTATCGGTAGAAAAAGGATCTTTCACCCTGCCAATATGGTATTGGTACGACCGTGACAGGGCGCTGAAACGGGCATGGAGATCTTCCGGCACCTGGCGAATGGCATGCAAGGCAATATCTTCCGGCAAAAACCGGTTCAGCTTGTAAACCAGGTCATCCGGCGCGAAGGGAAGTGAAGCCGCTTCAAAGTGCGCCACAAAATTCAGGGCATGGACTCCTGTATCAGTCCGGCCAGCCCCGGTTACCGCCACCTGCTGCCTCAGTACCAGCGAAAAAGCGTGCTCCAGAAGTCCCTGGACCGTCGTCCTGCCCGGTTGGACCTGCCAACCCGAAAACCGGGTTCCTTTGAAACTTAACCACACAAAGTAACGTGCCATAGTCGTAACGCTCTATACAGAACAACGAAGATAACAGTAATTCCTGATTCAGGGATTACCTCACCGTCCAGACAGAAAGCTCCGTTCCGGTATCACCTTCAGGCCCATTCCACCAACGAAGACAGAAATCACTCAGAACCTGGGTGGAATCATGCTCAACGACCTGAAAAACCCTTTCCGTTGGCTATTGGCCGGCCCTGCCCAACAGGCCGAATAAAGTACCGGTACAGCCTCCCGGATGCCAGAAGCCTAACAGGTACTGAAAATTTGTCAAATCTTGACATATTTTCCGCCATTTTGGCACCCATATCCTTTATTTGCAGAACGAAAAAGGCGACTCACAAAACCGTATTTAACTGATAATAAGCATATTACATTAATACAAAAATATCCGGATGCTCCGTTGGTATTCCATTTGATAACAAAAACTGAAAAAAATAAAAACTTGATACTATAAGAAAGGAGGAATGAGCCATGAACATGTTAAAAAGATCGAATCTGTACCTCCCGTCGTTCTGGGATAATTTTTTTTCAAAAGAACTGGGCGACTGGGGCAGCTCGAATTTTTCGAGCACCGATACCACCCTGCCTGCCGTTAATGTTAAGGAGGATGAAGAGACTTTCCTGATTGAAGTTGCAGCTCCGGGGATGAGCAAGAATGATTTCAAGGTTGATCTGGAGAACAACATGCTGACGATTTCATCGGAAAAGGAGGCAGAAAAGCAGGAAGAAGAAAAAGGCCGTTACACCCGCCGGGAGTTTAGCTACCTGAGTTTCCGACGCAGTTTCACTGTTCCTGAAACATTGGTCGATCGCGACAAGATTACGGCCAGGTACAATGAGGGTATTCTGCGGGTCACCTTGCCGAAAAAGGAAGAGGTGAAACCAAAACCGGCCCGCGAAATTTCCATCCAGTAAAAGAAGATAACCAAACCAGGTCTCTGTACAAAGACCTGGTTTTTATTTTTTTAACAATAATATCCTGTTATTTTATTTACAATCCTCTATTTTCGTGCGTTCAAAAAAGGTTATTCAGTAATTTTTTCCTTATGAATCAAGCAATTGATATTCGTGAGCTCAACGAGCGCATACAGTTGGAGAGTTCTTTCGTAGACCTCATCACACTGGAGATGAACAAAGTGATCATCGGGCAGAAACATCTGTTGGAGAGCCTGTTGATCGGGCTGCTGTCGAACGGCCATATTTTGCTGGAGGGGGTACCGGGTTTAGCCAAGACATTGGCTATTAAATCGTTAGCTAACACCATTGAGGCAAAATTTGCCAGGATTCAGTTTACGCCAGATCTGTTACCCGCCGACCTGATAGGTACCTTGATCTACAGTCAGAAAAAAGAGGAGTTTTCGGTGAAGAAGGGGCCTATTTTTGCCAACTTCATCCTGGCTGATGAAATAAATCGGGCCCCGGCAAAGGTCCAGTCGGCGCTGCTGGAAGCTATGCAGGAGCGGCAGATAACCATCGGAGACCATACCTATCATCTGGATGAGCCTTTCCTGGTTATGGCTACCCAGAACCCGATTGAACAGGAAGGTACGTACCCGCTCCCGGAAGCACAGGTTGACCGTTTTATGCTTAAGGTAGTCATCAACTATCCCCGCAAGGAGGAAGAGAAGCTGATCATTCAGCAGAACCTCCTCAAGATCTTTCCTGAAACAACCACGATTATGAAACCGGCAGATATTGTCAGGGCACGTGAAGTAGTCAAAGAGGTGTATATTGACGACAAGATCCAGAAATACATCGTAGACATTGTCTTTTCGACGCGTGAACCGGCGGAGCACAAGCTGGCAAAATATAAGGAGATGATCAAATGGGGTGCTTCTCCCAGGGCCAGTATCAGTCTGGCGCAGGCATCCAAGGCGTATGCGTTCATTAAGCGCCGGGGCTATGTGATCCCCGAGGATGTTCGTGCTGTCTGTACCGATGTTTTGCGCCACCGGATCGGCCTGAGTTACGAAGCTGAAGCCAATAACATTACTTCCGAAGAAATCATTACCGACATTCTCAACACGGTGGAGGTACCCTAATCCCTGGCACGGCGAACCAACGGGATAAAAGCGGAAACCCTGACGGTACAGACCGGGAAACCCTGAATTGCATCAAGCCACATGGAAACAACCGATCTCTTAAAGCGGGTCAGACAAATTGAAATCAAAACCCGGGGTCTCTCCAGGAATATTTTCGCCGGAGAATACCACAGTGCCTTCAAAGGAAGAGGAATGGCCTTTGCCGAAGTGCGCGAATACCAGTTTGGAGACGATATCCGGAGCATTGACTGGAACGTTACCGCCCGGTACAGCCACCCGTACGTCAAGGTTTTTGAGGAAGAACGGGAACTCACGGTGATGTTGCTCATTGATGTCAGCGGATCGCGGGAATTCGGCTCCTTTCAGAAACTGAAAAAAAACGTGATTACCGAGATTGCCGCAATCCTGGCTTTTTCAGCCATCCAGAACAACGACAAAACGGGGGTGATTTTTTTCTCCGACAAGGTTGAGAAATTCATTCCTCCCAAGAAAGGGAAAACCCATATTTTAAGGATTATCCGTGAGTTGATTGATTTTGAACCCACAAGCCGGGGCACCAATATTCCGGAGGCGTTGCGTTATCTGACCCATGCCCTGCGGAAAAAGTGCACGGCATTTGTGATATCCGACTTTCTTGATGACCATCCTGACCTGGAACGGGCTCTTTCGGTGGCTAACAACAAGCACGATGTGGTTTCCATCCGCACATTCGATGAAAGGGAAGAAGAACTCCCTCCGATCGGGATGCTCAAGCTCAAGGATGCAGAAACCGGCCGGTATTTCTGGGTCAACAGCAGCGACAGTGCCACCCGCAAACTTTACAGGGATTGGTGGCTGAAGAAAAACGAACAGTTAAAAGGGATCTTTACCCGTTGCGGTGTCGATACTGCGCATGTGAATACCCGCGAAGACTATGTCAGGTCATTGATAAACCTGTTTAAAACCCGAGGCTCACGCAGGTAACAGAAAACAGCCCTGGAAATTTCCATTCCAACCCTGATGATAAACCGCAAAGGCACTTTGACAGTTATATGGAAGGAACCAAGACGACTTAACAAATTTTTCAGATGATAAAAGATCTGTCCAGATACATAATACTGATCATCCTGATTCTGAATAGGTTATCCACTGCTTCGGGTCAACCTGTCACGGTGTCGGCCACATTGGATTCCACGCAGATACTTCTCGGTGACCAGGTTCACCTCAAACTGGAGCTGCTGAAACCGTCAGGAGCAGAGGTTGACTGGGTCACAGTGCCAGATACCCTCGCCGGGAAAATCGAGGTGCTTCAGCGTTCGCAAGTTGATACTTTCCGGATGGAAGATGAGCGGCTTAAACTGGTTCAGGATTTCCTGGTCACCTGCTTTGACAGCGGGTATTATGTCCTGGAACCTTTTAAATTTACCTTCCGGCGGGATGGCATTACCGACTCAGCTTTCACCAACGAATTGTACATGAAGGTGTTGACTCTTGAAATCGACACCACCCGGGGGCCTGCCGATATCAAGATGCCCTATGATGCGCCGGTGACGCTGAAAGAGGTAACGCCCTACCTGCTTGGCGCCATACTGGCCGGAGCCCTGTTGTTTCTTGCATTCTATTCCATCCGGAGGAAGCAAAAGAACCTTCCCCTGTTTACCCGGCCTGCCAGACCCAGGGAACCAGCCCATATTACGGCTTTACGCGAACTGGACCGCATCCGGGAGGAGAAATTATGGCAAAAGGGGAAGATCAAAGAGTTCTACAGCGATGTGACCGGCGTACTCCGCACTTACATGGAGGAACGTTTTGGAATTCCGGCCCTGGAGCGGACCACCGTCGAGATTATCACCACTTTTCTTGCCAACAGGAGCCTCATCGGTGAAAAGTCGCTGAACCATCTGAACCAGATGCTTCCCCTGGCCGACCTGGTAAAATTTGCCAAATACCAACCCTTGCCCGATGACCACCATATGGTGCTGGCCAATGCCTATTTCTTTGTCAACGAAACCAGGGCGGCAGAACCTGAAACCCCCGGGAATCAGCCGGACGATGAGGAACCGGGAGAAGAGGTAACCCTTAAATAACCGACCGATGTTTGACGAAATCGTATTTAAGAATCCGGATCTTTTCTACCTGTTGCTGCTGTTACTACCTGTTGTGGCGTGGTATATCCTTCGTTACCGTAAAAACACGGCAAGCATCCAGGTCTCGGGAACGGCTGCTGTCAGCAAGGCCCCGGTTACGGCCCGGCACTATTTCCGTCATCTGCCCTTCCTTCTGGAACTGGCCGCAGTCGCACTCTTCGTGGTTGTGCTGGCAAGACCCCAGTCGACCACGAGTTGGGAAAACGTCACCACTGAGGGTCTTGACATTGTGGTTGCCCTCGATATTTCAACCAGTATGCTGGCAATGGATTTCTCCCCCAACCGGCTGGAGGCGGCTAAAAAAGTGGCTATGGAATTCATTTCCGGCAGGGAATACGACCGGATGGGGCTGGTGGTCTTCGCCGGGGAGGCTTTCACACAATGTCCCCTGACTACCGACCGGACGGTGCTTTTAAACCTTTTCAGGGATATTAAAACCGGGCTCATTGAAGATGGCACGGCCATCGGAAACGGACTGGCAACCGCCGTAGCGCGGTTGAAAGAGAGCAGCTCCATCAGCCGGGTGATTATCCTGCTCACCGACGGGGAAAATAACCGGGGAGAAGTGGCTCCCCTCACGGCGGCGGAAATCGCTAAAACCTTTGGCATCAGGGTCTATACAGTGGGCGTCGGCTCTGTAGGAACCGCCCCCTACCCTGTCCAGACCCCGTTTGGCTCCCAGATCCAGAATATGGAAGTCAAAATTGACGAGGGAATGCTGAAACAGATCGCCATGATTACCGACGGAAAGTACTTCCGGGCTACCTCCAACCTTAAACTGGCCGAAATTTACCAGGAAATCGATCAGCTGGAAAAATCCAAAATCGAAGTCCGGGAATTCAGCCGCCGTTCTGAGGAGTTCATGCCCTTTGCCCTGGGTGGTATCCTTTTACTGGTGGCCTCCCTGTTACTGAAAATAACCCTTTTCCGGAATATTCCTTAATTGTACTTAGCCTATGGAGATATTCAGATTTGCCCACCCGGAATATTTGTGGGGACTGTGGCTGATTCCTGTTCTCATCCTTCTTTTCGCCTGGTCACGCTACAGGAGAAGGATCGCATTGAGGAAGTTCGCCAACCCCGGAATCCTGGAGCTTCTGATGCCCCATGCTTCCCGTAGCAGGCCGGTTTTCAAGTTCATTTTATTGATAATGGCTTTGGCATTTTTTATACTCGGGGCAGCACGCCCCCAGTCGGGATCCAGGCTTCAACAGGTAAAACGCCAGGGGGTGGAAATAATCATCGCCCTCGACGTATCGAACAGTATGATGGCTGAAGATATCAAACCTAACCGGCTGGAGAGGGCCAAACGCGCTATAGACAGGCTGATCAGCAAACTCAGAGATGATAAAATCGGGTTGATCGTGTTTGCAGGGGACGCGTATATTCAGCTTCCCATAACCTCCGATTACAACTCTGCCCAGCTGTTCCTGGCTTCGGTGAAGCCGGAGATCGTCCCCAAACAGGGCACCGCCATCGGAGCTGCCATTGATCTGGCTGTCCGCTCCTTCAGTCCCGATACAGAAACCTCCAAAGCCATCATTGTTATCACCGACGGCGAAAACCACGAAGATGATCCTGTCTCCTCAGCTGAAGAGGCCAGGAAAAACAGCATCACCGTCCACACCATCGGGATGGGCCTTCCCCAGGGGACTCCGATCCCTCTGAACCAGGGAGGACAAGGCGAATACCGCCGCGACAGGGAAGGCACCATTGTCATCACCCGGCTCGACGAAATCACTCTTGAAAAAGTCAGCGCCGCCGGCGGCGGCATCTACATCCGCGCCAATACCGCTCAGGTCGGACTGGATGACCTTTTCGAAGAAATCAACAAAATGCAGAAGACCGAAATGGAGGCCAGAATGTTCTCGGAATACGAAGAACAATTTCCCTACTTTTTTGCTGCCGGACTGATCCTCCTGTTGATCGAATTCCTGGTTATGGAACGTAAAAACAAATACCTGAAAAAAATTAAACTTTTCGGATGATGAACCCAAAGAGGATGACTGACTGCCCTGCCTGCCAATCAGCAAACCAGCCCCAGTACCCCGGGAAAGGGCTACCCGGCCCTGCCAACCGGTCGGGGATCACCTGTATGCTGATCGTCGCACTGATGGTTCTGCACACTTCCGTGGCCGGGCAGAACGAAAGGAAATTTGTACGGCAGGGTAACCGCCACTATCTGGCAGGCATCAAAGATACAAGCCGGCTGGATACCCTCCGGTTCAGTAAGGCAGAAACGGAATACCGCAAAGCTCTTGACAAGAAACCAGGAGATCCAAAATGGTACTACAACCTGAACAATTCCGTTTATAAACAGACCAAATTCGGCGAAGCCTCCAAGGGATTTGAGGAAGTGGCGGCCCAGCTGACCGATTCCATAGAGAAGGCCGGAGCACTGCACAACCTCGGTAACAGCCTTCTTTTCCAGCAAAAAATTGACGAAAGCATTGAAACTTATAAAAAAGCACTCCGTAATAATCCGGGAGATATTGAGACAAAATACAACCTTGCTTATGCCCAGAGGCTGAAGCATCAGCAACAGCAACAGCAACAAAATCAGAATCAGAACCAGCAGCAGAACCAGCAACAGCAAAATCAGCAAAATAAGGACCAGCAGCAACAGCAAAATCAGGACCAGCAACAGCAACCGCCTCCTAAAATATCGAGGCAGAATGCGGAACAGTTGTTGCAGGCACTTCAGAATGACGAAAAGAAGATCCAGGAAAAAGTGAAAAAGGCGCAAGCGGCCGAAGCCAAACCGGCAAGAATAGAGAAAGACTGGTAAACCCATAAAGGCAAGAAAAAAACAAGGGGTATGGTAAAAAAGAGCATTCTGTTTTTAGGGATTGCAATAGCCTGTTGGAGTGGAATGGCGCAGGAAACCAGACTGGTAATGTCGGCACCCAATGCGGTTAATGCCGGCGACCAGTTCAGGCTTACCTTTCAGATCAATAAAAAAGGGGAAAACCTGAAATTGCCTGAGTTGAGCAATTTTGACGTACTGATGGGGCCCAGTTACTCCTCCTCCACGAGTATCCAGATCATCAACGGCCACACCACCCAGACACACGAATATTCTTACACTTACATTCTCCGGGCCAGGGAAGAGGGAACCTTCACGATCAGGCCCGGATCGGTTGAAGTGGATGGAACGGTGTATGAATCGAATCCGCTCACAATCCAGGTAGTAAAAGGGCAGGCCGGGGCCCAGCCGGCACCGGGACAGTCGCAGCCTTCACCGGGACAGCAGGAAGCGGCACAGGGAAACAGCACCGGGATCAGCAGGAGTGATCTGTTTATCCGCCTGGAACTTAGCCGGCACCAGGCTTATAAAGGTCAGCAAATCCTTGCCGTAGTAAAATTGTATGCCAACCCGAACCTCCCCCTTTCGGGTTTTGAGGAAGTGAACCTGCCTACCTATGAAGGGTTTTATACTCAGGATATAGAAATACCCCAGCAAATCAACTTCACCAGAGAAGTCTACAACGACAGGATCTACCAGGCCGGGGTACTGAAAAAGACCCTTCTTTTTCCCCAGCAATCCGGGACGCTGACCATTAAACCGTTCACTATAACCACCCTGGTGCAGCAACGGGTGAGGCCCCGCAGTCTCTTCGATGATTTTTTCACCGGCATCCAGACCGTACGGGCTAAGCTGACCAGTGATGCAGTCACCGTGTCCGTAAAAGAACTTCCACCGCCACCACCGGGTTTTACCGGCGGAGTCGGAGACTTTAAAATCAGTTCCTCCCTCAGCAACGAGGAGGTGACCACCAACGATGCCGTAACCCTGAAACTGAACATCAGCGGAACGGGAAACATGAGACTTCTGCAGCCTCCCAAGCTAGAGCTCTCCGGCGAATTCGAACTTTACGATCCCAATACCACCGATAATGTGAGAGCCACCGAAGGGGGTCTCTCCGGTACCAAAACCATCGAATATCTGTTCCAACCCCGGTATGAGGGAAATTTTAACATTCCCTCCATGAATATTGCATGGTTTAACCCTGCCACCGGACAGTATACAACCCACACTACCCCGGAATACGGGCTGAAGGTGGCGAAAGGCCAAGGTGATACCAGCACCGCCGGTGCCGGCGTGGCAAGAAAGCAGGATCTACAGCTGATCGGTCAGGACATCCGGTTTATCAGCCAGAAAATGGAAAAGCTCGTCCCCCGGGGAAAGGCCTTTTTCGGAAGTACCCTTTTCTGGGCTCTCTATCTTCTGGGAGCAGCAGCATTTGGATTTTTCGTCGTAGCCTACCGCAAGAAAATGGAGGAGAATGCCAACCTGGCCCTGATGAGAAATAAAAAGGCTAACCGTGTTGCCCGCACCCACTTGAAAACAGCTGCCGCCTACCTGAAGAAAGAACAGGAGGAACCCTTTCACGACTCCGTCCTGAAAGCTTTCTGGGGTTACCTGAGTGATAAGCTGGGGATACCCCTGGCTGAGTTGAAACGCGAAACAGCCGTCACCGGACTGGAGGCCCGGAATGTGGATCCGGCCCTGATCGGTGATTTTCTGTCTGTACTCGATGCCTGTGAGTTTTCACGCTTTGCCCCGGCAGCAGGGACCCGTTCCATGCAGGAACTCTTCGACCAGGCCGCCCTTGTCATCAGTAAAATGGAAAAACAAATCAAACGGTAAAGATGGATGCAACTCCCTTGAAAAGGGTGATTTCCCTGTTGGCTTTTATGATGGCAGCCATTGTCGCTGCCGCAGCGGGGGATACACTCCTCGAACAGGCCAACCAGCATTACAAAGCCCAGGAATTCCAAAAGGCTGTGGAAACTTATAGCCAGATCGTGGCCGGAGGATACGAATCGGGTGAAGTATATTTCAACCTCGGCAATGCCTGTTTTAAAACCGGCGACTATGTGAATGCCATTTTGAACTACGAACGGGCGCTGCTGCTGGATCCCCGCAATGAGGATATCCGCTTCAACCTGAGGATTGCCAACCAGTATGTTGTCGACAATCTCGAGCAGCTGCCGCGTCCTTTTTTTGCCCGGTGGTGGGAGAAACTGGCAGAGTCAAAGCCCGCAGATGGTTGGGCTGCCTGGAGTGTGATTTCCTTTTTTGTTTTTCTGGTCTTGCTTGGAGCCTATTTTTTTGGCCGGACGCTGGGTTTGAAAAAGGTCGCCTTTTACTGCTCCATCCTGGCGTTTCTGGTTATGGCAACGGGTTTCCTGCTGGCGCACCGTCAGCACAACGTGCTGAAACAACGCAACAGCGCTCTCCTTGTATGTCCCAGAACAGCAGTGAAGAGCGCCCCCTCAGCTACCGGCACCGATCTTTTCCTGATCCACGAAGGACTTAAAGTGAGCATTACCGATAGCCTTAACCAATGGAAGGAGATCCGGTTGAGCGACGGCAACAAAGGATGGGTCCGGGACAGTTGCCTCGTGAGAATCTGAACCGCTCTTTCTCCAATTTTCGAACTGGCTCCCCGGATCTTCGGCTTTTCAGGCATCAACACCGGCAAACTGACCTGGCCGGGTTACCCGAAGAAGGGGAGGGAATGAGTCAAACCGGCTACTTTTACGTGATAAAAAACATTTATGTCATATCAACTGCTGAAAGGCAAAAGAGGCATCATTTCAGGTGCATTGAATCCCGACTCCATAGCCTGGCATGTGGCTGAAAAAGCCTGCCGCGAAGGAGCAACCGTGGTTCTCACCAACACAACCCTGGCTTTGCGGATGGGAGAAACAACACGGCTGGCCAAGGAGCTGGGCACTGTCGTCGTGGAGGCTGATGCCACCATACCGGGTGATCTGGAGCAATTGTTTAACCGTTCCATACAATTCCTGGGTGGGAAAATCGATTTCATCCTCCATTCGATCGGGATGTCGCCCAATGTCAGAAAGGGACGCCATTACAGCGACCTCGACTATGGCATGCTGGACAAAACTCTGGATGTTTCAGCCATCTCCTTTCACAAACTGCTTCAGGTTGCCCGGAAAATGGATGCCATCAATGAGTGGGGTTCCGTGGTTGCCCTCTCCTATGTGGCAGCCCAGCGTACTTTCCATGGCTACAACGACATGGCAGATGCCAAAGCACTTCTGGAGTCGATAGCCCGCAGTTTCGGATATATTTATGGGCAGGAACGCAAGGTCAGAATCAATACTGTGTCCCAGTCTCCCACCGTTACCACTGCGGGCAGCGGTGTCAAAGGTTTTGACAGACTCCTCGATTTTTCGGAACGGATGTCGCCCCTCGGAAATGCCACAGCCGCAGAATGCGCCGATTACTGTATCACCCTGTTTTCCGACCTCACCCGGAAGGTAACCATGCAAAACCTCTACCACGATGGCGGCTTCTCCAGCATGGGCATGAGCCTCCGCGCGCTTCTCCAGTACGAAAAAGGAATGAAGGGCCCCTGTCCCGACAACCCTGCCAACGCTGATGACCATCCCTACGACTGACCCTCCCCAATTGTAACAATTCATACTCATAAGTATACCTTTTGTTTATGAAAAATACCACTTCAACGTAATATCTGATCGTATGAAACATCTATTATTCCTTGCACTGGCACTGTGGGTAGTTTCCGGTGCATCAGCACAAAAAAACGCTCCCGGAAAGAGTGTTCCCGATGAGGAAATTACGGTAAACAGGGAATACGATGAGAACGGGAACCTCATCCGCCTCGATTCCATGCGGGTCTTCCGGTGGTCTTCCGATTCAACCCTCCGGTTTCCCTTTGAGGAAGGTTGGGAAAACCTGTTCGGAAAAGACTTTTTCAAGGATGAACGGGGCCACTCGCTCTTCAATGACTCTCTGCTGAACTTTTCCTTTCCGTTTGACAATTTCCCCTTTTCCCTGTTCGGGGAGGAAGACCTGCTTGAACCCTTCCAGGATTTCAAAAATGATTCCACCCCCACAGGAAATTTCCTTTTTCACAACGACTCCTCTGTGTTTATGGGGCCCCGCTCTTCCTTTGTGTTGCCCCCCGGGTTCTTCTTCCCCGACATCAACGAATTCGAAGAGATCCGGGAGTTATTCGACCGGCACTTCAGGCTGTCACCCCCCGGCAGCTACTTCGGTACGCCGCAACAGCCAGGAAGAACTGAAAAATTCAGCAACCCACAACAGCAAAAGGAATGGGAACTTCTGATGAAGAAACAGAAAGCGGAACAGGAGGAATGGGAAAAACTACTGGATAAACAGCAGCAGGAAATAGAAGAGTTTTTGCGGAAATGGGAAAAAAGAGGACCCCAAAATGGGTTTGAAAAAATGTGAAAAGCCCAGTTTACCCTCCGGATGGATGGCGCTGTTCACCGCTGGCCGCCATAGACCGGTGTTGCCGGAATGGTCAGTTCCGGATACCGGTCAGAGGAAGGTCAGGTCGTCGAAATCCAGCATAAAGCGCTGTTTCAGGATAAGGAGATGCTGGTTTTTGGAAGCCATTTCATCAAACTTTTCACTATCGGTATAGGGTTTCCTGCTGGCAACATCGTGCAGGACTTCCGTGGTTAGTTCGATACCCGGATTCTCTAATTCCCGCCGCAGCCAGTTAACAAGAAAAGGCTTATTACTCTTAATGATTTCATCCTGAAGCACATTATCGAGTTTTAGCAGGATGATCTGGCCGGGTTGAAGCAGGGGATCCCGGTTCAGGGCTGATTTCAGATTGGGCCGGTCGTTGAAGATTTCCAGCAGGAGACCCCATTTTTCCCTTAACGCTTTTTCCGTAAAGCCAGCCAGGCCGGAATTTCCGGAGGGTGCGGCGGCTTCTCTCTTTGCCGGGCTTTTTTCCTCTTCTGTTTTGTTCCCTTCCAGTGCTGATTTGATGGAAGGACCGCTGATCTCTGGGGTCAGTTTTCTAAGAGGAGATTTACTGGCCGGCGACCTCGTCTTCTCCTTGTCCCGGGGAGGATCAGATTGCTTCGTCAGGCTGCTGAACACAGGCAGCAGAACCAGCGGATCGCAGGGGTCAGCTATTTTTTTTTTAAGGTAAGTTGCGCTATCCTGGCCAGGGTCAGTTCAACGGAAAGGCGTTTGTTCTGGCTCTGCTTGTACTGCTGGTCACATTCACTGGCAAGTTGCAGCGCCTCCAGAAGGAATTCGTGTGCCGTAGTTGCTGCCTGTGAACGGTACCGTTCCCTGATTTCGCCTCCCGATTCCAGCAATTGAAGGGTCACCGGGTCGCGCGACACCATCAGGTCCCTCAAATGACTGCTCAGCCCGCTGATGAAATGCTGACCGTCGAAACCCTTTTCCAGAACCTCATTGAAGATCATCAGCGCCTCCACCACCTGGTTCGTAAGGAAACTGTCGACCAACCGGAAATAGTACTCATAATCCAGGACGTTCAGGTGGGTGACTACATCCTGGTATGTGATGCTTCCACCAGAGAAACTTACCAGCTGATCAAAAATCGATAGAGCATCCCGCATGGCCCCGTCGGCCTTCCGAGCAATCACATTCAGCGCATTCCTGTCTATGGTAACCTTCTCTTCACGGGCTACAAACTCCAAATAGCCCATAATGTCTTCCACCTTGATGCGGTTGAAATCAAAAATCTGGCAACGGGATAAAATGGTGGGAATGATTTTATGCTTTTCAGTGGTTGCCAGGATAAACAGGGCATGCCTGGGAGGCTCTTCGAGCGTTTTCAGAAACGCATTGAAGGCCTGCGACGATAACATGTGTACTTCATCAATGATATAAACACTGTACCGGCCAACCTGGGGGGGAATGCGTACCTGGTCAATCAGGTTGCGGATATCATCCACCGAATTGTTCGAAGCAGCATCCAGCTCATGGATATTGTACGACCGGTTGCTGTTGAAGGCTGTGCACGATTCACATTCGTTGCAGGCTTCCCCCTCACTGTTCAGATTACTGCAATTGATCGTCTTGGCAAAGATCCTTGCACAGGTTGTCTTTCCCACTCCGCGGGGCCCGCAAAAAAGATAAGAATGGGCAAGCTGACCGCTTTTGATGGCATTCTTCAGCGTGTTGGTAATGGAATCCTGGGCCACAACCATTTGGAATGAATCGGGCCTGTATTTCCTTGCCGAAACAATAAAGTTCTCCATAATCGACGGGTTCCTTCCGAAGGCTCCAAAGATAACGAATTACCCGGAGTTGAAAATATAAATATATATTTGTCACCCGGAATTTATGAACCATCGGCCGGCTGTTTTGTTAATAGGTAAAATACTTGCTATGAAATACGTTTTTACATTATCCTTGTTTATGGCTCTCACCCTGACCGGATGGGCCCAGTCGAACTCAATACACCAGTTTAAAGCCGAAACCATTAACGGCAAGGAATTCGATTTCGCCTCCCTGAAAGGGAAAAAGGTGATGATCGTAAATACAGCTTCCAAATGCGGATTCACTCCCCAGTACAAATTATTACAGGAATTATACGAAACCTACGGAGGGGAGAAATTTGAAATCATTGGTTTTCCCGCGAACAATTTCATGAACCAGGAACCGGGGAGTAACGAGAATATCCAGTCTTTTTGCTCTGAAAACTACGGGGTTACCTTCCCGATGATGGCGAAGATCTCGGTCAAGGGAAAGGACATTCACCCGGTTTATAAGTGGCTAACCGAAAAATCGGACAACGGGGTCATCGATGCACCTGTGAAATGGAATTTCCAGAAGTTCCTGATCGATGAAAACGGCATTCTGGTTTCGGTGCTGCCTCCTGCGACGAAGCCCGATGATCAGAAAGTATTGGACTGGCTGAGCGGAAAATAGCCGGTTGTTCAGGGTACCAGCGCCTTTCTGTAGGTTGTGATAGCCCGTTCCCTGGCCAAGGAGAGGTCTACTATCGGAGTGGTATACCGGGCGGTTTCCGCTTCCGGGACCCATTTCCGCACATAGTCTCCATGAGGATCATATTTTTTCTGCTGGGTAACAGGATTGAATACACGGAAATAAGGAGCTGCATCGCAACCGCAGCCGGCAGCCCATTGCCAGTTTCCGTTATTGCTCGAAAGTTCAAAATCGAGAAGTTTTTCAGCAAACCAGGCTTCTCCCCACCGCCAATCAATCAGCAACTGTTTTGCCAGGAATGAAGCAGTGATCATTCTTACCCGGTTGTGCATGGTCCCTGTGGCGCTAAGTTCCCGCATTCCTGCATCCACCACCGGGAAACCCGTATCGCCGCTGCACCAGCGGGTAAACTCCTCTTCCCGGTTCCTCCAGCCGATGAAGGCATATTGCTTTTTGAAGGGAGCTTCAGCCACATAAGGAAAATGGGCCATGATATCCATGAAAAAGTTGCGCCATATCAGCTCGTTCAGAAAAACAGGCCCATGATCCAATGCCTGCTGAGTGAGCTCCCGGATGCTGACAGTGCCGAAACGCAAATGGATACCCAGCCGGGAGGTCCCGTTGAGAGCAGGAAAATCACGGGTGCTCCCGTAGTCCTCCAGAAGCGCATCAGACACTGTTTTCCCCGGAAAATCAACCGGGAAAGGGGTAAAGCCGAGTTCACCGGGCTCTGGCAGCGGCCTGGGTGTTGAGGGTAAAAAAGATCCGGTATTTTGTTCTGAACGGCAGATCTCAAGATCCCGGTTAGTCAGCATCCGTTTCCATTTATTGCTATAGGGGGTGAAAACCGTATAGGGAGTTCCGTCCTCTTTGACTACTTCTCCTTTTTCAAAGATTACCTGGTCTTTAAAGAGATAGAAACCGGCATCTCTGCTTTTCAACAGTTCCAGTACTTTCCGGTCCCTTTGCACGGCTTCCGGTTCGTAATCCCGGTTTGCATACACTGCGTGCACCGGATAGGTTTCGAGGAAAAACCGGAATGCGTCGACCGGTTCCCCATGGAAAACATGAAGTGAGGCACCTTGCCGTGCAAGGGTTTCTTGGATTGCGGCCAGTTCCCGGTGTATGAAAAGCACCCGTCTGTCGCGCTTATTCCTGAGCCGGCCCAGAAGGCTGGTATCAAAAATAAAAACAGGCATCACCCGGAATCCTGAGGTAAGGGCAGCGCATAAAGCCCTGTTATCGTGGAGCCGCAGGTCGCGCCGGAACCAAAAGAGGACGATCTTTTCCATATGGGAAGCTTTTACTGGTATTGGTCCTGCCCGACCCGGGGCTCTCCTTGACAGCCGCCGGATACCGGCAGGGATGTATCAGACCGTGCCCGCCGAATGCCTGGCTGCCACCGCACGTACAATGGCATCACGGAAAACCCTCGCTGTGGCCGTTGCCTGCCCCTCGGTTATCCGGTCTTCCTTTAAAAAACTCCGGATCTTAACCCGGGCGGCCCTCCGTTTATCGCGTTCCGGATAGACCCGCCGCATGAAATCCCCGGCATCTGCCAACGCCAGCAGGTAAATATCCCCGGCATGGACAATTCTTCCTGCCAGGAGGTTTTTTATCTCCGAAACCACACCCGAAGCATGATTCCCCGATAACAAAACCGGAATTTTCCATTTGAAAAACAGAAACTTACGCGATTCCATCCGTATCTCCCGCTTTGCTTCCAACGAAGCGTAAACCCCTGTTTTTACCTTTTTCCTGGAAATAGAGAAGGCATTGAGCCAATAATCGACTTTCCTGGGTCTGGGACACCGGGATAACCGCTCCAGCAGGTAACCATGTAAGTCGCTGGAGGCTACCCCGGATTTGAGTTCTATCCGTTTGTCCCTGATCTCCACTTTCCCTTCGAGAGAAAGTTCCAGCAACTGGGCACCCAGCACAACAAAATCAACCGACAGCGACGAGGCTGCCATAATTCCGCCCTTGCCGGGTCTGATTGCCAGTAAAAGCAATTTCTCACTAAGCGTCAGATTCTGTTCCATGCGATAAAGTTAAAGGATTCATCGGTACACCGGATAAAAAAAATCGCCACCGACATTTTAGGGTTAAAAAAAAATCGCCATGGGAAAAAAAATTAATTTCGCCGGCATGAATGGTGTTACCAGCCTGGGGTACGGCCACAGAAGGGTTCGAACCGCTGAACGTATCAGAATTTTTCATTCTGCCTGCACGGAGAGACAGCAGGTTCAGTGATTTTGCAAATGCCGGCTCTGGTCCGAACCAGGCATAGTAAATGTATTTCTATGGAGACAAAGAGAGGATTTGCCAGCGATAACAATGCAGGGATCCACCCGGTAATCCTTGAGGCCATCCGGGAGGCGAACAAAGGGCATGTAACGGGCTATGGCAATGACTGCTACACAGAAGAGGCGGTCAGGATTTTCAGGGACTTGTTCGGAGCCGGGAGCGAAGTTTTTTTCGTTTTCAACGGAACGGGGGCCAATGTGGCAGGGTTGTCGTCGGTCACCAGCAGTTATCATTCGGTACTATGTGCTTCAACAGCCCACATTCAAACCGATGAGTGCGGTGCACCGGAAAAGTTCACGGGATGTAAACTGATACCAGTTGAAACGACCGACGGGAAGCTCAAACCGCGGGATGTGGAAAAACATCTGCATGGTTTTGAATTTGAGCACCATTCGCAACCACGGGTGATTTCTGTGTCGCAGGTGACCGAACTGGGAACCCTCTACCGGCCTGAAGAAATCAGGGCTTTGGCCGACCTGGCTCACAGGCATGGCATGGTCCTTCATATGGATGGGGCACGGATCAGCAATGCAGCGGTTGCACTCGGAATGCCGTTCCGCAGTTTCACACGTGATTGCGGAGTGGACGTGCTGTCGTTCGGAGGAACCAAAAACGGAATGATGCAGGGCGAAGCCGTTCTGTTCTTCGATCCCGGATTAGCCCGCACCACCAAATACATTCGGAAGCAAAGTATGCAGCTCTTTTCCAAAATGCGGTTTACCAGCGCCCAGTTCATTGCCTTTTTCCGCGACGACCTGTGGAAGCAAAATGCTTCCCATGCCAACCGCATGGCCAAACTCCTGGAAGCCGAAATCCGCACCATTCCCCGTATTACTATTACCCAAAAGGTCGAAGCAAATGGCGTGTTTGCCACTGTGCCCCCCGAAATCATCGCACCCCTGCAACAAGCCTTCTTTTTTTACGTATGGAATGAACAGATATCCGAAGTGCGCTGGATGACATCGTTTGACACCACCGAAGAAGATATCGGGGCCTTCACCGGCCTTTTGAAACAATTGGTATCCTGAATGGCGACATTTGGTTATTTCCCGGAAAATCCGGAAGCCCGCAGCCGGGACCTGGACAAGAGGATTTTCCGGCACAGCCTCTTATTTTCAGGTTTCTTCGTTTTAGTTTTCTGGCTCGTGGAAATTATCGGCGAACTGTTCTCACTCGATTTTGCCAGGGCAGGAATCTATCCCCATCACGCCATAGGATTGCCGGGGATCCTGACCGCCCCTTTCATTCACAGCGGATACCAGCACCTGATATCCAACTCCGTGCCCTTTTTTATCCTGCTTTTTACCCTCGTCTACTATTACCGGCATATCTCCTATCAGATTTTTTTCCGGATCTTCCTGATTTCCGGCGTGTGCGTCTGGATTGCAGGCAGAGAATCCTGGCACATCGGTGCCAGCGGGGTGGTATACGGAATGGCAGCCTTCCATTTTGTCAGCGGGGTAATCCGTAACGACCTCCGGCTGCTGATCATTTCCCTGATTGTCGCTTTTCTTTACGGGGGAATGATCTGGGGCATCTTCCCCCTGCAACCCGGGATATCCTGGGAATCGCACCTGTGGGGAGGACTTTCAGGAATTCTGATGGCCGTTTATTACAGAAAATACCAAATTGTCCGGAAGAAATTTGATTGGGAAGAGGAGCCTGAAAACGACGAAGAACCACCCGGCGACACCACCCAACCTCCGGAATTCGGCGCTCCCACCTTCACCCTGTTACCCCCGGCCGGCGATTCCGCTCCTGCAGAAAACAAGCTTCCGGAAGCTACACCCGGAGAACAGCAATAATGCGAAAAAATAGTACCTTTGGGGCCGTAATCTAAGCAGTTCTATAACAATGATCAGCCGGCGCACCATCAGGATAAAAGTACTTCAGATACTCTATGCCTACTATACATCACCCGACAAGTCGGCCCTGAATGCGGAAAAGGAATTGGTCCGGGCTCTTTCCAAAACCTACGATCTCTACCATTACCTGCTGGCCCTTCCCGTAGCGCTTGCCGATTACGCCCGGCGCCGCATCGACACCAACCGTGCAAGGCACATTCCTTCGTACGAAGACCTTCACCCCAACACCGCTTTTGTGGATAACCGTATTATCCATTCCCTCCGTGAAAACCGGAAATTACATACCTACCTGAAAAAATCGGGGCTCTCCTGGTCCAATCACCCCGACCTGATCCGGGAATTGTATGCCTTCCTTTCTGAATCCAGGTTCTTCCATGACTATATCGCGCAAACAGACCATTCCTTTCAGGATGACCGGAAATTTGCCGAAAAGATGTTCGAAAACATTATCCTGATTTCGGAAGACCTCTACCTCGTCCTGGAGGAAGAGAGTATCTACTGGAACGATGATGTCGACCTGGTAATCGTCATGATTTTGAAAACCCTGAAAACGATCACGGGCGAACCTGGTAACCCGGAAGACTTGTTGCCCCAGTATAAAGATTCGGAAGACGAATATTTTGCTAAAAACCTGTTTTCACAAGCCATCCTGAACCACGAAGAGCTCAGAAAACTCATCGACCTTCATTCCAGCAACTGGGATCTGGAAAGAATCGCCTTTATGGACATCCTGATCATGCAACTTGCCCTGACCGAATTCCTTCACTTTCCGTCCATACCGACTAAAGTTACACTGAATGAATATATTGAGTTATCAAAATATTACAGCACGGATAAAAGTCGGAATTTCATCAACGGAATTCTTGACAAAGTGCTGAAAGAACTGAAAACCAACCAACAGGTAAACAAAACCGGGAGGGGACTTATCGGTGAAACCGGTTAGAAGTGAAAATCAGCCGATATCCGGTATTTGAGTTTCACAAAGAAATAGGTAATTTTGGCGTGCTATTGCGATCGCGAACTGCAAGGAATGCCCTTCCCGGATTGTCGTCTGTGCGGAAAAAAGGGAGAGGAGACTCCGGCAGGGAGCGGCAAATACATCATTCACTGACTATAAATTTCTAAAACAACGTAAAGATGAACTATTTATTAATGGCGCAGCCTGCAGGCTCAGATGCCAATCCGTTAATGTCGCTGATGCCTTTTCTGGTGATCATCGTGATCTTCTATTTTTTTCTGATCCGGCCGCAGGTTAAACGGCAGAAAGAGCTCAGGCTCTTCAGGGAAAGTCTGGGCAAAGGAGACAAAGTGGTTACCACGGGAGGTATCTACGGTAAAATCGTGGAATTAAAAGACAACACTGTGATCATGCAGGTCGACGACAATGTTCATATCCGGGTTGATAAATCAGCGATCATCAAGGATATGAGCGACGCTCCCCAGCAACGATAGATCCTCGATCAGGCAAACGGGTGGTTACTCTCCCTCAGCGCCGAAATAAGGGAAACCGTTCCTCCTCCGGCCTCAGGGGCGGAATGTGAAGAAGATTCCTTAAAAATTGCCTTTTCATGGCTGAAAACAAAAATCCTGAAGGACCGGCTGAACAGCCTGGTAGCGGAACAACACCGGGTAACCGGAGTGCCGCATTTTTCCTGATCTGTTTGCTCATTTCCACCGTCCTCTGGTTTTTAAATGCCCTGAACAAGAATTATTCGGCCGTCATCTCCCATCCTGTAGACTACAACAACATACCGGTCAACAGGTTTATTGCCAACCATCCTCCGTCCAGACTAAATGTAAAAGTCAGTGGCCAGGGCTTTGTCTTGCTGAAATACCGGATGACAGCCTCCTTTTCGCCCCTGGAACTGGATATCGCCCGGTTGATTACTGAAAACCCACCCTCGTCAGCAGGGGTTTTTGTCCTTTCCGCCGACCGCATCAAGAACATCACCTCATCGCAAATCAGCAAAGAACTGCAACTGGTCGAAGTCACGCCCCCGCTGATCACCCTCGATTTTGACACCTTAAGTGTAAAAAAGCTACCCATAGGGTCGAATCTTGCATTACAGTTCAAACCACAGTTTGAACTCGTCGGCGATGTGGTGTTTCGTCCAGCCAGGGTAACCGTCACCGGACCGGGCCAAGTCATTGCAGAACTGGACACCATCTATACCATTTCCCAGTCGTTTAAAAACCTTGAGTCCTCTTTTTCGCAGGAGGTACAACTTGTCGTTCCCCGACAAACAGTTGTAGAACCGGGGAAGGTCACCTTTTCGGCAACCATCGACGAATTCACTGAAAAAACCCTGCGGATTCCGGTATGGGTGGATAACCAGCCTGAGGAAGTCCGGGTTTTACTATTCCCCCACGAAGTGGAAATCCGGTTTCTGACCGGCTTAAAGACCTTTGCCCTCATCAAGCCTGAAGATTTCCAGGCTTTTGTCTCGTGGGAGGAAATCGGGGCACAGGCACCGGTATTGAAGATCCGGATTCGTAAACAGCCAGTATCTGTTAAAGCGCTGAAAATTTCTCCTGAGCATGTTGAATATCTCATCGAAAGAAAATGAGATACCCCTGAAGGTGGGGATCACAGGAGGCATCGGCAGTGGCAAGACAACAGCCTGCCAGATTTTCAGCGTGCTGGGAATCCCTGTCTTTGATGCCGACCGGGCAGCCAAATCCTTATACAGCCATGAGAAAGTCAGGGATTTTCTTCAACATCTGCCAGCGGCAGGGCTTTACCGGAACGATGGAAGCATCGACCGGAAAATCCTGGCATCCCTGCTTTTTTCAGATCCTGTTCTATACCAGAAGATTAACGGACTGATCCACCCACTGGTACGGGATACCTTTGAAAAATGGCACAACCGCCAGACTGCCTGTTACGTTTTATATGAAGCAGCCATACTATTCGAAAGCGGGTATTACCGAAACCTGGATGCCGTGATCCTGGTAACGGCCCCGGCAGAAACGAGGATCCAACGAGTGATGACCCGCGATGGCCTTTCAAGGGAAGAGATCATAGCCCGGATGCAGCATCAGTGGAACGACAGAGAGAAAAAAGACCTGGCAGATTATGTTTTGACAAATGATGATAACTCCTTCCTGACTACACAGGTTTTGGAAACAGACAAAATGATCAGAAATTATGGGAAAGATCGCTAAATGGATAGGGGGAGGCCTGGGATGGGCTGTCGGCGGGCCGTTGGGAGCCCTTATCGGATTTATTATCGGCAGTGTCTTCGACGCAGCCACCCCGGATACCGGAGTATTGCGGCCACCACCCAGGGGAACCACGGCCGGTGGGTATATCATGAGCCTGCTGGTACTGATCGCTGCCGTGATGAAAGCCGACGGCAGGATCTTGCGTTCTGAACTCGACTTTGTCAAAGAGTTCCTTAAACGCAATTTCGGCGAGGAGGCTGCCACTGAAGCTACCGTTATGCTCCGCGATCTCCTGGAACAAACGATCCCGGTTGGCGATGTCTGCCAGCAGATCGGGCAAAACATGAATTACTCCGCCCGCCTCCAGTTACTCCACTTCCTCTTTGGAATTGCCAGAGCAGACGAGGCAGTCACCGATAAGGAATTTAACGTGATTGAGTTTATCAGCCGGAATATGGGAATTTCCGAAAACGACTTCCAGTCTATAAAAGCGATGTTTTATCGCGACCCCGGCTATGCCTATACCATTCTTGAAATCGAACCCGGTGCTACGGATGAAGAAGTTAAAAAAGCGTACAGAACCATGGCTATGAAATACCACCCCGATAAGTTGGCCCACATGGGGGAGGAGTTCCAGAAAGCAGCGCAGGATAAGTTTAAAATGGTCAACGAAGCGTACCAAACCATTAAAAAAGAGCGGAACCTGATTTGATAACCACAGCCACCGAAACTGTTTTCACCGGAAAGATCTGCCCGTCAGGATGCCCCGGAATAAGGAACAGGCAATTTTTCAGCTATTGGTAAGCTTTTTTTACTCCCGGGTACCCATATCATCCGGTTTTTTTCCCGGATTCGTCTCCTCCGTGTTGGCGATAATATAATCCGATACTTCCACAAGGGCATCCATGAATTTCTGAAGATCTTCCCTGTAGAGGAAAATTTTATGCTTTTCAAAGGTGGGATTCCCGTCTTCTTCCGTTCTTCGTTTGCTTTCGGTGATTACCAGGTACATGTCGCTGCTCCTGGTGCTCTTGACATCGAAAAAATAGGTTCTTTTTCCTGCCCGTATCACCTTTGAAAGGATATCCTGACTATAGCCGTCGTGCATATCATGCTTTTCGTAATCTCCCATGATTCTCACCTTATGCGTTCATATTCCATCTGCAAAAATAGTTCAAAATAATCCATAAATCAGCCTTCCGGGAAAAATAAGGTATTATCAGTCATTCCTGTAACGGTGGAACTCCTTATAAGCCCTTAGGGTATTTAACAGGAGGCCAACCCGGGTCATGGGTCCCACTCCACCCGGGACGGGGGTTATCCAGGAACACTTGGGAGCTACCTCTGCAAAACAGACATCTCCGCGGAGCTGGTAACCCGATTTGGATTCCGGGGACGGAACGCGGGTTGTTCCCACATCGATAACAACGGCGCCCTCCTTAACCATAGAAGCGGTGACAAACCCGGGGACTCCCATGGCAGACACCAGGATATCGGCCTGTGCACAGAGGATTTCCAGGTTACGGGTCCGGCTGTGGGCAACCGTCACTGTGGCATTGACCTGTTTCTGCGACATCAGGATGCTCAGCGGCCGGCCCACGATATTGCTTCGACCAATGATAACGCAGTTTCTGCCACTGGTGTCGATCTGATACCGCTGTAACAACTGAACGATCCCCAGGGGAGTGGCTGACAGGAAGGAGGGGATTCCCAGAGCCATCCGTCCCACATTCACCGGATGGAATCCATCCACATCCTTATCCGGGGAGATGGCTTCTATCACCTTCCGGTCGGCTATGTGGGAAGGCAATGGCAGCTGAACGATGAACCCATCTACTTCAGCGTCGTCGTTGAGCACCCCTACCTGTTGCAGCAACACAGCTTCCGGGATATCCTCCTCAAACCGTATCAGCGAAGAGCGGAATCCCACTTCCTCACAATCCCGCATCTTGTAGGCCACATACGATTCGCTTCCGCCATCGTGACCCACCAGAACCGCCACCAGGTGCGGAACCCGGCCTCCCGCCTCCCGGATGGCGGTAACTTCCTCCCGGATCTCCTTCCGGATTTCGGAGGCTACTTTCTTTCCGTCAATCAGTTGCATGACTGTATTCCATCATTGTTACCTTTTGCTATACTTTTTGCGGAACCAGGTGCCCCATTTTGCTAACTACAGATTACAATTTTCACAGCCTGAATTTCCTGATGCCCCCCTTCTGCCTCCTTTCCATCCATCCGGGAATCAGCGCCCGCACCTGGACCATCCGGGGCTACCGCCGCCCCTGTTGCATCCGCCCCATGACATTCTGGATATTCTTTCCCTGAGCTACCATTTTCATCATTTTGCTGGTCTCAGTAAACTGTTTCAGGAGCCGGTTTACTTCCTGAATATTGGTACCCGATCCTTCGGCAATCCGTTTTCTTCTGGTGCCGTTCAGCAGCGAGGGATTCATTCTTTCATCGGGGGTCATAGAATAAATGATAGCCTCGATATGTTTGAAGGAATCATCTTCAAAATCCATATTTTTCAATGCTTTACCCATGCCGGGAATCATAGCGGCGATGTCCTTCAGATTTCCCATTTTCTTGATCTGCTGGATCTGTTTCAGGAAATCGTTGAAATTGAACTGGTCCTTGACCAGTTTCTGTTGCAGCCGTTTAGCTTCTTCGGCATCAAATTGTTCCTGGGCCTTTTCGACCAGTGAGACAATGTCGCCCATACCCAGGATACGGTCGGCCATCCGGTCGGGGTGGAAGACCTCCAGGGCATCCATTTTCTCGCCGGTGCCCACGAATTTGATCGGTTTGTCTACAACCGACCGGATGGAAAGGGCGGCTCCCCCCCGGGTGTCACCATCCAGCTTGGTAAGGATGACACCATTGAAATCGAGCTTTTCGTTGAATTCCCTGGCCGTATTTACGGCATCCTGACCGGTCATGGCGTCAACCACGAACAGGATCTCCTGGGGCTGGACCTCTTTTTTGATGGCAGCAATCTCTTTCATCATCAGCTCGTCGATGGCCAACCGACCTGCCGTGTCGATGATGACGGTATCAAATCCGTTCTTCCTGGCATGGATAATCGAATTGCCGGCAATTTGCACGGGATTCTGGTTCTCTTCCTCCGTATACACCGGCACGTTGATCTGTGAACCGATGACCTTCAGCTGTTCAATGGCTGCCGGACGGTAAATGTCGCCGGCAACTAGTAATGGATGACGGCCTCTTTTGCTCTTCAGCATGTTAGCCAGCTTACCTGCAAAGGTCGTTTTTCCGGATCCCTGCAACCCGGCCATCAGGATCACCACCGGCATGCCCTTCAGGTTAAGGTCGGTGGTTTGTCCCCCCATCAGCAGTACCAGCTCATCATGAACCAGTTTCACCATCAGCTGGCCGGGTCTGACCGAAGTCAGCACATCCATGCCCAGCGCCTTTTCCTTCACCGTATCGGTAAAGCTCTTGGCAATTTTAAAATTGACATCCGCATCCAGAAGCGCCCGCCGTATCTCCTTCAGCGTCTCCGCCACATTGATCTCCGTTATCCTGCCCTGCCCCTTCAAAAGCTTGAACGACCGTTCCAGCTTCTCGCTTAAATTTTCGAACATGCGTTTCTGTTTTTGTAGATTAAGATCCGCAAAAATAAGAAAAAATAGAGGTTTGTTAAGTTTTACCACTACCGTTGCTTTGACTGACTGCAGGCAACCACGAATTCTCTTAGATTTCCTTATTCATTCCACACAGGGGCGTATTATCTTTGCATCCCTTAATGGTCTATATGAAACCCGTAATTATCGGTCTCATCGCCCAATCGCTCAATATAAAGCCTTCGCAGGTAAAAACTACTTTTGATTTACTGGACGAAGGGGGCACCATTCCCTTTATTTCGAGGTACCGGAAAGAAAAAACCGGGAGCCTCGACGAAATGCAGGTCGCCGAGATCAGGGATCAGAAGGAAAAGTATGAGGAACTGGAAAAACGGAAGGAGAGGGTGGTTGCCATCATCGGGGAACAGGGGAGCCTAACTCCCGGGCTGCAAAGCAGGATCGAAAACTGTTACGATCCTGCTGAACTGGAAGACCTCTATCTGCCCTACAAGCCGAAGCGCCGAACCCGGGCTATGATGGCCAGGGAAAAGGGTCTGGAACCGCTGGCCCGTATCCTGATGGCCCAGCATGAAAGAGATCCGGAAGTCAGGGCGCTCTCTTTTCTGAACGAAGCCGTCCTGACCGTAGCGGAGGCCCTGGCCGGTGCCCGCGATATCATGGCCGAGTGGATCAGCGAAAATGAAAATGCCCGGCGGGCTGTAAGGTTCCAATTCGACCGGAATGCGGTCATCCGGTCTGCGCTGGTCCCCGGCAAAGAGGAAGAAGCCGTAAAGTACAAGGATTATTTCAGTACGTCGGCATCCTTAAAAAAATGCCCGTCGCACAGGGTATTGGCAATGCGGCGGGGAGAAAGGGAGGGATTTCTGCGAGTTTCGATTGAGCCCGACAAGGTTATGGCTTTAGAGCATCTGATCCGGATTTTCGTCAGGGGGGATGGCGCTTCTTCTGCCCAGGTAGCCCTGGCGGTAAAAGAGAGTTTCAGCCGGTTGCTTCTTCCGTCGATAGAAAATGAATTTGCTGTTCTTTCGAAAGAGAAGGCCGACAGGGAAGCCATTGCGGTGTTTGCCGAGAACCTGCGCCAGTTGTTGCTGGCGCCGCCGCTCGGCGCCGTACGTGTGATGGCCATCGACCCGGGATACCGCAGCGGCTGCAAACTGGTCTGCCTGGACGCCCAGGGAAACCTTCTCCATAACGACACCATCTACCCGCATCCTCCGCAAAATGACCGCAGCCTGGCAGCCAAAAAAATCACTTCCCTGGCCGAAGCCTACCAGATAGATGCTCTGGCAATAGGCAACGGCACTGCCGGCAGGGAAACCGGAACCTTCATCCAAAGCCTGAAGTTCAACAGGGATTTGAAAGTCTTTATGGTCAACGAGGACGGAGCTTCGGTATATTCTGCCTCCTCGGTTGCCAGGGAGGAATTCCCGCAGTTCGATGTGACGGTCAGGGGAGCGGTTTCCATCGGCCGGCGACTGCTGGATCCGTTGGCTGAGCTGGTGAAGATCGATCCCAAAAGCATCGGCGTCGGACAATACCAGCACGATGTGGATCAGAAGAAGCTGAAAAAAAGCCTCGACGAAGTAGTTGAAAGAACAGTCAACGGCGTCGGTGTAAACCTGAACACAGCCAGTCCCCAGCTACTGGCTTATGTCTCAGGGCTGGGACCTCAGTTGGCCCATGCCATTGCAGCGTACCGGAAAGCTACCGGACTTTTCCGCACCCGGCAGGAACTGCTGAACGTACCCCGGCTGGGGACCAGAACCTTCGAACTCGCCGCCGGGTTTCTGAGGATTCCCGGGGGAATGCATCCCCTCGACAGTTCTGCCGTCCACCCCGAATCGTATTCGGTGGTAGAAAAAATGGCTGCCGGATTGCAATGTCCGGTTAGCAATCTGCTCGGAAATGAAGACCTCGTAAAGCAGATTAACCTCCAGGATTACATCAGTGCAACCACAGGACTTCCCACCCTGATCGATATCCGCACGGAACTGCTCAAACCCGGCCGCGACCCGAGAGCCCCCATCAAAATGTTTGAATTTGCCGCCGGCATCACCCGGATTGAAGACCTCCAACCGGGCATGATCCTCCCTGGTATTGTCAGCAATATCACACGGTTCGGCGCTTTTGTGGATATCGGAGTCAAACAGTCGGGATTGGTCCACCTGTCGGAAATGGCCAATCGCTACATCAGCAATCCCGATGAAGTAGTCAAACTTCAGCAACAGGTCATGGTGAAAGTGCTGGAAGTGGATATCCCGCAGAAAAGAATTAGCTTGTCGCTCAAACAAGCCAACAATTGAGAATTTCAGGCGCCATGCGAATATGGCCGATCATTTCTGAAGCCTCTGCCGACCAAAATCTTATTCCTCCTCGTCGTCTCCCTCGTCCTCATCATAGTCCTGAGAGAACTCGGCATCGAGGAACTCTTCTGCCTCTTCGACCAGTTGATCAACTAATTCCTCATTATCCGGCTCCGGATCAATCCAGTGGATTAACTGATTGCTCCAGAAATCATCGATGTCGCTTTCAATAATGAACCTCGGATTCTCATTATGGACAACGTAAATGGTATCCGGAGCTACCTGGGAATTGTCGGCTAATAAAAACTTTGGCAACATGGCTTGATTGTATTGTTGATAGGCAAATGTACAATTTTTTTCATATCGCGGGACAGGAGAAAAAATCTTTCAGGTGTGGTTCGGAAATGGGTTGTTTTACACCTGCGGGTGGCCGCCGGTTAAAGTGAGAGTTCCACGATGGTAATGCCGGCGCCCCCGAATTGTTCATGTTCATCCCTGAATGATTTCACTACCGGTTCGGTTTTAAGGTAGTTTCTGATCATTTCTTTGAGGATGCCGTGGCCTTTCCCATGCAAGATCCGCAGGCGGCTTACCCCGAACATCACCGCTTCATCGATGAAGGTGAGGGTACGGGCCAGGGCTTCGTCGGTCCTCACTCCCCGGAGATCGATTTCTGACTTGAAGTTGAGCCGCCGTTCGCTGAAATCGAGAGTCATAGCCACACCTGACCTTGCCCTGATTCCGGGAGCCGGTACCCTCTCCCCTTCCGTGGCTTTTTCAAGGTCGCTGGTAAGGACGTTCGACTGCATCTGGCCAAAGGCGACGACGGCTTTCTTACCGGCGATGCGGATCAGTTCTCCCACCGTTTCCCTGCCTTTCAGTGTGACCCTGTCACCAGGGACCAGCGGATCCTTCTCCCCGCCAGCGTCACTAGGATCAGTAACCGGAACCACAACCTCACCCCGTTTCCTGCGGTACTCCCTTTTCTGCAACGTAACTTCCCGCAAGGCCAGTTGTGGATCTTCGGGAACTTCCGGCAGTGAAACCTCCTTTTTGAGATGGTCCAAGGCCTTCCGGATAACCTGGGTCTGCTCCTTATCAGCCTGTGATTCACGAATCTCCCGGATGGCATTTTCAATTTGACGATTTACCCCGGCTAAAATCTGCTGGGCCTCTTCCCTGGCCTGTTTCAAAATCGCCTTCCTTTGCTGACGGATTTCTTCCAACTCCTTGCTGTAAGTTTCCGCCATCCCGTCGACCGTCTTTTCCACACTCCTGATCCGCTGCCGTTTGGTCTCCCAGTAATATTTGTCGCGTGTGATAGACCGGAGGTTTTTTTCAAAATCCACCTGTTTTTTCCCTATTTTCCCGGTGGCGTTCTGAAGGATATCCTCCGGCAACCCGATTTTCCGTGCTATCTCAAACGCAAAGGAACTTCCCGGTTTGCCGGTTTCCAAAATAAACAGCGGCGCCATTTTTTCCGAGTCGTACAGCATAGCCCCGTTGACAATTCCTTCGGCAGAAGCAGCAAAGTGTTTCAGGTTCGTATAATGGGTGGTGATGACTCCAAAGGTTTTCAACTGGTTTAAGCGGTCCAGCACTGCTTCTGCGATGGCTCCCCCCAGCATGGGTTCCGTGCCTGTTCCGAATTCATCGATCAGAACCAGGGTTTTCTCATCGCAGTGACGCAGGAAATATTTCATGGCCAGAAGGTGGGAACTGTAGGTGCTCAGGTCATTCTCTATCGATTGTTCATCTCCGATATCGATAAACAGGCGTTGGAAAACCCCCGTCTTGCTGCCTTCCTGGAGAGGTATCAGCAAACCGTTCTGGAGCATGTACTGAAGTAGTCCCACCGTCTTGAGGCAAACCGATTTTCCCCCTGCATTCGGGCCTGAGATCACCAGGATAGGTTTGACCTGGTTCAGGTGGATGTCGAGGGGGACGATGGCTCTGTTTTCGCGTCGCAGGGAGAGCATCAGCAAGGGGTGGACCGCCTGTTTCCAGTCGAGTACCACTTCTCCGGAAAAGTCAGGCCTGATGGCATTTATATCCTTGGCGAACAAAGCCTTAGCTCTGATGAAATCCATTTCACCCATCAGTTCGTTCGAAGAGACCAGGTCGGGAATGGCGGGCCTTATTTCCTGGCTTATGGCAGTCAGAATTTTGACGATCTCACGGCGGGCGGCATATTCCAGTTCCCGGATTCCGTTGTTCATCTCGACGATATCTGCCGGCTCGATGAAGGAGGTCTTTCCTGTGGCCGATTCGTCAAAGATGATTCCCTTCAGCTTCCGTTTGTTGGCCGAAGGAACAGGGATGACAGCCCGGCCATCACGGACGGCCACTCCTACCCCCTCCTCAATCCATCCTTCCTGCTGCGCTTGCTTCAGGATCAGCTGCAACCGGTTTGAAACCGCAGCCTGGAGATCCCGGATCGATTTCATGACGCGGGCCAGCTCGGGAGTGGCATTTTCACGGATCTTGCCCTGTTTGGTGAGGATCCTGTCGATCTGTTCCACCAGGAGAGGGAAGACCCTGATGCGGGCTGCTTTCCGTGAAAGGGCAGGCAAAAGGGCTGCCCTCTCCCGGGTGAAAAAGTTGGAGATCGCCCGCAGGGTTTCCAGCATTTGCCGAAGGTTAAACAGTTCCTCTGTTTCGATAAACCGCCCTTCCGGCCTGACCCGGGTTAAGGCTTCCCGAACATCCAGATAGTGATCGGCCGGGAAATAAGGAAATTCAACAACAATGCGCAAAAATTCGTTGGTCTCATCCAGCATTTCCCGGATAGGATCTGCTGATGCCATGAAATGCATCCTGTCGGCCCAGGCCTCGCCCAGAAGACTGATACATCTGGCCTTCAGCATCTCACGGATCCTGTCGAAACCAATTTTAATCTCAAAATTATCCGGGTAAATACCTTCCATTCGATTGCAGTGCTGCGGATCCCAAAGAATAATTCCTCTCCATACCGCTATGACCACACAAAAATAGCCATTCCGCGGAATTCCTGAACCTGTTTTGTTGGCTGGCGGCCAGGAAAACCATTTATCCACCAGCCACCCTTTTACGGTCAAAGCCTTTCCAGTCCCGAACGAAGGAGGGAAAAGGATTCTAATCTTTAGGAACTTTCATGCCGGGGAACCGGCTGGCCCATTCTCCCCAGAATGCCTTTACTTCAGATTTCATTTCCTTATGGAGAATCAGAATGCCAATCAGGTTGGGAATGGCCATCAGGGCAATGGTGATACCGGAGAAGGTCCAGAGAATGGTGGTGTCGGTAAAGGAGGCCAGGAAAAAACCAATAACGAAAACGATCCTGAACCAGAAGACGCCCTTGACTCCGAATAAGAAAGTGACAGCCCTGTCGCCGTAGTAAGACCAGCTGATGGCTGTGGAAAAGGCGAAGAGGAAGAGCCCCAGGGCGACGATGTAACTGCCGTATTTTCCGAACCAGCTGCGGTTAAAGGCCTGCACGGTAAGAGGCGCACTATGGAGCAGCGATTTTCCCGTCAGATAGGTTCCACTCCCGGTCATTTTTCCATTTTCGATTTGCAGGCCCCCGTCGTATGGTTTTCCGTCGAAGTAGACCATGACTTCTTCGGCAACCGACCGGGCATGCAGAATGGTGGGCGGGTTTGTCATACGACCGTTTTTCACTTCGAGGGACCCGGAAAAGAGGGGAAGGCCATTTTTGGTCCGAAGGAAGTGGTACAAGGCCCGTACATCTTCGGGGTTCTGTTCACTATACGTATCAGCCATAAAATAGGTGTCGGCATACTGGAATTTGTTATCGAATTTTTCATCCCAGACACCCGACGACAGCAAGACCATGCCGGTAAGCATACAGATGATGATGGTGTCGATGAAGGGTTCCAGGATGGCGACCAGGCCTTCGGAAACCGGTTCATGAGCCCGGGCTGCAGCGTGAGCAATAGGAGCAGAACCCTGACCTGCCTCATTGGAAAAGAGCCCCCTGTTGACGCCCCGGTTAAAAGCATAAGCCAACCCGGCCCCCAGGAATCCTCCCGTGGCAGCCGTACCGGTAAACACATCCCGGAACATGGCAATGAACGAGGGGATGATATTATCATAATTGTAGACGATCACTGCCATAGCCCCCAGAAAGTAGACGATCGCCATAAAAGGGACCAGCCGGCTGGTCACACTGGCAATCCGTTTGATCCCGCCAAGAATAACCGCTGCCAGCAAAACCGACAGGAAGGCTCCCGTAATCCAGTGACTGAGCCCAAACGTCGAATAGAAGGAGTTGGAAATGCTGTTAATCTGGGGAAGACTACCGGTGCCGAAGGAAGAAAAGACCGTGGCTACCGCAAAAATCACAGCCAGCCATTTCATGTTCAGGCGGTTTTTCATGTAATACATGGGGCCTCCGGCAATGGTACCGTCGCTGGTGATCTCCCGGTACTTATGCGACAGGGTAACCTCTACAAACTTGGTGCACATTCCCAGAGCAGCAGTAACCATCATCCAGAACAGGGCCGCCGGCCCCCCGAGATGAATAGCCAGGGCCACACCCGCAATATTTCCGGTTCCTACCGTTCCCGAAAGCGCTGTTGCCAAGGCCTGAAAATGGGAGGTGTCTCCCACATCTCCCTTTTTGTCAAACTTACCCCGAAGAATAAACAAGGCCTGCCTGAAATACCGGAACTGAGGGAACTTAAGATACAAGGTGAAGAATATTCCCGTTCCCAGGAGTAAAAACACAAACCACTGCGATCCCCCGATGTAACCGTCGATCCTGCCCAAAAAATCATTTAACGCATGCATCAGTTCTGATTTTCGACATTAAGGCAATAAAAATAACATTCTGCAGGGAATCCGGGAACTATTTGTTCCGGAATAGGTTTTTCTTTTGAAAAATGAGTCCCGGAGGATCGTTTTCAGGTTTTGCCAAAGCTGGTTCTGCAGCTACCCGGCCCGCCAACTTCAACCGTCATGCATCAAAGGTATACCCTGCAGGCAAGTTCAGGACCCTTTTTCAGCCTTCGGAATCGGGGAATAGCATCCCCGGGCTTCTCCCCGATTGATCAACTGGCAACGTTCTGGTCGCCATGCTCTTGAAAGTTGAGTCGCACAAATAAAATAAGCCCGGCCTTGCCGGGCTTATTTAAAAGGGGAAAGCAATAATGGACGCTTTTTTGAAGATGATTGATGATTTACAAACCCCTAAACACAAAACCAATCATAAAGAGAAGATGCTTTCCCCAGTATTAAAAGAAATTTAATTATTAATACAATACGAATCCTTTCGAAAATCATGCCAATAAAACAGCCTGTTCATAGTCAAACAATTGCCCTCCTGTTGAAAGACCGAATCTTCCCAAAATGAGAATTATCTTGCCAGAATGGTATTATCGCGCGGCCAAGGCGAATAATAAATTAAGGAACCAGGCTATCTTTGCCTTCAAAGGTAAATAAAAATGGGGAGGAATCACAACAAACCCTTGTACGAAAATGTAACCATCACGGATATCGGGTCTGAGGGGAAATCGCTGGCACGGATTGGCGACAAGGTGGTATTCACCACCCGGGCAGTACCCGGCGATGTGGTGGATCTTCAGGTCATCAGAAAAAGGAGCCGGTACGAAGAGGCCGTAGTGTTGCGGTATCACCGGCTTTCTAAAGACAGGGAAGATCCTGCCTGCAGCCATTTTGGATTGTGCGGCGGCTGCAGCTGGCAGAATCTCCCCTACCCTCTGCAGCTGGAATTCAAGCAAAGGCAGGTGGCAGACCAGCTAAAAAGAATCGGAAAACTGACTCTCCCCGGAATTGATCCCATCATGGGATCGCCCTCCATTTTTCATTACCGGAATAAGCTGGAGTTTTCCTTTTCCAACAACCGCTGGCTGTCTCAGGAGGAGATGATGCAACAGGAGATCCTGGAGAAGGATGCTTTGGGGTTTCATGTACCGGGGAGGTATGATAAGATTTTCCAGGTTGACAAATGCTGGCTTCAAGCTGAACCGTCGAACGAAATACGGAATTTTATTTATGAATATGCCATCCGGAATCACCTGGACTTTTTCGACATCAGGGAACAGCGGGGATTTTTAAGAACGATGGTTATCAGGAACTCTTCGCTGAAGGATGTCATGGTCATCCTCTCCTTTTTCCATGAGGACCAGACTGCCCGTGAAGCCTTGCTTGGAGCCGTGAAGGTACAGTTCCCCGGGATTACCTCCCTGATGTACCTGATCAATTCCAAGGGGAACGATACCATAACCGATCAGGAAATCCTCCTTTTCAGCGGGAAGCCCACCATCACCGAAGAAATGGAAGGGATCCGATACCGGATTGGTCCCAAGAGTTTTTTTCAGACCAACGGTCAGCAGGCTCTGGAACTTTACCGCAAGGTCCGGGAGTTTGCTTCCCTGCAAGGGGATGAAACGGTGTACGATTTGTATTGCGGAACAGGAACCATTACAAATTTCCTGGCCGGATCGTGCCGAAAGATCATCGGCATTGAATCGGTGCCGGAGGCAATCAGGGATGCGGTTGAAAATTCCGCTTTCAACAACATTTCCAACACCCAATTTGTGGCAGGAGATATCAAAGAGGTTTTACGGCGCGATTTTTTCGTGAAACACGGATTTCCCCGGGTAATCATTACCGATCCACCCCGTTCCGGGATGCACGGCGAAGTGGTTGAATCCATTCTGGAGGCAGCCCCTGAAAAGGTGGTGTATGTGAGTTGCAATCCTGCGACACAAGCCCGCGACCTGGCCTTGATGTCCGGTGCCTACGACATTGTCAGGGTTCAGCCTGTCGACATGTTTCCGCATACGCACCATGTCGAAAATATTGTTTTGATGAGAAGAAGGATCCCTCAAAACTCCGGACCGGGAACTTGTTAAAACGGCAAATCACCTGCTTCCCCGTCTGCTGGTTCAGGGGGTACGTCGGCTTCCGTCAGGGGAGGCAACACAGTACCGGAACTTTTGGGGGCTGCCGGGTCAATTTTCCAGGCACTAAGGGTGTGATACCATTTGTTATTAAATTCCCTCGATTCGATATCGAACGACACTTCCAGGACTTCCCCTTCTGAGAAATCGGATAAAAGGGAGAGTTTATCGTTAAAAAGGGTAAAACAGACTTTCCTGGAGTACTGTTCCAAAGTTTCAACAACGAATTCCTGTTTTTTCCAGGGGTTGCCGGTTCGTCCCACTCCCGATTCGACCTGCAGGATCCTGACCAGTTTTGCTTTGATACTTAAACTCATGGATCGATCAGATAAAAGGTTAAAACCTCAGATGACTTGGAATAAAACCAACCGTAAGTTCACGGGAGGCACTTTCCGCCTGTGAACCTACGGGTTGAACAAACACACAGCCTGATGGGAACAGGGTACTACTTACCCTCTTCCTTCGCAACAATTTCCAACAACTCGACATCGAAGATCAGGGCAGCATTGGGGCCTATTTCGCCGCCGGCTCCTCTGTCGCCATAACCCAGGCTGGCAGGTATATAAACTTTCCATTTGGAACCTACAGGCATCAGTTGCAGTACTTCCACCCATCCCGGGATGACGCCACCGACCGGAAATTCCGCTGGTTCCCCCCGATCGACGGAACTGTCAAAAACCTTACCGTCAATCAGAGTGCCATGGTAATGGACTCTCACCACGTCATCGGCTGTGGGTTTCAGACCGGTACCTTCCTTGATGATCTCATACTGCAAACCTGAAGCGGTGGTTGTAACCCCTTCTCTGGCTTTGTTCTTCTCCAGAAAGGCATTCCCTTCCTCCAAATTTTTCTGGGAAAGCTTATCTCCCATTTTCTGGAAGAAGCCAGAGACTACCTCATTGGCCTCCGTGGGAGACATCAGGGTGGAATCGCCCCGCAAAAACATACGGAATGATTCAGCCAGGAGGTCCACATTGATCTGGTCACCCCCGGGAACCTGGTCCAGGCTCATTTTGTTCTGCTGTCCGATAAGCACCCCAAGTGCGTAACTGGTGGAATCAGCAGCCGTCTTCAGGTTGGCTTTTTTACCCAGACCATTATTCTGACAACTGGTAGCCACAAAAGAAATTACGGCAAGAAAAAGAAAGAACGATTTAATTCTCATTGCAACAAAAAGTTTTACAATTAATATAAGGTTTAAAAGAAACCGCGAAGATAACGGATTTTTAGATTGGTATGCAGAAATTTACTTTTTAAATCCCCTCAGCATCTCCCTTTTCCCTTTGGGTCCGGGCAGTCTTTCCACCTGAAACCCTGCCTCTGCCAGGGCTCTCCTGACAGCACCCTTGGCACTATAGGTAACGATAACCCCGCCGGGAGCCATTTGAACAAACAGTTTCATGAAAAGCTGTGTGTTCCACATTTCGGGTTGTTTGTCGGGAGCAAAGGCATCAAAATAGACGACCTGGCATAGCGGCAAATCTTCCAGGTGGTATGTAGTAAAATCCTCGTGAATTTTTAAAAGGGTAAACCAGGGGTGGATAGAGGTCGGATGGCCCCAGGGCGCCCTGTGGATTTTGCGGAACCAGGTCGCAGCCATTTCACCCAGCAGTCCAGGATAATTCAGCTGCTCAATAATTTCAGGCGACAAAGGAACCTTTTCCAGGGTAAAATAGCGGGTTAGCCGGGTCATTTGTGCAGCACGGAGGGCGGTAAGCACGCAGTTCAGACCGGTTCCGAAGCCGACTTCAAGGACATGAACCGGAGTACCGGCCCCTGAAAGATATCCGTTCTCCAGAAAAACCAGCTCCGATTCTGCCACGGCCCCGTGCCTGGAGTGATAGGTTTCATCCAGTTCCCGGATGTACAGGGTATCAGATCCGTCCTCCGTTCTCAAAAGGGATGGAATAAACATGGTATATCAGTTGTTTCGGGGTTAAAACTAAAAGTATATCTTTAGCCGCCAAACTTTCTGCAGAAAAATGTTAATCAGATTGTACAACGAAAATCCAAACCCCCGGGATATACGGAAAATTGCTGAAGTTCTCCGCGACGGGGGGCTTATTATTTATCCCACGGATACAGTGTACGGAATGGGCTGCGATATCACCAACACCCGCGCGGTCGAAAAAGTGGCCCGCATCAAGGGCATAGATGTCCGGAAAGCCAATTTCTCGTTTATCTGCAGTGACCTGAGCCACCTTTCCCTCTATACAAGACCGATTTCAAACTCTGTTTTCAAGGTCATCCGGAAGAATGTTCCGGGCCCCTTTACGTTTATTCTCGAGGCCAACAATCAGGTGCCAAAGTACTTCCAGGGAAGGAAGAAAACTGTCGGGATCCGTATTCCCGACAACAACATCATCCGTGAGATTGTCAGGGAACTTGGGAATCCCATTGTTTCAACCTCTATTCACGACGAGGACGAGGTTCTGGAATACTCCATTGAGCCAGAGCTGATCCATGAAAAATACGGCGAGCTGGCCGACCTGGTCATTGACGGAGGAACAGGAGCCATTGTCCCGTCGACCATCGTTGATTTTATCGGGGAAGAACCACTGATTGTCAGACAAGGGAAAGGGGATCTGCTGATTTAATCAGCCTTTGGTTCAGGAAAGGCCTTCGGGGCCGGGGGGCACCGGTCACTCCCTCCAGTAAGAAGGAGTCAGGATCACCAGCATGGTAAAAAACTCCAGTCGTCCAAGCAGCATAAGGAAAGAGAGAAAGATCTTTCCGATATCATGGATATGCGAATAGGTATGAGCAGGGCCTACGGCTCCCAGTCCGGGACCGATGTTCGCCAGGCAGGCAGCCACTGCACCGATAGCTGTCTGAAAATCAGGCTCAAAAACCATCATTACCAGACTGCTGATTGCAAAAATCAAAATATAAAAGGCAAAAAAAGCAAGAATGTTGGTCACAATTCTCTGGTCTACCAGCCGTTTGTTGAATCGTACCTGGATCAGGGCACTGGGGTGGATGATTTTGCGCAATTCGTACCAGCTGTTTTTCAAAAGGATGACAATCCGTATGATTTTCATACCACCGCCGGTAGAACCCGCCATTCCTCCGAAAAAGTAAAGACCGAACACAGGCAGGATCAGGAGTGCAGGCCAGGTGGAAAAATCGCTGCTTACATAACCGGTAGTAGAGATAAGAGAGACTACCGTAAAGAGACTTTCTTCGAAAGCTTTGCCGGCAGGCATGGCTGAAGTGACCAGCAATCCTCCAAATATCAGCACCGTGAAAAAAAAGATGAAAAAAAGGTAATACCGATATTCCTCATTTTGCCACAATTTGGTAAAGTTTCCTTTTATGATAAAGAAAAACAGGGAAAAACTGGTTCCGGCAATGATCATAAAAAAGATAGTCACATAGTGGATATACGAGGAGTTCCAGTAAGCCAGTCCTGCCTGTTTGGTGGAAAAACCGCTGGAGGCCATCGTTGACAGGGCATGGCACAGGCTGTCGAAGAGTGTCATACCACCGATTTTCAGCAACATCGCAGCAAGTACAGTGAGTATAAAATAGATCCCCCAGATTTGGCGGGCAGTATTTTGAATTCTTTCGTTCACCCTGTCGTGGGTGGGGCCTGGCACTTCCGCGTCAAAAAGCTGCATGCCTCCGATGCCGAACTGTTTCAGGAAGGAGAGGGTGAGCAGGATGATTCCGATGCCACCCAGCCATTGGGTCAAAGCCCGCCAGAACAGCATTCCTTTCGACTGACGCTCGATATCGTCAAGGACGGTGGAACCGGTGGTAGTAAAGCCGGACACAGATTCAAAGAAAGCATCGACCACGCCGGGGATTTCACGGCTGATCAGGAAGGGTAAAGAACCCAGCAGGGAGACCACAATCCAGACCAGGGATACCACCAGGAATCCTTCACGGCGCGTAAGGTTGGCAGGTGATTGCGGAAGGAGAATCAGGAGCGGGGCTCCCACCAGAAAGCAGATTCCGGCAGACAGGGCGAAAGCCGGTAAATCCCTTCCATCGCTCACCCATCCCACTCCCAGGCTTAGAAGCATGGCAATACCTTCCAAAATACACAAAAGGCCTACCACACGGAACACAAGTTTGAAATTCATCCTGAGAGATCAATGTACTGTTTACTTTTCGGCCCAAAAAGCAGGAGTAAAGATAACCAGCACAGTGAACAATTCCAAACGGCCCAGCATCATCAAAAAGGAGAGGAACAACTTACCGGCGGCAGGAAGATGCGAATAAGTAAAGACGGGTCCGACACTTCCCAATCCCGGGCCGATATTTCCCAGGCAAGAGGCTACGGCGCCCATGGAAGAATTCATATCCGGGAGAAAAATCATACAGACGGCACTGCTGATGAAAAAAACCAGCAGGTAAAACATAAAAAATGCCAGTACGTTGTTGATGGTTTCAGATTCGACAGCCCGCTTGTTGAATCGAACGGGTATCACCGCATTAGGATGAATAATGCGGCGCAATTCGTAGTAACTGTTCTTGAGCAATAAAATGATTCTCAGAATCTTAACCCCTCCTCCCGTCGAACCGGTAGATCCCCCGAAAAAGAACAAAACGAAAACCAGGGTGATTAAGACCGGATTCCACAATAAATAGTCAGCGGTTACAAAACCCGTTGTGGTGATAATCGATACCACAGTAAAAAGAGCGTCGCGGAATGCCTGTCCGTAAGGGGTGGAGGTGGTAATCAGCAGGCCGCTGAAAATAAGAATGGCAAATCCGAAAATGAAAAGGATATAATATCTGAACTCTTCATCCCGGAATAGTCTGGAGAGGTTTCCCTTCAGGGCAAAGAACAGGAGGGAAAAATTGGTCCCGGCAATCATCATGAAAACAGTAATGACATACTGGATATAAGGGGAGGGCCAGAAAGCGATGCTGGCCTGCCGGGTGGAAAATCCGCCGGTTGCCATGGTGGCAAAAGAATGGCAGATACCATCGAACCAAGACATTCCTCCCAGCCTCAGCAGCAGGGTCTCCAGGAGAGTAAAGAATAAATAAACACCCCATACAATCCGGGCGGTCTGATAAATGCGGGGACTCAGTTTTTCAATGGTCATTCCGGGGACCTCTGCAACATAAAGCTGGACACCACCGACTCCCAGGGCAGGAAGGAAAGAAAGCATGAGAACAATGACGCCCATACCTCCCAGCCAATGGGTTAAAGATCTCCAGAACAGGATTCCCCGCGGGAACGAATCGATGTTATCCACCACACTGGCCCCGGTGGTGGTAAACCCCGACATGGTCTCAAAAAAAGCATCAGCAGGATGGGAAATTGTACCTGTGAGGAGAAAGGGTAACGACCCGAACAGGGAAAAAACCAACCAGACCAGGGTCACTGCCATAAACCCATCCCGCTTGGATATCTGTTTCGGGGCTTTACGGGTTAAAAAAACCAAGACCAACCCTGGCCCCAGGGCTATCAGGGTGGAGATGGCAAGACCCGTGACATCACTGCCGCTCGAAATCAAGGCTACCAGAAGCGACAGAGCCATGGCAACGCCTTCAACCAGCAGGAGGAAGCCGATTAACCGGAGAATAATCCTGAAATTCATGGTAGTTCCGGTAAATCAACTTACCGGAATAATTTATCAAGTTTTTTGATTCCTGAGGGCAATGTAAAAACCACTACCTTATCGCCTTCCCTGATCTGCATATTTCCGTCGGCCACAAAACCCTGGTCGCCCCGGATAATTCCGCCTATTTTAGCTTCCTGCGGAAAATCAAGATCGCGGATTGGCTTTTGGATGATTCGGGTTTCGGGCTGGGCTATGAATTCAAAGACTTCCGCATCGGAGGAGGTCAGGCATTTAACGTTGGAAATCTCAGCATTCAGGGTGAAACGGTAAATATAACTGGCAGCAATCAGTTTTTTATTGACTATAGAGCCAATATTCAGACTCTCAGCTGTGTTGATGAGGGCAAAATTCTCTACCTCCGCAACAGTCCGTTTTACACCAAACGATTTTGCCAGGTGGCAGGAGAGCAGGTTAACCTCTGAACTTCCGGTGGTTGCAATGAAAGCATCCATTTTACCCAACCCCTCTTCGCGGAGGAGATCCAGATCACGGCCATCGCGGTTAATGACCAGAACATTTTCAAATTTATCTGCCAGAAGACGGCATCGTTCCTTGTTTTCCTCAATCACTTTAATCCGGTACTGGTCGCCCAGTTTTTCAATGGTTTTCTGGGCTATCCGGCTACCGCCCAGGAACATGATGTTCCTGATCTCGTAAAGTTCTTTGCCTGTAAGGTCGAACAGATGTTTCCTGGTCGACTGGTCGGTAACAAAATAGACAATGTCTCCATCGAGGATTTTGTCTTTCCCGCTGGGGATGATGTTTTCACGATCCCTCACAATGGCCACAGCCATAATGTTTTTCAATACCGGGGCGAGTTCTTCGAGTGTCTGGTTAATGATAGGGGCATTATCCCTGACTTTGATGCCCATCAGGATCAGCTTGCCACCTGAGAACTCGAAAAGCTGCCGGGTGCCGGTCAGCTTCACCGAGGAGACAATTTCCTTTGCTGCCAGCGTTTCCGGGTAGATCAACTCGTGAATACCCATTTTTTTTAACTTTTCACGGTAACGCTCCTGAAGGTATTCCGAATTATTGATCCGGGCAATTGTCCGGCCCACCCCCAGGAAACTGGCCATCGAACAGGCCAGAACATTCCGTTCTTCTGAGGTTGTTACCGCTATAAAAAGTTCAGCTTTTGCCAATCCTGTCTCTTTGAGATCGGCAAAACTGTGAGCCGAGCCACGGAGAGTCATAAGATCTACCTCCCTGCTGATTAAGGCCAGTCTCTCCGGATCGTCATCCAAAAGGATGATATCATGGTTTTCATTGCTCAGCATCCTCGCCAGATGGGTTCCCACTTCTCCGGCTCCGGCAATTACGATTTTCATTGGTTTTCAATCAGTTGGTTTCTGCTCCCGCGAAGGTCTTTGGATCCGGCAAAACCACGAGTGCCAACAGTGGTCATCCGGACTCTGATCCCCGGAATGGAGCGTACAAAATAAACCAATATTGAAGTACGTTATGTGGCCTTATCAATAATTTTTATGGCGGGTGGCGATGTCCGGGCGAAACCTCAAGGCTCCCTGGACGGGAATGCTGTGAATCGCCCGGAATTCAGTATCCCGGGGTTGCAGAGCGGCATAACTGATAACCCGGACACTGGCGGGGAAGTCACTTTTGGGAAAGGACCCCGGGCAAACGACAACCAGGTCGGGATTGCATCTGTCGCACCGGATGGAGTTGTTCCGTTGCAGTATCATTACGATTCCCCCGAAAAACAACAGATTGCCTTTTTTGGTAAGATTCTCATCTGAATAGTCGGAATCAAAGGGTACCTGTACCGGTTCTCTGAGCCGGAAGACCTTGCTGACAGCACCGACCTCCCTTATGGGAAAATCGTTCTGCAACACATCCGCCGGCGCCAGCAGGTAGTTGTCTCTTCCATGCAACAGGTGAATCACCGGTTCACGGTACCGGTAAGCAATGATTTCCTGGCGGTTGTTTTGGGAAACTTTCCGCACCGCTGCGCTGATAAATACCAGCGATGCGGCCATCAGAGATGCCATCAGGAAGCCGTGTCTCCGGGTTTCAATGAATAAAACAACAAAAAGAAGGATCGCCACTGAAAGAGCCATGGACAAGCCTGTATAATTAAACCCGGTGACAAGGGCATCCGGAAGCTGGCCGATCTCCTGCAGCACAGCAAGAAGCAGTCTGACAAGAAAGGAGGCCCCTTTAGCCAGGAATCCTGCAACAGCGGCGAAAGGGGAGGCGGCCAGAATCAGGATTCCAAGCAGGATAAAAACAAATGCGGCGGGTATGACAAAAAAATTCGACAACCAGAAATAAACCGGAAATTGATTAAAATAGTAACAGGAAAGGGGGAAGGTGGCAGCCTGGGCAGCCAGTGAAACCGTTAACAGCTCCCACAGCCACGCAAATACCCGGTACCGGAAATGCAATAGCGACTTAAGCTTTGGCTGGAAATAGACAATCCCGGTGACTGCCGAAAAGGAGAGCTGCAAACCGACGTCGTACACAAGTACCGGCTGTACAGCCAGCAGGATGAAAGCAGAAAGCGCCAGAGTGTTAAAAATATTCGGTGGTCTGCGGAGATTGCCTCCTACCAGAGCTACGGAGAACATCAGGGCTGAACGTTTCACCGAGGGACTGAGCCCGGTGATAAAAGCAAACGTCCACAATGCCAGAATAGCCATGACCAGAAACAGAACCCTTGTGGCGTTTCGTTTCCGCATAAAACCAAACGCCAGGTTAAAAAACAGGAAAATAATCCCTACATGCAGCCCTGATACGGCCAGCACGTGGGCAGCACCGGTGGCGGAAAATAACTGCCGGATGTCGGGATCCATGGATTTTTTATACCCCAGGGTTAAAGCCGACAAAACCTCCAGTCCTTCACCTTCCAACCCGTTAAGCTTGTATATGTCCAACAGGTGATCCCGGATTCGCTCGGCAATTACAACCGGATTAAAAGCACTCTCCGTTTTTTCTTGTATCCACAATGTTTCGCCGAGGTAAACCTGGTGACGGATATTTCGATTCTGCAGATATCTTTTGTAATCAAATTCAAAAGGATTACCCTGATTTTCAATTCCGGCGGGGGTTTTTGCGAATATCAGGACAGCTCCCGGGGCCAGTTGCTCAGCCTGAGGGCTTTTTGCCAGGTAAAGCAGTACTTTTTCCCTTGTCTGAAAAAGGGTATCTTCCGAAAAGACGCCGGTGATGAGGGCTTCAGCTTTTAAACTACGCGCCTTTTCCACCGGTTTTTCAAGCAGTACTGCCCGGTATTTGCCCGGAAGGAGCCTCCCCGAAGGCTTATTGCCAGACTGGGTAAGGCAGATACCCGCGAGAAGGAAGAAAAGCGTAAAGCAGATACCTGTGGCTACATGGCGGTAATATCCCGCATGAACGGTGAAAAGCAGCAGGATGTAAACTGTGCAGGTAACAGCCGGAAATAACCAGCCAGGAAAACCGGCAAAAACAGGGGTCACAGCGATACCCGCAATAAAAGGCAGTACAATCCTGACAAAAGGGGCCCTTTGCAGATAATCAAGCATGTCCTTTCAGAAAAAAGCGTCCTGAAAGGTAAATATACGAAAAAAAAGAATACTAAACCGGCACCCTGATTGAATAATGAGGGGTGATTTTCCCCCTTGCAATGCTGTTCAGTTTTCCTTTGAGCAGTTTTCGTTTTAAGGGCAACAGGTAATCGATGAAGAGCCGGCCTTCCAGATGATCGTATTCATGCTGGATGACCCTGGCCAGAAAGCCTCTGTATTCTTCGTCGTGTTCCTGGAAATTTTCATCAAGGTATCTGATCCGGATGGAATCGGAGCGGGGAACCTGTTCCCTGATCTCAGGCAGGCTGAGGCACCCCTCTTCGAGAGATCGTTTAGGCCCGCTGTAGCTGTAAATCTCAGGGTTGATAAAGGTTTTTTTAAAATCTTTCAGGGAAGGATCATCCTCGGATAAGGCACCAGCATCGATCACGAAAATCCGGATGGAAAGGCCAACCTGCGGAGCGGCGAGGCCAACCCCGTCGGCATGGTACATGGTTTCCCAGAAATTTTCCAGGAACCCTTTCAGGTCAGGGTAATCCGGTCCGAGGGAAGCCGACTTTTCACGCAACACCGGGTCCCCGTAAACGACAATAGGAAATATCATGTCTTGAATTTTTGTTGTTCCAGGAATGATTGCAAAAGTATGGTCGCACTGACTCCGTCGGCAAGGGTTTTGTCCTGCCTTCCTGATTTTTTGAGGCCTCCCTCCAGCATCGCCCGTTGGGCCAGCCTGGAGGTATACCGCTCATCGGCCTGCTCCAGGGGAACAGCAGGGTATCTCCTGATAAATGCTTGTATAAAAGGGTTAATATAGGTAAGCGCTTCCGACGGTTTTCCGTTCAGCTGTACCGGGTAACCAACCAAAACCCGGAGAACCTTTTCATTCCGGAAATAGTGATCCAGGAACTCCCAGATCACAGAAGTAGACACCGTAGTCAAACGGGTCGCAATCATCTGCATCGGGTCCGTCACAGCCAGTCCCACCCGCTTTTTACCATAATCAATGGCCATTATGCGCCCGTGCTCCATGAGTTACAAATACATCCTTCCATCAGGCTGCAAAATTACGATTAAATCGACTTTTCTGATCCGGCAACGGACATAATTTAAGAAACTCCCGGCATTCAACGGGGCATTCACCTCCGTAAACAAGCTATATATCCACTATCCGGCCCTCCTACCGGCTTCCTGCCGTCTGTGATTCGTCTGAATCCCTATCTGCTCACTCCCGATGAAGCACCCTGCGGTGTCGTTTTCCCGGACGATAAGGGTTTCCTTCAGCCGGACTGAAACAACAACCGTATGATTCCATCGTCGGATTCTACGGCAAGTGGGGTTATTCTTCCTCAATACCTTCTTTTCCGGGAAATGCACTTTCGCAGTTTATAGAAACCACTCTGACGGAAAAGTCCTTACAATTTTCTCTCAGAATAATACTTCATAAACTGAGAACGCTCGTAAACCATCGGATCAGCCAGGTTTTTATAAGAGAGACGCCCCCTGAATTCATCGATGCTGCTGAAATTCCAACGGTTCATGAATTTCTGAATATCCTGTAAAATCGTAGTGACATACGAAGGACCCTGCAGGTAAAGGACTGAGCACAGCTGCACCGTCTGGGCTCCCGCCAGCACCATTTTCACCACGGTATCACCGTTATGAATACCGGTCGAAGCAGCCAGATCCATCTGCGGAACCGAAGAAGAAACCAGCCCGATCCAGCGCAGTACATGACGGGCTTCACCCGGCGTACTGAAAACTTCAGAGGCTTTCAGTTCCAGTTTCTCCAGATCGATGTCGGGTTCGTAAAACCTGTTAAACAGGACAACGCCTCGGGCTCCGGCAGCTTTCAGCCGCTCTACCAGCCCTGTGATGTTGGTAAAATGACTTCCGATTTTCACCGATACGGGTATTTTGCTGTTCTTCTTCACAACCCCGGCAACATCGGTATAAATCTTTTCTACATCTTCCGAAGTACGCAAACGGTTTGTCGGAAGATGGAAGACATTCAGTTCGATGGCATCAGCACCTGCTTGTTCCAGATCACCGGCAAAGGTAGCCCACTCCGAGGCGGAAACGCAATTGATACTGGCAATTACCGGCAGCTTTGTTTGCCGCTTCACCTTAGCCACCAGTTCGGTATGCTTTCCGAGGGAATGATCACGGACATAGTTCCGGATGTAATACTCAGCTTCGGGGTAATCCATACTGCGGCCGCTCTGTTGCAGCAAATCCCCGATTTCCCCGTTGATTTGCTCCTCAAAAACAGATTTCAGGACCACCGCCCCGATACCGGCTTCCTCCATCTCCCGGATTTTGTCAACCGAACCTGTCAAACCTGAACTGCCTGCAATCAGAGGGTTTCTTAACTTCAAACCCAGGTACGTGGTATCCAATTTTGTCATAATAGTTGTATTAATCAGGGTGTTATCTCCATCTTTCTTTCCGTGGTTCTTCGAAATCACCGGCAGGGAAATCAATTAAGGTTAGCCTGTAAACCATATGGGTAGCAGGGTTTCCCGGATGAAAGCCAAAATTAAAAATATATCCGGCATCTGGTATGACGGAACGAAAAAGATTCACCATGCCGCAAGAAAGTTCAGCTGATGGCACCAAAGCGGCTCCCGAAAATGGTTGTGCCAATACGGACGATGGTGCTGCCCTCTTCCACAGCCAGGGGGAAATCGGACGACATACCCATGGATATCTCCCGGAAGGAGGGTTGATCGCGGAAATAATGTTCTTTAAGGTTAAGGAAGATTCTTTTCAGGTTTTGGAACTCTCGCCTTACCTGCCCCGGGTGGTCAGTAAAAGTAGCCATTCCCATGACCCCTTCCAGGGTGACATTGTTCATCTGTGCGAACTCCGGCGATTGAAGCAGATTTTCAGCTTCTCCGGCCGACAGTCCGAATTTCGACGCTTCTTCAGCAATATGAAACTGCAGGAGACAAGGAATCACCCGGTTCAGTTTCCGGGCTTCCCTGTCAATTACCTGCAAAAGGTTCAGGGAATCGACCGACTCAATAACCGACACAAAAGGGGCGATGAATTTAACTTTGTTGGTTTGCAGGTGACCGATAAAGTGCCATTCGATGCCGTCTGGCAGGGCGGGGTATTTTTCTGCCATTTCACGGGCTTTGTTCTCTCCGAAAATGGTGTGCCCGGCCGACCAGGCTTCAAGGATGTCGGCGACAGGCCGGTTTTTTGAAACAGCAACCAGCTTAACCCCGGGGGGCAACTGGCCTTTCACTGACACGATATTTTCGGCGATGGTCATTGGATCTCAATCAGGTTTTTCTGAACGTTATCCGTGGGGGCTGAGTTGTTGTTCCCACCGGCAGGGAGCCACGAAAGACCGCACCCTGCATGATGCCTTCAAAGATAGCAAAATCAGCGTGACTGGGACACATGAAACCGCTTGGTGATCTGGTTGCCCTCCCTGTCGGTGAGGGTCAGCAGGTGCCATCCGGGTTCCGGAGCGAGGCTCATCTGATGGAAGAGGACCGTTTTTCCGGCATACCGGTCGTCGATATACCAAAAAACCTCCGCCTCTGGTTGCCGGTGGGCCACCTCAAAAATGACCACCCCAGGGTGGTTGCCAAGTTGGCGCGGAATGAACAGGTGGTTGGTTTCGCGTGGATAGATGAACTCCATGACGGCTTCATCTGTCTGACATCCCTCCCTGACAGGGGGAAGCATGGCATATCCCGGATGCTTTCGGCGGTAATAATATTCTATGGCCGGGGGAAGAACAAACCAGCTTGCCGTCTGAAGGTCTGCAACAGGATAACAACTGCCTGACACGCGGTATTGCAGTGTTTTATCGAGATGGATGAACTGGTGATAAGGACAGGTTTCAGGCTGCGAACCCTGTGCGACCAGGAGTGTATCTTTCTCTGTACAGAAGGGAGAAGCCAGAAACCCGGAAGCGTTGCAGAAGGTCATGGGCACCAGTTCATCCACCGGTTTGGCAAACCGGTTGCCAGGTGGAAAAAGGCCGAAGATTTCAAACATCAGGGGAGCTGCCGCCACTGTGCCGGTGAGACCGGGTCGGCCTTCGCCGTCACAGTTGCCGGCCCATACGGCGACCACATAATCGCGGGTCATGCCTACCGCCCACCCGTCGCGGAAGCCAAAGCTGGTACCGGTTTTCCAGGCAATGTTGCTCAAACCGGCAAACGTTTCCCAGCCGGTCTCCTCCTCAGGCCGGTTCACCGACATCAGGGCTTCAAGGGTCTGGTAGACTGCGGCAGCTCTCAGGAAAGGCCGTGAAGCCTCGGTGTCCTGTTCCTTTTCCGCATCGTTTCTCCACACCAGGGGACGGAACTGTGTGACAGGGTAAAAGCCGTCTTTCTCTTCGTAAGTCCTGACAATTCGTGCCATCGATGCATACATCCCGGCCAGGTCCCACAGTTTAGTCTCCGCACCACCCAGGATCAGCGACAGCCCATAGTGGCCGGCAGGCTTTGTCAGGGTCGTCATGCCGGCTTTTTCCAGAAAATGATAAAAAGCCTCCACACCATACCATTGCAGCATCTTCACAGCAGGAACATTAAGCGAACGGGCCAGAGCCCGGGATGCAGGCACGGCACCATCATAATCGTGACTGAAGTTTACCGGGGTAAATCCGTCGATTCTCAAAGGGATGTCGGGAACCAACTGATGAGGTGCCATCAAGCCTTTTTCCAGCAAGGCCGCATACAGGAAAGGCTTCAATATGCTTCCGCTGCTCCTGGGTGCACGGATTACATCCACATAGCCCCCATGTTCCCCGCCTTCCATGCCGGGCACGTTTCCCGTGTATGCGAGAACCCGGCCTTCCTTCACCGTAGCAATCAGGGCACAGGCATTGAAAATATGGTTGGACTGAAGATTCCCGGCATGGCGCAAAACCATCTGGTTCACCTGCTGCTGAAGCGAAAAATCAAGGGTCGTTCTCACCCGGGTTCCCGGAGTTTCTTTGACTGCCTGGTCCAACAGGTGAAGGCCATTCAGGGGTACCGGATATATGTTCCCGGGAAGAGGTTCCTCCATCGACAATTCGAGTGTCATCGTATCGATGAGGTTCCTGCGGCAGAGCAGCTTCAGCAGCCGGTTTCTTTTAGCCAGGAGAAGGGAGTCGTTCTTTCCGGGGTATATGAGGGAGGGGGCGTTAGGAAGTACAGCCAGTGCGGCGGCCTCTCCCCAGGAGAGGAGATGAGGGGGGCGCCTGAAATAGCGCCATGAGGCAGCTTCGAGACCCACCGTATTACTGCCAAAGGGAGCATGGCCGGCATACCTGCGTAAAATCTCCTCCTTGGAATACCGAAGTTCCAGGTTGAAAGCCCAAAAAATCTCCCGGGTCTTGGAGATAAGGGTCCGTGCTCTTCCGGGGCGCGCAAGCCGGGCCAGCTGCATGGTCAGTGTACTTCCGCCGCTTACAATCCTTCCGGCCCGGATATTAAGGACCAGAGCCCTGGCGAGGCTCATAGGATTCACGCCCGGATGCCTGTAAAAATAACGGTCTTCAAAGGACAACAGGCAGACCTTAAACTTTACGGGAACTGAATCGGGCAAAGGGAATCGCCATTGACCGTCGGGAGCAATCCTGGCTCCCAGCAACTCTCCATCGTGCGATTCGAGCACCGTGGCATACAAATCCGGCAACCGGGGCGCAGGCAAAAATACCAATATCCCCAGGAACAGGATTACCGCCGACCATACCAGCGGGATTTTTCGTGACACCCAGGGGTTCACCAGCCATTTCCTGCCCCAATCGCCTTTATCGCCCGGCATAACTGTACGTTGAATACCTCTGGTTCTGAACTGTCAGGGTTTAACCACCTCCACCCACTGTCCGGGAAGCCTGGCATATACGGTATTGTCGTACATGCCCTCACAGATGAACGCCGGAAGCCGGTATTTCCCCACGTAGGCAGCGTGAAGGTTTATCCTGAAGGTTTTGGTTTCCCTGTTATTCAGGCTGAAATAGGTATACACTCTGTCATCACGGAAATCCTGATAATCATATTTTCCGGTTTCCCTGGCGGGCAGATCAGACAACCTTTCGTTCATGATTTCCCAGCCCGGGGGGAATACGGCCGTAAGGGCAAGGTCACGACAGGACGAAAGAATCCCTGGATGGGACACTGAAATTTCCAGGGAGAAATCGGTTCCCTGGAGCAGGCGGGCCGCATCCACCACCTGGCCTTTCCTGCCGGTAAACCGGTATTGCATAGTCAGATTACTCTGTCTCGCCGAAGCGCTGTCTTCAAGAGGGATGCCACGGGCTGAAAGGCGTGCAAACAGCGGACCGTCACCGTTGTTGCGGATTGTAGTTTCTGCAGCGCCGTTATTCCCGGGTAATAAGCTGGTTTTTAACAGGGGAAGGGAAGAGTTGGCTGTCTTTGGGGTGCCGTTGAGGGTGTAGGTTGCATGAATGCCCCCTTCTTTTCCGGCTGCGGTAAAATATCGGGCCATGACATAAAAGCACCAGGCGGTGGTCTGGGTGCTCAGCCAGTCGGCTGCAGCCGTTTCAGAAGCAATTTCAGAAACCAGCCTGAAAGCCCCCTGATGGTCATTTTTCAGAATCAGGGTTTCCAGGATCATGGCTTTGTCGCGCAGCTCACTGCCAAAGGTAACCGTATGGGAAGGATAGGCACTTGTTGCGGGAGCCGGTTTTTGAATCAGAAGGTCAGCAGCCTGCGACAGTCCGGCCAGGTAATAGGCAGCGGCCAGCCGCCACCGGGCTTCGGCTGAGACACCCACCTCCTCACGAAACCGGTTCATGACGCCCCTTTCGGGTGACCCTGCAAGTGCAAGGGTATACAGCCGGTAGGCCTGGATAAGGGTCTCCTGTTGTCTCGTAAACGGATCTCCTGCAATGGGAGATTTCCAGCTGCGCGAATGGTCAAGCTGATAAGACCTCCACTTCCGGGTCATTTCAGCAGGAAGGGAAAACCCCTTTTGCGAAGCCAATGCCAGAAAATGGCCGGCATAACTGGTACACCAGGCATCCGGTTCGTTTTGTCCCGGCCAGAGAGGAAAACCACCCGTACCGGTCTGCATTCCCTGCAGCCGACGAATGGTCGTACGGATATTTTCTTCCGTTGCGGTCTTTTCAGAGGCTGTAAGCTCTGTAAGGTTTTCAAGGTAGAGTTGCGCAAAGGCGGTGGATACGATCTGTTCGCAACACCCATGCGGATACCGGATCAACTGGTTAAAATGCCTGGACAGGCTGAGACCGGGAATGCCCGAAAGTTCCAGCATCACCTGGTTGGTACCCTTCATCCCCGGTGCAACTACGGAGGGAGACCAGGACTCCCCGGGGTTGATCATCCGGCTGGTCTCATTCACCAGAGGAGGATTGGGATTCCGGATTTCCAGTTCTGCTTCATACCAGGCAGTTTCGTTTCCGCAGGTGGCTTTGACCTTCACGCGGGCGATTCCGGTTTGCGGGGCTGTCGAAACTCTGAATCCGGCCATTTTCTCTCCGGGAGCGGCGAAGGTTACCACCTGCCTGTTTCCGCCCAGGGGGGTAAGATACGGATCGGACTCCAGTTCAACAACCACTTCCCTGGTGCTTTCCTTCAGGGCAAACACAGATACGGGAATGGTAAATTCCTCGCCGGGGCCGGCGACCCTGGGCAGGGTTGCCAGCAGCATCACCGCCTGGCGCACCTTAACACTTTTTTCCGCACGGCCGTAATTGCCATCGTTCCCCGCCACCACCATCGTTCTTACCGACCCGACATAGTTGGGCATCCTGAAAGTGTGCGTTTTGCTCCCTCCCCTTCCCAGGGAAAAAGGTGCAGAGTACAGGACCACTGGCTGGAAACGATTGGCTTGCTTTTGGCCTGAAAAGGGAAGAGATTCATCGCCCCCCACGGCAAAGGCTTTTTCCAGCTGGGCTCCGTAGGCTCCGGCCACATGGTCGAAAAGGTCCCAGGTCTTCACGCCCAATGCCTCGCGCGCAAAAAAATAGCCGTGGGGATCGGGGGTCTTATAGTTCGTCAAATCCAGTAACCCCTCATCGACAATGGCCAGCGTATAGGTCATCTCCCGTCCGGCCTGCTCACGCACGGTTATCCGGAACTCTTTGCCGGGTTCCAGTTCCTCCTCCATACCGATCACAGGGTTCAGAACGGTGGAAGGATCTTCAACGGTCACAGCTGTAACACCGTAGAGTCTCAGAGGAGCATCATTCATGGTCGACCCGTAAGGTTGCAGCAGGGTAGCATAAAGATATAGCGTGGGTGCCATCCCGGGTACAATATCGACGTTGAAGGAGGTCTCGAAGTCGGAAGTGCTGACCCAAAAGAGGTCACGGGTTTGTTTGCCATCTTCGAGGCTGATCAGCACCTTGCAGCCAGCCTGGGAGGGAATGGTCACCACGGCCTTTTCTCCGGGGGCATATTTTTCCTTATCGGTGCGGATTGCCAGAATGGTGGCATCGTCGGAATTGGCAGCCGCCTGCCATCGTCCCCACTGACTCATATAAAACGTCACGGCTGCTGCCTGGCCACCTTCAACATCCTTTACATAAAGCAGATAACGGCCATTATCCTGCCAATCCCGGAAGTCGACCCTCAATCCGAAATGCTTGGATGATTCGCGGCTCTCCAACGACCAGGTGTTCACCGGTACTACATCCCTGCCACTGACATAACGGGCCAGGAAATCTTCGCCCGACTCCCACCACCAGCGCCAATCGACCTTATACAGGCAGACTTCCACCCTGCCCAGAGGCACCGGTCTTCCGGTTTCTGACAAAGCCACCAATTCAGGCTGGTAATCCTGATCTGTCTGATACCACCCGTCTTCCGACTCCGGCATTCTGATGCCCAGATACTTGCTGAAGGGGGAGAATTCCGCTTGTTGCACCTGGATGCTGTAATCCCCTCCCTGTTCAAAAATCCGCGTGGTCATCCACAGGTTCATTTTCCCGGGCATCTTCATTCCGGAAGGATACTCCAAAGAAATGTCAGCTTTGCCAGCTTCATCCAGGAAACCTTCAAAGAGGGTTTCCGGCGAAGGGGTATATTGAATGGTGGGATTGTCAAAGCAGAATTTTTCATACCCCTTGAAAGTGGTTTTCGCAGGTGCCATAACTGCCTCCACGGTATATTTCAGGTTCGATGCCGGAGCCCCATGAAGCCATGACGACTGCAGGATGGCAGATTGTTTTTTTCCGGCAAGGATAATCCCGGGCAGGCGGAGATCGGCTTTCAGACGGTTAGGTTTTACCGTTTCAACCTTAAACCGTTTTTCGAAAACAGCCCCTCCGGCCTGGACCCTGGCATGCCAGTTGCCGGTAGGCGCAGAAGGATCGGTGGTTACCGCAAAATGGTAAAACCCCTTCACCGGACTGTTGTTCACTTTTCTCTCCACCTCACGGCCCTGCGAATCAAACAGCTTGAAAATGACCGGTGCATTATCCGGAATCCTGTCCTGCTGATCATCGAGGATAAAAGTGAAAAACATACGGTCGCCGGGTCGCCAGACACCCCGTTCACCGTAAAGAAACCCTTTCAAGCCTTCCTGTACGACCTCTCCGGAAACATCAAAATTACTGAGCGATAAGGAGGAAGCATCGTCAATCCGCAAATAGGCAATCTGCTTGTTTTTCCGGGCTACGGCCACAAAAGGCTTTTCCTCGAGCTGCAGAGCAGCAATTCCATCTTTGCCGGTGACAGCTTTACCCATCAACCGATGCTGGAAATCATACAGGGTCACCTCTGCTTTTTCCTCCGGTAGTGCTGTCAGAAGGTTGGTAACTACAAGGACATAGCGATACCCGCTGCTTTCCTTGACAATCATCCCCAGATCGGAGGCCAGGATATTCCTGTATACAAACCGGTCGGACGTAAAATAGGAATTGTGGCAGGGATTATCCCGTTCTTCCCAGTCGTAATCATCCGGCCAGTAATTATAACTATACCAGCCAGGACCGCTCCAGTCTTCAGTTTCTTCCGGGTCTGCGTCATCGGGTTCGCGGCCGGGGGAACCGGTGGTGCAGCCAAAGAGGGAATAGGCTTTTCTGAAACGGAGTTCCACCCGGTAAATGGCTCCCTCCTCCGGGTTTATGTACCGGTTCAGGTCGACATGATAGGTGCTCCAGCGCATCAAATGGTCCGTGGAGGGAGGTGTCAGGTTGACTTTGCCTTTGTAAACCAGCCGGCCTACTTTCCGGATACCCTCTTCCCCGTCCATTTCGTTTTCCTGGAGAAACTGACGCACATTGGATGCATAGATATGGATAATCCTCAGGTCGACAGCATTCAGGCAAACCGCTTCGAAAGGGAGGGAGAGGTTACCCTTGCCGGGGATAATAACGCCCTTTCCCAGCAGCCTGACAGCCGGCTTCAGGTTACTGAAAAAAAGCGTGCGGCCCTCGGTTTCTGCCAGGGTTTTTCCATCGGCACTTTTCAGTCCCTTGAAGAGGGTAACGGTACTTTCCCCCCGGATCTCGTCCGAAGGCCACAGGATCAAACGGTTGCCGTCGATTTGCCAGGTGTAACCCTGCGACCCGGTAATTCCGGCCATGCCCTCGATCGTCTGATCGAGAGCCAGAGGATCAGAGAACAGTACCATGATCTGCTGGCCTTCAGATACCGCCGCTTTGGCGCTGATAACGCGGAACTCTCTTCCGGAGGGAACGGTTACGGTAAGGTCGCCGTGGTTTTTGACATCCAGGGGTTTCCCATCCCATTTGATAGCCAGATCCCTGCTTTCCTGTGCATCCCGCTCCAGACTGTCAACGGTAATCACATGACTGCGCAGGTCGGGAGAATGGACCCAGGAGACACTTCCCCCGGTACCCTGGTAATCGGTCTTTACCATTTTTTCCACCTTCTGGGGATCGGCCGCGTCAGCCGTATGGATGATGGCAGACCAGGAGATTCCTGCCTGGTCAAGGGATGCATCGGCATATAATCCTTCGTCTTCGAAAGTAAAATCCTGCCGGAGTGTGAAGAATCCGAACTTCAACTTCCGGAAAGGCCTGGGAACATCGGCCAGTTTATCCAGGGAGAAGGTGACCTCATAGTTTGTACCGGAGGACAGGGGGGCAGAGGGTTTGAAGGTAACTACCCCGGCAGCATCCATAACCGCTTCTCCCTTCACCGGCGGCGTCAACCGGAAGAGATCACCGGGAAGCGACACCCCCGGAGTCATGCCCGGGGGAACCTCTGACAATTTCACCACCACAGCAGCCCTGGAGGAGATACCCCCGGAAGTGAAATAGTCCACATATTCTGAAAACCCCGGATCAGGAAGGAACTCCCGGGTTTTCTGACGACATCCGGCCATCAGCAGTACAACGGAAAAAAACAGGGTCAGAGTCACAGATCCTGTAAAGGACCTTCCGGCCCGCATGGTAAAATGGGTGCAACGTTTCATCGTAGGTGTCGAGATTAAAACCGATTGAAGATACTAAATTATGAGACAAGGAGAATCAAAATTTATTTTGATATTTGCAAAACCTGAAATTGTTAACGTAAAATAATGGTTATGTATAAGATTCTGACGCTGGATAAAATAGATCCGTTGGGGTTAAGTCATTTTCCTGAAAACAGGTATGAAACGGGGCCCGCACTTGCCAACCCGGATGCTGTCATCTTAAGAAGTTTCAATTTGCACAGCATGGAACTGCCAGGCAGCATCAAGGCAGTAGCCCGTGCCGGTGCAGGATACAACAACATACCGGTAGACCAGTGCACGGAGCAGGGCATCGTGGTCTTTAACACACCGGGAGCCAATGCCAATGGGGTCAAGGAACTGATCCTGGCCGGTTTATTTCTCACATCCCGGAATATTACGGGAGGTATAGAATGGGCAAAAAGTCTGACAGGACAGGGAGATCAGGTACCACCGCTTGTGGAAAAGGGGAAAAAGAGTTTTGCCGGAATAGAAATATTGGGCAAGAACCTTGCCGTTATCGGACTGGGGGCTATCGGTGTGCTGGTGGCCAATGCCGCCCAGGCTCTCGGGATGCAGGTTGTCGGCTATGATCCATACATCAGTGTGACCCAGGCTCAAAAATGCAGTGACAAAATTACCCTGGCCCGGAGCCTGGAGTCTGCCCTTTCCCGGGCTGATTTCGTCACTTTGCACATTCCCCTGACTCCTGAGACCAAAGGCTTTTTAAACAAAGAGAAATTCATGCTGATGAAAAACGGAGTCCGGATCCTCAACTTCGCAAGAGGAGAACTGGTCCACAACCCCGACCTGGCAGAAGCCCTCGAATATGGCAAGGTTTCCTGGTATATCACGGACTTTCCGAACGATGAGACCCTCAAAATGAAAAACAGCCTCTGCATTCCCCATTTGGGGGCTTCAACCGAAGAGTCTGAAACAAACTGCGCCATCATGGCCGTAGACCAGATCCGGGAATATTTTGAACAGGGGAATATCGTCAATTCAGTTAATTTCCCCAACGTCGAGATGGACCGCAGCGGAGGTGTAAGGATCGTCATTGCCCACCGGAATATTCCCGCCACGGTGAGCCGGATATCTGCCGTCATGGCTGAAGAAGAGACCCACATTCTGAATATGATGAGTAAAACCCGGAACGACGTATCCTACCTCATCCTCGATACCGACAGCCAGGAGATTGCTCCCCAGGTTGCAGAACGGATGAAAGCCATCGAAGGCATCTTTATGGTAAGGGTCATAGAGTAGCAACACCTGGGTTTCTGAAGAGTACAAACCCTATTTTCCCATCCGACAAATCATTGATTTATTATGAACAAAGAAATTTCAAAAAAGGCGGCCGACAACATCCGGATTCTGGCTGCTGCCATGGTTGAGAAGGCCAGATCAGGCCATCCGGGAGGAGCCATGGGCGGAGCTGATTTCATCCACATCCTGTACAGTGAATTTTTGCAATACGATCCTTTGGATATGGCATGGAAAAACCGGGACCGTTTTTTTCTGGATCCGGGACATATGTCGCCGATGTTGTACAGTGTTCTGTCCATGGCGGGGTATTTCACCATGGAGGATCTGCAACAGTTCCGCCAGTGGGGCAGCAATACCCCCGGACACCCCGAGAAGGATATTTGGCGGGGCATAGAAAATACGTCAGGGCCCCTGGGACAAGGTCATGCTATGGCGGTGGGAGCAGCAATTGCGGAGCGGTTTCTTGCCTCCCGTTTCGGTGAGTGGATGGAGCATAAAACGTTTACCTTCATCTCCGATGGAGGGGTCCAGGAGGAGGTATCCCAGGGGGCAGGCCGTCTGGCAGGTCATCTGGGTCTGAGCAACCTGATCATGTTCTACGATTCGAACGACATCCAGCTCTCCACCACGACCGGGGAAGTCACCTCTGAAGCCACCGCCCGAAAATATGAAGCCTGGGGATGGAGGGTCATAGCCATCGACGGTAACGACCATAGTGAAATCAGGGCAGCCCTTCGTTCAGCCAGGGAAGAAAAGGAGAAACCCACCCTGATCATTGGGAAAACCATCATGGGGAAAGGGGCTGTCAGGGCCGATGGCAGCAGTTTTGAACGGCAGACCTCCACCCACGGGATGCCCCTGGGCGAAGCTGGCGCCTCGTACGAAAAAACTATTGCCAACCTGGGAGGCGATCCGGCGAACCCGTTTGTCATTTTCAGCGACGTGGCCGATTTGTATGCCAGACGGAAAAAAGAGCTGATACAAAATGCGGCTACCCGCAAAGCGGCCGAAGTTGCCTGGGCCTCCTTACACCCTGAACTCTCCGCACAGCTAACTCAGTTCTTCTCCGGGAAAGCCCCCGATTTCGACTATTCTGCAGTTATTCAGAAAGAAAACCAGGCAACCAGAGCAGCCTCAAGCACCGTGTTGGCTGCCTTTGCCGGAAAAATAGGTAACCTGATTGTCGCCTCTGCCGATCTGAGCAACTCAGACAAGACCGACGGATTCCTGAAAAAATCCAAGGCCTTCAGAAAGGGCGACTTTTCAGGAGCCTTCCTCCAGGCCGGAGTGGCCGAACTGACTATGGCCTGCGTGATGAACGGAATGGCACTGCACGGCGGGGTTATCGCCGCATGTGGCACGTTTTTCGTTTTCTCCGACTACATGAAACCGGCCGTCAGGCTTGCAGCCCTTATGGAACTGCCTGTCAAATATATCTGGACCCACGACGCTTTCCGTGTCGGAGAGGATGGCCCCACCCACCAGCCCGTGGAACAGGAAGCCCAGATCCGGCTGATGGAAAAACTGAAAAACCATAAAGGACACAACAGCTTGCTGGTGTTGCGCCCCGCCGATGGACATGAAACCACCGCAGCCTGGAAACTGGCTATGGAGAATACCACTTCTCCATCAGCGCTGATCCTGTCCCGGCAAAATATCACGAACCTGCCGGTAAATGGCGATGCCTATTTTTCGGCCTTGCAGGCTGGCAAAGGTGCCTATATCGTCCTCGACAACGGCGAAACCCCCGACGTCATCCTTGTTGCCAGTGGTTCCGAAGTAGCCACACTTATCGAAGGAGCAGCCCTCCTGCACCAAAGAGACAAACTCAGGGTCCGGGTGGTATCAGCCCCTTCGGAAGGTCTCTTCAGAAACCAGCCCGCAGCTTACCAGCAAAGCGTCCTGCCATCCGGTATCCCAAGGTTCGGCCTGACAGCAGGACTGCCAGTGACACTCGCCGGACTGGTAGGCGAAAACGGAAGCATCTGGGGTATGGATTCTTTTGGTTTTTCTGCACCTTACAAAGTGCTGGACGAAAAACTGGGATTTAACGCTGAAAACGTGGTACAACAGGTAAGGAAGCTGCTGGATAAGCAGCCGATGTGAACTGGCCGTTAATGGCCGGCTGGGCAGCCAGCTCCTTCCCGGAAGTTCAGATATCACAGGTATTTTTCTTAATCCATTGATTGATTAGCCCGTAACATTTCTGAAGGTGAAAAAGAGCCTCATCTGCTTTTTCCTGATGATTTCAGCTTTGTTTCTGAAATCACAGGTTCCCGATTCAACAGCCCTGGTCATCATCGACATCCAGGAGTTTTATTTCCCCGGAGGCTCTTTGCCTCTGATTAACCCGGAACCAGCTGCCCGGAAAGCTTCGGAGTTGCTTTCTTACTTCAGAAATAACAAGATGCTGGTTATCCATGTTGGTCATCTGGCCAAATCAGGAAACGGATTTCACCCCTTGGTACAACCTCTGCCCGGTGAAAAAATAATCATGAAAAAGGAGGTCAATGCTTTTCTTCATACAGGGTTTGATGGCTTTCTGAAGGAAAACAATATCAAAGCCCTGGTTTTATGCGGGATGCAGACCCATATGTGCCTCGAAGGAGCGGTCCGCGCTGCTCACGATCTGGGATATACATGCACAGTGGCTGCCGATGCCTGTGCTACCCGCGACCTCACCTTTGAAGAAACAACCGTGAAAGCTGCCGATGTCCATGCCTCAACGCTGGCTTCCCTAAAGAGCTATGCCCGGGTAACCACAACAGGCGAAATCATTAAGTAGACGGAGGCAAAACACGGCACCCGGTGGTAGATATACAACCTGAAACGCCCATTAAGTGAACTGCGGCCAGTGCATTCTCTTTTCATCAAGTTGAAACAGGGAAAGCGAACAAGACCCACCAGAAGTCCTTGACAGTATCAGGTTCCTCGGGGCCTTGCCGGGGTTAGTCCCAATGTTAATCCATCTTTAAATTCATCTCCCCGATAAATTGGTGAAATGAAAAAGGGTTACATTTGCAGCCATTTTTAACAGACCTATAGTCCGGCATGCCAGGAAGCTTACATCAGGCGAACTAGTAGAGGGGAAAAGAAGAAGTGGGACGGGAGACAAGCCGGAAATGAAATCGAATAGATATGAAGTATAAAGACGTTATCGTAGCCATATTTCTGACAGGCGTACTGGCCTACGCCATTTGCAGCAGGGCAGGCCTCGTCAGGAACAAATACAACAAGGCACAGAGTACAGAGACACCTGTTTCTGCCGTTATTGCAGACACTGCAATGGTCAGTGGTTCCGGGGTTACCCCGTCTTTTTTGTGAACTCTGACCAGTTCACAGGGTTTTCCGGACTAACCGGATCGATTACCCGAAAACAGATTTCAGCCACGCTTCAGCCATCAGGTGGGCCCCGGCCATTGAGGGATGGACACCATCTGCTGACCAGTGAGTGGCAGGTGACCGTCTGATGGCTTCATCAAACACCTCCTGAAAAGGCACCCAGATGGCTCCTGTTTCCTTGCTGAGTTTATAGGCCACCTCCTGGTAAGCACGAACCGGTTCCACCCAACTATCATCGACAGCGGAGGTACCCGGCAAGGCAAATGGCTGGCATATCACCAGGGTCACCCCTGGCAAAGCCTGCCGCGTAAGGGCCAGGAGCTTCCTGTAATCTTCCTCGTAGACAGCCACGGTACCTTCGTACTTTCCATTCCTCTTATGCCAGTAATCGTTGATTCCGATCAGGATGCTCAGCAGGTCAGGTTTCAGGTCCAGGCAATCTTTCTGCCATCTCTCTGCCAGCTGGTACACTTTATTACCACTGATTCCGCGGTTGTAGACCAAAGGTTCCGTTCCGGAAAACCGATCCAGGATATGGGCAGCAGCAAGAAAGGCATAACCTCCCCCGAAGGAACTGCTGTTGTTGGGAAGTTCCTTAACTTTCTCCCTGCCGGCGTCGGTAATTGAATCTCCCTGGAACAGGATGGTCCCCCCCGCAGGAAGGGACACTTTTCCGCTCTGCATTTTCCGTTTGTTCTTTCCGCGGGCCACGGAAGCAGAAACAGCAGCGGGAACAGCTGCCAATGCTGCCGTTGCCAGTGCTGCCTGGTGAATAAAAACTCTCCTGGTATAGTTCATAACTTTAAGATTAATAAAATATTAGGGCAATATAAATACGACTGTTTCCCTTCTCCCGGGGGGAAGACAGGGGTTTTCAGGTCTCAGCGGTCAGGGATATCCTTTGCCAAACACCATGTTATCAGGTGCCCGGCCTGGTAAAAATAGGTAACAGGGAGAACAGACCCCATCACACCTTGCCGGATGGTGGCAAGAATTTCTCCTTGCAATCCGGGTTCAACAGGACTGAGTATCATGTCGGTCCTGAAATTCACCTTTTGCAGTCCTGACATTTTGTACAAGGCCTCCTTGCAACTCCAGCAAAGCAGCATGGCTGCCTGTGGATCTCCGGATGCAGAGGTCCAGGCAATTTCTTCGTCCGATAAATACCGGCCGGCAATCTGGGAAGGATCCCGGCTGCTCTCCTCCGCATCGATGCCGCAGGGGAAAGGCGACAACAGCACAGCTGCCAGGCCCTGTGAATGGGTGATGCTGATATTCCGTCCGGATGCCGGTAAAACCGGCTTCCCGCTCTCCAGATATTCAATGTCCTCATGATATCCCTGCATCAGGTCCAGCAGGACCCGGACTGAAAGAACCTCTTTCTTACGCTTCTCTGCTTTCAGCTTTCTGAACTGTTCCAGCTGCCAGTCGCAAAGTGGTACCATCCGGGCAAGCGCTTCCGCATCCTCCCGGATAAGCCAGAGTCCCAGCCGGGCATCCTGAAATTCCCGTATTTCGAGTAAGGGCATAATCTGTACGGTAACAACTATAAGATTCCGGCATCAACAACCAACCCGATGCGGGGAGACCCGTTCTCCCGGATCGGACAGATCGCAGGAAAGACCGCTGCATCGATATAAGACCCGGAATTATATCCTGTAAAGGCACCTTGCAGACCCGTCACTCTCCCCATGAGCAGGTTTCTATCAGTCGGTTAATGTCTTCTTTAAGGAAGGCAATCACCGGTTTCAGTGAATCGATATTGGGTGTGGCACGGATATAAAGCGACCCGCGTATAAAGTGGGCTGTACTGTCGGTCAGGTAAAACTGCATCGGCGATGCTGCATTCCCGTTAATGTGATAAATGGTTCCGAAAACCCTCTTCCGGGGGTTGAAAAACAGCTGCTCATCGATAGAACTGGCCTTGAGGGTATGCTCATAAGCCAGTTTACGCGACTCCTCTGTAAAAGCCGGCAGGTTGCCTCCGACAGCTTTGTAGCTTATATGGATCTCCGCTTTACAGAAAGGAACGCTGATAGTGATCCAATAGGGTTCTGAAAGGGCTGGCTGACCGGTAACAACCTCCGAATATAGAGGAATTTCAAAACGATAAGGGTAACCATTTCCCAACTGTTGGTACCCTTTTTCAGGCAGGGCGATCCGGAAGTATCCGTATGGCTTGGGCACAGTGGTTTCGCGGCAAGAAACGAATCCTGTGACCCCACAAACAATCAGCAGAAAAACAACCGGGTAAATGACCCGGCAAAGGAGCCTTCCCATCATTACGTTGAAACCATACTATATTATTCCGTCTATCACCGCCTTAAAGGGTCCCGTCAAGCATTTCCACCTTAACCTGCTGAATCCTTCTGTTGGTAACCGACTCAATGGTAAAACGGAATTTTTTGAAAACGATTGTATCGCTTTTCACAGGTATTTCACCCCTGATCTCAAGTAACAGTCCGGCAAGGGTGTCGGCCTCACCACGCGCCTGGTCAAAATAATCCTCCGGACAATCCACCGCTTTTGCAAATTTCTCGAGGGGTGTCTTTCCGGAGAAAAGGAATTTGTTTTCACCCAACCGGTCAAAAAAGACTTCATCCTCGTCAAACTCGTCGGCAATGTCTCCGACAATCTCCTCAAGCACATCCTCCAGCGTCACAATTCCGGGAGATCCGCCATATTCATCGACCACCACCGCCATGTGGATTTTATTTTTCTGGAAATCTTCCAGCAGATCCTTTACCTTCTTGTTTTCCGGAATGAAAAAGGGAGGTCTTAACAGCTCCTGCCAGCGGAAACCGGCATCCTTACCGGTATGGGGTAACAGGTCCTTGATATAAAGGATTCCCCGGACCTGGTCGAACGAATCGGAGTAGACCGGAATCCGCGAATAGCCAGAGCTGTTAATGGTATCGAGTACAACCGGAAAGGGAGTGTTGATGTCAAGGGCTACGACGTCGACCCTGGGAGTCATGATCTCAGAGACATTTTTATTTCCGAATTTCGCAATCCCCTCAAAGATTTCCTTTTCTTCGGTCAGGACTTCATCAGTGTTGTCTTCTATCGCCTGGGCCAGGTCAGAAATGACATCCCTGCCCTGCGGTTTATCGGTTGTGTTCCGGAAGATTTTCACCAGCCAAAGGAGGAGAGCACTCAGGGGAGTGAAGAGAATATTCAAAAAGGTCACTGGCAGAGCCATGAAGGCAGCTACGCTAACAGGGTATTTCGATGCCAGGGAACGGGGAACGATTTCACAAACAAGCAGGAGAAGCAAGGTCAGTCCGATGACAAAAAGAAGAACCACCCCTGCCGGCGGGGTTGGTGAAGGAAAGGAGGCAGCCAGCAGCCCGGTTACCGGGATAATGGCAGCGATATAGAGCAGAGCCTTCAGGAACAGCAGGGTCAGCTGCCATTTTTCTCCGCTTTGCAGGATACGGAGAACACGGGGCGGAAGCACCTGACGGGGGACAGCAGGGGTTTTCGCGGCGGCTAGCTCCTGCAGGGCCGCTGCAGCAGCACTGATACATGCGGCAGCCACAAGGAATGCCACACTGGTTAAAACCCCGGATCCCATGCCAGCTCCTGTCAGACCACCGGGATTTTCAGCGATTGCGGCGACTGTTTGTGTCAGCGAATCAATATCCAAGGGGTGGGTTTCCATTAAAAGGGTAAGTCTTCTTCCCCGTTCTCCTGGAATCCCGGTTCTTCGTTCTCTACAGCCTTGAATTCGGAACGGGGAGCGTTCTCTATGGTTGATGTGGTTTGGGTCTCCCGTGTTCCAAGCATCTTCATCACATCTCCGTAAATCTCGGTGATGTATCTTTTCTGCCCCTCTTTGTCTTCGTACGACCGGGACCGGATGCGACCCTCGATGTACAGTTGTTTCCCTTTACGGACATATTTTTCCGCCACATCGGCCAATCCCCGCCACAAAACAATATTATGCCACTCGGTACTGGTAACCTTTTCCCCGTTTTTAGCCACATAGGTTTCAGAAGTTGCCAGGGAAAAACTGGCCACAGCCACCCCCGAATCGAGATGCCGGATCTCAGGATCCTTCCCGACATTGCCCACCAGGATTACTTTGTTGATTGACATAGCTTCAATTTTAGCGGTTTGTAATAATCATTTTTCCCGCAAAACCTGACCGGACAACTGCTCTTCCAGGAAATGAGCGATCAGAACGGGATATGCAAATTTATGAATTTCTTTTTTCTTTACTTCAATATAGTTGGAATTCAGGCTTCCGGGATAGTCTGTGGCGACAGAAATAAACCGGGCCCAAATCTGCTGGTGGGTAAGTTGGTGTTTTACAACCCTGCTGACGGCTGTCACTGCCTGTGAACCAATTCCGGGAAAGCTGGTAATAAAAGGATTGGCAAGCAGCTCATGATCTTCGAGAGGAATAGCTGATTCGAAAAGCGGAAGCTGGTAGAGGTTTTTCCAGATATCTTTTCCTGTTCTTTTTTCCACCACAAAATGGGTCTCATTTTCAAAGAAGTAGAAATAAAAGTACCGGGTAGTTTTGGATGTTTTTTTCTTTTTGACAGGCAGGAGGTCTACCTTATCCAGGCTGTAGGCGTGGCAGCCGCCACGAAGTGGACATAGGCTGCAATCGGGTATTCCCGGACCACAACAGAGTGCTCCGAACTCCATGACTGCCTGGTTATGAAAACCCGGACAATCACGATCGAGGATTTCGGAGGCTCTCATTTCCAGGAGCTTTCTGCCCGTCCCGGAATCTATAGGGTCGTAGATTCCGAAATAGCGGGACAGGACTCTGGCCACGTTTCCGTCGACAGCGGCACAGGGGAGGTGGAAGGCGATGGATGCCACGGCAGCAGCAGTGTAAGAACCAATACCCGGAAGGGCCTTCAAGGCCTGAAAATCAGCCGGCAAGTGCCCCGCATGACGGGAGGCAACCATCACGGCAGCAGCCTTCAGATTACGGGCACGCGAATAATAGCCCAGGCCTTCCCACGCCTTCATCAGATCATCGTCGGGCGCCAGCGCCAGTGAACTGATATCGGGAAACTGCTCTATAAACCGTTGGTAGTAAGGTACCCCCTGAGCTATCCGGGTCTGCTGCAAAATCACCTCCGAAATCCATATCCTGTAAGGATCGCAGGTCCCTCGCCAGGGCAAATCCCGTTTGTTTCGGCGGTACCAGGAATGGATCGTGTCCCTGAAAAAACCAGGGGATATTTCCGGCAAATTCATAGCCGGTAAAAATAAATCATTTAAACTTTTTATTTTTTTAAATAATTTATATTTTTGCACTCCGGTTTGAACTGATTAAATTACTGAAAATTAAATATTTTAAGAAATGACAAAGGCAGATATCGTTAATGAAGTTTCGAAAAACACAGGAATTGAAAAATTAACTGTGCAGAAAGCTGTTGAAGCATTTATGGAAACTGTAAAAGACTCACTGATCGATGGGAAAAATGTTTACCTGAGAGGATTCGGGAGTTTCGTGGTTAAGAAAAGAGCAGAAAAAACTGCCCGGAATATTTCGAAAAACACCACGATCAAAATCCCTTCACACAACATTCCGTCGTTCAAACCGGCCAAATCTTTCGTTTTAAAAGTCAAAACCAGGTAAATAGAAACAGGTATGCCAAGCGGAAAGAAGAGGAAAAGGCATAAGATGGCCACCCATAAGCGGAAAAAGAGACTCCGCAAAAACCGGCACAAGAAGAAGAAATAGCAGTCCCCCGATTCCGGATCAAGGAATTAAACCTAAAGTATTGTTCTGCTTTAGGTTTAATTGCTTTTTATGTAACACGCAGACAGCGGCATGAAGATTATCCGAAAGAAAAAACTGGGTTGTGAGTAGCGATTTAATTATTGATGTCTCTCCATCCGAAATTGTTATTGCCTTACTTGAAAACAAGAGACTGGTTGAAATAGGCCGGGAAAAAAGCGGGGCAAAATTTGCCGTTGGTGACATTTACCTGGGTAAGGTCAAAAAAATTATGCCCAGTCTGAATGCTTCGTTTATAGATGTAGGGTACGAAAAAGATGCGTTTCTGCATTACCTCGATCTGGGGCCGCAATTTTCAACCGTCAACAAATTCCTTCGGATTCTTTCGAGCCGGAAGAACAATATCACTTCCATTTCCAGGATTCAGTCTGAAGCCGATATCGACAAAGAGGGTTCCATTGCCAACCAGTTGAGTGTCGGGCAGCGGATCCTGGTTCAGATTGTGAAGGAACCCATTTCCAGCAAAGGACCCAGGTTGACTTCCGAGATTTCCATAGCCGGACGGAATCTGGTATTAATTCCTTTCAGCGACAAGGTCTCTGTTTCGCAGAAAATCACCTCGAACGAAGAAAAAAACCGGCTCAAGAACCTGGTTCAGAATATCCGTCCCAGGAAATACGGAGTGATAATCCGGACAGCAGCCGAGACCCACAAAGTTGCCGAACTGGATCAGGAGTTAAAGAGTCTGGTCGAAAAATGGGAGTCTTGTTTTACCAAACTCAGCCGGATGAATTCTCCAGGGTTGGTATTAGGGGAAATGGACCGGGCCACCACCCTGTTGAGGGATATCTACCATCCCCATTTCAACAGTATCATTGTTAACGATGCAGCCGTAGCAGGCGAGATCTCTTCCTATCTGGACACCATAGACCCCGAGAAGAAGCGGATTGTCAAGCTATACCGGGGCCGGCTTCCTGTTTTCGAGTACTACGGTATCAACAAGCAGATCAAAGCATCCTTCGGGAAGAACATATCCTTCAAAAACGGGGCCTACCTGATCATCGAACATACTGAAGCCTTTCATGTTATTGATGTGAACAGTGGCAACCGGGCAAAATCCGGAATGGACCAGGAGGCCAGTGCCCTGGATGTCAATCTGGCAGCCTGCGACGAAATCGCCCGTCAGCTCCGGCTTCGCGATATCGGCGGCATCATCGTTATCGACTTCATCGATATGAACCTGGCATCCAACCGGCATAAAGTCTATGACCATATGAAGGAGGTCATGGCTACAGACCGGACAAAACACAACATCCTGCCGCTCAGCAAATTCTGCCTGATGCAGATAACCCGCCAACGAGTCAGACCCGAAGAGAAAATTGAAACCGCCGAAATGTGCCCCGCCTGCAACGGCAGCGGGAAGGTCGTCCCTTCCGTCCTTTTTTACGATGAACTGAACAGCAAAATATTTTATATCCTGAAAGACCTTAACAAATCAGGATTGACCCTGAAAGTCCACCCTTTTATGGCTGCCTTCCTGACCAAAGGCATCCTCTCTCCCCGCATCAAATGGTTTCTGAAATTCTTCAAATGGGTATCTATTAAGAAAAATCCGGATTTTTCCTTTCTGCAATACCAGTTTCTGGATAACAACCAGGAAGAGATCATCTTTTAATGCCGGGTATCGCAAAGATTACCGGATCCGGAGGAGAGTCAGGCCTGCACTATTTTTTTTTGCATAACACAAAAATGGTTTTATCTTTGCGGCGCTTTTCCGAAAGGCATTTTACATCCGGGCGGTTGGCTCAGTTGGTTTAGAGCATCTGGTTTACACCCAGAGGGTCGGGGGTTCAAATCCCTCACCGCCCACAGGAAAAAAACGCAGGGGCTAACCAGGTCCCTGCGTTTTTTTTATCCCCTGATGCAACCAAACTCACACATTCAAAATTTTTTCCGCGCTGGCTTGCCATTCACCATAAAAAAACGTACATTTGAAAGAACCAAGAAAAACCAGCAACCGCATTATTCCGTTTTTACTTGAATCTTCACTGGATGAACTACCCAGCAGTAAGCAGCGGGGGATCTTGATCGATTGCTTAATCTGTTTTGCGCCGCAGAGCGGCGTGGATTTGTTTGTATAGAGATAAAAAAGAATACCCGGATTAATTGGCTATGGAACAAGTAGATTATGCTGCATTACACCATAAGCATATGTGGAGTTCAGACACCACGTCAAAAACGATGCGAATCCGAAAAGCAAACGAGTAGGAAAAATCAAAACGGTTCATTATGGAATGGTACTTAAAAGTATTGAGGAAGTATGCCGACTTCTCAGGCAGGGCCAGAAGAAAAGAGTATTGGATGTTCGTGTTGTTCAATATGATTTTCATGATCGCAGCGATGCTTTTGGACAAACTGTTGGGCACTACCTTTAAAATGGACACCGGATACGGAACCCAGGCACTTCCGTATGGATACCTATACCTATTATATGGGTTGGCCGTGTTGGTTCCTTCACTGGCCGTGGGTGTCAGAAGACTCCATGACCTGGGGAAAAGCGGATGGATGTTGCTGATTTCCCTGATCCCACTGATCGGAGCTATCTGGCTGCTGGTTTTGTTTGTCACCGAAGGCACCCGTGGGGAGAACTCCTATGGGCCCGATCCGAAAGGAGTGATTTCTGAACCTGCAGCAACCGGAGAAGGGTAAGCCGGCCTTTTGCTTTCACTGGGTTGGCCGCTTTCCCTTCCGGGATGTGCCAGCCTGTGGACCGCATGGATGCCCTTCGGTAATCAGCGCCCAACATCAGGGCTGCCGGGGTATATGTTTCCCTGCATGTTTTGTTGAAGCCCCCTGCCGGCAAGGAATTGCCGGATGATATCCAGGTGATCGAAGGCCAGAGGAGGAAGGTCCTCCAGCGGGAACCAGGAGGCATGGGAGGCATCATCACCACCTCTGACTGAAGGGGTTTCTGTCAGGATGACATAGAAAACGACTGTAATGGTCCGATGCCGGGGATCCCGGTCAAGGGCATCAAAAACCCTGAATTGCTCCATATCCTGGATTAACAGGCCTGTCTCCTCAGCCAGTTCCCGGAGACAGGCTTCTTTTAGGGTCTCCCCGATACCGGCAAAACCTCCCGGAAGTGCCCACATTCCAGCGAAAGGATCCTTTCCGCGCCGCACCAGCAACACCTCCGGCGCCTTCCACGATTTGCCCAGAACCAGGGCATCAACCGTCAATGCCGGACGGGGATATGGATAACAGGTTGCCAAAGAATTTCAGATAAGAATGTCAGTCCTCTTCATCAGGGCAGAATTTTTTTCATTACCCGCATCTGATGGGTATAACGCCGAATTTCAGTGTTGTAAATGCCAAACTGGTCTACATTATCAATCCTGACTTTTCCTGAAGCGTGGATGATTTTGTTCCGGTCCCAGATGATCCCCACGTGGACAATATTTCCCTCCTCATCGTCGAAAAAGGCAAGGTCGCCGGGAAGTGTTTCCTCGACAAAACTCAGGATGGTTCCGGCATGTACCTGTTGGCGGGCATCGCGGGGGAGAGGAATTCCTGCCATTTTAAAGATGATCTGGGTAAAACCACTGCAATCGACACCAAAGGGACTTCTTCCTCCCCAGAGATAGGGAGCATTAAAGTACTTCAATGCCTGACTGATAACCAGCTGCCGCAGATTCCCGGGTTTCCGGTAGCTGACATTCCCCTTCAGGGTCATCACCGTCCCGTCGATGGAAAACTGTTTCAGGTAAGGCCGCCAGAATGGCAGGCTGCTCCCAGCCACCACCATCAGGTTCTGATCGCCAGAAACCGGCACCAGACTGAAAATATCGGTTGTAACGGCGTGGGCGGAATTCACAATCCGGGAATATTTCCGCGGCGACAGCAGTGTGGTCATTTTTTGGTCTACCCACCCCTCGTACCCGTCATAATCGAGCCTGACATGCTGCCATCCAGGAAGATAGTCCAGAATCTCAAAATGCTCTCCGAATAAAATCTGGGTGACCATTTCACTTCTCTCAGAAGGTTCTTTCCTGACAGGGATCAAACTCAAACCGGAAATACCGTAATTCATAAAAATTAGCTATTTTAGGAAATCAAATTTAGAATTTCCTGAAAGATTTAGCATCTTTATACCTCTTATTCTCTGAAAACATGAAAAATATCCGTCAAAAGATAGCCCGATATTCGCAAATCATATTCAGAGTCCTCCTTTTCATAGCCACAGCGCTGGTCCTTCATGCGATACTTCCCTCAGAACCTAAGTTTAAATTCGAATACCAGCTGGGGGCCCCCTGGAAACATAAGAACCTGGTGGCTCCCTTCGATTATGCCGTATTGAAGTCAGAGCCGGTGCTGGAATCAGAAAAAGCAGAACTGAAAAAGGGTTTTGCCCCTTACTTTTTTATGGACACTGCAGTTGCAGTTCAAAAGGCAGCAGAACTCAGGAGGGACCTGGAGAATATCATACCCGACGGCAATCCGGAAAAAGAGGCACTGATTGAAGAAACTGCCAGGGTATTGTTATCTCTGTATCAAACAGGAGTATTGGTTTCGTCTCCGCAATCGATGGAGATCACTAAAGACCACACGGAGATATCTGTAATCACAGGAACGATTGCAGAGAAGAAAGCTACCCAGACGCTTTTGTCGGAAAAAACAGCCTATAATCTTTTCAATCAGCAGATTACAGAGATTAAGGGCAGGTATTTGCTGGCAGCTGTCGGACTGGGTATGCTGGATCCTGCCCGGTACATAACGTCCAATCTCCGCTACGACGAACATAAAACTGCTGCGGCTCTCCAGCAACTGGAGGGAAGCTTGTCCACGGCCAGCGGTATGATCCAGGAAGGTGAACGGATCATTCTTGAGGGCGAGCTGGTGGATGATGGCCGGTTCCAGGCTCTGGAATCCTTGCGGCGCAGCTATGAAAAAAGAAGGGGCGAAGGAATCAACAGTCAGCTTATTGCAGCCGGCAAGATGTTGCTGATCCTTGTATTCCTGGCTCTTTTGTACACGTACCTGTTTACCTATAAAAGATTCATCCTCAGGGACAGCCGCAAGCTTCTGTTTTTATTGTTTTTTCTCACCCTGGTGACCTTCCTGGCACTTATGATCCACTCGTTCGAAGGATTACACATTTATATGTTTCCTCTGGCTATTCTGCCCGTGGTAATCAGAACCTTTTACGACTCGCGGACAGCCATCTTCACCCTGATTATCACTTCCCTGCTGATAGGATTCTATGCCCCCAACAACTATGAGTTTGTCCTGCTGGAAGTATCAGCGGGAATGGTTGCCGTATTCAGCCTGAACAAGATGCACCGGAGAGTTCATGTGGTGGTTGCTTCCCTACTGGTGGGGATTACCTACCTGGTAGTCTTTACGGCTGTCACCCTGGTTCAGGAGGGTACTCTGGGCACGTACAATTTTATAATGCTTCAGTGGTTTGCCTGGAGCAGCCTTTTAATCCTGGTGGTCTATCCGTTGATTTACATATTCGAGAAATTGTTTGGCTTTGTATCTGATGTAACACTTATCGAACTGGCCAACACCAACCAGCCGCTGTTGCGCAAGCTGGCCGAAGAGGCCCCCGGTACCCTTCAGCACTCCATGCAGATTGCCAACCTGGCCGAAGAAGTCATCCTGAAAATCGGGGGAAATCCTTTTCTGGTCAGGGCTGGAGCTCTCTACCATGATATCGGGAAAGTGTCTCAGCCCACCTATTTCATCGAGAACCAGGAAATCGGTATGAACCCCCACGACCGGATGAGCTATGTAAAAAGCGCGGAAATCATCATCGACCATGTAAAAAACGGCATCAAAACCGCCGCCAAATATAAACTCCCGGAGAGTATCGTTGAATTCATCGCCACACACCATGGCACTTCCAAAGCCAAATATTTCTTCCTCAAGCAACAGCAGGAAAACCCGGAAGCCTCCATCAACGAGAACGATTTTTCCTATCCTGGCCCCCTGCCCCATTCCAGGGAAGCCACTGTGGTCATGCTGATCGACGGCATCGAGGCTGCTTCACGCAGCATGAAAGAAAAAACCTACGATAACCTGCGATCGCTGATCGACACCATGATCGACCAAAAAATGAAGGACAGGCAACTCGACAACTCGGATCTTACTTTTGCAGACATCAAACGAATAAAGGAAATCGTCCTCCACAAATTGGTTAACATTTATCACATCAGGATTCAGTATCCCGAAGAGAAAAACAACATCCATTGACGGACTTATTCCGCTTTGATGTATTGGATGGCTTCCCGCCTGAATTCAAGAACAGCCGATGAGGAGACGCCATTGCAGATAAAGAGCAGCTGGTCAGGACCCTCAAAGAGAACCGAAGGATCGGAAAGCACCGACTCGGGCCCCGGGATGACTGCCTTCAGAAGAACCGATTTATCCCTGATGACAGTAGCCAGAGGGATTTTTCTGTTCTGGAAAACCACCGACTCAAACAACATATCTCCTTTCAGCCTGGAAACCTCAATTTCAATATTGACGCCCCTTTCCCTGTCATTCACAAACCAGGAATAATGCCTGGCATCATCAACTCTGAAAGGAATCCTTCCTCCCGGCTTCAGAGCCTGGCACGAAGCCAAAACCAGAAAAGTCAAAACCGTGATACTGACCAATGAGCGATGTGACATACCTTCCTATTCAAATAATCGTACCATTACAGGGTACCTGTTCAAAAGTAGTCTATTTTTATTGTATTTTTACATCTGGTTTATTGTTCGAAAAATTCCATTCCATGAAAACACTTTTTAAGCTTACCATAGGGGTGTTTGCGATACTGATTGCCGTCGCAGGCTGCAAAAAGGAGATTCCCGATCCTGTTGAAATCCCTGAGGCCAACGATGTCAACAAATTTATTTACAACGGCCTTGGTACCTATTATTATTGGGTCAGCCAAATTCCTGCCCTGACCAACCCGAAATACGAGGTCCGGGACAGCCTGAACGCTTTCCTGAACCAATACGAGGACCCCGAAGAGTTGTTCGAGGATTTACTGTACCAACCCAATACGGTTGACAAGTGGTCCATCATTGTCGACGATTCCAAGGAAATCGATGACTGGCTCGCCGGTATCTCTGAAAGTATGGGTTTCGATATCAAGCTGTACCTGATCAGCAGTGGGAGCGAGGATCTGGTCGGGGTTATCCGGTATGTGTACAAAAATTCTCCGGCAGAAAAGGCCGGGTTGAAAAGAGGAGATTTCTTCACGCACATCAACAACCAGCATCTGACCATTTCCAATTATTCCACCCTTCTCTTCACCCAGAAGAGTTACGAAATGGGAATGGCATCCTATTCCGGTGCAGGTTTTAACCGAAACGGAAAAAACATTAACCTGACCGCGGTAATCCTCCAGGAGAACCCGATCCATCTCGACACCATTCTGAATGTCAACGGATTAAAGGTAGGATACCTGGTTTATAACAGTTTCAGTAATTCGTACGATTCATTGCTGAATACCAATTATGACATCGAGTTGAACAAGGTTTTCGGCCGTTTCAAAGACGAAGGCATAGGGAAACTGATCGTCGACTTTCGCTATAACAGCGGCGGGTATATATCATCGGCCGTCTATCTGGCAAGTATGATCTTCGGCACCAATACCCAGCAGATTTTTGCCAAAAGCCAGTACAATAGTGCCCTCGAGCAATACTACACCGAACGGTACGGTTCCTCCTATTTCAACATCCATTTCGAAAGTTCCATTGAGAAAACCGATAAAACACCGCAAACCCCTATCCAGTCGCTGGGGTTGAACGAAGTGTATATCATTACCTCCGGAGAAACGGCTTCGGCACCCGAACTGGTGATCAACGGGCTGAAATCGTATATGACCGTAAAGCAGGTTGGACAGAATACCATGGGGAAGAATGTAGGATCATTTACCATCAGAGACTGGGATGACAACGGGAATGTAAACCCCACCCACAAGTGGGCCATGCAGCCCATAGTGCTGAAGGTTGCCAACTCGCAGGGTTTTTCCGATTATTCCGCAGGGCTGGCACCGCTTATTTCAAAAACCGAAAGCCCGGTGTCGCTGCTGCCTCTGGGCAATCCCGAAGAGGTACTTCTCAAGGCTTGTCTTGACGACATCAGGGGGATGAAAAGCGCACAGGTTGCCGGAAAAGAGATCCTCCGGCCATTCAAATCATCAAAAGACTTGTCGCCCTTCTCCGGGATGATGGTGCTCGACAAACTACCTTTCCCTCTCCACCAGGCTGATTGAATTGAAACTCCCCCCGACTGAGTCGGGAGGAATCCGAATCCGTCAAGGACTTTTTTAGTGTCTTGTCCGCTTACCCCGTCCCGTTTGATTCGAGACCGGATTTCAAAGCCGGTTGTTCCTGATCATGGCAACGGCGAAAGCAGAGATTCCCTCTTCTCGGCCTGTAAAGCCCAACCCTTCCGTAGTGGTGGCTTTCACCGATACCTGGGTTTCACCGATTTGCATGACACCAGCCAGGATTTTTTCCATTTCGGGGATATAAGGCCTCAGCTTGGGCTGCTGGGCACACACGGTGGTGTCGATGTTCACGATTTCAAAATGATGATTGCGTAAAATCCGGCAGGTCTCCGCCAACAGGATTTTGGAGTCTATATTTTTGAATTCCGGGGAGTTATCCGGGAAGTTGGAACCTATATCGCCCAGCCTGGCCGCACCAAAAAGTGCATCACAAATGGCATGGATAAGCACATCGCCATCAGAATGGGCAATGGTCCCCATAGGGTGGGTAATCTTCAGACCCCCGAGCCAGAGGGACTCCCCCGCTGCCAGCCGGTGGACATCATACCCGATCCCTGCCCTGCACTCCATTACCTGCGCTGCCTGCTGAATGCATCCACATCGAACGACAAAGTGAACCGGAGGGTATTTTCTAGGGGATGGTTCCTGACGATGGGAATCAGGTAGGCAAAATCAAGGGAAAAGACATTCAGCCGGAACCCGGCACCCGCAGTCATGAATTTCCGGTTTCCCTTGTTTTCATGCTCATAAAAATAACCGCCCCGGAGAGAAAACTGTTTGTTGTACCAGTATTCAACCCCCGCCGAAAGGTTCACCTCCTGCAACTCTTCCTTGAATCCCCCCGGTGCATCGGTGAAGGAAGTGAAGATTCCCCCGATGACCGATTTGTCCGAGTTGATACCACCCGGATAAATCACATCACCGGTTTCATAGGTTGTGGAATCACGGGGTGGGGTCGGAACCAGCAGTTTGTTGACATCCGCTGCAAAGGTAAAGGAGTTGTAATCGTCGAGTTCCGTGGTGTAAGCTAACCCCAGCTTCATATTGGTAGGGATGAAATCCTTGATCTCACCATCGGTATACGAAATCTTGGCTCCGATGTTCTGGATGTTAATACCTGCTGAAAACACATTGTCCTGGCGCCCGGCCTGGAATTCATTCAAGTAATAAAAAGCCACGTCGGCTGCATAGGAGTTACCTGCACGCGACTCCACCCCGTTAATCAGCTGACCGCCGGTAAGGTCGGAACGTATGTACCTCACCACCACCGACCCAGACCAGTAATCGGACAGGAGCCGGGTGTAACCGAGGTCTACGGCAAATTCGTTGGGACTTTGCGTCTGGACGTAATCTCCCAGGTCATTGGTAAAGATGATATCTCCCAGCGAAAAGTAGCGCAGGGAGGCACTCATGGTCTGGAATTCATCCAATTTCTTGTACCCGGTAAGGTAGGCCAGGTTAATGTCGTTGACCAGGGCTCTCAGCCAGGGGGAATAGGAGAGCGAAAAACCCATATCGCTTTCCATAAAGGCATACTTGGCCGGATTCCAATGCTGGGAGTTCACGTCAGGAGAGGTTCCCACCCCGGCATCTCCCATCGCGGCTGCCCTCGAATCGGGTGCGATCGTCAGAAACGGCACTCCGGTGGTAATCACATTGGAACCACTCAGCGTTGCCTGACTAAGGGCATGCCCTGCCGAAAAAAGAATAATAACAACCGTAATCAGTAGTTTGTATGTATTGCCCATAACTGTTCGCTTCAAAGCCTGCAAAGATAAAACTTTATTTATTTGATCCTGATAACTCTAACAGAACGGCCCTGCTCCCAAAAAAGTATGGAGAAAATGAGATTTACCGGAGGATGACCATTCTTCCGGCTCCCGAGGCCAGCTGTCCCTGTCCGGAACGCAAAGTAATGCGGCTGAGGTAAATCCCGTTTCTGACCATAACTCCCCGCTCAACGGGGTTCCACCGCACGGGATTGGTCTGCTTACCATTCGAGGAAACAGTAGTCCGTAAAAGATCGATCCGGCTGCCATGAACGTCGAAAATCTCCACCAGAGCATCGAAAACCCCGTCCGGCTGGTTGTGGAAGCAGAAAATATCCGTATATCCTGCTACCGGGTTCGGGTGGTTGCTGACACTTTCAATGATAAACGCATCGGTAACGAAAAATTTCACTTCCACTTCCGTGGAGTTGTTGGCGACATCCCACGCTTTGAGCTTTAAAGAGTGTTCTCCCGGAGTAAGACTTCCCACAGGATACTCAATGAATCCGCTCCTGTAATCATCCTTGGCTGCCTTGTAATATTCATTGAGTACCCGGATATCGGAATAATCATTATCGATAACCGCCGTGATGTCGTGACCGATACCGGTGCCGACGGTGTTAATGCCGTTCTCATCGGAGAGTTCAGCCAGCAAAAGGGGGTTACGGCTGGTCCTGGAACCGTTTTCGAAGGAAGCATCGTCGAGAAATACCTTAATTTCCGGTCCCCGGGTATCGGCCACCAGTGAACCAGCCGAACCACCGATAACAAAAGACTCGAAAGCCCCATGGGCATCTTCTTCGCCGTTTTGCGCATAATAGAGAATCTTGCCCTCTCCAAAATTGTAGGAAATATCTTTCGGAATGACAAAACTGAGAGAGAACTCCCCTGCTGTGACCGTAGCCTCGCCCCGGTAAATGATGTTATTCTGCACCTTATACGAAAAGACAGGTTCTCCGCCGTTGCCCAGGGTTTGAAGGGTCTTCATCTTGTCGTAAACTACCGCAGTCAGTTTTCCGTTGAAATCCCGCAGGTGGTTTCCTGCAGGGTCGGTAATGAGCCCTGCGACTGTGACTTTGCTCAGGGCTTTCAGGGTATCCTTATAGCCTGTGGCATCTTTCTGGTTCACCTGCCGGGTAACCACCCGGTGTTTCGGGTACGACAAACGCAGGGCAGGGTCGGCCAGAAGGGTGAAATTCCTCTTATTCAGAGTATTCAGCGTATTGATTTTTGCCAGACGCATGATATCTCCCATTCTGTAATTCTGTCCGTCTGCGTCTTTCTCAAACACATACCTGTAGAAATTCCGGCTCAGAAGGTAATTGGAATAAGCATAGACCACCCGCGTTGTGGAGAAAAGGGCGATGCCTCCTCCGTTGGGATTGAACAGGATATATTCACCTGCAGAGGTCTCATTGGCGTCAAACCTGCTGAACTCGCAGGTGGCTGTCACAAAAATCGGCAGGTTATGGCGGTTGGTCCATGAATTAATGGTCGAAACATCGAGAACGCGCTCATCAGAGAGGAATCGTTCGTTGGCATGGCCAACGTAATTCAAGACCAGCACCCCTTTTTTAACCTGTTGGTTGATGGCTTCCATCACCCCGGGATACCGTTCCCCACTGGGTGTCACCTGCTGGGGAAAAGCATCGAAATAGATCTTTTCGGTCTGAAATTCACGGTGGTTTTTGTTCACCAGATCGGCCAGCAACTCCGAATCCGACATGTGAAGATTCTGATCCTGGTCGTCTCCGATGAAACAGATATTGGTGCGCCAGATCCCCATGGATTCTGCCGAATAGTACGTAAGGATTTTCTCAGCCACAATTCCCGCTTCGTAGGCCGAAGAGACCGGCAGCCTGCCGATGCCCAGATCCATTGTTCCGTTATAGACCGACTCCCCGGGGTCGAGGATGACAAAATAATCGTCGGATACAAACGATGAGGTGGGAATCAAAGAATTATCAGACTGGTAGGTGGGGACAAACGCCTTGTTTACCCCTGTGATATTGCGGTTGTCAAAACTCCCGTCTCCGAAAAGCAGCACATACTTTATTTTGCGGTTCCGGTCGTAGAACATGCGGATAAAATTCCGGATGGCAGTGGCATCGGGGATTCCCGAACCAAACTCGTTGTATATCTGCGTGGTGGTGAAGACCCCCACATCCAGTCCGTCGGTACCGGAATGAAAGTCGGCAACCCTTACTGCCTGCTGCAGAAAATCGGGATGCGAAATAACCACAAGATCGGGGACGTCGGCCGAGTGGAGATCCTGGTTGCTCACCTCCCCCACCAACACCGGTTCGGGGAAACTTCCGGAAAGCCGGAAGGCAACATATTCCCTTAATTCATCGGATGATCGCCTGAACAGGTATTGGGTACCCTGTTCCTGCCCCGCCACCGCCACTACCGATGCGGGATCGGTAATATCGAGCACCCTGATACCCGTGCCGTTCTCAAGTACAAATTGTGCCACATTTCCTGCCCCTATGCTTTCCGCATCCCTGAAATAGAGCTCATCGCCGGTCATCCGCAGGTTTCGCCTCCAGTTGAGGATCATATAATCCAGCCATGCCGACGACAAAGCATTGCCAGCCTGGTAGGTCATTTCAACTTCCACTGACGATTGCGTTAACGTCACCGGATACAACTTCTGCGTTTCGTCGGCATATAATGTGGTGGAATTATCTACATTTACAGGTGAGAAGGTGATGTCGGCCTGTCTCACCCGGTTGCAGGATATCCCTATGGAGGAAGCCAGAGAGGAGCGCCCGGCAAAGCCGATCAAAAGAGAGGCCGATTTTCCATCCACAGGGTTGGGACAATTGAGGATGATCTTCTTGTTGGAACCGGGGATAAACTTCTCCCCGAACCATTGCTGCCCTGAGTGGATGAGGTTGTACTGCTCAGTCTCGTGGCGGGAATAATCGTCAAATTGAGTCACCTGGTGGGTCGCAGGCTCCGCTGGCTGAGTTGCCGGCTCAGGATCCAGGGCCTGGTCTCCCTGCTGGCTCAAATAATAAAAACAATCGTTGCTGTACGGATTAACGGTGTGCTTAAACAGGCCGGAAACCGGATCGCGTGACCATGACACAGTGCCTGTGCTGAAAAAAAAGAGGCAGTCTTTACCCGAACCGTCTTTGCCCCTCCAGCTCCGGTTTATCCGGAGATCATCTACCGGAGGATCATTCAGCGACTCTGATTGCTTAAAACCGCCGCTGCCATACACGTTCACCAGCCCGGGAGCAGAAAACCCCCAGCTTTTCAGTTTATCGTACGATACCTTATATATACCTTTTCCGGCGGTTTTCACTTTAACCCATTTTCCGGAGGATAGCACAGAACTGGCCTTCCAGGTATAGGCATTGACCGCATTACCAGATCTACTGGCTGCACTTCCGGTTACCAGAAACAGAAACACCAGACTTACGAATCGTACTATTTGCATCGGGTGTAAATAAATAACAAACGAAGATGATATGCAAATATTGCAGCTTTGATTTCCCGGGCCCGGACCGGAAACAGGTTTACCATACCGGGAAATTGATAACTTTGCCCCGAAATATTGAAAAAGCTGTACAATATTGATCGATTGATTTAGTTATATTTGTGACACGAAAAATCAGGCATTTTAATGTACAATGAATATGAAGCTTAAACTTCTGGTATTGTTATCGTTGGCTTTTGTTTTCTTTGGTTGTCCTTCGAATAAAACAAGTAAATCCCGCACTACCGGGTGGAGTTACAACGCTCCCGAAACAGGTAATATTCCTTACAAATCGGGTTATGAACAGGCTGCCGGCCCGGGTTTGGTATTTATTGAAGGCGGCACCTTCACCATGGGGCAAGTTGAAGAGGATGTGATGTCGAAATGGGATAACACACCCCGCCGTATCACTGTAGCCTCCTTTTATATGGACGAAACCGAAGTGTCGAACCAGGATTACAGGGAGTATGTTTACTGGGTCGAACGGGTTTATCCCGGCGACAGGGGAAAAAAGGAATCGGTTCTTCCCGACACGTTACAATGGCGTGAAGAACTTGCCTATAATGAACCTTACATTCAGAACTATTTCCGCCACCCCGCCTACAACGATTATCCCGTGGTGGGAGTTACCTGGGTCCAGGCCAATGCATACTGCTCCTGGCGTACCGACAGGGTGAACGAGCAGATTCTGGTTGAAAAGGGAATTCTGAACCACGATCCTTCGCAAACCGGGCAGAATGTGTTTACTACCGACACCTACCTTGCCGGCATGTACCAGGGCGTACAAGGAAACAAACCGCAAACTGTCGGTGACGGTGCAACCCGCAGCGTCAGATGGGAAGACGGGATTCTGCTTCCTACCTACCGTTTGCCAACAGAGGCTGAATGGGAATATGCTGCCCTGGGCCTTATCGGCAATGCCGATGGGGAACTTCTTACCGACCGCAGAATGTACCCATGGAATGGCACCTACCTGCGCGAAGATTCTAAAAAGAACAAAGGCAGAATGCAGGCCAACTTCACCCGAGGAAGGGGCGACCTGATGGGTATGGCCGGAGCCCTCAACGACAACGCCGACATTGCCTCTACCATTAAATCATACCAGCCCAACGATTACGGACTCTATTGCATGGCCGGTAACGTGAACGAATGGGTATTCGATGTGTACAGGCCTCTCTCCTTCCGGGATGTGGCTGAATTCCAGCCTATGCGGGGAAATATCTTCACAGTACCCCACAAAGATGAAAACGGAAACCTCGTCCGCGATGAATACGGGGTGATCAAACTGGATACCCTGGCAGATTACCGGAATTTCAAGGACGGTGATCCCAATTCGCAAATTATCGAAGGCGACCAATGGACTGCCATTCAAGGAAATACTACGAAAGATATGTATATCCAGGATGACCGGCAAGGTTACTTCTCGTCGCTGATCGGAGATGATGTCCGCGTTTACAAAGGCGGATCCTGGAAAGACAGGCCGTACTGGCTGACTCCGGGCACCCGCCGGTACCTCCAGGAAACCAAATCACAGAACGACCTGGGCTTCCGCTGCGCCATGACCCGCGTAGGAAGCCCCGGAGGCTTCTGATCGCCCGGATATGAACACCGGACAACTGTACGAACTCTTTCTCCGCTATCCCTTCGTTTCGACCGACAGCAGGAAATCAGTGCCGGGGTCCCTGTTTTTCGCCCTTAAAGGAGATCAGCACGACGGGAACCTATTTGCTGCCCGCGCCCTCGAAAACGGCGCTTCCTATGCCATTGTCGACAATCCTGCCTGTGCGGCTGACAGCCGCTATATTCTGGTTCGTGATGCCCTGAAAGCCCTCCAGGAATTGGCAGCACACCACCGACGGAAACTCCGGATACCCGTTATCGCTATTACCGGCACCAACGGAAAAACCACCACCAAAGAACTGGTGGCAGCTGTACTTTCCACACAACGGAATGTCGAATACACCAGGGGAAACCTGAACAACCATATCGGAGTACCCCTGACTCTTCTGACCCTCCACTCCGGCACAGAAATAGCCGTCGTCGAAATGGGCGCCAACCACCCCGGAGAAATTGACTTTCTGTGCCATATCGCAGACCCTGGGTTCGGGTTGATAACCAACGTGGGTAAAGCACACCTGGAAGGATTCGGCAGCTTAGACGGCATTCTGAAAGCGAAAAGTGAACTCTACCGTTATGTGGAACGTAACCATGGCACCCTGTTCATCAACGGAGACAACCCCTTACTTGACCAGGCTGCAGGGAATCGGTTAAAAAGGATCCAATACGGTCTGTCCGAAAAAAACAGCATCCGGGGAAAAGCCATCGACAACCAATCCCTATTCCTGTCGGTCGAAATCTGGCTCTTTCAAAATGGGCCCTACCAAATTCATTCACACCTAACCGGGGGGTACAATGTGGAAAACCTACTGGCCGCAGCTGCTATTGGCGATTTCTTCGGCATCAGTCCTTACAACATCCAATCAGCTCTCGAAAACTACCAGCCGGCCAACAACCGGTCGCAACTGACTCCCCGGGGATCAAACACCCTGATTGTGGATGCCTACAATGCAAATCCTGCCAGTATGATGGCTTCACTCTCCAGTTTTTTCACAAAAAAAGCTTCCGGCAAAGTAGTCATTCTGGGTGATATGCTGGAACTGGGAGACGATTCAATCAGAGAACATCAGCAAATAGTAGATTTTCTGGCTGAACAAGAGGAAACTGCTGTTTATCTCTGCGGCAGCCAGTTTTGTCAAACCAACATCCCCGGACATTTCAACACCTTCAGAGATACAGAGGAACTCATCCGGTTTCTCCAGCTTCACCCGGTGCTGAACTCCCTGGTCCTGATCAAGGGATCAAGGGGCATGAAAATGGAGCAAATCCTGAATTTCTTTAATTGACCAATGGCCGTTCCACCTTAAGCACATCAGAAATTGCCTGTATAAATGTCGCCTTGGGAAGTGCCCCCATGGCCATCTGTGGCTGCCCGGAAACAGGCACAAACAATAGCGACGGAATGCTCTGAATCCCGAACATCCCTGCCAGTTCCTGCTGCTCTTCGGTGTTCACCTTGTAAATCACCAGCGAATCACCATACTCTTTTTGCAATTCCTCCAGTACCGGCGCAACCATTTTACACGGACCGCACCAGTCGGCATAGAAATCAATCAGACAGGGAACCCCCCCCTCATATTTCCATTCCTTGTTTTGTTCCCAGTTGAACACCTTTTCTTTAAAGGTCTCGATAGTCAAATGCTCCAACATAATCCTCGATTATTGATATTACATATTTATATATGTTCATACGTTAATCAAAAAAGATACCAACCCTGATTCGGAAACCGATTCTGGTTTACGGGAGTGAATTTATTGTAATTTTGTCACATTCTTTGCAGAATATGGCAGGAACGAAAAACAGAATTGCTTCCCCCGGGGTCTTAAAGGAAAAATTTGGCAGGTCTGTGTTCAGGACGATTGGCAGAATTGCCGACCAGGAACAGCTTGAAACTTACGTGATCGGGGGATATGTCAGAGATGTCCTCCTGGGGCGGAGTACGAAAGATGTTGATATCATGACAGTAGGCAACGGTATAGAACTGGCCGCAAAGGTAGCTGTTGCCCTGGGGATCAGGAGGGAAGTGGTCGTTTTCAAAAATTTCGGCACCGCCATGTTGCGGTACAGGAATATTGATGTGGAGTTTGTCGGCGCCAGGAAAGAATCGTACCATGCTGACAGCCGGAAACCGGAGGTGGATAGGGGCACTTTGGAGGATGATCAGAAAAGGAGGGATTTTACGATCAATGCGATGGCTGTCAGTCTCAATGAAACCACCTTCGGAAGGTTGACTGACCCGTTTGGGGGCATTTCCGATTTGCAGGATGGGATTATCCGCACGCCCCTCGACCCGGATACCACTTTTTCTGACGATCCGCTGCGGATGATGCGGGCAGTGCGGTTTTCCGCCCAACTGGGTTTCACGATTTGTGAGGAAACTTTTCAATCGATTTCGCAGAACCGGGAGCGGATCAGGATTGTCTCTTCTGAGCGGATCACGGACGAGTTGAACAAAATCATCCTGGCTCCGATGCCGTCGGAAGGATTTATACTATTGGAAAAGACCGGTCTTCTATCGATTATTTTTCCCGAATTAACCAGGATGAAAGGAGTGGACAAGATCAGGGGCATCGGTCATAAGGATAATTTCTACCACACACTGAAGGTCTTAGACCAGGTTGCCGCGCGGTCGGGTGATTTGTGGCTCCGCTGGGCGGCCCTTCTCCACGACATTGCCAAACCTGCTACCAAAAAGTTCGTGGAGGGCCAGGGCTGGACGTTTTATTCCCACCATCTGGCAGGAGCCAGGATGGTCCCGTCCATATTCCGCCGGTTAAAGCTTCCACTGAATGAAAAGATGAAATATGTACAGAAATTAGTGGACCTTCATATGCGACCCATTTCCCTGGCCGAAGAAATCGTGACCGATTCGGCAGTAAGACGGTTGCTCTTTGATGCCGGCGATACGATCGACGACCTGATGACCCTGTGCGAAGCCGACATTACGTCCGGGAATGAGGTAAAAGTCAGGAAACACCTGGAGAATTTCCAGCTTGTCCGGGGTAAGCTGAAGGAGATCGACGAAAAGGATGCCATCCGGAATTTCCAGCCTCCCGTTACCGGTGAAGACATTATGGACACCTTTGGTCTTGCTCCCTGCAGGGAGGTGGGAATCATCAAGAATTTTCTCAAGGATGCCATTCTCGACGGATTGATCGGCAACAACCGGGAGGAAGCCTACCGACTGATGCTTGCCAGGGGAGAGGAACTGGGGTTGACGCCGGTAAGCTGAGCGGCCTGCCACAGGCTGGCCGGGAAAAGATTCCGGTTGCAATCCGGAAACCATTCGTGCAAGTCCGCCTTCTGAATCTGCGGGCACCCCTCCGGGAAAAAGAAAAGATGGCATCAGGGGTGAACAGTTATTTCTCCGGTATCCCTGCCGCCGGACCTTTCCTAAGCACCAGAAGAACCGGCAAGTGGTCGCTGTAGCCTCCTTTGTACTGAAATCCCACATAGGTCCTGTTCAGCTTCCTGCCCCCGTATTGTTCATCGGGCTCCAGCAGGAAAGGGGCATCCAGGATGGTAGCATCGTCAGGGGAGCAATAAAGAGCCCCAAGGGAATCCAGCAACGGTTCACTGATGATCACCTGGTCAAACAGGTTCCATTGGGATTGGTATTTCAGGGTTCCCTTTCCCTTCAGCAGCCAGTCCGCACTGAGGTTGCGCAGGGCACCCGCAGGATTGCAGGGATCGCTGCCTGGGCAAACCAGTTCGCGTATGCTTTGATCCCCGGGTTGGTCGTTAAAGTCGCCCATGACCACCACAGCAGGATGGGCAAATTTCGCTCCCAGGCAGTCGATTTCTGTGCGGAGCCTTATGGCAGCTGCCAGCCGATGGGGACGGGTTTCCATCAATCCGGCATACCGCGAGGGCCAATGGTTAAAAAACAGGTGAAGGGTATCAAGGCCGTCTACTACTCCCGAAATATACAGGATCTCCCTGGTTGCCGGCAATGGCTCCCCCTCCTCAACCGGAGGAAAATAGCGATACTCCAGGGGTTCAAACAGATCGGGGCGGTAAAGGGCTGCCACATCGATTCCCCGTTCATCGGGCGAATCTTTGTGGATAACCTGGTAGTTCCATGCCCTCAATGGCCCGTGCCTTGCCAGTCGCTCCAGGACCTCCCGGTTTTCAACTTCGCACATTCCGATGATGGCGGGTGGCTCCCAATGACCCGTATTGGTGATCACCTTTGAAATACGGGTAAGCTTTGTGTACAAACGGTACCCCGTCCAATGCCTCCCCCCATCCGGCAAAAACTCCTCATCGAGGGTCAGGGAATCGTTGACGATGTCGAATAGATTTTCCGGATTATAAAACATGACAGTTGCTACCGGCTCCTGGGCAGATAAAAGAAGCGATGCAGGTAAAACAGCCCAAAAAAGAAGCAGAAAAACCAGGGTTTTACTTCGCTTTTTTCTCGATCCGCTCAAAAGCTCCCAAATCAGGCCCTTTGTCGGCCGTGCGGTCTTTGCCCTTCGCGTCAAAAGGGAAAAGTTTTGAGTATACCGGGCTACCCGCATCCTTGGCTGGCGACAGAGTGTCGAGTTCAAAAACCAGGTCCTTGGTAACATCGATGAATTTGGGATCGTAAGGGGTTCCTTTCAGAATATTGTTGTAATGGTTCTTATCGGAGATGTTGAAGGTGTCGGGCATCTGCAGAATGCAATGGTCAAAGTAGTAATTGAACAATTTCTCCTTGTTGAAACCAAGTTCCAGTTCCACCCTGTTGTTCCCGTAAATGATGGAATTACCGAACAGGGCTTTGGTGAGGTCGCCGAGATAAACCGTTTTGTTGCCTTCCTTACCCGTAATTTCAAGCATGTTGGAAATAGTCAGCGAACTGGTGGACCGGGTTTTCTGGGAATACCCCCCCCAGTAGTTGGCAATGGTGGTATGGTAAAACTCATATTCACCTCCCACCAGCAGGGCAACAGCGTAAAAGCCGCAGTTGGCCACCACGGTGTTGTGGGCAGCAATCTTCGACTTGAGGGCAAAAATCCCGGCATACGACATATTCTCAATTTTCGTATTCGACAGGGTTACCGTGGCAAAACCCTCGTGCTCGATAGTCCCGACCTGAAGCCCTATGACCCCGTTCCGGATATGGGCATGATTAAAAAGATTCCCCTTGCTACCTGAAAAAAGCAGGATCCCGTTCCATTGCTCCGGAACATCCTTGTACGAATCTTCCAACCGGTCGGCGAGGAAAAGTACCGGGTTTTCGACTGTTCCGTTTACGATTATGGTACCCTTTACATACAACCCGGCATCTTTGTGAAAATGAATCCGGGTGCCTGCCTCAATAGTCAGTGTCGATAAGGTGTCTACATAAGCATAATTGTATACCAAATAGGGCTTATCGCTGATCCAGGTCTCATTGCCCAGAACAACCTCCTTGATCAGATGGAAATCTTGTCCCCAGGCAATCAGGGGTATAGACTGAGCATTAAAATTCGTGATGAACCGGATGCTGTCTTTCACCACCATGGGGAGATTCTGGCCATTGGGGTCAACTGTCACCTCCACAAAAATAAAAATGCTGTCATTCCCCGGAATTTCGACATCGTACACCTCATTTCCTGCCATTCCGTTGACATTCATCCTGAAACTGCTGAACTCGCCTCCGCCGATTTTAATGCTTGATATCAACAACTTTTCCTTATACGGGTTAAAAACCTTCAATAACCGGGTTGTTGAACCAATGGTGGAGAATACTGTGTCGAACATAACGGTATCGGCTGAAAACGTCAGTTGCGCATCAGGCGATCCAAGGTATTTCTCATCTTCGCAGGAAATGACAGATACCAACCCCAGTGCCAGAAGCAATATAAACAGAAGATTTCTTCGCAAGGGTCTGTTTTTAACAAAACGGAATTCACGGAAAATTAGTATTCCGTTTGATGGCTCTAATTTACATTTTTTAACAATTCCAAACAAATAAAAAACTGTTTTAACCTGCCTTTTTTGAAATCAGGTACAATCCGGTCACCATCAGGAGTCCGTTCAATATCAGTAATTCGAAACCAAAAGAATAGCCAGCCAGGAGTTCTTCAGAGTTGGCGTCAATCAGATAGGAGATCAGAGGGGAGAGGAGTGCAACCAACGGCACCCACCGGTCTTTGACGATTCGTTTTCCCAAGAGGCCGAAGAGGAACAATCCGAGGATGGGTCCGTAGGTATAGCCGGCGACTCTGAAAACTGCCACTACCACACTCTGGTCATTGACAGCCCGGAACAGGAGGATGATAAGGATCAGCAAAAGGGAGAACATCAGGTGGGACCTGATTTTCATGCGGGCTCGCTTTTGTTCTGTGAGGTTTTGCACATGGAGGAAGTCATAACTCAGAGTGGTGGTCAGGGAGGTTAGGGCAGAATCGGCACTGGAATAAGCGGCAGCAATAACCCCCACCAGGAAGGCTATGGCGACGGTCAATCCCAGTTGGTTAAAGGCAAGCCAGGGGAATACATCGTCGGAGCGGCCGGGAAGGGTCAGCTGGCGTTTTTCGGCAAACAGGTAGAGAAGTACTCCCAGGCATAAAAACAGGAATACCGTGCCTATAAAGGCAAAACTAAATACGGTCATATTTTTACGGGATTCCTTTAATGTCTTACATGTCAGATTCTTCTGCATCTGGTCCTGGTCCATACCCACAATCACCAGCGTGGTGAAAATTCCGGCTACGAATTGCTTGAAGAAGTTATTTCCCGACTTCCAGTCCCATGTAAAAATGTCGGATAAGGGGCTGTTACTGATTTCGCGGACCATCGTACCGAAAGTCCACCCCAGCTGCCGGGTTATTACATGGATGGTCAGGATGACAGCACCAACCAGGAAGAGGGTCTGGAGGCTGTCGGTCCAGACAATGGTTTTCACCCCCCCTTTGAAAGTATAGACCCAGATCAGGGCTATGCTCACTGTAACAGTGACAGTGAAGGGTATTTTAAACGCATCAAAAAAGGCTATTTGGAGCACCCCGGCAGCAAGGTAAAGACGGAAAGCGGCCCCGATCAGTTTGGAAATAATGAAGAAGAAGGACCCGGTTTTCAGGGAGCAAGGGCCAAAACGGTCGCCAAGGAAGGAATAGATGGAGACCAGCTTCATCCGGTAATAGACCGGCAGGAGGAAGCCAGCGACCAGCCAATAGCCCACGAGGTTACCGAGGGCAAACTGAAGGTAAGCAAATCCGGAGTTTCCCACCTCCCCGGGCACCGAGATAAAGGTAACCCCTGAAATGGTAGCCCCCAGCATGGCAAAGGCTACCAGGTACCAGGGAGACCGGCGGTTAGCGATATAAAATGTCTGGGTATCGGCTTTCCTGGAGCTAAACCAGGCCACCACCAGTAAAAGGGCGAAATACCCGCCGACAATGGCAAAAACAAGAGTCGGATTCATTCCGTATCGGGATATAAAAGATATTTCTTTCTGATTGCCTTATAGTTCTCCAATTCGGGCATCCATTCCTTCACCAGTTCTTCTTCCGATTTTCCTTCGCGGAACCCTTTGATGATCCGGTCGTCGCCCGCGCGCAGGTTAAAACCTCGTTCGCTGAGCAGAAATTCCTTCTCATCAGTGAATTTCCGGTAGAAGTCAAGCACAAAACCAAGGGTGAAGGGGGGTACAGGCTCCAGGTCACGCAAGTCGATCCCATAGCATGTCTTGTCTTTATGAATCGGATTCTCTGAAACACCGGGAATGGTGCGTGGTACAAACCGGAAATCTCCCAGCAGGGAGTCGGTACCCCCGATGACCTGGAACGGAAAATCGGTACCGCGTCCTACACTCAGCCGGGTAGCCTCAAAGAGGCACAGGGAAGGATAGAGGCGGATAGACTGGAAGTTGGGAAGGTTGGGAGAAGGCCTGACAGGAGGCTCATAGGAAGTAGCATGAGTATAGTTTTTTATTTTCACCACCTGTAAATCGCAGGGGCCAGGCGCGTTATGCCATTTTTCGCCGTTGATCATGGCAGCCATCTCCCCCAGGGTGCAGCCATGGACAACCGGTACAGGGAGCATACCGATAAATGAGCGGAATTCAGGCTTTAAGACCGGCCCGGCTACATAGTCGCCGTTCGGATTGGGCCTGTCCAGCACCATCAGGGGAACCCCCTGCTCGGCACAGGCTTCCAGTACCAGACAAAGCGTGGAGAGAAAGGTATAAAACCGGCATCCCACATCCTGGATGTCGAAAACGACAATGTCGGTCTCTGCCAGTTGGGCTGCAGAAGGCTTGCGGGTTTCACCATACAGGGAGATGATCTCCACGCCCGTTTTGGGATCTTTACCCTGGCTGATGACCTCCCCGTCGGCTGCTTCCCCCCTGAAGCCATGTTCGGGAGCAAAGACGGCAACCACCCGGATATTTTGTTCCATCAGGTAATCCAGAAGGTGTTTATCCCCGGCCATCGCCGTGTGGTTAACCACCAACCCTACCCGCTTTCCTTTCAGAACAGGCAAATATTCCTCTCCCTGATCGGCAGCCGGAATCACCTCCTCCGGCACAACAGGCCCCGACTGGCATTGAATTCCCAAAATCATTACCACAAATAAAACAGAGAGCATCCATTTCCGTTTCATAATTAGGTAGTTTTACCACTATTAATTTTTACGAAGATACCATTTTAGAACATTCTTTCTATTTTTAAAGCCTGTTTGGATTGATGCATACGATGACCCGACCGCGCGCCCTTTTCCTGATCCTGATGCTGACCCTGTTCTTAGCCGGTTTTCCCGTGACCTCCGGCAGGATTGGCTATTGGAACAACGGGTGGGTGGAGACCCGTATGAAGAGCATGACCCTTCAGGAAAAAATCGGCCAGTTGTTCCTGGTAGATTGTTACCCGATGCAGGGAGAGGCTCACCTGGAAACCATGAAACGACTGGTAAACCGTTATAAACCGGGCGGTATCGTGGTCATGAACGGCACACCCTGCCTGACGGCCCGGTTTCTGGATTCACTCCGCCACCAATCTGCCATTCCCCTTTTTACTGCCATCGATGCGGAATCAGGATTGGGAACACGGATCGACAGCATGGAACTTTTTCCCAATGCCCAGAGTCTGGGAGCCATCCAGGACCATGAACTGATCCGCCTGCTGGGAAGAGTAACCGGCCGGCAGATGAAAAGTCTCGGCTTTAACATGAACCTTGCACCCGTGGCCGATATCAACACCTATGCCGGGAATCCGGTAATCGGCTATCGTTCCTTCGGTGACAACCGGGAAAACGTCTCCCAAAAAGCAAAGTATTATGCCCGGGGACTCGGCGATGAGCAGGTGGCCGCTGTAGCTAAACATTTCCCCGGACACGGGGATACCGATACCGACTCCCATCTCACCCTGCCGGTGGTACGCCACTCAGCCGCAAAACTCGATACCCTGGGATTCTTCCCTTTCCGCATTCTTGCAGAAGAGGGAATCGATGGGATCATGACCGGCCACCTGGCTGTGCCCGCCATCGATCCTACCGGAAAACCGGCCTCCCTCTCCAGACCCCTCACCTCCGGCATTTTGCGCAATCAGATGAACTACAACGGATTGATCATGACCGATGCTCTTAACATGAGCGGAGTGGGACTCCCTGCAGGTTTGGCTGAAGTGCAGGCTTTACAAGCAGGCAACGACATGGTGATGTTTTCCAAAGACCTGCCCAAAGCTGTTTCCGCCATCGAAAAAGCAGTGGCTGACGGTACCCTTACCGTGAACGACATCAACGAAAAATGCAGACGGGTATTAAGCCTGAAACAGAAGCTGGGCCTGGATGTCACGGTTGCAGACAGCGTTTTTACTAATCGCCCCATGGTTTCAGCCGACTCGGTGGAATGGATGAACCGGCAGCTGACAGAGGCATCCCTGACTCTTCTCCGAAACCGCGATGCCATCCCCGTTACCCACCTGGAAACAGCCAGGATTGCCACCCTGGCAAACGGGGAAACCAGCCTGCAGCCCTTCCAGGAGATGATATCCCTCTATACCGATGCCGACCATTACTGGATCGATAAGGATGCTTCCCCCGTCGAGGTGGAGAAGATCATCGGAAAACTCAAAGACTACACCCTGGTCATCATGGGCATTCATGGAATCAGCAGCTTCCCTTACAGGAAGTTCAGAACCGGTATTGCCCAGACCGATGTACTGTCAGCTCTGTTGCGCCAAACCAAAGTGGTCACTCTCTTTTTCGGAAATGCCTATGCCCTCTGTCATTTCCCGGGAATCGAAAATTCTGATGCGCTGGTGGTAACCTACCAGAATACCCGGCTAACCCAGGAGCTGTCTGCCCAGTTGGTGTTCGGCGCCGTCGGTGCCACAGGGAGACTGCCCGTAACTCCCGATTCCCGGTTCCCAACCGGAAGCGGAACCGGATTGGCTTCTGTACAAAGACTCAAATATACTGTCCCCGAAGAAGTTGGGATCCTCTCGTCCGTCCTGGAATTCAAATTTGACTCCATCATCCGTGAAGGACTTAAGGCAGGAGCTTACCCGGGATGCCAGGTCCTTGCAGCCAAACAGGGAAAGGTGATCTTTCATCGCTGTTACGGTTATCTTTCGTACGACAAAAAAGAACCGGTCACGTTCGATGCCCTCTACGACCTGGCATCCGTAACCAAAGTAAGCGGACCGCTTCCCGCCATTATGAAACTGACAGGAGAAGGAGACCTGGTATTAAACAGGAAAATGAGCCATTACTGGCCCCTATTCAGAAATTCAGACAAGGAAAACATTCTTGTAAAAGAGATCCTGACGCATCAGAGCCGGCTGCCGGCGGTGATCCCTTTCTGGACCTCACGGCTGGCCCGTGATCCTGAACTCCGGGAAAAAGTATTCAAAGAGCATCCCCTGACCAGCGATTACATCCGGGTTTCCTCCCGGTTGTATATGGACCGGAAGTATATCGACACCATGTACCTTGAAATGAAAAATATTCCGCTGCTTAAGTCACAGCGGTATGTATACACCTGCATGGGATTCCTGCTTTGGCCACCCGTTATTGAAAAGATCACCGGGCAATCGTACGAAACCTACCTGAAAAGCAACTTTTATAAGCCCCTGGGTGCAACGACACTTACCTACAATCCTTACAAACACTTTCCTCTCTGGAGGATAGCACCAACCGAAGCCGACGACTACTTCAGGATGGAGACTCTCCGGGGATTTGTCCATGACGAGGGTGCCGCCATGCTGGGAGGAATCTCCGGAAATGCCGGTCTCTTCGGCTCAGCCAACGACCTGGCCAAACTGTTCCAGATGTACCTGTGGAAAGGATCGTACGGGGGCGAACGTTTTATACCCGAAACAACCATTGAACAGTTTACCCGTGTCCAGTTCCCTGAAAACGATAACCGACGGGGTCTCGGATTTGATAAACCCTCGCTCGACAATAATAACCGTACGGAAGACGAAATATACCCCTGCAAAAGCGCTACCCCGGAGAGTTTTGGCCATACCGGGTATACCGGCACCTTTGTGTGGGCTGATCCCACTCATGAACTTTTGTTTGTTTTTCTATGCAACCGGGTAAACCCCACCAGAAACAATCCTATCCTGTACGACCTGAGAATCAGAAATTCCATGCTGCAGTCTCTTTATGAGCTCTCCCCGCCGGTACCCGGCAATCATTAAAAGTTGTTAAATGATGGGGATGAATCGCAGTTATGACTTTTGTATTACTGAAAATTAACCTTATCTTTATGTATCTGATAAAACAATTCACCCTTTAAATAGCAAGAAAATGGAACGGAAAATAACCTTTAATGAGTTGCGAAAAATCAAGGACAGTTTACCTGACGGGTCCATCAGACAACTGGCCAGGGAGTTTGATGTTACAGAAGAAACCGTCAGGAACTATTTCGGAGGCGCCAATTACGACCACGGAACATCAGTGGGCATTCATATAGAACCCGGACCCAATGGAGGGATCGTCCTGATCGATGATGCCTCCATCCTTGAACGCGCACAGGAAATGATTACGGCACAACTTGCCTGAAAAAGCCGGCACCCGGCAGGTAGAATCCTACTATGAAAAAGACATTGTCCATCCTGATGCTACCCATAGTTTCCGTATTCCTCTTTTCCTGCCAGCGGTCAGAGCCCTGGGAGCCTTTGTTTAATGGTAAAGACCTCAGTAACTGGGAGACCTTCGTCGGGACCTCACTGCAGGGGTTCGACAGCCTGGCAGCAATGGCTACGCCAGATAAGGTTTTTTCGGTGGTTCAAACGGAGGAGGGCACGCTGATCCGGATTTCAGGAGAAGTGAATGGCAGCCTGGCTACGCGGAAGTCTTACGGCAACTACCATCTCCGGCTGGAGTACCGGTGGGGAGATCAGGTATACACCAGCAGGAACAGCGGTTTGCTGTATCACAGCACAGGCAGTTTCGGCGCAGCATACGGCACCTGGATGACCAACATCGAATGCCAGCTGATGCACGGGAACCTCGGCGACACCTACCTGATGAACCATACGGTTTGCCAAACGGAGGCGGTGAAAAACGATTCTGCCGGGTTTTTTGTCTTTACCCCGGGGGCACCTCTTCTACCCTTTGGGGAAACCACCAACGGACGCTCGGTTAAAAAGCTGACGGACGCTGAAAATCCTGCCGGTGAGTGGAATACAGTTGAACTCTACACTTTCGGTCAGACGGCAGTACATGTGGTAAACGGCATTACCGTTATGGTTAATCAGCTTACCGGGCTGCTGGACGGAGAAACCATCACCCCCCTGGCTTCCGGAAAAATCCAGGTCCAGTCGGAGGGCGGGGAACTCTTTATACGGAGGTTCGATATCCGGCCTATCTACCGGCTGCCGGACGGGATCGTACCCTGATTATCATTCGTTTCAGACAGAACTCGCATCATACCCGTTTCTTACGGCACATCCGCAACCAGGGGAAACCTCCCCGTAATTCCTTTTGAGGGATTGCAAAAATATTCTACTTTTGTTGCGCTTCGGGAGAGATGGCAGAGTGGTCGATTGCGGCGGTCTTGAAAACCGTTGTCCCGTGAACCGGGACCGGGGGTTCGAATCCCTCTCTCTCCGCCCATCATTCTGTTTGTCAAATCGTTTAAGGTTGCTCTCGAACATCATCCTGAACACTCCGGGGTTCAGGTCTGCAAAATTTCCGCGCATGGAAACCCCCACATTGCAAACCAGGATATCAATTTTTCCAAAGTGCTTAATGGTCTCATCAATCAGGTGCCGGCCTCCTTCCGAAGTGGAAACATCGCAACAAACAGACAGAAGATTTTCCTGAAGGTTCCGGATCTCTTTATCTGCAGCCTCCAGTCTTTCGGGGTTTCTCCCGTTGAGCACCACCGAGGCTCCCCGGCGGGCCAGTTCCAGGGCAACAGCCTTCCCGATACCCCGGCTGGATCCTGTGACCACGGCTACCTTGCCATTGAATACCTGTTTGTTCACTTTTTCCGGAAATGCATGTCAGGGTGGAATTTCAGGGAAGCGAAGCTGTTGGTCCAGGCCATAGCCAGATGGACAAAAAAGGCGATCCATATAGACCCTGAAGCCAAAGTAAAAAGACACAAAACCATACCGAGCACGATGGCGCCAACGGCCTCGTTCAATCCTTTGGGAATGTGAGTAGCGGAATACAGCGCCGTATTGACAGCGATGGCGGGCCAGACACCCATTTGTTCAGCCAGGGGGAAGAGCAGGAGGCCTCTGAAGAGAAATTCATAGCCCAGCAAGTATAAAGCCCACGTTGCTCCATTGACCAGTACAGTGATCCTGGTCCACTCCCGGGCCCGGATCTGCGGGTAATTTTCCAGATTGGACGGTTTAGAGGCACTGAAATACGAAAGCAGCACGACCACCCCGGCAAGAAGAAGGCTCCATGTCAGGATAAATAAGCCTGTCCCGGGTTTGATGGTCAGTCCATAATCAGCCAGAGAAAAACCCTTCAGCCAGCAAAGGCAAACCATGCCCGGAACGACTCCCAGCATCAGAAAACCGAAAATCCTGTTGAAAGCAATGTGATTGACCGATGCCTGGTCGTGCCCGTATTTTCTGTAGAAAAAATCCCTGACCCTGTCTGATTTGGAGGTAAACCAATAGAGGATGAAAAAGAGGGTCAGCAGGAAAAGAGGTAAAACGGTGTTGAGGTCTTTTGCCTGCCACGTAAGGCCGGCAATCTGAAACAAATCCATAGTTTATTGTTTTTTCAGGTATCCGTAATCGACAAACCACTGGTAGCAGTCCCTGATGGCCTCCTCCACGCTGGTTTGGGGCATAGCCAGTTCCCGTACGGCGGTCTCTCCCGAAACGAACTGTTTCTCGCAGGACACCCTGGCCATGGGGTAGCTGAGCAGGGGAGGATGGTTGGAAAGTCTTCCGTACAGGGAGCCCAGGAGACCCCCGGCTTTCACCATCCAGTCGGGCAGGCAACCCTTCGGGGGAGCCTGGTGTACTACGCGTGCTGCCAGGGTAAAAAACTCCCTGTACGTAAGGTTCTCGTTGGCGGCGATGTAATAGTGCCCCACTGATCCCATGACCAGGCTGTTGGCAATGGCCTCAGCGACATCGCGCACATGGATGAAGTTCCGTCCTCCCCGGGAGCAAAACTTCATTTTCCCCCGGGCGGCAGCCAGAACCATTTTCCCCGAACCGGGCTGGGAATCCCAGGGACCAATCATGAACGACGGCAATACAGCCAATGCCGGCAGCCCCCTGCTTTTTGCCGCTTCCAGGACCAACATCAGCGCTTCGTATTTCGAATCGTTATAGTCAAGCCCGAACCGGGCTCCGGGGTACGCGTATTTCCCCGCCACAGGCTCGCTGGTGTTGACAGAACTTCCTGACCCGACATAGACCATGCGGGGAATGTGCAAGGAGAGAACCACTTCGATCATGTGGCGGGTACCCTCTATGTTGATATTCCTTACCCGCTCCGACCGGGCAGGCCAGATGCCGGTGGAGGCAGCCGCATGGACAACAGCCTGGCAGCCTCGCATCGCATCCCGGTACGTTTCAGGCTTCAAGATGTCTCCGTAATGTTTTGTAATTGCCAGGCCTTCCAGGGAAATGGAGCGTGAAGCAGGAAAGATGAGCACCTCCACCTCGTGTCCGCGTTTCAGCAGAACCCTTACCAGGTTACTGCCCAGCATACCGTCAGCCCCTGTAACAAATACACGCATAGGATTAAAAACCACAACCCTTCAAATCCCCGGTTGTGGCACGGTAGTAAAAATACATATTTTTTCGTTCCTAATAACAAAAGAGAGTCTCGCCGGGAGGCTCCCCAACACGGCAATTGCGGAACTGCTTACCAAACCGACCCTGCCACATCCCGGGCAGAAATCCAACATGCTACTGACTGGCGTTTTTACGCTGCTTATTCCAACTGATCCATAATTTTGCTAAGTGGAGATTGCAAAACAAAACCCTATCTTTTGAATCTGGCGGGGTGTTGTCATTGAATGAATAAATCGTATATTTGCAGCCATAATTGCCACACGGGTGTAGCTCAGTTGGTAGAGCATCGGTCTCCAAAACCGAGTGTCGGGCGTTCGAGTCGCTCCTCCCGTGCCTGAAAACAGGGCTGTTTTAAAAGTCAGTACAACAAACCGGACTGCCAGCTCCTGGGTATTGCCGGACGCAGGTTCCGCTAACCGCAGGAATCCCGGAAAGAAGGCTTTTATAACACCCCTTTTTTTATTCCGGGTATACAAGCAGAATTGATCATACCTAGTTCTCCCGGCCTTTTTATCCCCGCGCTGGCGGGCAGGTTTGGCTGGAATCAGAGCAGTGCGGCGACGGGTTCCTTCTGTTCAGGCCTGTTGCAGTGTCAGGCGCATCTTCGCGGTAGGGTACACCTCCATTTCCACGGCCATGACGGGGCAGAAAATCGATTTCGCCCGGGGTCAGAACATTTGCAACTGGTGAAGCTTGCAGTAACGGCCGTTCAGCGCCATCAGTTCTTCGTGGGTTCCTTTTTCTACAATCCTCCCTTTATGCAGCACGCAGATAAAACTGGCATTTTTGATGGTCGAAAGCCGGTGGGCAATCACCAGGGAGGTGCGGTTTTTCATCAGGCTCTCGAGGGCATCCTGGACCAGCCGTTCCGATTCGGTATCCAGGGCTGAAGTCGCCTCATCCAGGATCAGGATTGGCGGATTGCGGAGGATGGCCCGGGCAATACTGAGGCGCTGGCGCTGGCCTCCCGACAGTTTGCTCCCCCGGTCCCCGATGACCGTATCGTAACCATGAGCTGTTTCCAGGATGAAATCATGGGCGTTGGCCACCCGGGCAGCGGCCTCGACCTCTTCAGGGGTTGTTTTTTCAACGCCAAAAGCTATATTATTGTAAATGGTATCATTGAAAAGAATGGCTTCCTGATTCACATTGCCCATCAGATGGCGTAATCCGGTCAGTTTCAGGTCACGGATATCCACCCCGTCCAGAAGGATCTGGCCTCCCGATACATCGTAAAACCGGGTGAGAAGGTCGACAAAAGTGGTCTTCCCGCTGCCCGACTGGCCAACGAGGGCTACCGTGCTGCCTTTGGGTATCACCACCGACACATTTTTCAGTACCTCCCGGTCGCCATACGAAAAACGGATATCCCGGTATTCGATGCTCTTTTCAAAACCTTTCACGGTTTTGGCATCCTCCTTTTCGTGAATGATCACATCGGCGTTTACAATCACATCGATGCGATCCATAGCGGCCATTCCCTTCTGTATGGAATACAAGGCATTGGTAAATGCCTTTGCAGGGTTGATAATCATATAAAAAATACCCAGGTAGGCCATGAATTCCGAGCCGGTCAGTTCGCTGTTCTGATTCAGGATGAGTGTTCCGCCAAACCACACCACGAGGACGATCACCACGGTTCCGATAAATTCACTCATCGGGTGAGCCAGCTCCCGCCGCCACATCAGACGGTTCATGATGGTGCGGAACTGATTGGTCTCCCGGTTAAAACGATCCTCCATTTTGGGTTCGGCATTGAAAGACTTGATGATCCTCAATCCGCCCAGTGTCTCCTCGAGCAGGGTGAAGATGACCCCCATCTTATCCTGGCCTTCGCGTGACACCTTCTTGAGGGTTTTCCCGACCCGGCCGATCAACAACCCGGTAAACGGCAACACCAGGCAGATAAAGAGGGTCAGCGTGGGACTCATCACCAGCATCGAAGCAAGAAATACCAGGATCAGCACCGGGTTCTTGAGAAACATATCGAGCGATGCCATGATGCTGTTTTCCACTTCTGTAACATCTCCCGACAAACGTGCCATGATATCCCCTTTCCGTTCCTCGGTAAAAAAAGGAAGTGCCAGCTTCAGAACTTTTTTGTACACCTGCTGCCGGATGTCGCGGACTACGCTGTTCCGGATGTTAACCGTCTCAAAAGCCCCCAGGTACGCAAATCCTACCTTCAGCAAAGTCCCCACTGTGACGAAAAAACCAACCAGCAGGAGGGTAAGACCCGGTCCGTGGCCATTTTTGAAACCGGTCAGGAAATAATAAAGATTGTGGGTCACCGCTTCGAGCGAAAAGGACCATGGCACCTGGTAGGTGACATCCTCAGCCATTCCGAACAAAATCTCCAGAATCGGAATCATCATCCCCACGGAAAATACCGCAAACAAGGCAGAAAGGAAATGGTAGAGGAAGGTGAGCCCGAGGTGGTTTTTGTAGGGCGGAATGTATCGCCGCAGTATCTTGAAAAAATCTTTCATTCAGAAGATTCCGGTATAATTCTGGGGAGTGACCTGTTTTAGTTCAGCTTTCACTCTTTCAGGAACGTCGAGGGTATCGATAAAATTGTGGAGTGACTCTCTGTCTGCAAGGCCGGTTGCGCGGGTCAGATCCTTCAATACTTCATAAGGGCAGGGATAGGACTCCCTGCGAAGGATGGTCTGTATTGCCTCAGCCACCACAGCCCAGTTCCGGTTTAGGTCTTCCTCAATGGCTTCCCTGTTGAGCACCAGTTTTTCCAATCCGCGGATGGTGGCATGGATGGCCAGCACGGTATGGGCAAAAGGAACCCCCACGTTGCGGGTAACCGTCGAGTCGGTAAGGTCGCGCTGCAGTCTGGACACCGGAAGTTTCCGTGAGAGATGTTCCAATACCGCATTGGCGAATCCCAGGTTCCCTTCTGAGTTTTCAAAATCTATAGGATTGATTTTGTGGGGCATGGTCGAGGAGCCCACCTCTCCTGGTGCCGTTTTTTGTGTGAAATAATTCATCGAAATATAGAACCACAGGTCCTGATCCAGGTCTGTGAGAATGGTGTTGATCCGTTTCATGGCGTCGAAGATCGCCCCGTGGTCGTCGTAATGGGCAACCTGAGTAGTATGCCGGTATCGGGGTAGTCCCAGCTTTTCCAGGGTAAACCGGTCGGCAAAATCGTGCCATGCCACTAAGGGATAGGCCACATGATGGGCATTGAAATTCCCGGTGGCACCCCCGAACTTGGCGAATAACCGCAGCGATTTCAACTGGGTCCACTGATTTTCCAATCGCTCAGCAAAAACCAGGATCTCCTTACCCAGGCGGGTTGGTGAGGCGGGCTGGCCATGGGTGCGGGCCAGCATCGCCACGTCGGCCCACCTGGCAGCCAGTTCGCGGAGTTTCTCCAACAGATGACCCACCAGGGGATGATACACCTGCTCAAGCGCATCCCGGATGGCCATTGGCAATGCCGTGTTGTTTACATCCTGCGAGGTCAGACCAAAATGGACAAACTCCTTATACGCAGCAAGCCCCAGCTCTTCAAACTTCTCCTTCAGAAAATATTCCACCGCTTTCACATCGTGCCGGGTAATCTTCTCTATCTCCTTTATACGCCGGGCATCGGCTTCAGAAAACCCGGAAACCAGGACAGGAAGCTGTTGCCTGTCCCCCGGGGTTATCCCTGCCAGCTGCGGCAACGGCAGCTCGCACAACGCTTCGAAATAGAGGATTTCTACCTTCAACCGGTAACGCATCAGGGCAAATTCGCTGAAATACCTGTCCAACGATTCCACCTGGTCCCGGTAACGGCCATCCAGGGGCGAAATTGCTGTTAAACTATTCAGTATCATCATGCTACAATCTACTCCCGGACAAAGGTAACAAAATAAGACGGAAAGCGACGGGCATTATTTCCGGAGGATGACTTTTTTCACGTAACCGCCAGGGATAAATAGCTACTTTCGTTTGTTGAAATTCCCGGTTTGGAAGCCGGTAAAACTATGGATAAAATTAAGGTATCCCTGATATCGTATTTAAACAGCCGTCCGTTTCTTTACGGACTAACGCATTCCCCCCTGCGGGATGAAATCGAAATCCATCTGGACATTCCTGCGGTAACGGCCGTCAAACTGGCCGCCCACCAGACTGACATCGGGTTGATCCCGGTGGGGGCGCTGCCCGATCTGGAAGAGTACCGCCTGGTGAGCAACTTTTGTATCGGAGCTGAAGGAGCCGTAAGAACTACAGTCCTGGCCAGCCAGGTGCCGCTTGAAGAAATCACAACAGTGGTATTGGATTACCAGTCGCGGTCGTCGGTGTTGCTGACCAGAGTCCTGGCACAATTTTTCTGGAAGAAAGCCTTTCAATGGAGAGACAGCCATGCCGGTTTTGAGAACGAACTGATTTCCGGCACTACCGCCGGAGTGGTCATCGGAGACCGGGTATTCAGCGTGGAAAAAAAGTACCCTTATCTGACCGATCTTTCCCTGGAGTGGATGAAATTCTGCGGAATGCCGTTTGTTTTTGCCGTTTGGGCTGCCACAAATCCCATCCCGGAACCGTTTCTGGAAAGGTTTAACAACGCCATTGCCCTGGGCATTGAAAATATTCCGGAAGTGGAAAAAACGGAACAGTCCCGTTACCCGGATATTGATATTTATGATTATTTTACGAAAAATATCAGTTATACACTGAATGACCAAAAACGGTCCGGAATGGCGCTGTTCCTGGAGCTGGCACAACAGGTGACCGGGAACAGGATAACCGGTACGGAAAACTCCGCTGCTCTGCAGCGCAAAAAACAGTAAGTAATTCATCAGGATACTCCGCGGCATGCGGCGTTGTAGTTTATTCATCTTATAAAGGGTTCAGGATGAAGAGGTTTTTCATTGCAGGGGCCATGCTCCTGGTTTCTCAGGCGGGAAGCAGCCGCAACGAAGACGATAAGCTGGTTTACAAGCTGGATATCAAACAAGAGATTACCAGGGCTACCTGGCGGCAGACTCAGCAGGCTTTTACGTCAGCCGATTCGCTGGGTGCCGGCCTGTTTCTGATTCACATGAACACCTACGGTGGAACCGTCCAGGATGCCGATTCCATTCGCACCCGGATATTGCAGAGCACGATACCGGTGGTCGTGTTTATCGACAACAATGCTGCCTCGGCGGGAGCGCTGATCTCCCTTGCGTGCGACAGTATCTATATGCGACCCGGCGGCAGCATCGGGGCCGCCACGGTCGTAAATCAAACCGGCTTGCCGATGCCCGACAAGTACCAGTCGTACATGCGCTCCACCATGAGAGCCACGGCCGAAGCACATGGCAGAGACACCCTTGTTGTGCGGGGAGACACCCTGCTGAAATGGCGGCGCGATCCCCTGATTGCCGAAGCGATGGTCGATCCTGCGGTTTTCATCCCCGGTCTCATCGACACAGGGAAGGTGCTGACCTTCACACCCGCAGAAGCCATAGAACACGGCTTTTGCGAAGGAACTGCCGGTTCGGTGGAGGAAGTTTTACAAAAGACGGGGTTCGGAAATGCCCGCATCGAGGAGTATAAACCTTCCTGGATAGAACGTATCATCGGGGTACTGGTACATCCGGTCATTTCAGGCTTGCTGATCATGGCCATCATCGGGGGCATTTATTTTGAAATGCAATCGCCCGGCATCGGCTTTGCCCTGGGAGTGGCCATCCTGGCAGCCATTCTCTATTTTGCACCTCTGTATCTCGAGGGACTTGCCGAACATTGGGAAATTCTGCTTTTTATTGCCGGGCTGATATTGCTGGGCATGGAGATCTTCGTGATACCCGGCTTTGGGGTTGCCGGGATTGCCGGCATCAGTCTTACTTTCCTGGGACTCGTTTTCAGCCTCGTAGACAATATCCGTTTTGATTTTTCGGGCGTGAACCTGCGGCAAGCCGGCATCGCCGTAGCTACGGTAATTACTGGTGTTTCTGCAGGAGTTGCCCTCGCCCTCTGGCTCAGCGAAAAACTGTTTTCCTCACGCCACGGCATCTTCAAAAACCTCGCCCTTCAAACGGTCCAGAATGTCAGTGAGGGATATGTCAGTATCGACAACGAACTCCTGTTGCTAACCGGAAAAACCGGATCAGCCCGTTCGGATCTCCGCCCTTCCGGGAAAGTAACCATTGGCGGCGAAACCTACGATGCGGTGACTTCCGGGGAATTCATCGAAAAAGGCGAAACGGTGGTGGTAATTAAAGTCGAAGCCACCCAGTTGTATGTTGAAAAAACAACCGGGAAAGCCTGAAACCCGGCAGGCAGAATGCGTGCAAAATCGCCATTCTGAAGCCCCTCTCCTGCTTCTGCTCCCGGTATGGTTTCGCGTGACAGGTTTTTATCAGGTTTTTTGAACCTTCCGGAAGAGATGTCATACTTTTCCGGCAGGGCTTCCGTTTACTATTCTGATGTGGAAATAAAAAACTACTTTTGCCTCTTGAATCGGGAGAGGCAAGGAAACCGCACGGAACCGGGCCCTCAGGGAGGTGCTGGTAATTCTGCTGCCCGCCGGGAGACCCTGGACCATCGACAACAGGCAAGCCTGATTTCGTTGCCAACCGGGAAGCTGTTTGGATCGTTCCTCCGGTTTCAGAAAGCTAAAAGAAATGGTAGAAACAATGAGATATTTCAACCGGTTTATCCTGCTCCTGGGGGTTGTTTTTCTGGCATCGTGTACCCCGGGGAATCTGAGCCGGATAGCCTTTAACTCCAAGGAGATCGGGGAATATTACAAAGCGGTCGAGAAATACCGGAAAGCCAACAAGAAGGAGAAGAGCCGCGAAAAACGGGTGGAATATGCCTATGCCATTGCTGAATGTTACCGTCTTATCGGTGAATATGAAATGGCTGCCCTGTATTACCGGAATGCTGTGCGCCGCAATCATCCAGACCCCAAAGCGCTGCTGTGGAATGCTGAGATGCTGAGGGCAACCCAGAAATACGAAGAGGCGATTGAAAACTATCAGGCTTACCTGGAAGAGGCACCCGGCGACGAACAGGCTTTGAACGGTCTGCAGGCAATCCGCATGACGCGGGATTGGATGGCAGCCCCAACCCGCCACATCATCAACCAGGTCAAGGAACTGAACTCGCGCGAAAGCGATTATTCGCCCATCTATGTCGGCGACCGCGATAATGAGATTTTTTTCACCTCTTCGCGCAAGGCCAGCACCGGGAAAAAGAAAAGCATGATCACTGGACAGATGTACGCCGACCTGTACAAATCGGAATTTGACCAGCAAAAGCAAAAGTGGTCGCAGCCCAAACTGATTGACCAGAACCTGATTGTAAATACCACTGACGAAGAGGGAGCGGTAGCGCTTTCAGGCAGCGGCGGTCAGATGTTGTTCACCCGGTGCCAGTATCAGAAATCACAAAACATGGGCTCACAGATCTATTCGACCTCCCAGGTCAGGGGAACCTGGGCGGAACCCACCCAGGTCAGCCTGTTTGGAGACAGCATCCTGGTTGCCCACCCTACCCTGTCGCCCGATGGAAGCATCCTCTATTTTATCTCAGACCAAATGGGAGGCCAGGGCGGAAAAGATCTCTGGAAAGCGGAAAAATCAGGCGGAGTATTCAAAAACCCCAAAAATCTGGGAACTGCCATTAATACACCAGGCAATGAGATGTTCCCTTTTATGCGCGATAATGGCGAACTCTATTTTTCGTCCGACTACCACAAAGGGTTGGGCGGCCTCGATATTTTCAAGGCCGTACAGGATGAGGAGGGAAATTGGAGCATCGAAAATATGGGATTCCCGGTCAACTCCCCGTACGATGATTTCGGCATCGCCTTTGTCGCCGGAAAAGACCAGGGACTGTTTTCCTCAAACCGGAAAGGGTCCCGCAAGGATGACCTCTATGCATTCGTTGTTCCCCCCATTATTTACCAGGCTTCGGGAGAGGTCTTCAACAAAGAGACCCGTGCTAAACTCGACGGCACCACCATCCGGATTATCGGAACCGATGGTACCAACCTCCGGATGCGGGCTCAGAACGGGAATTTCCAGCTGAAGCTGAATCCCGCCACCGAATATGTCTTTGCCGCCTTCAGGGAGGGATTTCTGAACGACAAAGCAAGGCTCACCACCCAAGGGCTTACCGACAGCAAAGAATTCAGGATTGAGCTGTTCCTTACACCCACCGATGCACCCATACGGCTGAATAATATCAATTACGCCTTCGGAAGTTTCGACCTTTTGCCTGAATCGATTGTTGCTCTCGACTCCCTGGTGACCCTTCTGGAACTCAACCCGACCATCACCATTGAGCTCATGGCGCATACCGACCATATCGGCAGTGACCAGTTTAACTTCGACCTCTCCCAGAAACGGGCCCAGAGTGTGGTCAATTATCTCATTGAAAAAGGAATCAGTCCGCAGAGACTGGTAGCCAAAGGGTATGGCGAAACCTGGCCGAAAATGGTGACCCGTGAAATTGCAGCCCTCTACGACTGGCTTAAACGGGGAGATGAACTTACCGAAGCCTTTATTGAGAAACTGCCCTCTGAGGAACAAAAAGATATCGCCCGGGCCATCAACCGGAGGACAGAATTCAGGGTCCTCTCCACCGACTTCATTGAGACCTTTGCACCGGAACCTGAAAAATAAGACAGGCTTTTGCATCGTACACGCGACCACCCGGACAATCAACTCCGGCAGGTGGTACCAAAAGAGCGGAATCTAACGGGAAGTTCCCAGCGCACTCGCTTTTTTAACGAGCCTCGTCCCTACCGGACAATGAAGACAGCGCCGCTGGTCACAATATCCGTTTTTCAAGTGAAGAAGCGCCTGGGTTTCAAAGGCGGTGGCAGCTTCCACACCCAAAGCGTTCCACTTGTCAATAACCGAATTACCTTCAGGTGGCAGGGCATCCAGCCATTCCAGGGCTCTGTCTTTCAGAAAACTTCTGCCTGTGAATTCTCCGTAAATAAAAATGAACGGGATTACCGCATTGATAATCAAGCTCGATGATGCAGCCTCCCCGAGATGTTTCACCACCCCATGCGAAGGATAGCTGAATTTATAATGACAAGTCCAGTAGTCAGATGCCGTTACATCGAGGATATGGTGGAGGCTCTCCGGGTCAGAAGCCTCGGTAATCCGGGAGAACAATCCGGATGGTTGCCTGAGCAACGCGGCAAATTGAGCTATCCGGATGGTGGGAAAGTTAACCGGACGCAGGCGCAGGAACTTCCAGAGGTAAGAAGCCATAGGCTTCAGGTGGTACTTCTTTGCCAGAAAATCGTATTCCGACCTCAATTTCAGGTAGTAGTCATCGCCCAGAAGGGCATCATGCAGCAAGCCTGCCTGGCCGAAAAGCAATGCTTCCAGCTGAAAAATATCGTCCTTATGCCGGGTCACTACTTTTAAGGGCAGTGAACGGGCAAGCAACTCAAAGGGTACAGCGTTGGTTTTAAACCCGAAACTCTTTGCAAGGAACTGGTAGAAAGTCTCGTTCCAGTCCTGCCGGTTTTGTTCCAGCCGGCTGGCGATCTCCCCGGTACGGGCTTCCAGCCGCTCGATCATCAGACGGTTGTAGCCGATTTTCAACAATAAACGGTCTGCGTCGCGCATAAAGCCCTGACAGGGAATCCAGGTGACAGATTCCACCAGCTCGCGGAAATTCTCGTAAAGCTTTCCGGGAAAATCAAGTACGAGGGCAGGTATCTCTTCACCATTGGGGCGGGTCACGGGCTGATCATAATGCCGGATTACGTGCAGAATGACATTGTCGTAAGCTCCATCCTCCTGGTGATGATGCCTTCGCCAATCCGACGAATTCCTGTGAATTTCGATATTCCCCGCCCACAGAGTCCCGCCGATGCGGATCCTGGCATTGAAAAAATCGGGCCCCGCATCAGGATTGCGTGTTCCGGGCTCCAGAACCTCTATCTCCTCTCCTGCAATAGTCTTCAACATTCCGGCATTAAACAGCCGTTGCTCCCAGACAAACTGCAGAAAGTCTTCTGTCAGTTGTACCGCAGAAAATGGCATGGGTGGTTTGTTTAAGGTGTAAATCAAGGTAAATGTACGAAAATCTTTTCTCTTTTCACAGCGATTTCGCGGTTTTCTGACCGTCTGCAACAGGATGACCCCACAACCATCAGGCCGGCATGCTGCTGAACCACGGCAGGAGCGGCTCTTCCGCCGGGAAAGGGATTCACCCGGGGGTTGCATCCGCTATTAGGTTACCGGCTGGCCGGATGTTCAGGGATCCTTCGCAGAAGAGGCGCCGGTATACTTTTTGGCTTGGAAATTTACTTTTACAGGCACATTTGCTGATTCAACAATTTTACTAACTTTGCATCGCAAAAAATAATTTTAAGCCGTTGTTATTGAGAGCGATGCTGCGGCTTAAACATCGTATCATTTAATCCATAACCTTTATGTATTTAACGACAGAGAAAAAGAAAGAGATTTTCGGACAGTACGGCAAGAACGAACAGGACACCGGCAGCACCGAAGGGCAGGTTGCCCTCTTCACCTTCAGGATCAATCACCTGACCAACCACCTGAAGAAAAACATGAAAGACCACAGTACCCGCCGCTCGTTGATTCGTTTGGTGGGGAAACGGCGCAGTCTTCTCGATTATCTCAAAACCAAAGACATCAACCGGTATCGTTCAGTCATTGCTGAACTGAACCTGCGTAAGTAGAAAAAGAAAAGGCAATAATACGGATTGCCTTTTCTTTTTTTGGATTATCACCCCCGATGTGCAATTTTCTGGTATTCAGAAAGTAACAAGAAAACAATTAATAATCAGGTATGCTTAATGTAACAACAAAAACAATCGAACTCGGTGATGGACGGACCATCACCATTGAAACCGGGAAACTGGCCAAACAGGCTGATGGTTCGGTTGTAGTTAAAATGGAAAACACCATGTTGCTGGCAACAGTGGTGTCGGCCCGGCAGGCCAACGAAGAGGTAGATTTCATGCCGCTTTCTGTCGATTACCGTGAAAAGTTCTCTGCTTCCGGGCGTTTCCCCGGTGGGTTCCTGAAAAGGGAAGGCCGGCCATCAGATGATGAAATCCTGGTTGCCAGGTTGGTTGACCGGGCTCTGCGTCCCCTTTTCCCTGCCGACTATCATGCTGAAACGGTTGTCATGATCACTTTGATATCGGCTGATGAGGAGACCATACCCGATGCACTGGCCGGGCTGGCGGCTTCCGCAGCCCTCGCCGTCTCGGATGTTCCCTTTGAAACCCCCATCTCCGAGGTGCGTGTAGCCAGGATCAACGGCCGTTTTATGATCAATCCGACCTATTCCCAACTGAAGGAAGCCGACATCGATATCATGGTGGGGGCTTCGTACGATAACATCATGATGGTGGAAGGCGAAATGAATGAGGTTTCCGAAGCAGACATGCTCGAGGCCATCCGCTATGCGCACGATGAAATCAAGAAACATTGCAAGATCCAGGCCGAAATGGCTGCTGAAAGGGGGGTGGTAAAACGCTCCTACTGCCATGAAAACAACGATGAGAATCTCCGTTCGAAGGTAAACAGCGACCTGTATAAGCCTTGTTCTGCGATTGTTCGGCAAAGGATTGCCAACAAACAGGAGCGGACAACGGCTCTTGAAGAAGTGTGTACGCAGTACATAGAATCGTACCAAGCTGCCCACGCGGGCGATGAGTCCATTGATCTGCCTCTCCATGCGAAGTTGATCAAAAAGTATTACCACGATGTGGAAAAGGAAGCCATGCGTCAGATGGTTCTCGATGAAGGGATCCGGCTCGACGGTCGCAGTACGCGTGAAATACGGCCTATCTGGTCGGAAGTGGATTATCTTCCGGGAGCCCACGGATCGGCTCTCTTCACCCGGGGCGAAACCCAGGCACTGGCTTCTACGACCCTTGGCACCAAAATGGATGAAAAAATCATTGACGGCGTGACCGTCCAGGGTACCGAAAGGTTTCTGCTCCATTACAACTTTCCCTCCTTCAGTACCGGAGAGGCCCGGATGCCCCGTGGACCGGGAAGGCGGGAAATCGGACACGGCAACCTGGCTCACCGGGCTATCAAACGGATGATCCCCTCCGATCTCCCCTATGTGGTTCGTATTGTGTCTGATATCCTCGAATCAAACGGTTCTTCTTCCATGGCCACCGTATGCGCCGGCACCATGTCGCTGCTTGACGCCGCCGTGAAACTTACCCGGCCGGTATCGGGTATTGCCATGGGCCTCATCACCGACAAGGGTACCGGCAAATATGCCGTCCTCTCCGACATCCTCGGCGATGAAGACCACCTTGGCGACATGGACTTTAAAGTCACCGGCACTGAAAAGGGAATCACCGCCACTCAAATGGATATCAAGGTGGATGGCCTCTCGTACGAAATCCTCAGCGAAGCATTGGAACAAGCCAGGGAAGGCAGACTTTTTATCCTGGGTAAAATGAACGAAACCATACCTGCGCCCCGCGCTGAATACAAACCCAACGTACCCCGCATTGAAGTGATTCTGATCCCGAAAGATATGATCGGGGCAGTAATCGGCCCCGGAGGCAAAATCATCCAGGGAATCCAGAGCGATACCGGAGCCACCATTGCCATTACAGAGGATGAAAATAACGGCATCGTTGAAATCTCAGGCCCCAACCTGGAAATCCTCGAAGCCGCCAAAGCACGGGTCAAAGCGATTGTGGCCCTCCCCGAAGTGGGTGAAATCTACAAGGGCAAGGTGAAATCGATCGTCTCTTTCGGTGCCTTTATCGAGATCCTCCCCGGGAAAGAGGGACTGCTTCATGTTTCTGAGCTGGATTGGAAAAGGGTCGAGTCGGCCTCTGATATCCTGAAAGAAAACGAAATGGTGGAAGTAAAACTCATTGGGGTGGATGAAAAAACCGGTAAACTGAAACTCTCACGCCGTGCGCTGCTGCCGAAACCTCAGGGATATGCTGAACCCAACCGGGAATTCCGGCCTGCATCAGGGGAAGGCCACCACAAAAAAGAGGTAACCCGCAGGGATGACCGTAGAGGCGATTTCAGACCAGATAACAGGGGCGGCGACAACTCCGACCATCATCCCGACCGCAGGGAGTCCGGCAACAGGTAATTCTTTCAATCCTCGTCCCGGGAAAAAAGAATAAATGCACTTATATTTGTACACAGCACCATACAGGGTTCCCTCCGGGAATACCGTCAATGAAAAATTAACCATAACCTGAAAGAACAAAATCAGATAATATGGATTCAAAGATTCAGCAACTCACGGAAGTGATTTACAAGGAGGGTATCCAGAAAGCCCGGGAAGAAGCCGACAGGATTCTGAAAGAGGCGGAACAGAAAGCCGCCGGGTTGGAGGAGGAAGCCCGGAAAACCGTTGCAACGATCCTTGCCGACGCTGCAAAACAATCGCAGGAGAAAAAAAAGCATGTGGAGTCGGAAATCAAAATGACGCTCAACCAGTCGCTTTCAGCCCTGAAACAACAGGTGGCTAACCTGGTAACCCTGAATGTCATGCAGCCTCCGGTCAAAGAACTGTTCTCAGACAAAGAATACCTTCAAAGCCTGATTACCACCATCGTCAAGGGATGGAGGGAAAAAGAGAGCTTCGACCTGAACGTAATCCTTCCACAGGCAACCAAAGACCAGATGGAGAAATATTTCAGGCAAAACCTCGCGGCTGAACTCAACAAGGGGCTGTCCTTCTCTTTTTCGCAGGATATCCGTTCAGGATTCAAGATCGGACCGGCAGATGGCAGCTACCTCATCAGTTTCACCGATGAGGATTTCATGAATTTCCTGAAAGCCTACCTGCGTCCTAAAACCAACCAATTACTTTTCGGGGAAGAAAAATGACCAGGCGCAGTTACTATTGTCTGATTGCCGGGCTCCCTGACATCCTCCAGGACGACAAGAAACTTCATTTTTCGTCGTTACGGATCAGGGATTACCTGAAGGAGACCTTGCATCCCGGGGATTTCGCACTGGTGGAGTTGTTTTATCTGCCGTACGACAACCAGAACCTGCTGAACCGGATGTTCAGAAAGGAAAAGCCTTTCGACGAACGGGGGAACCTGACGGAAGAACAGTTGGATTGCCTGCTCCTTCCCAAACTTTTCGAAGAGGCAAAACAGGAGGATTACCCTGTCTACCTGTTTGATTTCGGAAGAATGCTTCGCGAAAGGGAGGAAGTGGAAGAGAAGGTCACCCCCGCAGCAGCCAGCCGGATGCTGACAGAAGGGTATTACAATATGCTGTCGGGAGTTGGAAACCCATTCGTCAGGGAAACGGGCGAATGGCTGCTCAACAGCGGCAATCTCCTCCTGGCGTTGAACGGCCGGAAACACAACCTGGCTTACGAGGATACGGTTATCGGCAACAACCTCGTCGCGCAGGCCGTAAAAAAGAACCGTACCCGCGATTTCGGACTGGTGGTCGATTATCCGGAAATTGAACCGTTACTTCAGCTTTTCGAAACTGAAAACCTGCTGGAAAGGGAATTCAGGCTCGACACCCGGCAGTGGAGTTACCTCGATGACGCCACCTTTTTCCACTATTTCTCCATTGAGCGGGTCCTTGCCTTCGTGCTGAAGGTTTTTCTTGCCGAACGTTGGTACCACCTGGACTACGAAAAGGGACAGGTGATGTTTAACCAGTTACTGAATGATATAGAATCGAGTTTTGAGTTTCCTGAAGAATTTTCTCATACGTATGGAAAGAAAAGATAAAACTACTGGAAAAGTGACAGGGGTGATTTCCAACCTGGTAATCGTGGAAGTCGACGGGCCGGTAGCCCAGAATGAAATATGCTTCATCACCCTGGGAGAGGAGCGGTTGATGGCAGAAGTGATCAAGGTGGTGGGCCGGAACGCTTTTGTCCAGGTGTTTGAGAGCACCCGTGGTCTGAAGCCGGGAAGCGCTGCCGAGTTCCAGGGACACCTGTTGGAGGTAACCCTGGGACCCGGGATTTTGTCGCGCAACTACGACGGGCTGCAGAACGACCTCGACAAAATGGAGGGGATTTTTCTGAAACGGGGCGACTATACCGATCCTCTGGACCGGAAGAAGTTGTGGGATTTCAAGCCGTTGGCCCAGCCGGGCGACCGGGTGACCGGCGGTGACTGGCTGGGGCAGGTCGACGAAAACGACATGCCGCACAAAATCATGCTCCCCTTTAAGATGGCCCATTCGTACACTGTCCGGCAAGTGGTTTCCGAAGGCCGGTATCGGGTCGACGACACCATTGCCGTCGTGGAAGACGAAGAAGGAACAACCTATCCTGTCACCATGGTTCAGAAATGGCCGGTGAAACTGGCCATTAAGGCCTTCCGTGAAAAACCGAGGCCTTTCAGGCTGCTGGAAACCGGCGTGCGGTGCATGGACACCCTCAACCCGATCACTGAGGGAGGAACCGGCTTTATCCCGGGACCCTTTGGTACCGGCAAAACCGTATTACAACACGCCATTTCGAAACAGGCCGAAGCCGACATCGTGATCATCTCGGCCTGCGGGGAAAGGGCCAACGAAGTGGTGGAGATCTTTTACGAGTTCCCCGAGCTGGATGACCCCCGGACCGGCAAGAAGCTGATAGAACGGACCATCATCATCGCCAATACCTCGAATATGCCGGTAGCTGCACGCGAAGCTTCGGTTTACACCGCCATGACCATAGCTGAATATTACCGATCCATGGGGCTCCGGGTACTGATGATGGCCGACTCGACAAGCCGCTGGGCCCAGGCGCTTCGCGAAATGTCAAACCGCCTCGAGGAGCTGCCCGGCCCCGACGCTTTTCCCATGGACTTGTCGGCCATTATTTCCAATTTCTACAGCCGCGCAGGCTATGTATACCTCAACAACGGGCACCCCGGATCCATCACCTTCATCGGAACGGTATCGCCGGCAGGGGGTAACCTTAAAGAACCGGTCACCGAAAGCACCCGCAAAGCCGCCCGATGTTTCTACGGCCTCTCCCAGGCCCGCGCCGACAGCAAAAGGTACCCTGCCATCGACCCCATCGACAGCTACTCCAAATACCTCGAGTACCCTGAAGTCCAGGAATACCTCGAAAAAAACATCTCCGGAGATTGGCTTAGCCAGGTGCTCCAGGCCAAAGATGTTCTCTACCGCGGAAAAGAAGCCCACGAACAAATCAACATCCTGGGCGACGACGGCGTGCCCATCAGTTTCCACGAACGCTACTGGAAATCAGAACTGATCGACTTTGTCATCCTCCAGCAGGATGCCTTTGACAAAATCGACGCCGTAACCCCCATCAAACGGCAGCAATATATGCTCTCCAAAGTGCTGGATGTTGCCGGGAAAAGCTTTATGTTCGACAACTTTGAATCGGTTGGCACCTATTTCAAACAGATCATCAACGTTTTCAAACAGATGAATTATTCTGAATTCCAGTCCGGGAAATTTGAACGTCACGAACAGGAGCTGGAGGTTTTGTTAAAGGAAAGAGTGAATTAACCCCGGGAACCGGGAAAAGGATAAATCTGCAGGCATATGGAAACGCAGTCATTTCAAAAGATATACACCAGGCTGACCAACATCACCAAAGCCACGGTCACCCTGAAAGCCGACCATGTCGGTTATGATGAAATCGCCACGGTCGACGGCCGGATGGCCCAGGTGGTGAAGATTCTCGGCCGGGATGTGACCCTGCAGGTTTTTTCGGGAACCGAAGGGATCCCCACCAATGCAGAGGTCAGTTTCATGGGAAGGCCGCCTCAGCTCAAAGTAAGCGGGGAACTGGCAGGCCGGTTTTTCAACGCCTACGGGGAGCCCATTGACGGAGGTCCTGAAATCAGTGGCGAGATCAGGGACATTGGTTCGCCCTCGGTCAATCCGGTTCGCCGGCGCCAGCCTTCTAACCTCATCGCCACAGGTATCGCCGGAATCGACCTGAACAACAGCCTGGTTACCGGCCAGAAAATTCCCTTCTTTGCCGACCCTGACCAGCCCTATAACCAGGTCATGGCTCTGGTAGCCCTGCGCGCAAAGGCCGACAAAATCATTCTGGGAGGCATGGGATTGTCGAACGACGACTACCTCTATTTCAAGAATGTGTTCGACAATGCCGGGGCCCTCGACCGGATCATCAGCTTTGTAAACACCACCGACAACCCGCCGGTGGAAAGGCTGCTGGTCCCCGACATGGCCCTCACTGCTGCTGAATATTTTGCCGTCGACCACAACGAGGCGGTGCTGGTGCTACTCACCGACATGACCCTTTATGCTGATGCTCTCAGCATCGTATCGAACCGGATGGACCAAATCCCATCGAAAGACAGCATGCCCGGTTCGCTCTATTCAGACCTGGCCCGCATCTACGAAAAGGCAGTCCAGTTCCCCTCCGGAGGCTCCATCACCATCATTGCCGTAACCACCCTCTCGGGAGGCGACATCACCCATGCCATCCCCGACAATACGGGTTATATCACCGAAGGACAGCTCTTTCTCCGGCGCGACTCAGAAATCGGAAAGGTCATCGTCGACCCCTTCCGCTCCCTCTCCCGCCTCAAACAGCTGGTCATCGGGAAACAAACCCGCGAAGACCATCCTCAGGTGATGAATGCCGCCATCCGGCTTTTCGCTGATTCGGTCAATGCCCGCACCAAACTGGAAAACGGATTCGACCTTACCGACTACGACGAAAGAACCCTCGAATTTGCCAAGGAATATTCCATGAAACTGCTGGCTATCGATGTGAACGTCGACACCAACACCATGCTCGATATCGCCTGGGAATTGTTCGGTAAGTTTTTCTCCAAAGCTGAAGTGGCCATCAGGGAACAACTGGTGCAGAAATACTGGAAAATCTGAAAACCCGGGCTAGGCTTTGCCAACCGAAAGCTCCGGCCTCCCCGAAATGATCATGTACCATCGAGAATAAATAAACAGACTATTACGATTTTAGACTCAGGATTTTTCTGACCTTCTAAACTTGTTTCAGTGGCTATAAACATTCAATACAATAAGACCGCACTGCAGGGGCTGGAGAAACAGCTCAAGGTCAGGGAACGGGCGCTTCCGACGTTGAAAAATAAGGAGTCGGCCCTGCGCATGGAGGTAAAAAGAGCCCGCGATAAAGCCTCTTCCCTCGACCAGGAGCTGCTGGGCCAAATCCAGCAGTACACCCGTATGTCGCGGCTCTGGGGTGAATTTGACAACGACCTTATCCGCATCAGGGATGTGAAACTCACCGCTAAAAAAATAGCCGGCGTTTTCACCCCTGTTCTCGATGAGGTTCTGTTTGAAACCGGCGACGTCAACGGCTTCCACCAACCACTTTGGTATGCCGACGGAGTGGACATTGTAAGGAAACTTACCGGCATCGCTGTCGAAAGGGAGGTCTTTCTGAAAAAAATGGACCTGCTCGACTTCGCCCGCAAGAAAACCACTCAAAAGGTAAACCTGTACGAGAAAGTGCAAATCCCCGGATTTCAGGATGCCATCCGAAAGATCAAGCGATTCCTGGAGGATGAAGACAACCTATCCAAATCGGCACAGAAAATTGTGAAAAACAAGCAGCAGAACCAGCAAAACGTAGAGGAGGAAGAATCATGATTGTTCCGATGTATAAATACTCCTTTCTGGTCTATCATGGCGGATACGCTGATTTTCTGAACGATCTGAGAAAGCTGGGGGTTGTCCACATAGACCGCAAAGTGGCAGAACCCAGTGAGGAGATGCAGGAGCTGATGCGCCACATATCAGAGACAGAACAGGCTATTAAAAAGCTGGATTGGTTCAAGTCCACTCCGGATAGCCAGGTGGCGGGTTTCACCAATGGAGAAGCCGTTTTCCGGAGGGTTAAAGAAATCGAAAAGGAGCAGGAATTTGTGCAACATCACCAGGCACGGCTTGAGAAAGAGGAAAAACAACTCGATCCCTGGGGAAATTTCGACTGGGATCATCTCGCCAGGCTTAAATCTACCGGACTGGAGTTCAGGTTTTTCACCTGCCCGGTGAAGAAATTTGATATGCAATGGACAGTTGACCATTACATCAATATCATCCATGAGGAAAAGGGGTACTACTATTTTATCAAGATAAACCGCAAGGGAGACGACCTCTCTGAATTCCTTGAACTGACGGGTGTCGAACAGATTTTCCTGCCCAATAATTCTTTGGATAAAGTCCGGGCCGAATTAAAGGAAACACAGGAGAAAAGTAAAAACCTTCACGACGAATTGGTGCAGATTGCGGCCAACGGTAAAGGTATGCTGATCGGGTATTACGATGGGCTCCGCGATGACTTTGACAAACAAAATGCGCTTCAGCAAACAACCGACCAGGTGGAAGGCAAGGTCATGGTGATGGAAGGCTTTGTTCCGGAAACGCGGAAAAAAGAGCTGGATGAATTTCTGGAGAAAAAGCAGATTTTGTACATTGCCACACCCCCCGATCCTGAAGTAAAGTCACCTATCTTACTGAAGAACAATAGGTTTGCACGGCTTTATGAGGTAATCGCACGGCTGTATGACTTGCCCAACCACACGGAACTTGACCTGGTGCCTTTGTTTGCTCCTTTCTATATGATGTTCTTCGGATTTTGCATGGGTGATGCCGGTTATGGATTGCTGATGGTGATCGGAGCCAGCCTGGCAAAACCAAAGATGCCCAAAATGAAAGATATCCTGAGTCTGGTGCAATGGCTTGGGCTGGCGACCATCATCTTCGGCTTCCTTACAGGGACTTTCTTCGGAATTCCCCTGGTGGATGCCAACATCCCTTTTCTTGAGCCCGTGAAGAAGTTCATGCTCGACACCAACAAGTTATTTAACCTGGCCCTGATCCTGGGCGCGGTACAGATACTCTTCGGGATGTTCGTGAAGGTGTTTAATATCAAGAAGTCACAAGGCTTCAGGTATTCTTTCGCCACGATTGGCTGGCTGATTCTCATCCTGGGATCAGGAATCCTGTTGGGTTTAAAATCGGCGGAAGTGGTGGCCAAACCTGCCGCCGGGATCATCCAGAATATCATTCTGGGAGTTGCCGGGGTGCTTATTTTCCTGCTGAATAACCCCAAACGGAACGTTTTCGTCAACATCGGAGCAGGATTATGGGATGCCTATGGAATGGCCTCGGGAATTTTCGGGGATCTTCTTTCCTACATCCGGCTATTTGCCCTCTCCATTTCAGGCGGAATTCTCGGATTTGTTTTTAACCAGTTGGCTGTCAGTCTGAAACCCGACAACATGATCCTGGGCCCCTTGGTCATGATCATCATCCTGGTTATCGGACATGGGATTAACATCTTCATGTGTGCGTTGGGAGCTTTTGTTCATCCCATGCGTCTTACCTTCGTGGAATTTTACAAAAATGCAGGATTTGCTGGCGGGGGGAAACCCTATACCCCTTTTGAACAAAACATTTCCGTTGCTACAGAATAAAAACAAGTAATAACAATTTAAAAAAACCTAAGATGACACCTATTTTTTTAGCTTATGTTGGAGTTGCCTTAATGATTGGCATGGCGGGCATTGGCAGCGCATATGGCACGACGATTGCCGGAAATGCAGCCATCGGATCCATGAAAAAGAACAGTGAAGCCTTTGGCTTATACGTGATGTTGTCAGCACTTCCGGGAACTCAGGGGTTGTATGGTTTTGCCGGTTATTTTCTGGTAAGCAATTTCTTCAACCTGTTGACGCCCGAAATTACGTGGATACAGTCGTGCGCCGTATTGTTTTCCGGGGTTTTCATGGGCTTTGTTCAACTCTTATCCGCCATCCGGCAGGGCCAGGTATGTGCCAACGGTATCGCAGCCATCGGACAGGGGCATGATGTGGGGGGTAAAACCATGATTTTGGCCGTTTTCCCTGAATTGTATGCCATCGTTGCACTGGCGGCCACTTTCCTCATCGGCACTGCCGTTGCAGCTTAATCAAACCAATCTTTATTACCAAAAAAGCCGGGCAGGAGAAATCCTGTCCGGCTTTTGTTTTTAGATAGTTATTAATAACTATTGCTTTAAGAAGGTTTTCAGTTCGGCCGAAGGAACCACGGTTCCCTCCTTGAAACCGACAACAAAACAGCCGTTGAATTTTGAAGCCAGCTGCCTGCGCTTCGAAGCTGCTTCGTTATAGTTGGCGTACATTCCGGCAAAATACTTGTAATACTCCCCTACCCGCTTCTCGAAGATCCCGGTTTCCCCCTTGAAAATGTCAGACTCCATTTCCAGGGGAATCAGGTTGGCAAAAATCTGGACGGTAAAGAAGGTGCCCGTTTCAGGGCTGCTTCCATCCAGGGGTTGATTCGGACCTGGCAACGGGTCAGTTCCGTAGTTGGACTGGACACCAGGCTGAGAGATTCCGGAAGCAGTAATGGAAACCGGCTCAGTGGTAACGGCGGATTTGACTGCACCGCTGACGGCAGTCATTGCCTGGGTAACTTCAGGAGACACCCGTGCCGGCTGTTGGACATCGCTGCCAACTGTTCGTTCGGGAAGAAGGCATCCCTTAAAGAAATCGGGATCCAGAACATGCACGGCAATCTTCTCGCCCGCCTTGAAAATATCAGGATTAAAGGGATCTTTGTCAAAATATTCGGAAGCGGTATCCAGAATTTTGAATTCTGTACGACGATTGGCCTGGTGATCTTTCTCAGAACAGGGAACCCCATCGGCACAACGGTTGATCAGCCTGGTTTCACCGTATCCCTGAGCGACCATTCTTACCGGATTAACGCCCTTCAGGGTAATATAGCGAACGGCAGCTTCAGCACGCTTTTGGGACAATACATCGTTATACTCCTGTGAAGCACGGCTGTCGGTATGCGATGACAATTCTATGGCAATGGGATACTCCTTCAGCAGGCGTACCACCTTATCGAGCGACGGCTTCGCATCCGGACGGATGTACCATTTATCGAGATCGTAATAAATGTCCTCAATGGCAAAGGTTTTATTCACCTCGTACCTGTCAAGCAGCAAATCACGGGGAACCGGATTGTTTTTAGCGGAGTCTAACCCTGAAAAGCGGAAATTCAGACAATCGTCAAAAAATCCCGGCTTCATGGCCTTGGCCACGTACAACACATCATTCTCAACGGGGATGCAGTAATAGCCTGCCTCGTCGGTTTTAAGCACCAGCACATCGTGCGTCAGGGAGTTAATGGCGAAAACCGTTGCATTTTCAATGGGGAGCATGCTTCCCTTTTCTTTCACATACCCACATACTTTTAATCCCGATGCAATCCATTTTCCTTCTTTGATGGTCTCTTTTTCCTTATCTTTCTTTGCCGGTTTTTTAGTATAATTCCGGATGGCATAGATATCATCGGCCCCCTTGCCTCCGGGGCGGTCAGAACTGAAAAACCCGTCATTCTTCTCCCGGTGAAAAACAATTCCGAAATCGTCGGACGAGGAATTGACCGGCTTCCGCATATTTTCCGGAAACTGCCAACCTCCATCCTTCCATTGGGTTTCGAAAATATCCAGTCCGCCATACCCGAAATGTCCGTCGGAAGAAAAGTACAGGGTGGTGTCATTATACCAGAAGGGGAATACCTCGTTTCCAAAGGTATTTATATTCGGACCCAAATTCTGAGGTTTCGACCATTTGCCGTCAATTTTTTCGCTGACATAGAGGTCACTTCCGCCTAAACCTCCGAACATGTCGGAAGAAAAGATCAGCTTGGAACCATCGGCAGAAACCGAAGGATGCCCTACTGAATAGGTTTCGCTGTTGTAGGGGAAAGGTTCATAATTAACACGCTGATTGCCTGAAACTTCACCAATATATATTTTCAAAAGGCTTGTTCTGAAGTTGTTTTCATCCAGCTTGACCTTTGACTTGGTTGTGCGGGTTAAAAAGATGGTTTGACCGTCAGCAGAGAAACTCACGGGTCCGTCATGCCAGGTTTGGTTGAAAACGTCCGACATCCGCTCAGGTGCCGACATCTGGGTCCAGAAATCCCGGAAATAGTCAGGCGTGGAATAATACAGATCCAGGTAACCGTAGTTGGTCCATTCATACACAGATTCATCGGTCATTCCGGAAGAGCGGTCCGAGGTGAACAAAACGCCTTCCTGGTAAAAGACAGGGGCGAAATCATAGTATTTGCTGTTCAGGGCAGAAGCATTTCTGATTTCCACCGATTCATCCAGCATCTCCAGTTCCGGAATTTCCCTGGAATAGCGGGCAAACAAAGTTCCGCGTTCGTCCCCGGGATTCAGTTCGGCATATTTCAGGAAGGCCTTCTCTGCCTCATCATATTCTTCAAGGCTTCGCAACGCTTGCCCCAGGTAAAAATAATGGACGGGGTCCGCCTCATACTGGTCAATACCCCTGGCATACCAGGAACGCGCTTCCTTCACATCATTGGTCATCCGGTAACAATCGGCCAACCTGAAAGTGGCTTCCCGCTTCTCGGCCTCACTCCCCTTCTCGACGCTCTTTTTATACAGGGGTATGGCCTTGGCATATTTGTAGAGTTCAAAATACCGGTTGGCCTTCCGGTTGTTTGCTACACCCTGGGAGATCCCGGTGAGACTAATGGCCAGGACCAGAAGAAATATCTTAAATTTCATTTCTTGGAATTTTTAATATTACCATGAGCACTTTCATTTCATCCTATCCCTCCATCAGAAGTAGCGGGGTGTTTTCATGCGAAATTCGTAAACATTCAGATCAAATCCAAGTCTGAACTCATGAGAACCGTAATTGTAGGGTTGCAACTCATTCAGGTAGATGTCGTAAGAATACCCCAGCCTCATCCAGGGTTTGATCTGGAATTCGGCTAACAGGGCAATGGCGTGCATGGTCCGGTAAGATGCGCCCACCCAGAATGTGTTGTCGAACTGGACACTGGCATTCAGGTCCAGTTGCGGAGGGGCGTTTTTCACATACTTGGCCAGCAGGGAAGGTTTGAAAGCGATCCGGTCGGCCATGGGAAACACGGCGCCCGTCATCAGATAAAAATGACGGAGAAGCCTGGTAAAAGAGGTTCCTCCGGTTGATGTCTCCGCAATGCCATATTCATTTTCCAACATCTGCTTGGAGGAGATCCCTGCATAAAACCTCGGCGCCTGAAAATAGATCCCCAGGTTAAAATCGGGGGCAATTTTACGCACATCCCGGGGATAGAAATAGTCATCGGGGTATTTTACCCTGATCATGTTCCAATCAAAATTGAAATATTTGATTCCCCCCTGCATGCCGAAAGCCAGGGAACTTCTTTCAAAAAAGATCCGGTAGGCATAGGTAGCCATCAGCCCCTGGTTAATGGAGGGCCCCAGCACATCGCGGTATCCGTAAAATCCCAGTCCTACCTTGCGGTTTCTCATCGCCATGTGACCTCCGAAGGTCAGGGTACGGGGAGCCCCATCAATGCCCACCCATTGAACCCTGTCCAGCACATCGAAGGTAAGCACTTCCCTGCTGCCTGCATAGGCCGGATTCACCACCTGCTTATTGAACATATATTGGGTAAACAAGGGATCCTGCTGCGAATAAGCCTGCCAACCGATCAACAGGAAAATGAAAATCAAACTCTTTTTCATATCAACTCTTTTTTTCATGATCAGAAGCTGCTTTTTACCTGGATCCAACCTGTAAAGGATTTCACATCCTTAATCTTCAGCACATAGTAATAGGTTCCGTCGGGAACTTTTTTACCATTTTTGTTCGTTCCATCCCAGAAAACGCCGTTCTGCCCGTAATGCCGGAACTCGTTGATCTTGTCTCCCCACCGGTTAAAAATCATGGCCTCATTGTCGGGGAAGAGGTCAATCCCGTCGATCAGCCACACATCGTTGACCCCATCCCCATTCGTGGAGATGGCATTGTAAATGATCAGCAAATCATCAATATCGGTTTTTACGGCAATATTCACCGTATCACTTCCGGAACATCCTGTCACAGCATCGGTGACGGTGATGATAAATTCCGTATCGGTAGTCAACGGCCGGGTTTCCGTATTGTTTGTATTGGCGGTCATGACCTTTTCGGAAGGTGTCCAGGTGTAATGGTACAATCCTGAACCCCCAACCACTGCCGAGGTAAGGAAGGTGGTCGTATTGTAGAGGATGCTCCGGTCTTCACTGGCGATTACCTGCAGGGGTTCATGGAGGGTGACCAGGAGGGTATCTGCTATGGTCACCTCGCTGCAACCGCCGAAGCCCCTGCCCGTGAGGATAAACCGGATCACGCCGGCCTCTCCTTCAGCGGGTGTATAGGCAGGATGCAACATGCTGCTGCTGCTGAGTGTTCCCTTTCCGTTGGTAGTCCAAACCACCGAAGCAACGTTTTCTGCCGAAGGTTCACGGAATTGAATGCCGTCACCCGCGCAAACTGAAAGGTCAGGTCCGGCATCCACTTCCGGATACCCCGTGATTTCCAGAACCAGGTAATCAGAAGCTTCCGCGCATCCCGAAGAGGCGGTAAGGATCAGGATTACCTCACCGTTAAGCTTGTCAGCCGCGGAAGGCGTATAAACCGGGTGCAGAAGTGCCGGGTCATTGAAGCTCCCTGTTCCGTTGGTCGTCCACAACAGGGCGGCTCCCGCGGGTGCCGATGCGCCATTGGCTGTAAAGAGCGACCCCTCACAAATAATGGCATCTTCGCCTGCATCAGGATTCAGCGATTCCGTGTCGACGGTTACAGTGATCTGTTGGATACAACGGGAATAATTCCCTGACCGGTCGGTAACCGTCCACATCACCAGGCTGTTGCCTTCCATCAGACGTTGTGACAGAAGCGTTCCGGGGAAAGGTCCTGACATCGAATTATCGGGACCGAAAATCGTATAGGTTGTCACCGGTGCCGTGTCGCAGTTGTCGGAAATGGCCGGAAGAAGAAGTGTGATGGTGGCATCGCATTCACCCGGTTTTGTCATAACTACCAGGGGTGCATTACATTGGAGCGACGGGGCTTCCCCATCGGTTACCGTTACCCGGAAACTGCATGATGACGACTGGCTGTTCGCGGATTCCTTCAGGGTGTAGGCAACGAAGCTTACCCCCTGCCTGAACGAATAGCCGCTGACATCATTCCTCCCTTGTACTTTCGAACCATCGGGATTCGTCACTTCCCAGGATATTTCGCCGGGACAATTACTTCTTGCCAACAGCGGTGTAAGACTTTGCTGCGGAGAATGCCAGGTGCATGTTCCGGGGTCGCTTTTCACAGCGATATCCGGCTGACAGGCCAGCAGGGGATATTCCGTATCCACCACCTTCAGGGTAAAGGCACACCGTGCAATATTGCCGGAGGCATCCACCGCCTCATAAATCATGGTATACTGTCCGGGCAGCAGTTGGGTTCCCTGTTGCGGTCCGCTGATCTGCGTTACCTTTACCCCTGAACAATTGTCGGTAGCAACCGGTATGCTCCAGATGGCCCCTCCCTCACAAGCTCCGGGGTAGAGACCCACCGTAAACACATCGCTATACGGACAGTTTATAAACACCGGGGGTTCTTCATCCACCACGGTGACCACAATGCGGCAGGTGTCGGAGTGGCAGTTGGAGCCGCAGGCCTCAGCCCACCACTCAACTTCGGTAGTCCCGATAGGGAAGAAGGCACCCTTCAGGGTTTGCCGGTTGCCCCAGGTGGAAAAATTATGGGTTAAGAGGATGTTGTCACAAATACAACTGGGTCCATAGGCATCCAGTTTGTTGTTGGGAATAACATACCCGCACATCCCCGGGGTTGAGGTAAAGGTAAAGTGGGTTTCATCAGGACAATGGATGATGGGTTTGGGCAAAACCGTGATTTTCATACTATCTCTGATTTCTTCGCAATCGCCATCTCCATAAGGTGTTATCACCATGGTCAATATAACATCGCCCACCTCATCAATGGGGGCACGGTATACCGGGTGAAGTGCGTTTTTTCCCGTCAGCGTTCCCCGGCCATTGTGGCTCCATGAAACCAACGCATAATTGGATGCAGACGATCCGGAAATCAGCAAATCATTGTCGCTGCACATCACCTGGTCAGGTCCCGCCGATCCTGTCGGCGGATCATGGAGCGTAATTCTCACCGTGTCTGCATCATAACATGCTGCCAGGGTGACACTGTACTCGAACAGGTAAGTTCCTTTGATCAATCCCATGGCCATGGCGTGGGCTGAAGAAGGCCAGGAGATGGTGGGCGTGTTCGGACCGGAGATGAACTTCCATTTCACGGTGGCTGCCGGAATGGCATTTCCAAGGAGTGCCGCTGAAGTTTCTCCGCAAAGATCCATATCGTTACCCGCACTGGCGGTGACATCGCCCAAGATTTCAATGAAAAGGGTATCATATCTGCAGATTAATGGTGAACAGACCTGAAATACCACCCTGTCATTGCCGGTATAAGCCAATGAAGGAGTATAGGTAAAGTCACCGTTCGTCTTCATGGTGGCTGATCCGTGCGCCGGTCCGGAAATGGGTGTCGTGGTAACCTGGAGGATGCTGCCAAGCTGGTCCCTGTCACCATTGGCCAGAATGTTGCCGGTCACAGTTTCCTGATCGCAAAGCACAATATGCTCATTGACAATGACCAGGGTAGGTTGGACCGGAGTGGTAATGGCTATATCACTGTTGTTTCCCTGATTGGGATCTTCCTGGCTTCCTGCAACCGTTGCCGTATTCGCATAAGGCCCCGTGGCATTCACAGTTGCCGAGATGACAATCGACGCATAACTTCCTGGGCGCAGATAAATTATTTTCCATTCCGGCGCACTCCAGGTTCCATGCGAGGGCAGTGCACTTACCAACGTGTAACCTGCCGGAAGAACATCCCGCATCACAATATCGGTGGCATCTGCCGGACCGTTATTGGTAACCCTGATGGTAAAGGTCACTTCACTGCCGATCAGGGGAATATCAGCATTCACCGTTTTATCCACAACGAGGTCAGCTCCCTGGCACCCTGAAGCCGGATTGATTACCGCCACCGTGGCGGTTGAAATGCAACCGGCACTGTTCTTTACCGTTAGGTTGTAACTCCCGGGTACCAAATTACTGAAAAGCGTTCCGGATTGGTAATTCACACCGTTGATGCTGTAGGAATAGCCTGTACCCACAGGTGATGTCACGGTAATGGTTCCCGTGGGCACCACGCAGGTGGGCTGGATTATGGTGACTGCCGGGGCTGCCAACACCTGACAATTCCCGGGCGAAGTAGTACCCACCAACGTGTTGCCACTGCGGCAGCCGTTGGCCGACAGCACGCTGGCATGGATCGTCTGTGCCGGTCCGTCCTGGTCGTAAGTAGGCAGGGTCGAACTCCAGGTTGCTCCTGCGTCAGTGCTGAACTGCAAGGTTCCGCCTGTTCCATTGACTGTTCCCAGGGCAATCGTTCCGCCGCTGAGCGTGCAGTTCGTGCAGGTGCTGTTGGTAATGGCCAGCGTGCCCGTGGGGGCCGATGGTGTGGCATTCACCGTAATGGTCACGCTGTTGCTGGTCGTGCTGCAGATCACCCCACTGGTCGTGGTGTACTGCCGGTGGTATGTATAAGTCCCGGCACTCAGTGCGCCGGTCGTGTAGTTCTGCGTGTTGTTGGTACCCGGTGCCGCAACGAAGCCGCTGCCGCTGTTCACCTCCCACAGGTAGGTGCCTCCGCCCGGACCCGCAACCGATCCGGTGATGGTCGTGCCTGCATAGGGTGCGCAACTGCTGGCTGGCGTAGGTTGCGCGATCGTATTGTTGGTGATCGGACAGGCACAGTTGTTATTTACCGTGATGACGGCAATATCCGTACAGCCTTGGCTGGTCGTCCATACCAGGTTATATGTACCTGCGGCTGAGAAGCCTGTTACCGTTGTGGTCGGACTGGTCGGTGAGGTAATCGTTGCCAAACCCGCACTCCCCGCTCCGATTGTCCAGGTACCTGTGCCCGTGGCAGCCATCGTGGCTGTGCCCGTGCTGTAGCAATCCACCGTCTGGTCAGCTCCCGCATTGGCCGGGGTGCAGACTCCCGGCAATGTGGTGCCTATCAGCGTCATCGCGCTGCGGCAGCCGCTGGCCGACAGTACGCTGGCGTGGATCGTCTGTGCCGGTCCGTCCTGGTCATACGTGGGAAGCGTCGTGCTCCAGGTCGCCCCTCCGTCGGTGCTGAACTGCAAAGTCCCACCGCTGCCTGACACTGTGCCCAGCGCTATCGTTCCGCCGCTCAGCGTACAGTTGGTGCAGGTGCTGTTCGTAATGGCCAGGGTGCCCGCGGGCGCCGTCGGCGTGGCATTAACCGTGATGGTCACATTGTTGCTGCTCGTGCTGCAAATCACCCCGCTGGTCGTGGTGTATTTTCGCTGGAAGGTATAGGTGCCGGCGGTCAATGCGCCGGTCGTGTAATTCTGTGTGTTGTTCGTCCCCGGCGCTGCAACGAAGCCACTCCCCGTATTCACCTCCCAAAGGTAGCTGCCGCCGCCCGGACCCGCAACCGATCCGGTGATGGTCGTGCCTGCATAGGGTGC